>NZ_JBNPXX010000004.1:0-535153 GCF_050433085.1 Pseudomonas sp. RC10-4-2
TGCGGCGGCGCCTACCTGACCCTCAAGGGCGGCAACATCGAGCTGGGCATGCCCGGCAACTTCGTGGTCAAGGCGGCGAAGCACAGTCATGTCGGCGCGGCCAGCCTGGAAGCCGAGCTGCCGCAGTTCGAGGTGGGCGAGACGCAGCGGCGGTTCGTCCTCAAGCAACTGGACGGGCAGACGGCCATGCCCAACGTGCCCTATACCATCACCATGGCCAACGGCGAGGTCATCGAGGGCGTCACCGACGCCGAAGGCGCTACCCAGCTGCTGCAGAAGGATGCGATGAACATCGCCAAGGTCGATATGAAACACACGAAATCGCCCGCCTCCGCAGTTGCCGGGATAGCAGCGGCGGTTGGCGCGGCGGTTGCAGTCGGCAAGCTCCTGAGTGGCCCCGACGCCGAGGCCGGACGTGCTCTCAGCGAAGGGGAAATCAGCCTGGCGAAAGGCGTATTCGGCGATTCCATCGACTATTCCACGGTCCGCCTGCGCGACGAGGACTATGTCCCCTGGCAGGGCAAGGACTACGTGATGGCGCCGAACGGCCACATCTACTTCGGCGAGGAGTTGCGCGGCGTGGCGGACTGGAGCCTGGAGAGCCTGCAGCGCCAGGGTCTGTTCATTCACGAAATGACCCATGTCTGGCAGCACCAGCATGGCGTCAACGTCCTTCTGGTGGGGGCCTACCAGCAAGCCAGGCAGTTTCTCCTAGGCGACCAGTACGCCTACCGGTTGGAGCCGGGAAAGACGTTGAAGGACTACAACATCGAACAGCAGGGAGACATCGTTCGAGATTATTTCCTCGAGAAGAACGAGTTCGGGGAAGCCTCTGCGAACAGCAGGTTCGCTGGCGTACTGAAAAACTTCCCAACGGGATACTGACCAATGAAATGCAAGACCTTGCTCATTGCCTGCCTGTTCGGCCTGGGAAGCGCCCAGGCCCTGGCCGTTTCCAAACTGCCACCGCAGATCCCGGTGCACGCCGGCTCCGGGCGCGTGACACTGGATCTACGCCCCTTGCTGGCGGAAACCAACGACGTCGAGATCACCCGTGTTTCGGTATGTCGGCGGGTCGGCAGCCATTGCCAGGAAACGCTGTGGCGGATCGAGCTCCCGCCCGGGTGGCGTGCCGGGGAGATCGAGGTCTTCGGCGACTATCCCGGCTCCAGCGTGCTCCTGCGCCGGCCGGAGCGCTTGCAGCCAGATGGGAGCTACAACGCATTCATTCATTTCAACGAGCGTAGCCGTCGGCACCGGCAAACGGTTTCCAGCATTGCCGTCGAATTCTGCCTGGTCGGCGAACCTGGCAACTGGATGCTGCTCGACGAAGCGACCTGCCTGGCACGACGCAACGCCGAGGAGCGGCAAGGAGAGAAGCCATGAACGATAGGGTTCGGTCGAGGACGATCGTCTCTGCCCAGTCCATCACCTTGCCCAAGGGCGGCGACGTGCAGCTGGTGCCGCCTCCGCCCAAGCCTTGCGTGACCATCGTGGTGCATGGCGTCAACGATCTCGCGGGTTGCTACGAACGGATCGAGCGAGGGCTCTGCCAGGGGCTCAACGAACGCCTGGACATGCCGCCGACCTTGCCCGGCGGGCAGGCCAATCCCGGCTACCTGACGCCGGCGGGCTACAGCCTGCCGGCGGACGACGAAGGCAAGGCAGAGAACCCCGACGTCGTCTACTACCGGCGCAAGTTCGCCAGTGGCGCCGGCGGGGCCGCCGTACGCAGCGTAGTCGTACCTTTCTACTGGGGCTTCCGCGAGGAAGAGCAATACATCAACAAGACCGCGGCCCACGGCGAATGGCTGGACCGCAACGGCAACCGGCTGGACAAGTCCGGCACCAAGGAAGGCGGGCAGTTCGTCAATGCCACCACCAACCTGCCGGACATGTGGGGCCAGGGTTTCAACGGCAAGCTGTTCGGTTTCATCTCGCTGGACTGGTTCGGCGGCACCATGACCCATCCGCTGTTTTCGGCGGCAGGGCGCAAGTACATGGTCCTTGCGGCCATGCGCCTGGCCATGTTGATCAAGATCATCCGCAAGCGTTACCCCGACGACACCATCAATGTCGTCGGGCACAGCCAGGGCACCCTGTTGACCCTGCTGGCACATGCCTTCCTCAAGGATGACGGCGTGGCGCCGGCGGACGGGGTGATCATGCTCAACTCACCCTACGGCCTGTTCGAACCCCTCAACGAGAAGCTCCAGGGCTGGAGCAGCCAGCAGACCAGAGAGGCGCGGCTGGCCACGCTCAAAGGTATCCTCGAGTTCATCTGCGGCCGACGCCATCCGGTCCCCGCGCTGAGCAGCGTCGCGTTGCGCAACTGCCAAGGCTACGGCGCGATAGGCGGCCCCGGCTGGGTGGGTGGCCAGGGCTGCCAGACGACCATCGACGGGGAACGGCTCAGCTTCGATGAGCGCGACAATCGCGGCAGTGTCTACCTGTATTTCACGCCCCAGGACCAGACGGTGGGACTTGCCAACGTCCAGGGTATCGGCTGGCGCGGCATTGCTGAGCAGGTCAAGGGGCTCCCGGGAAGGACCGGGCTGCCGCAGGGTTTTCACCAGCGCATCTTCACCGTACGCAAGCGCAATGGCGAGAAGGAAAAGATCGGCGGGCACGCCCCTCCCCATGTCTATCCTCTTCTGCTGGCCGGCGAGAAGACCTGGGAAGACACCGGGCTGGGCGGCAAGGACAGATTCGGCCGGGCGAACTTCGACCAGGGCGACAGCGTGCTGCTGACCGCGCCGCGTCTGCCGTTGCCGACGGAAGCGCGATTCGATTTCGACGGAGCCGTCACGGCGCCGGGAGAGAACTCCGCCAGCGGCGTCTATCAGGTGCGCGATACCCTCGATCCGATCGACGCCGCCATCGGCGTAAGCAACGGCGGCTGGAAGGAAAAGGACAGCGGGCACGCCGTCGCGCAACAGGTGGACGCCGCGCTGGCGTACCGCTACGGGCGCGACGCGCGCAGCGTGGAGAGGGCGTTGAACGAAGGCAAGGAATTGGCCCAGCAGACCCATGTATTTTCCGCTCGTGAACTGGGCACCGGCATGGTTCTGGTCACCCGCGCGGAAACTCCCTACGAGGCCCGGCTGCGCCTGCAGACGGCGGAGGGCCATCTGGAGCCCTTGTCGTTCCACTCGGCCATACCCAACAACCCGGAGCATAACCGGCGGGTACTGGCCTATGACCTGGCCATCGGGGCCGGGGACAGCGTGGATGATGTGGTTTTCTATCAGTATCTGTGTCGGGTGGCGGATTGGCGGTTGGATTGGAAGGCTTCGGACAAAGGAATATTTAGTCAAGGTGATGCGTCTGTTGATCTGCCGGATGAAGAGGTGCGTGCTTTGTACCGTGCGGAAGAATCTAAAAACAGCCAGTTAATAGACGCCACCGTAGCTTACCGCAAGAGTGGCGAGTTCCCTGTGGTAGTAGGAAATAGACTGCCTTCCCTAGTCGGGACACAAACCATCCTAGATCGTTACCACGAGCAGGCGGTGCGCTTTGGGGGGACAATCTAATGCGCTTGATGCTCTCAGCTTTCTCTCTCGTTGGCGTCCTTTTGAACTGCCCTGTGGGGCAGGCGGCCGAGTCGCCGCTATCCTCGATGCGCTGCTTTGCCAGTCCGGCCACGTCCGTTACCGCCTACGCCCCGGCCAAGGAGGCCACCATGTCCGCTGATGCTTATCACCCACCGACAACTTCGCCGCGCCTGGAAACCCTGGACGTGCTCAGCATAGGCATGAGCCTGGATGTGTTTCGCCAGGGGCAAGTGTGGAAGGCCTTGCAGGAGCAGAATGCCGCACAGGCCGAGGCGTTGCATGTCGGCAGCATCCTGCCGATGGACCCGAAGAAGTATCCGACGTCTGCGGATGACAAGGATATGGCGTATGAAAAGCGCCAAGCGGACGCCTTGGAACTAGGGCTGAAAAACTTCCTGGAGAAATGGCCGATACCGACGGTGACGGTGGTGCGTGGTTGGGATCCGAGCACTCCTAACCTACGCTTCACTCCGGAGGAGACGCGGGAAAGCCTGTCAGTAAAAGTCAATGATCTCCGTGTTCCGGCTGGACTGCATTGGCATCGGATTGCCAATTTGCAGGATGGCATTATCTGTAACGATACGCCTGAAGGAGTACTGGAGGCGTTGTTCAGTTTATTCGAACGCAACCCTGACTTGCCAGCAGTGTTGGTGTATGCGAATGAAGGCATCAGTATGGCGGGGGCGCTTTCCAGTAGAGATGTAACATTCAAGTCACTAGGCGCTGTGTCAGGCCCTCGGATACCTGGAACGCTTACGGATGCAATGGTCGCCCTGATCGTCGGCCGCCCCGAGCGGGTCGACTGGCTACGCCAGTTCGCCCCCTACACCAAGGTCAACGAAAACCGGATCGACCCCGAGTTCCGTGGCTGGGGCTGGCGCAAGCCGCCGGTGGAGTTCCGCCCCACGCCGTTCATTCCCCAGCCCTGGACCGAGCGGGCTCTGGAGCAGTGGGATGCGTTGCCGGTGCTGGCCAGGCTGCATCGGCCGGTGAGTGTGCCGCTGACCCACCCGGATACCGGCGAACGGCTCAAGCGCGAAGCTCTCACCGCACAACTGGCCGCTGCCTGGAAGACGGCCAGTGCCGGGCTCAGGCCGGCGCCCGCCCGGCTGTTCTACGACGGCGGTTTGAACGCCACGCCGCTGGCCGAACTCACCCCGGCGCTGGGCGCCGCGCAGAGTTCGCTGGACTTGCTGGACTCGCGGGAAAGCTACGACCTGACCCAGCGCCTGGGCGACACCGGCGCGGCCTCGCCCTTCGTTGGCATCACCCTGGCGACCATGGCCAGCTACCTCAACGGCGACAGCAGCATGGTGATGCCGTTGCGGCGCAAGGACCAGGCGACCCTGATCGGCATCAGCTCGCCGACGCCGGGGAAGAAGCCCGTTCACGACCCGTTCGGCGTCGACCTGCTGCCGCAGACCGCCAGCGGCGACGGTCCGCCGCCATCGGCCGACCCGGTGGCGCCCGCCAGTCGGCTCACGACCCGGTTGCCGCCCGGCGAAGACTATGCCCTGGAAGAGTTCCTGAGCAGCCTCAAACCCAGCACCGACTGGCAGGACGATTTATAGGTCGATGGTGTCCCGCGCCAGATGGAGTTTTCGTCAGATGACAAGGAAAGGTGACCTACAAGCAGGCCCAGGTGCGGTATGGCATCCAGGGCCGGTCGACGGTTCTGGTATGGTTGCGCAAGCATGGTCGGCAGGATTGGAGCCAAGGGGCGTCGATTCGGGCCGAGAGGAGTTGCGCGATGTCTGACCCCAAAACGCTCACTCCAGAGCAGCGGATCAAAGAGCTTGAGCAGCAGCTTGAGTTGATGAGCCAGAAGGATCAGTTCTTCGAGACCGTCGTCGATGTCCTGAAAAATGATTACGGTGTATCGGTCGTAAAAAAGCGATCCGGCAAGTCCTCTCGCAAGGTCAAGTCGCAGGACTGAGCATTGCCAGGGCTTGTCAGTTTCTTGGCATGAGCCGACAGGCTTACTACAAGCGCAATCGAGTTGCTGATAGCAAAGCACGCCAGGCAGATCGGGTTGTCGAATTTGTTCAACAAATCCGGATACGTCAGCCACGACTAGGCACACGAAAGCTGCACTATCTGCTGCATTGCCAGCCTGATAGGCGGCTCCAAATTGGCCGAGACCGACTATTTCAGGTCCTGGGAGAGCGCCGTTTGCTGGTGTTGCCCAAGCGGGCGTATCACAAGACAACACAAAGCTTTCACCGCTTCTACCGCCATCCGAACCTACTCAAGTCAGGCCCGAACCAGGTTGTCCCGTCAGGACCGGAGCACGTTTGGGCGGCGGACATTACTTACCTGCCAGCCAGTAGCGGCCCGCTGTACCTAAGCCTGGTAACGGATGCGTATTCCAGAAAAATTGTTGGCCATCATGTGCATGAAAGCCTGCATGCCAAGTCAGTTGCACAAGCCTTTAGGCAGGCCCTACGCAAACGGCAGCGTCGCCAGTCACTGGTCCACCACTCGGATCGCGGTATTCAATATTGCTCGGCGCTGTATCAGTCACTGCATGCACGGCATGGCGTCCAGTGCTCGATGACTGACGGATATGACTGCTACCAGAACGCGCTAGCTGAGCGCATCAACGGGATCCTCAAAACAGAGCTGCTGCTGAGTAGCCCTGAAAATCTGGAGCAGGCAAGGAAGATGGTTGCTGAAGCCGTGCAGATCTACAACACAGAGCGACCTCACATGGCCCTGAAAAACAAAACGCCCGATGCGGTGCATCGGGCGTTTTGAGGCCTATCGGCCTACCTGAGCAGGTGTAAACCTATTTCAGGACTAGACAAGACCTGCCTCGCCGCCACCCGCTCCGCCGAGCGGCGCCTGTCCCTCGCCGCGAGACCAGAGCAACCGATCCTGTCCGGCCGGGAATGGCACTCAAGGCCGGGGCCAGATGAAGGGTCGATCGGCGGATAGTTCCTCGGGGCTGGCCGTTTCACGTCTATAGTTCTGCATGCTCGGATGCCGTTCCTACCAGGACTCCCACAGGAGCAACAGGATGCGCTCATGGCATGGCGTAGTCACGAAAATCGCCAAGCAAGGCAAGGGCGCCGTGGTCAAGAATCGACTCGGCCCGGAAGAGCTTCTGGTGCCCTTCACAGTGAGTACGCTCGTCGAGGTCGACCTGGACGCAAGGATCTACGGAACGGATGTGGACGACACGCCCTGGGCGGAGGGCGACGAACGAAAGGAGGTGCTGGTCGGTACCGAAGTAGAACTGCTGACCGATACGGATACCTTTCCTACCCATGCGTCCCAGGTGCTCAGCGCCAATTTCCGTTTCGCCCTCGACATCGTCAAGGGAGGGCTCAGCGGCCCGGTCAGGAAAGGGGCGGTCCTGGTCATCTACCACGACTTCCAGCAGGAGATCCGGAGAGGCGACTCCGGCAGCGCCTTCGCGGAGGCGGTCGTCGCCTATGCGCGGAACAAGCTCTACAAGCCGGCCTTCGCGATCAAGGCAGATACCAACTACGCCCAGTTGGTTCGGGATCTAGGCAAGGTTGCCGCGGAGAGCGGCGAACAGTACTTCATCGATACGATCCTCATCGCCACCCACGGCACGGCTGGCCAACTCTGGCTGGGCAACCCCCACGGCGAGAGCACCGCGGACGTCATGGCCCGGCGTGTCCAGGGCAAGCAGTTCGTCGAGCCCCAGGCCTTTGGTGCGACCCTTCTCGAACTGTTCGGCAAGGAACTGGCCATCGCCCTCTACGGGTGCGACTTCGCCGGGGACGAGGACGGAGAAGCGGCGGCCCTCGAGCTGCGCATCGCCGCCAACGCGAGAGCGGTCTACGCCGGCAAGGGCACGGTGTATCTCAATGCCAGCAAAGAGGGTCGTTCCACGGTGACCTGCAGCAAGGCGATGGTGGTCTACCGGACCGACAAGATCGAGGTACTGGGTGGAAACCAGGTACCGGTATTCGATATCTGAGGCCCCGCCCCGCACTGTCATTGCCGATTGACCAGGATCTTCGGCCCCAGACGCTCCGCCTCGCCCCTGGCCTTTTCCCTGGGGAGAGCCTTAAGATCGGGAGTCCGCACTGGGGCGGACCTTCTCTTCCTGCGGGTGGTTTCTCCGGATGCTTCCAGACAGCATGGTGGGTAGCAGCGCGCGGCGCCTTCGTTTGCGGCGGACGCGCGGGCGTGTCGGGCTCGGCCTGGTGGCCGGGCTGTCGGTACTGGCAGGCATGACCGACGCCATCGGTTTCCTCGCCACCGGCGACTTCGTTTCCTTCATGAGCGGCAACACCACGCGCCTGGCGGTATCGCTGGGCGAGGGCGACTTCGGCGGGCTGGTGCGGCTGAGCGTCGCCCTGGCCAGTTTCGTCGTCGGCAACGCGCTGGGAGTGATACTGGCGCGCTTCAGCGGGCGCCGGGCGGCGCCGATCCTGGTCTGCTGCGCGATGCTGCTGGCGTTGTCGGCGGTCTGGCCATTCGACTGGAACGTGCCGGCGCTGGTCGCCGCGATCCTCGCCATGGGCATGCTCAACGCCGTGGTCGAGCAGGTCAACGGCCTGCCCATCGGCCTGACCTACGTCACCGGCGCCCTCTCCCGCTTCGGCCGCGGCCTCGGCCGCTGGCTGCTGGGCGAGCGGCGCAACGGCTGGCGGGTGCAACTGGTGCCTTGGAGCGGTATGTGCGTCGGCGCGGTGCTCGGCGCCCTGCTGGAACAGCAACTGGGCCTCGCGGCGATGGCGGCGAGCGCAGCGCTGGCGGCTCTTCTCGCGTTGCTGGCACTGGTGATTCCGCGGCCATGGCAGATGGACTATATGGTGCGTTGAGCGGCCACTGCGGGGTTTGCCGCGTGCCACGACGGCCCGACGAATCCCCGGAACGGAGCGCAGCACTTCTTGACCTCGCCTGGAACCATTCAATAGGATGCGTGCACACGCACTTATATGGAATGGCGAGCCGATGAACCGCAGCGCCCTGGATTTCCGCCACTTCGTCGACCACCTGCGTCGCCAGGGTGACCTGGTGGACGTGCACACCGAGGTCGACGCCAACCTGGAGATCGGCGCCATCACCCGCCGGGTCTACGAACGCCGCGCACCCGCCCCGCTGTTCCACAACATCCGCGACAGCCTGCCCGGCGCGCGGGTACTGGGCGCGCCGGCCGGCCTGCGCGCCGACAGGGCCCGCGCCCATTCGCGCCTGGCGCTGCATTTCGGCCTGCCGGAACACAGCGGGCCGCGGGACATCGTGGCCATGCTGCGCGCCGCGATGCGCGCGGAACCGATCGCGCCGCGCCGGCTGGAGCGCGGGCCGGTGCAGGAAAACGTCTGGCTCGGCGAGCAGGTGGACCTGACCCGCTTCCCGGTTCCCTTGCTCCATGAGCAGGACGGCGGGCGCTATTTCGGCACCTACGGTTTCCACGTGGTACAGACGCCGGACGGCAGTTGGGACAGTTGGTCGGTGGGCCGGCTGATGCTGGTGGACCGCAACACCCTGGCGGGTCCGACCATTCCCACCCAGCACATCGGCATCATCCGCGAGCAGTGGCGCCGCCAGGGCAAGCCAACGCCCTGGGCGATGGCCCTCGGCGCACCGCCAGCGGCACTCGCGGCGGCCGGCATGCCGTTGCCGGAGGGGGTCAGCGAAGCCGGCTACGTGGGCGCCCTGGTCGGCGAGCCGGTGGAGGTGGTGCGCACGCAGACCAACGGCCTGTGGGTTCCGGCCAATGCCGAGATCGTCCTGGAGGGCGAGATCAGCCTCGACGAAACCGCGCTGGAAGGCCCGATGGGCGAATACCACGGCTATTCCTTCCCCACCGGCAAGCCGCAGCCGCTGTTCCACGTCCATGCGCTGAGCTTCCGCGACCAGCCGATCCTGCCGATCTGCGTCGCCGGCACGCCACCGGAGGAAAACCACACCATCTGGGGCACCATGATTTCCGCGCAACTGCTGGACGTGGCGCAGAACGCCGGACTGCCGGTGGACATGGTCTGGTGCTCCTACGAGGCGGCGACCTGCTGGGCCGTGCTGTCGATCGACGTGCAACGCCTGGCGGCCCTGGGCACCGACGCCGCGGCCTTCGCCGCACGGGTCGCCGAGACCGTCTTCGGCTCGCATGCCGGACACCTGGTGCCGAAGCTGATCCTGGTCGGCAACGACATCGACGTCACCGAGATCGACCAGGTGGTATGGGCGCTGGCGACCCGCGCGCATCCGCTGCACGACCATTTCGCCTTCCCGCAGATCCGTGACTTCCCGATGGTTCCCTACCTCGATGCCGAGGACAAGGCACGAGGCAGCGGCGGTCGGCTGGTGATCAACTGCCTGTACCCGGAACAGTTCGCCGGGCAAATGCGTGCCGCTACGGCGTCGTTCCGCCACGCCTATCCGACGGCGCTGCGCAGGCGAGTCGAAGAACGCTGGAGCGACTACGGATTCGGCGACGCCTGAGCGCTACAATCCCCGCCCTGGCGAAAGAGGATCGAGGAAGGTGACCGGGCCAATGACCGAGACGAACGCACTGGGGCTGCCCCAAGGCCCGCTGTACCTGATGACGGAGATCGTCCGCCAGCGCGAACGGCAACTCACCGCCCTGCTTGCCCCTCTCGAACTGGGGCTGCATGAATGGCGTGCGTTGCGGATCATCCACGCCTTCGACGGTGACGTGCCGATGAGCGTGCTCATCGAGCACTCACAGACCGACCGCACTGCGCTGGGCCGGACCATCGAACGGCTGGTGCGGCGCGGCTGGGTCAGCCGCCTGCCGGATCCGGACGACGGGCGCGCCGTGCTGGTGCGCCGCAGCCCCGCGGCACAGGCGGTGTTCGAGCAGGCCCTGGCACAGGTCGCAGGGCTCGACGAAAGGCTGCTGGCGGGTCTCGTCTCCGGCCCGGAAGAAGAGACGCTGACCCTCGTCCTGGGCAAGTTGCTGCGGGCCTTCGACGGGCTTTCCCGCGTGAGGCAATAGCCTTTCGAGGGCATCTCCGGGTTTGCGAAGCAACTCTCATCCCGGTCATGGACTGTCCATCCGGCCCCCTATTTGCTGGCCGATTGATAGCATGGGCGGCCTTCGCAAGCCCATTCGACCTGCAATGCCACGACACCCGCACACCACCCTGCTCCTCTGCCTTTGCCTGACCCTGCCCGGTTGCGAGAGCGGCCGCAGCTACAGCCTTTCCGAAGGCGCGCCTGTCACAGGCATCCGCATCCAGCGCGACGACCGCTCGCCGTTGCAGCGCCTGCGGGACTGCGAACGCCAGGGTTGCAGCGAGCGGCAGAAGATCGACCCGTTCACCCCCGATCCTGACTACCTGCGCGCGGAAGGCCACTTCCCGCTGCCCTGGTAAGCTTCCCTCTTCGCCCGTTCCCGACGGGCTTTTTTCCGTTCCCGACAGATACCCTCAGCTGCCCTCAGCGCTTTCCTACGCACCAAGAAGGAAAGCCTCTCGCCTCTCTCGGAACGAGCCGATTTCTCGGCAGTCGCCGTTCGCATTCCATTGGTCACCCAACGGCAACCAGGATCAGCCATCACTGGTCTGCCCTCGCATGGAAACGGCCGCGCCCCCGGCGCCCCATGTCCGGCCCCACCCGCTAAGTCCAGAGGACCGAAGATGAACGACTACATCGCCCGGCTGCGCGAGAAATACGACGCCCATTTCGGTTGTGCGCCCGCCATGACCCTGGATTGCCGGGACTTCTGGAGACACTGCGTAGCGGCGCCGGAAATGGCGGTCTTCGCTTATCGCCTGGAAAGCACCCGGCGGCCGCACCATGTGGTGATCACCGCCGGGATGAGCCAGGCACCGATGCATTTCGCGCCCTACATGGGCAAGGCGCGCTGGTCCGCCGAGCTGATCTGCTATCTCGACGAACTGGGCGGCGATGACCTGCGCCACCTGCAATGGCTCGCCGGCCTGCCATTCCACGAGCGCCTCGCCCTGGGACATGGACATGCGGTGGCGTTCGGCTTCCCGCTCTACGAGCAGAGCCTGCTGCGGCACTTCCTTCTCCTCCCGGCGCCGCTGGAGGAGGATGCCTCCCTGTTCGACGGCTTCGCCCTGTCGGCGCATCCGGTCGACCTGCTGTGGGTCGTGCCGTTGACCGAGCAGGAATACCAGGTGAACGTCAAGGAACACCTCGAGGGCATCGCCAGGCTGCTGACCGACGCCGGCCACCCGCTCAGCCTCGACCGGCACCGCCATTGCTACGTCACCGGCCAGTCGCCGGAAGGGCTCGCACGGGTGCTGCACTAGCCCCGCAGGGAAAGACTAATAGCGCGGGCCCTACCTTCGTCGGGAAAGCGATGATGACGTTTTTCAATCGGTTCGATGCCGTTTTCCCCGCTTGCCGATCCGCTCGTCGTCTACGATTCTTGCTGGACGTGAGAACGGCTCCGGAGGGGCGCGCATGAAAACCGTGGCACAACTGTTGAACGCCAAGCAGAACCAGCAGGTGTACACCATCGGAGCGGACGAGATGGTGCTCGACGCCCTGCGCCTGATGGCGGAAAAGAACATCGGCGCGCTGCTGGTGGTGAACCATGGCGAGGTGGTAGGGGTGGTCAGCGAGCGCGACTATGCGCGCAAGATGGTCCTCAAGGGCCGTTCGTCCATCGGTACGCCGATCAGCGCGATCATGAGCGCGCCGGTGGTCAGCGTGGACTCGAAGCAGAGCGTCGACACCTGCATGAACCTGATGACCGATCGCCACCTGCGCCACCTGCCGGTCGTGGAAGACGGCCAGTTGCTCGGCCTGCTGTCCATCGGCGACCTGGTCAAGGCGGCGATCGCCGAGCAGGCCGAGCTGATCCAGCAACTGGAACAGTACATCCGCGGCGACTGAAGCGTACATGCCGGACCTACCCTTTTCCCGCCGGCTCACGCGATAATCCGCGGCTGTTCCCGTTGCGAGCTGCCGCCATGTCCTCTCCGCTGAAAATCCGCCGCTACATTCCCGCCGACCGCGATGCCACCCTGGCCATCTGGCTGGAGGCCTCGCGCGTCGGCCACGGTTTCCTCGGCGAAGCCGAGTTGCAGAAGCAGAAGGCACTGGTTCGCGATCATTATCTGGATGCCTCGGAAACCTGGCTGGCGCTGGACGGCGATACGCCGCTGGGCTTCATCGGCCTGCTCGATGCCTTCATCGGCGGCCTTTTCGTCGCTCCGGCGGCCCACGGGCGCGGGATCGGCCGGCAACTGGTGGAGCACGCGGCAACCCTGAAGGGCGCGCTGGAAGTCGAGGTCTACGCCGCCAACCGCGAGGCGCTGGGGTTCTACGCGCGCTGCGGCTTCGTCGAGAGCGGCCGACGCCCGCGTGATGACGAGGGACGCGCGCTGGAGATCGTCCAGTTGCGCCGCGAACACTAGTCGCCCTTGCGGAAAGCGCTCGGCGAGACGCCGCTCAGGCGCTTGAAGAAACGGGTGAAGTAGGCCGGCTCGCTGAAGCCGAGGCGGTCGGCGATCTCGTTCACCGTCATCGCCGTGTAGACCAGGTCGCGCTTGGCCTCCAGCAGCAGGCGCTGGTGCACGATGCCCAGTGCGGTCTGCCCGCTGAGGCGGCGCGCCACGCTGTTCAGGTGTGCCGGGGAGATGCCCAGGCGACGCGCGTACTCGTCGATTCCCAGGTGCTCGCGGAAATGCCGCTCGACCAGTTGCGAAAAGGCCGATAGGTATTCCTGACCACGACCCGGCCGTGCCTCCGCCCGCCGGACCATCACCTGCCGCCCCAGCCACACCGCCAGCACGCCGATCAGCGACTGCAACAACAGCTCGCGCGCCGGCGCAGCGCCGGCGTACTCGCCGTCTATGGCGTCGAACAGCGTGTCGATATAGCGCCGGTCCGCGCCCACCGGGTACAACCCCGGCGCCTCCAGCGCCTGGCGCTGCGCGCCGAGGTGCGCCTGCAAGCGCGCCAGCAACGGTGCGGCGACCGTCAGCACGTAGCCGTCGATGCGCTCGGAGAACTGGAAGCCATGGATGCACAACGGCGGTACGAACTGGATGGAAGGCTGCTCGACGCGAGTCGGCTCGCCCTCGACCTGGAGCTGCGCCCAGCCCTTTCGCACGTAGAGCAACTGAGCGAGATCGGCGTGCCGGTGCGGCTTGATCTCCCAGTCGTGCAGACGACTGCGGGCGGGGATCGACTCGCAGTGCAGCAGGTCCGGGGTCGGCCATTCGAGGGGAGCGCCGTAGAGCTTGAACACCGGGACGTCGCGGATGGAATCCGTCATCGAGCCCTCCGAGCGAAATGGCCGATTGCCGAACAGACTTTATAAAAGTCCAGAAATAGATCGGCAATTTGCCTTCTATAGCACTCCACGGCAAACAAAAATACAGCCACCTCCAGACAAGATCAGCGCCGGCGCATGCGCCGCCGGCCAGCCATAACAGCGAGAGGGCTATCCGCAATGAAGACTCAAGTCGCCATCATCGGCGCCGGTCCGTCCGGCCTCCTGCTCGGCCAGTTGCTGCACAAGGCCGGCATCGACAACGTGATCCTCGAACGCCAGACCCCGGACTACGTGCTCGGCCGCATCCGCGCCGGCGTGCTGGAACAGGGTATGGTCGACCTGCTGCGCGAGGCCGGCGTCGACCGGCGCATGGCGCGCGACGGGCTGGTCCACGAAGGCGTGGAGATCGCCTTCGCCGGGCAGCGCCGGCGCATCGACCTGAAGCGCCTGAGCGGCGGCAAGACGGTGATGGTCTACGGCCAGACCGAGGTCACCCGCGACCTCATGGAGGCCCGCGAAGCCTGCGGCGCCACTACCGTCTACCAGGCCGCCGAGGTGCGCCTGCACGACCTGCAAGGTGAGCGCCCCTACGTGACCTTCGAACGCGACGGCGAACGGCTGCGCCTGGATTGCGACTACATCGCCGGCTGCGATGGCTTCCACGGCATCTCGCGGCAATCGATCCCGGCGGAGCGGCTGAAGGTCTTCGAGCGGGTCTATCCGTTCGGCTGGCTCGGCCTGCTCGCCGACACCCCGCCGGTCAGCCACGAACTGATCTACGCCAACCATCCGCGCGGCTTCGCCCTGTGCAGCCAGCGTTCGGCCACCCGCAGCCGCTACTACGTGCAGGTGCCATTGTCGGAGAAGGTCGAGGACTGGTCCGACGAGCGCTTCTGGACGGAACTGAAGGCGCGACTCCCGTCCGAGGTGGCGGAGAAACTGGTGACCGGACCTTCGCTGGAGAAGAGCATCGCGCCGCTGCGCAGCTTCGTGGTCGAGCCGATGCAGCATGGCCGGCTGTTCCTCGCCGGCGACGCCGCGCACATCGTGCCGCCCACCGGCGCCAAGGGACTGAACCTGGCGGCCAGCGACGTCAGCACGCTCTACCGGCTGCTGCTGAAGGCCTACCGCGAAGGGCGCGGCGAACTGCTGGAACGCTACTCGGCAATCTGCCTGCGGCGGATCTGGAAGGCCGAACGCTTCTCCTGGTGGATGACTTCGGTGCTGCATCGCTTCCCCGACACCGACGCGTTCAGCCAGCGCATCCAGCAGACCGAACTGGAGTACTACCTGGGCTCCGAGGCGGGCCTGGCGACCATCGCCGAGAACTATGTCGGCCTGCCCTACGAGGAAATCGAGTAGGCCGCGCCACCCCGGCGCAACGCCGGGGCACCTTTCCCAAGGCGGGACGCAACGTTGGCGCAGGCGGATATCGACGAAAGACGGCCCACGGATCGATTCTCCCCGGCACCTGTCCTACCCCAGGCGCAGTATGATGCCCGCTGCCTTCGCGTTCCGTCCGCCCCAGGTGCCGTCTTGTCCGATCTCGCCCAGAACCCGCCCGCGGTCCGTACCGTCCTCGCCGGCCTGATGCTGTCGATCTTCCTCAGCGCCCTCGACCAGACCATCGTCGCCGTCTCCCTGCCGGCGATCTCGGCCGACTACGCCGACCTCGACCTGCTGGCCTGGGTGATCTCGGCCTACATGGTGGCGATGACCGTATCGATGCCGATCTACGGCAAGCTCGGCGACCTCTACGGCCGCCGCCGTCTGATGCTCTTCGCCATCGTCGTGTTCACCGCCGCCTCGCTGCTTTGCGGGCTCGCGCAGAGCATGGGCCAACTGGTGCTGGCGCGAGTGCTGCAGGGGATCGGCGCGGGCGGGCTGATGGCGGTGAGCCAGGCGATCATCGGCGACATCGTCCCGCCGCGCGAGCGCGGCCGCTACCAGGGTTACTTCAGCAGCATGTACGCCATCGCCAGCGTCGCCGGCCCGGTGCTCGGGGGCCTGCTCACCGAGTACCTGTCGTGGCGCTGGGTATTCTGGATCAACCTGCCGATCGGCCTTCTCGCGCTGGCCATCTCGCGGCGAACCCTGGTCGGCCTGCCGGTGCCGCGCCGGCAACCGGTGATCGACTACCTGGGCATCGTGCTGATGGTGGTGGGCCTCACCGCGCTGCTCCTGGCCATCACCCAGATCGGCCAGGGCGCAGCCTGGAGCGACCCTGCGCTGCTCGGCCTGTTCGCCCTGGCGGCGCTCGCCCTGCTGCTGTTCGTCGCCCAGGAGCGGCGCTTCCGCGAACCGCTGGTGCCGATGCAACTGTTCGCCGTCCGCGCCGCCACCCTCAGTTGGCTGGTTGCGTTCTTCGCCAGCTTCCAGGCCATCTCGCTGACCGTGCTGGTACCGCTGCGCTACCAGAGCGTTACCGGCGCCGGCGCCGACAGCGCCGCGCTGCATCTGCTGCCGCTGGTCATGGGCCTGCCGCTGGGCGCGTACTGCTGCGGGCGGCTGACCGCCAGCCTGGGACGCTACAAGCCGCTGATCCTGCTCGGCGCCGTCCTGTTGCCCTGCGGCATCGCCGGCCTGGCCCTGGTCCCGGTCGGCGACCACTGGCTGTCCGGGCTGTGCATGCTGCTCACCGGGATCGCCATCGGTACCCAGTTCCCGACCAGCCTGGTGGCCGCGCAGAACGCCGTGGAGCAACGCCACATCGGCGTCGCCACCAGCAACGCGACGTTGTTCCGCTCCCTCGGCGGGGCGGTCGGGGTGGCGCTGATGTCGGCGATCCTGCTGGCCCTGCTCAAGCACCTGCGGATCGGCGGCGGGCTCGACCAGGGCTTTTCCGAGAGCGCCCTGCTGAGCAGCCTGGACGCCGCCAGCGGGCCGGCCCGGGTGATCCTCCAGCATGTCCTCGCGGATGCCTTCAAGGTGCTCTTCCTGGTCAACGCGGCGGTGGCGCTGCTCGGCCTGGCGGTGGCCTCGGCACTGCCCGACATGACCCTGCGCGGCCGCGGCGCGACGCAACCGGCGGCAGGCGAGTGAGCGGACGCCGATAATCGAACGCTTTCGTCCCGTCGGCGACGGCGTCCGGTTTACAAAAGTAACCGTTCGGTACATTTTCCCGGCATCGATGACATCATTGCTGTGGAGGCTGCGCCATGACGCGCACGGTACTGGTCCTGAACGGCCCCAACCTGAATCTGCTCGGCACCCGCGAGCCACAGACCTACGGCCGGCGGACCCTGGGCGAAATCGCCGACGAATGCGCGGCCTTCGCCGAGACGCGCGGCTTCGCCGTGGACTTCCGCCAGACCAACCAGGAAGGCCAACTGCTCGACTGGATCCACCAGGCCCGCGGCCGGGTCGCCGGCATCGTCATCAACCCCGCCGCCTGGACCCACACCTCGGTGGCGCTGCGCGACGCCCTGGCCGCGGTGGAACTGCCGGTGGTCGAAGTGCACCTGTCCAACGTCCACCAGCGCGAAGCGTTCCGCCACCACTCCTACGTCTCGCCGGTGGCGCTGGGAGTGATCTGCGGATTCGGCAGCCTCGGCTACCGCCTGGCCCTGGAACATTTCGCCGAGCGTTTCGAGGCGGCCGCATGAGCGCGCCGCGATCGGTTCTCGCCGGCCTGATCGGTGCCGGCATCCAGGCGTCGCGGACCCCTGCCCTGCACGAGCGCGAGGGCGACGCCCAGGGCATCCGCTATCTGTACCGGCTGATCGATCTCGACCTGCTGGGCAAGTCGGCGGACGACCTGGAGTTCCTGCTCGCCGCCGCCAGCGACCTCGGCTTCACCGGGCTGAACGTCACCTTCCCCTGCAAGCAGGCGATCATCCCCCTGCTCGACGAACTCTCCGCCGAGGCGCGCGGCATCGGCGCGGTGAACACCGTGGTGCTGCGCGATGGCCGGCGCATCGGCCACAACACCGACTGCCTGGGCTTCGCCGAGGGCTTTCGGCGCGGCCTGGCCGGCGCGCCGCGCCAGCGCGTGGTGCAGATGGGCGCGGGCGGCGCCGGCGCGGCAGTGGCCCATGCGCTGCTCGCCGAGGGCGTCGAGCGGCTGGTCCTGTTCGACGTCGACCCGGCGCGGGCCCAGGCCCTCGCGGACAACCTCAACCAGCACTTCGGCGCGCCACGAGCGCTCGCCGGCAGCGACCTGGCCGGCGCCCTGGGCGACGCCCAGGGATTGGTCAACACCACCCCGGTGGGCATGGCCAAGCTACCCGGCATGCCGGTGCCGGCGGAACTGTTGCGCGCCGACCTGTGGGTCGCCGAGGTGATCTACTTTCCGCTGGAAACCGAGCTGCTGCGCCAGGCCCGCGCCCTCGGCTGCCGCACACTGGACGGCGGCACCATGGCGGTGTTCCAGGCGGTGAAGGCATTCGAACTGTTCAGCGGGGTGGCGGCCGACGCCGCGCGCATGCAGGCGCACTTCGCCAGCCTGGGCGACTGAATGGCGCCCCTCTCCCGCCAAGGGGAGAGGGGACCGGAGTCAGGCACGGATGTAGCGCAATACCGCCTCGCCAATCATCCGCCGGTGCCGCTGGCGAACCTCGGCGTCGTGCAGGTCGGTGCGAAAGATCCGCGACACGGTGTAGCGATTGGACACCCGGTAGAAGCAGAACGAACTGATCAGCATGTGCACGTCGAGCGCCTCCAGCCCGGCGCGGAACACCCCTTCCGCTTCGCCGCGGCGGAGAATCTCGGCGATGCTCTGGACGATCGAGCTGTTGACGCTCTGCACCAGTTCGCTGCTGGCGATGTGCTCGCCCTTGTGGATGTTCTCGATGCTGATGATGCGCACGAAATCCACGTGCCGGTCGTGGTAGTCGAAGCTGAACTCCACCAGCTTCTCCATCGCCTTGGCCGGCGGCAGCGCGCCCAGCCGCAGGGTGCCCTCGATACCGCGGATGTCGCTGTAGAGCTTCTCCAGCACGGCCTGGTAGAGCTGCTCCTTGCTGCCGAAGTAGTAATAGATCATCCGCTTCGAGGTATGCGTGCGCTCGGCGATGGCGTCCACCCGCGCACCCGAGAGGCCCTGGGCGACGAACTCGTCGATGGCGGCGCGGAGGATGTCCTGGCGGGTCTTCTCGGGATTGTTCTTGCGTCCCTTGCCGCGCGGAGCGGATTCCTCCACGACGGCGGGATCAGGCTTGGACATCGGTGACTCACTCGTGGCCGGCGGGAATTGCGGCCGATTATGCGGGGCCCGCCCGGCTGTAGGAAGAGCACCTGCCGGAGCCCCGACAATTCTCACAGCTTGACCCGGCGCACACCCCGCCGCGCTTGCGCCATCGCCGCCAGGCGCACCGGCACGTTGGCCGCGCCGTAGCCGGCGTAGTCGTGGCGGCGCTGGAGGATCTCGAAGAAGAAGCGCTCCTCGAACGGCTCGGTGAACACATGGAACAGCTCGCCGCCCTGGGCGTCGCGGTCGTAGAGGACGTTGTAGTAGGCCAGTTCGCTGAGGAACTCGTCGTCGAAGTCGAAGCGCGCGGCGAGGTCGTCATAATAGTTCAGCGGGATTTCCAGCAGTGCGACCCCGGCCTCCTTGGCCTGGGCCACGGCGGCGAAGATGTCGGCGCAATCGAAAGCGATGTGGTGCACGCCGGAACCGCGATAGCTGGACAGCGAACGGGCGATGGCGGTGTTGCGGTCCTCGGAAATGTTCAGCGGCAGGCGCACGCTGCCGCAGGGGCTACGCACGGCGCGACTGGTGACCAGGCCATAGGGGTCGGGCAGCACCACCTCGTCATCGGCGCCGAAGTCGAACAGGCTCTTGTAGAACAGCACCCAGCTGTCCAGGCCTTCGGCGGGCAGCGCCAGGGCCACGTGGTCGACGCGCCGCAGGCCGAGGCCGGAGGTGTCGGCGTCGTTCGTCACGAAGTCGCTGTCGTAGATGCTGCGGCCCTCGGTGTGCCGCTCGACCAGATACAGCAGGCTGCCGTCGAGGGCGCGCACCGCCGGGATTTCCCGCTCGTTGGGGCCGAGCAGTCCGCGGTACGGCTGGCCTCCGTACGCACGAGCGCGCTCCAGCGCCTGGCCGGCGTCACGCACGCACAGCGCGGTGGCGCACAAGGACGGTCCGTGGGCCTCGAAGAAACCGTGGGCGAAGGAATAGGGCTCGGCGTTCAGCACCAGGTTGATGTTGCCCTGGCGCAACAGGCTGACATTCTTCGAACGGTGCTCACCGGCCCTGGCGAAGCCCAGTCGTTGCAACCACTGGCCAAGGCGCGCGCCGAGCGTCTCGTCGACGGCGAACTCGAGGAACTCGATGCCGTCGCAGAGGCTCGCCGGCGGCGGCGCGAACAGCTCGTCCACCGCCACGTGCGGCGTCTGGCGTTGCAGGTGCTCGCGGGTCTTCTCCTCGAGGTAGAGCAGCGAGCGCAGGCCGTCGACGGCGTTGGCGCGAGTCGGCGCGGCGCGGAAGCCGTCGTTGAAGACCTCCAGCGACAGCGGACCGCGATAGCCGGACGCGACGACCGGCGCGAGGAAGCCTGCCAGGTCGAAGCCGCCCTGACCCGGGAAGCAGCGGAAGTGCCGGCTCCATTCCAGCACGTCCATTGCCAGCAAGGGCGCGTCGGCCATCTGCACGAAGAAGATCTTTTCCCCCGGAAGATCGGCGATGCCGCGGGGATCGCCGTCCAGCGAGAGGGTGTGGAAGCTGTCGAGGATCAGCCCGAGGTTCGCCTGGTCGGCCCGCCGCACCAGGTCCCAGGCCTGCTCCCAGGTGTTCACCTGGCGCCCCCAGGCCAGCGCCTCGTAGCCGATGCGCAGGCCGCGGACGGCGGCGCGCTCGGCCAGCTGCCGGAGGTCATCGGCCAGCAGCGCCGGTTCGCCGAGGGCATCGGCAGCGACGTTGCTGCACACCAGCACCAGGTCGGTGCCGAGTTCCTGCATCAGGTCGAACTTGCGTTCGGCGCGCTCCAGGTTTCGCTCCAGGCGTTCCCGGCGGCAGCCCTCGAAGTCGCGGAACGGCTGGAATAGCAGGATCTCCAGGTCCAGGTCGGCACACAGCCGGCGTACGTCGCGCGGGCTGCCGTCGTAATGAAGCAGGTCGTTCTCGAAGATTTCCACCCCGTCGAAACCGGCGGCGGCGATGGCCTCGAGCTTTTCCGGCAGGGTGCCGCTCAGGGATACGGTGGCGATCGAACGCTGCATGCTTCGACTCCTCAATGCGCCCTACGGCGCCTGGCGCCGCGCGAGGGCCGGCGGCGGAACGGCGGAGGCGCGGATAGCCCGCGCGGGATGCGCCGGGAAGCCACTTCGGGTCGCTGAGACCGCTCGCCCGGCAAGCCGATTATTGGTTTGCGCCAACTGACGGGCAACGCAAAATGTACGAACTGGTTAGTATTCCGTTCGAATATCGAACGGAAGCACGATTATCGAATTGACGCTTTTTCGACCAATCGCGCACCATCGCTGCCACCCGTGCAGGCCGTCCCGATCTGCCGGAAGCGCTCCGCGCTTCTTTCCGGGCACCTGCGCAACCCACGCGACATAACAATTTCAAGAATCGGGTACCCGCTCATGTCCATCGCCGACCTCTCCGTCCGCCCTCCATCCCGTCCGCTGGCCGCTCGTCCGGCCCGACCGCCCCTGGCCCGCTGACACCGGCGCGGCCCCTGGCCCGCCCGCGTGCAACCCAGAACGACAAATCCAGGCCGGGCGCCCAGGCACCGGCCGCCGAAAGGATGGCCCCGTCAATGATCCACTCTTCCAGCTCTCGACTGCTCGCCGCCGACGCCCCGCGGGAATCCCGCGGCGGCAGGATCCGCAACGCCTTCGCCGTCGGCCGGACGCGCTGGGGCATGCTCGCCCTGGTGTTCTTCGCCACCACCCTGAACTACATCGATCGCGCCGCCCTCGGCGTGATGCAGCCGATCCTGGCCGAGAAGATGAGCTGGACGGCGATGGACTACGCCAACATCAACTTCTGGTTCCAGGTCGGCTACGCCATCGGCTTCATCCTCCAGGGCCGCTTCATCGACAAGGTCGGGGTCAAGCGCGCGTTCTTCCTCGCCGTGTTGCTCTGGAGCCTGGCCACCGGCGCCCACGGCCTGGCGACCTCGGCGGCGGGCTTCATGGTCTGTCGCTTCATCCTCGGCCTGACCGAGGCGGCCAACTACCCGGCCTGCGTGAAGACCACCCGCCTGTGGTTCCCCGCCGGGGAACGGGCGGTGGCCACCGGCATCTTCAACGCCGGCACCAATGTCGGCGCGATGGTCACCCCGGCCCTGTTGCCGCTGATCCTCGGCGTCTGGGGCTGGCAGGCGGCGTTCCTCTGCATGTCGGCGCTGGGCCTGGTCTGGCTGGTGTTCTGGTGGCGCAACTACTACAACCCCGAGGAGCATCCGCGGGTGAAACAGAGCGAGCTGGAATACATCCAGCAGCAGGAGGAGCCGCCCGCCACCCGCGTGCCCTTCTCGCAGATTCTCCGCCGCCGCGGCACCTGGGCCTTCGCCCTGGCCTACTCGATCACCGCGCCGGTGTTCTGGTTCTACCTCTACTGGCTGCCGCCGTTCCTCAACCAGCAGTACGGCCTGGGCATCAGCGTGACGCAGATGGGCATCCCGCTGATCCTGATCTGGTTGACCGCCGACTTCGGCAGCGTCGGCGGCGGCATCCTTTCGTCCTGGCTGATCGGCCGCGGCATGCCGGCGATCCGCGCGCGCCTGCTATCGATGCTGCTGTTCGCCTGCACCATCGTCGGCGTGGTGTTCGCCGCCAACGCCAGCGGCCTGTGGATCGCCGTGCTGGCCATCGCCCTGGCGGTCGGCGCGCACCAGGCGTGGACGGCGAACATCTGGAGCCTGGTGATGGACTACACGCCCAAGCACCTGATGAGCACGGTGTTCGGCTTCGGCGGCATGTGCGCGGCGCTGGGCGGGATGTTCATGACCCAGATCGTCGGCGGCGTACTGACCGCGACGAACAACAACTACGCGGTGCTCTTCACCATGATCCCGGCGATGTACTTCATCGCCCTGACCTGGCTGTACTTCATGGCTCCGCGCCGGATCGAAGCCTGAGTCCAAGCGCCCGGCGCTCGCCGGGCACCTCCCTGCCTAAAGAACAAGAACGAAGGGACACACCCATGTCGCACCCGAGCCACGTCCGCGCGCTCTGCGCTTCCCTCTGCCTGGGCGCCGGCCTGCCAGTCCATGCCGGGCAAGGTTTCCTCGAAGATGCCAAGGCCAGCCTCACCGCGCGCAATTTCCACCTGCACCGCAACTTCGTCGGCGATGCCAGCCAGGGCAAGGCCGAGGAGTGGACGCAGAGCTTCATCCTCGACGCCCGCTCCGGCTTCACCCAGGGCAGCGTCGGCTTCGGCCTCGATGTCCTCGGTCTCTACAGCCTGAAGCTGGATGGTGGCAAGGGAACGGCCGGCACCCAACTGCTGCCGATCCACGACGACGGCCGCCCGGCCGACGACTTCGGACGCCTGGCGGTGGCCGGCAAGCTGCGCGTCTCGAACAGCGAACTGAAGATCGGCGAATGGATGCCGGTGCTGCCGATCCTCCGCTCCGACGATGGCCGCTCGCTGCCGCAGACCTTCCGCGGCGGCCAGCTCAGCGCCAACGAGATCGCCGGCCTGACCCTCTACGCCGGCCAGTTCCGCGGCAACAGCCCGCGCAACGACGCAAGCATGCAGGACATGTCGCTGTTCGGCCGGCCAGCCGCCACTTCCGACCGCTTCGATTTCGCCGGCGGCGAATATCGCTTCAATGGCGAACGCAGCCTGCTCGGCCTGTGGAACGCCGAGCTGAAGGACATCTACCGCCAACAGTACCTGCAACTGCAACACAGCCAGCCGCTCGGCGACTGGCTGCTGGGCGCCAACCTCGGCGGATTCCGTGGCCGCGACGCTGGCAGCGCGCGCGCCGGCAAGCTCGATAACCGCACCGTTTCCGCGCTGTTCTCCGCGCGCTATGGGCTGCATAGCCTCTATCTCGGCCTGCAGAAGGTCAGTGGCGACGACGGCTGGATGCGGGTCAACGGCACCAGCGGCGGAACCCTGGCCAACGACAGCTACAACGCCAGCTACGACAATCCCGGCGAGCGCTCCTGGCAACTGCGCTACGACTTCGACTTCGTTGGCCTCGGCCTACCCGGCCTGACCTTCATGACCCGCTACCTGCATGGCGACCATGTGCGCCTGGCCGGAGTCACCGACGACGGCAGCGAATGGGGACGCGAGAGCGAGCTGGGCTACACGCTGCAGAGCGGCGCCTTCAAGCGTCTCAACGTCCGCTGGCGCAACTCCAGCCAGCGCCGCGACTGGGGCAGCAATACCCGCTTCGACGAGAACCGGCTGATCGTCAGCTATCCGCTGAGCCTGTTGTGAAGCCTACGCGCCGACCCCGTTGCGTTCAGCGGCCACGGCGCCAGGCGACCACCAGGCCGCTGGCGCAGATGACGAGGATGCCGAGCAGCGCCCAGGCATCCGGCACGTGGCCGAACACCAGCAGGCCGAGCAGGCCGGCGAAGATGATCTGGCCATAGCTGAACGGCGCCAGGGTCGCCGGCGGCGCATGGCGGAAGGCCTGGGTCAGCAGCAGGTGGCCGCCCATGCCGCAACCGCCCAGGGCGATCATCATCAGGCCGTGGAGAAGACTTGGAGTCTGCCAGAAGAACGGCACCAGCAGGCTCATGATGAGCGTGTTGAAGATGCCGGCAAGGAAGTTGCTGGTGGTCGGGCTGTCGCTGTTGGCGAGCATCCGCGTGAGCAGTTGGTAGAGCCCGAAGCACAGCGCCGAGCCGAGCGGGAACAACGCCGCCGGGGTGAACAGCGCGCCACCGGGACGCACGATGAAGAGCACGCCGATGAAGCCGGTGAGCACCGCCAGCCATTGGCCGAGGCTGACCTTCTCCTTCAGCAGCGGCACGGATAACGCGGTCACCAGCAGCGGTGCCAGGAAGTTCACCGCGGTCGCCTCGGCCAAGGGCAGGTAGCGCAGGCCGGTGGTGAAGAACAGGCTGGTGCCGATCAGGCACAGCGCCCGCGCCAACTGCATGAGCGGACGGCGGCTGCGGATCACCGCGAGGCCGTTGCGCGGCACGAACACGGCGACCATCAACAGGGTGTGCACCAGGTAGCGGGCCCAGACCACCATGACGATCGGGTAGAAACCGGAAAGGAACTTGGACAACCCGTCGTGGCTGGCGAACAGGAACACCGCGGCACAGATCAGCAGGATGCCGCGCAGGGTCTGGTCGCTGGCGGGCAGCGGGGAGGTGGATGCGTTCATCGGAGGGTCCGGGCACCAGGGCAAATCGATAGCAGGCTATTTATTCTGACGGTACCCGCCATCGAGGAAAGAAACGATCGGCTTCAACGTTTGGAAACTATAGAACCCCGTTCCATTATGCAAACGGGCAACCTGCCTGCGCGGTGGCGCTACAGGCGGGCGAGCAGCGTCCGGGTCCGCTCGATCGCCAGCCGCGCCCGCTCCGCGCCATCCACGCCGCGCGCGAG
The DNA here is from genome assembly GCF_050433085.1 of Pseudomonas sp. RC10-4-2. NCBI lineage: Bacteria > Pseudomonadati > Pseudomonadota > Gammaproteobacteria > Pseudomonadales > Pseudomonadaceae > Pseudomonas > Pseudomonas sp. RC10-4-2. The sequence goes on from NZ_JBNPXX010000004.1 coordinate 25,238, forward strand.
CAGATCCAGCGCGGGCACCTCCAGGCTCAGCGGCAGGTTCTCCGGCAAGGCGCGCAGCAGCGCCAGCAGATCGAGCCCGCCATCGCCAGGGAAGCGCCGTTCCTCGCGGGCCTGGCGAAGGATTTCGTCCATCGACGTCGGACGCGGCCCGACGACATCGCAGAGTTGCGCGTAGCCCAGGCGCGCAGGCGGGATCGCCCGCAGGTCTTCCAGGCTGCTGGCCGAGCGGTCGAAATGGAAGGCGTCCAGCAACAGGCCGGCGTTATCCCGCGCCGCCGCCTCGACCACCCGCGCGGCCTGCCGCAGGTCGCGGATCCCGGTCCAGGGCATGAACTCCAGGTGCGGGTCGAGGCCGAGCGGCCGCGCCAGGTCGCACAACGCGGCGAAATTGTCCGCGCTGCGCCGTTCGTCGTCATCGTTGCCGGCCACCAGCACATAGCGCGCGCCGAACTCGGCGCCGACCTCCAGCACCGCGGCGAACTCGCCGACGCGGGTGTCCGGACGCAGGCGCAGGATCTCCACGTCCAGCGTGCGCACTCCGCTGTCGCGCAGCCGCGCCAGGGTCCGCCGGCGCAGGCCGGCATCGGCCAGCAGCGGATAGTGGTGCTCTTCCACGGTGGCCGGCACCAGGCGCAGGCCGACATGACTGTAGCCGGCGCGGGCGGCAGCCTCGACCATGTCCGGGGGCGACAGCTCGAGCACGGTGAGCGCCGCCAGGGAAAGAATCCTCGATTCCATGCACTACCTCATCGTCAGCGGTTCAGAAACTGGCCGGCGCGCAGGCCCGGCCAGTGCGCGCGGCCTCGCGAACCGCCTCGACCAGCGCCAGGGTGCGAGCGGCGTCGGTGGCATCCATCAATGGCGCTTCCTCGCCCCGCGCGACCCGGACGAAGTGCTCTAGCTGGCGTTGCAGGGGATCGCCTGTCGCCACGGCCTCCACGCTGGCCGCCAGCGGGTCGTGCCAGCCCTGCCGGGCCTCGGCGTAGCGCCAGCGGCGGAGCTGGGGAAGGCTCAGGGCACCCTCGGTGCCGGCCAGCAGGTAGCAGGGTTGCTCGGCCTGGCGCGGATAGACCGGGTTCTCCCCGGCTGCCAGCTCCCAGCTCCAGGGCGCCGCCGCAGCGTCGCAACCGGTCAGGCTGCCCAGGGCGCCATTGGCGAAGCGCAGGAGCAGCGCGATGTTGTCTTCGTTGGGCAGGCCACGGATAGCGTTGCCGGCCAGCGCCTGCACCTCCCGCACTTCCCCGCACAGGTGGCGGAGCAGGTCGAGGTCATGGATCAGGTTGGTCAGCAACATTCCCGCGCCGGGCTCGCGACGCCAGGCCACCTCGAAATAACTGTCGGGCTTCTTCAACTGCCAGAGCGCGGTGACCGACAGCAACCGACCGAGCGCGCCCTCGGCGATCAATTGGCGCGCCCGCACGACCAGCGGATTGTGCCGACGATGGTGACCGACCAGCAGCGGAACGCCAGATCGCCGGGCGACGGCCACCAGCTCGCTCACTTCGTCGAGCTGCACGCCGACCGGTTTTTCCAGCAGCAGCGGCACCCCGGCGGCGAGGCAGTCGAGGGCGGTGGCGACATGCAGGTTGTTCGGATTGGCGACGATCGCCGCTTGCGGCCGGGCTTCTTCCAGCAACCTCCGATGATCGCCGAACCAGGGCACGCCGGCGTCCGCGGCGAACGCCTGGCCCTGCGGATCGGCCACCGCACACAGGCGCGCGCCGGCGATTCGCTGCAAGCGGTGGTAATGCTGGCGGCCCATATTGCCGGCGCCGATGAGGGCGATGCGAAGCGGTGCGTCCAAGGCGGTCCCCAATCGTTGTTTTCTTGTTCGCTTCAAGATTCCAGAACGTCGTTCCAGATTTAGCGAGGGAGATTATTTGAACGAATGGCTGGCCCCGCGCAAGAGCGGTTCGAGACGGCACTACCGCCGGGGCATCCATGGAAGTGCGGAAAGGCCCGCCGCATGCGGGCTCGTGACAGGCAAGAAAGCGTTCGCTATTCGAACGCTGATGTCGGGAAAGGACTGGGGCCGGGCCGGATGGCTCAGCGGAACAGCTCGGACGCCTGGCTGGCGTGGGACAGGTCCTGCGCCGCGGCCAGGAGCAGGGGCGCCAGTTCGTGCATGCGCGCCTCGCCGAAGCGTGCGCTCGGCCCGGCCACGCTGAGCACGCCGAGAGCCCGTCCGTCCTCGGGGTGGCGCACCAGTGCGGCCATCGCCGCCATGCCCGGCGCCGAGCATTCGATCTGCCAGGCATAGCCGTGCTCGCGGGCGCGCTTCAGGTAGCGCAGCAGCTCGCTCCTGGAGCGCGGCGCGTTGGGACCGAAGTCCCGCGCCGCCCCTACGCCCTGGCGCTCCACCAGCGCCAGCGCCGCCTTGTCGCTCAGGCTGGCCAGCCAGGCGTGCCCGGATGCGGTGTAGAACAGCGGCGCCTCGCGCCCCATGTCGGGGTCGTAGCGTAGCCCGGAGGTGGCGCCCTGGGACTTGGCGATCCAGGTCTGGCGATCGCCTTCGATCACCCCCAGGCGCACCAGTTCGCCGGTCTCCCGGGCGAGCCCGTCGAGCACCGGCTGGACCAGGTCGACCACCCCGCTGGAAGCGAGGAAGCGGAAGCCCAGCGCGGCCAGGCGGGTGCTGAGGCGGTAGCGGCTGGTGTCGTCGTCCTGGCGCACGTAGCCGAGCCGGATCAGCTCGGCGAGCATGCGGTGCGCGGCGCTCTTGGGGATATCCAGGCGGTCCGCCAGTTGTTGCAGGGGCAGGCCACGGGCATCGCTGGCGAGGAGTTCGAGCAAGCCGAGGGCGCGTTCGATGAGGCTACCGGCCATGGAGGGGCGTTCCTGAGTCGAGGAAAGGCAGGATTCTAGAATCTGGTTCCGGATTTTCACAGCCTGGCGAAGGTCGAGATTTCACAGGGTTTCGTTCGATCAGCGAACCGATAAACGATTATCGGATTGCCACTCCCCATGGCCCTCCGTAATGTGTCTGCACCCCGGCAGGCCGAGCGCCTCCGCTACAAAAACAACAGGGGAATCCCGACATGCCGCAGCACGCCTTGCCTTCCGCCGCCTGCACCTGAGCCACGCGTCCGACCCTCGTCCCACGCCCTCACTCTCGCCGCGGAACCCGTCCCATGAACAGCCCCAGCCTGCCCGCCGTCGAACGACTCGACGTGCAAGCCTTCATCAATGCCCAGCCGCTTTCGCCGTACCAATGGCGGATCGTCCTGCTGTGCTTCCTGATCGTCTTCCTCGATGGCCTCGACACCGCCGCGATGGGCTTCATCGCTCCGGCGCTGACCCAGGACTGGGGCATCGACCGCGCCAGCCTCGGGCCGGTGATGAGCGCCGCGCTGATCGGCATGGTCTTCGGCGCCCTCGGCTCCGGACCGCTGGCCGACCGCTACGGACGCAAGCTGGTATTGGTCGCGGCGGTCTTCCTCTTCGGCCTGTTCAGCCTGGCCTCGGCCTACAGCACCAACGTCGAGCAACTGCTGGCGCTGCGCTTCCTCACCGGCCTCGGCCTCGGCGCGGCGATGCCCAACGCCACCACCCTGCTTTCCGAATACACCCCCGAGCGCCTCAAGTCGCTGCTGGTAACCAGCATGTTCTGTGGCTTCAACCTGGGCATGGCCTGCGGCGGATTCGTCTCGGCGAAGCTGATCCCGCTGTTCGGCTGGCACAGCCTGCTGCTGCTCGGCGGCCTGCTACCGCTGGTCCTGGCGGTAGTCCTGCTGTTCCGCCTGCCGGAATCGGCGCGCTACCTGGTGGTGCGCAACCGCGGCAGCGAGCGGGTACGCCAGGTGCTGGCCCCCATCGCCCCGGCGCAGGTGGCGCTGGCACGGAGTTTCCACGTCCCCGAGCAGCAGACGGTGCAGGCCCGCAACGTGTTCGCGGTGATCTTTTCCGGTACCTACAGCGCCGGCACCCTGCTGCTCTGGCTGACCTACTTCATGGGCCTGGTGATCGTCTACCTGCTCACCAGCTGGCTGCCGACCCTGATGCGCGATAGCGGCGCGAGCCTGGAGCAGGCGGCGTTCATCGGCGCGCTGTTCCAGTTCGGCGGGGTGCTCAGCGCCGTAGCGGTGGGCTGGGCGATGGATCGCTTCAACCCGCACAAGGTGATCGGCCTGTTCTACCTGCTGGCGGGGGTGTTCGCCTGGTGCGTCGGCAAGAGCCTCGGCCAGGTCACCCTGCTGGCGACCCTGGTGCTGCTGGCCGGCATGTGCATCAACGGCGCGCAGTCGGCGATGCCGTCGCTGGCGGCGCGCTTCTATCCGACCCAGGGGCGGGCCACGGGGGTCTCCTGGATGCTCGGTATCGGCCGCTTCGGCGCCATCCTCGGCGCCTGGATCGGCGCCACCCTGCTGGGCCTGGGCTGGAACTTCGAACAGGTGCTGACCGCCCTGGTGCTGCCGGCTGCACTGGCCACCGCCGCGGTGCTGCTGAAGGGGTTGGTCAGTCACGCGGATGCGGGGTGAAACTGCCCCATCGCGTAGGACGCATAACCGCTTGCGGTTATCCGCCGCCGGGCTTCGGTGTATCGGCGGATAACGCCGATGGCGTTATTCGCCCTACCCCAGGGGTCGGCATCACGTAGGGCGCATAACCGCTTGCGGTTATCCGCCGCCGGGCTTCGGTGTATCGGCGGATAACGCCGGTGGCGTTATCCGCCCTACTCCAGGGGTCGGCATCGCGTAGGGCGGATAACCGCTCGCGGTTATCCGCCGTCGGGCTTCGGTGTATCGGCGGATAACGCCGGTGGAGTTATTCGCCCTACCCCAAGGGTGGGCGTCGCGTAGGGTGCATAACCGCTTGCGGTTATCCGCCGCCGGGCTTCGGTGTATCGGCGGATAACGCCCATGGCGTTATTCGCCCTACCCCAAGGGTGGGCATCGCGTAGGACGCATAACCGCTCGCGGTTATCCGCCGCCGGGCTTCGGTGTATCGGCGGATAACGCCGGTGGCGTTATTCGCCCTACTCCAGGGGTCGGCATCGCGTAGGGCGTATAGCCGCTCGCGGTTATCCGCCGCCGGGCTTCGGTGTATCGGCGGATAACGCCGGTGGCGTTATTCGCCCTACCCCAGGGGTCGGCATCGCGTAGGGCGACGGCGCTTCGCTTCAGAAGGTGAATTCCATATTCAACGTCGGCGTCGAGGTGCGGCTGCCGGTGCCACCGTCGACGCCGAACTTGTTGCGCCAATACTCGTAGCCGACGCCGAGCCACAGGTTCGGCTGGCGCTTGTCGCCTGGCAGGGCGGCGACCATCAGGGCGGTGCGGACCAGGGTTTCCGCCGCGGTGTCCTTGTCGTTGTAGTCCTCGCCCTTCTCTCCCACGTAGTTGACGAAGCCCTGGAACTTCGCCGCATGGTTGCCGACCTTGAACGGCCGCATCCAGGTCAGGTTGAGCATGTAGGTGGTGTCGAAGGTGTGGTCGGGATGGCGCGCGCCGGGCACGCCGAAGTGGTTCTTCTCGCGGTAGTAGAGCAGGCTCAGGTCGAGCACGCCGGGACCGTTGAACTTGAGGGTCGGGCCGAACACCAGGGCGCGCTTCTTGGCCGAAGCCAGGTTGTTGTTGCGGCTGGCGTCGAAGCCCAGGGTGAAGGCGTAGTCCTTGACCAGGCCGGTGCCCAGCGGCCGGTCGAACACCCGCGAAGCGTAGAGCTGGTGGCGGTAGACCGCATAGACTTCGCTGCCACCATGGTCGGTGCCCTTGCGCGGGTCGCGGTTGTCGGAAAGGAACACATCGAGATTGAAGAAATTGCTGCCGTAGCGATAGCCGTCGGCGTGGGTGAAGCTGTAGATGCGCTTGGCGAACTTGTCCGGGTTGTTCGGGTTGGTGAATTGCTGGCCGTAACGGAAACCGACGCTGTTGCTCATCCATTCCAGCGCCATGCTCTCCCCGGCGCCGACGAGCGCGATCAGGGCGGCGGCGCCCTGCATCATCTTCTTCATGCTGTGTGTCCTGCTGGTTGCTTGTTGTTCTTGTGGCGACTCAGCCCCCGGTTTCGCGCCGGGGTCGCGGGGCAGTATCGGCACTTCGCCGCGCTGACCAAAGAACAGAATATCGAACATACCGATGCCGAAACGGCATCAGCGGACGGGCAAGCTCGGGCAAGCCGTCTGGCATCGGCGCGAGCGCCGCTCAGGCCTCGTTCAGGCGCGCTTCCTCGCGCTCGCGCAGGCGCACTTCCTCGGCGATCTGCCGGGCCAGGGCGTCCACCGCCACCGGCAGGTAACGGCCGGTGCGCACGTAGAGGCCGAGGTCGCTGTGGATGCCGCCATTGTCTTTCAGCGGCAGGAAACGCAGCTCGCCCTGGGCGATGTCGGCCTCGATCCCCAGGCGGGTCTGGAAGGCGACGCCGAGCCCGCGCCGCGCCAGTTGTCGCGACAGCTCCAGGGAGCTGCTCTCCAGCACCGCCCGGCGCGGTTCGCGCAAACGGCGCTGGAGCGGCGCCAGCAGGTGATGGATGGACAGCTCGCTCTTGGCCATGATCAGGCCATGTTCGACGCAATCGGCGAAGGCGATGGCCTGGTGTCGCGCCAACGGGTGCTGCGGGGAGACGATGGCACCGAGGCGGAAATGGCCGACGCTGACCTGTTGCAGGTCGGCGCTGCGCGGCAGGGCGAAGGCCAGGCCGAGGTCGACCGCGCCACTGCTCACCGCCTCGGGTATCGCCTGGGAACCGAGCAGGGTGACGCCGACGGTGATGTCCGGGTAGCGTTCGCGCATCGCCTTGAGCACGCAGGGCAGCAGGTCGCTGGTCACCGCTTCGATGGTGGCGATCTCCACATGGCCGGTGCGCAGGCCTTGCAGCGCGTCCAGTTCGGAACGCACGCGCTCCATGTCCTGCAGGACCACGGTGACGTGGCGCGCGAAGATCTCCCCGGCTCCGGTCAGGCGCAGGCCGCCGGGCAGGCGGTCGAACAGCGGCGCGCCGATCTCGTCCTCCAGCTTGAGGATCTGCCGGTTCACCGCCGACGAGGCGACGTTCAGGCGCCGCGCGGCTTCGCGGATCGAATGGCAGCGGCGAACCATGTCGAAGTAGTGGATCGCGGGCGCGTGGATATGCAGCTTGCGGCTCATGGCGGACCGAAGGGATGACGGAGCTGTCGACCTTCCGGGAAACGCCGGCGATTGGCAAGGGGAAGCGCCGCCTTGCCGACCCACGCGCAGGACGGATAACCGCCGTTGGCCCTCGGGGTATCGGCGGATAACGCCTGCGACGCCATTCGCCCTACCGCTAGCGCCGCCGGCGACCTACCGGGACGCCTGCTGCGACTCCACGCCAAGCTCGTCCCACACCGATTCGGCCAGGTGGAAGGTCGCGTTGGCCGCGGGAATACCGCAGTAGATGGCGCTCTGCATGATCACTTCCTTGATCTCGTCGCGGCTCACCCCGTTGTTCTTCGCCGCGCGCAGATGCAGCTTGAGTTCCTCGTTGCGGTTCATGCCGATCAGCATGGCGATGGTGACCAGGCTGCGGGTGTGTCGCGGCAGCCCCGGACGGGTCCATATGTCGCCCCAGGCGTGGCGGGTGATCATTTCCTGGAACTCTTCGTTGAACGGCGTCAGGTTGGCCAGGCTGCGCTCGACATGGGCGTCGCCGAGCACCGCGCGGCGCACTTGCATGCCGGCTTCGTAGCGTTGTTTCTCGTCCATCGGCGGCTCCTCAGGCGGACAGCAGGAAATCGACCAGGCGGCGGCTGAAGGCGTCGCCCGCTTCGACGTTGGACAGGTGCGCGGCGGCGAACTCGACCAACTGCGCGTCGGCGATGCGCGCCTGCATGAAGCGGGCGTTGTCCGGAGTGGTCACGGCATCGTGGCTGCCGGCGACGATCAGCGTCGGCGCCTGGACCAGCCCGAGCTGCTCGCGGAAATCGGCGTCGCGTACCGCAGCGCAGTTGGCCGCGTAGCCCTGCGGCGAGGTGGCCGCGAGCATCGCGACGATGCGCTCGACCTGCGCCGGTTCGCGCTCGGCGAAGCCCGCGGTGAACCAGCGCGCCACCGAGGCGTCGCGCAGGTCACGCATGGCCTGCTCGCCGCCTTTCAGGACGGTATCGATGCGGGTGTTCCAGACCTCGTCGCTGGCAATCTTCGCCGCGGTGTTGCACAGCACCAGCCGGCCGAGCCGCTCGCCGGCGTGGATGCCCAGCCACTGGCCGATCAGGCCGCCCATGGACAGCCCGCAGAAATGCACGCGCGGCAGCTCGAGGGCATCGAGCAGGGCAAGCACGTCGGCGCCGAGCTGGCCGATGGCGTACGGTCCGGGGGTGACCAGCGAGGCGCCGTGGCCGCGGGTGTCGTAGCGCAGCACGCGGAAATGGGCGGTGAGTGCGGGGATCTGCGTGTCCCACATGCCCAGGTCGGTGCCCAGCGAGTTTGACAACAGCAGGACCGGCGCGCCGGCCGGTCCTTCCAGGGAGTAGTTCAGGTCGCCGTCGGCGAGGCGTACGGTTGGCACGAAGGGATCTCCAGTCAGGCGGGATGGGGTTCGAAGCCCAGGGCATGGTGTTCGGCGAGCGCGCGCTCGACCCAGGCGCGGGCCTGGCCGAGGTAATGGGCGGGATCGAGCAGGCGGTCCAGTTCGTCGCCGGACAACTCGGCGCTCACCCGCGCCTCTTCGCCGAGCACCGCGCGCAACTCGCGGCGCTGCTCGACGGCGCGGCGGCAGCACTGTTCCACCAGATGGTGCGCGGCTTCGCGGCCGATACGGCGGGCCAGGGCGATGCTCACCGCCTCGGCGAGCACCAGGCCGTGGGTCAGGCCAAGGTTGCGGCGCATCCGCTGGGCGTCCACCTCCAGGCCTTCGAGCAGGCCGATCGCCTGTTGCAGCGCGCCGGCAACCAGGCAACAGAGTTCCGGCAGGGTTTCCCACTCGGCGTGCCAGAGACCGAGGCTGCGCTCGTGTTCCTGCGGCATCGCCGCGAACAGGGTCGAGACCAGCCCCGGCGCACGGGTGGCGGCGGCGATCAGCACCGCGCTGCTCACCGGGTTGCGCTTGTGCGGCATGGTCGAGGAACCGCCGCGCCCGGCGCCGGCCGGCTCGAAGACCTCGCCGGCCTCGGTCTGCATCAGCAGGCTGACATCGCGACCGAACTTGCCGAGGCTACCGGCCACCAGGCCGAGCACGCTGGCGAATTCCACCAGGCGGTCGCGCTGGGTGTGCCAGGGTTGTTCGGGCAAAGCCAGGCCCAGCTCCTCGGCCAGCGCCGCGGCCACCGGCAGGGCCTGTTCGCCGAGCGCGGCGAGCGTCCCCGAGGCGCCGCCGAATTGCAGCACCAGCAGGCGCGGGCGCAACTCGCGCAGGCGCTGGCGGTGCCGGGTCAAGGCACCGAGCAGGCCGGCGAGCTTCATGCCCAGGGTCACCGGGGTGGCGTGCTGCAACCAGGTGCGCCCGGCCAGCGGCGTGTCGGCATGCCGTTCGGCCTGGTCCGCCAGGACCTCGGCAAGACGTTGCAGATCCTGCTCGAGCAAGGCCAGCGCACGGCGCAGTTGCAGCACCAGGCCGCTGTCCATGGCGTCCTGGCTGGTGGCGCCGAGATGCACGTAGCGCTCGGCCTCGGCGTCGCCAGCCGCCACCTGGCGGCCCAGCGCCTTGACCAGCGGGATCGCCGAGTTGCCGGCAGTGGCGACCGCCTCGGCCAGCGCCAGCGGGTCGTACAGTTCGGCGCGGCAGGCCGCCTCGATCGGCGCCACCGCCGTCGCGGGAACCACCCCGGTGCGCGCCTCGGCGCGGGCCAGGGCGGCCTCGAAGTCGAGCATGCCTTGCAGGCGGCCGCGGTCGGAGAACACCGCGCGCATCGGCGCCGCCGTGAAATAGGCATCGAACAACTGGTTGGCGGGTACGTCGCTCATCGGTTTTCCTTTTCCCGGCCCGTCAGGGCTCGTCGTTCAGGTAGCTGACCTTGCGCAGGTCCGGCAGGCTCACGCAGACCAGCAGCGCCAGCAGGCACATGGCTGAAACATACCAGTAGAAGACGTTCTCCATCCCTACCGACTTCAGCCCCAGGGCGACGTACTCGGCCGAGCCGCCGAAGATCGCGTTGCCCACCGCGTAGGACACTCCGACGCCGAGGGCGCGCACCTCCGGCGGGAACATCTCGGCCTTGATCAGGCCGCTGATGGAGGTGTACAGGCTGACGATGGCCAGCGCCAGGATGATCAGGAAGAAGGCCATGTAGGGACTGCTCACGGTCTTCAGCGCGAGCAGGATCGGCAGGGTGCAGAGCGTGCCCAGGGTGCCGAACCAGAGCATCGAGGTCTTGCGCCCGATGCGATCGGAAAGCATGCCGAACAGCGGTTGCATCAGCATGTACGCCAGCAGGGCGAAGGTCATCACCGCGCTGGCGGTCTTGGCGCTCATCCCGGCGGTGTTGACCAGGTACTTCTGCATGTAGGTGGTGAAGGTGTAGAAGATCAGCGAGCCGCCGGCGGTGAAGCCGAGCACGGTGAAGAAGGCCCGCTTGTGCTTGAACAGCTCGGCGAAGGTGCCGGATTCCTTGCGCTCCAGGGTCGACTTCGAAGCGGTCTCGTTCAGCGAGCGCCGCAGCCAGAGGGCGATCACCGCGGTGATCGCGCCGATCACGAAGGGGATCCGCCAGCCCCAGGCGCGCAGTTCGTCCTCGCTCAGCAACTGCTGCAGGATCACCACCACCAGCACCGCCAGCAACTGTCCGCCGATCAGGGTGACGTATTGGAACGAGGCGAAGAAGCCGCGCTGGCCCTTGAGCGCCACCTCGCTCATGTAGGTCGCGCTGGTGCCGTACTCGCCGCCCACCGACAGGCCCTGGAACATCCGCGCCAGCAACAGCAGGGCCGGCGCCAGGGTGCCGATGCTGGCGTAGGTGGGCATGCAGGCGATCGCCAGGGAGCCGGCGCACATCATCACCACCGAGATCAGCATGGCGGTCTTGCGCCCGTGCTTGTCGGCGATGCGGCCGAACATCCAGCCGCCGATGGGGCGCATGAGGAAGCCGGCGGCGAAGACCCCGGCGGTGTTCAGCAACTGCACCGTGGGGTTGTCGGAGGGGAAGAAGGCCGGTGCGAAGTAGATCGCGCAGAAGGCGTAGACGTAGAAGTCGAACCATTCCACGAGGTTGCCGGAGGAGGCGCCGACGATGGCGAAGATGCGCTTGCGGCGTTCTTCGTTGCTGTACTGGTGAACAGGGGCAGTCATGCTGTTGTTCTCTCGACAGGGTCCGTTTCATCCTGACCGTGCGACGGAGCGTCCTGTTCCGCTGCACACGCGCCGCGCCGCCGCCGAAACATGGGCAGCGCCGCGCGACGCGCGCTCTTGATACCGGGCGGGCGACCCGGTTGTGCCAGTCAGACCCGCTCGATGGCCAGCGCCAGGCCTTGGCCGACGCCTACGCACATGGTCGCCAGGCCGCGCCGGCCGCCGCTCTTCTCAAGTTGATGGAGCGCGGTGAGGACCAGCCGCGCACCGCTCATCCCCAGCGGGTGGCCGAGGGCGATGGCACCGCCGTTCGGGTTGACCTTCTCACTGTCGTCGGCCACGCCCAGTTCGCGCAGGCAGGCCAGGCCCTGGCTGGCGAAGGCTTCGTTGAGTTCGATCACGTCGAAGGCGTCGATCGCCAGGTCCAGGCGCCGCAGCAGCTTGCGCACCGCCGGCACCGGGCCGATGCCCATGATCCGTGGGGCGACGCCGGCGCTGGCCATGCCCAGCACCCGCGCGCGCGGAGTCAGGCCGTGCTTCTCCACTGCCTCCGCGGAGGCCAGGACCAGCGCGGCGGCGCCGTCGTTGACCCCGGACGCGTTGCCGGCGGTGACGGTCCTCTCCGGCCCGTTGACCGGCTTGAGCCGGGCCAGCGCCTCCAGGGTGGTGTCGGGACGCGGATGCTCGTCGTGCTCGACCAGGGTGTCGCCCTTGCGCCCGCGAATCGTCACCGGGACGATTTCCTCGGCGAAGAAACCGGCCTCCTGCGCCCTGCCGGCGCGCTGCTGGCTGCGCAGGGCGAAGGCATCCTGGTCGGCACGCGACACGCGATAGTCGTCGGCGACGTTGTCGGCGGTCTGCGGCATCGGGTCGATGCCGTACTGCTCCTTCATCAGCGGATTGACGAAGCGCCAGCCGATGGTGGTGTCCTCGATCTTCTGGCCGCGCCCGAAGGCGCTATCGGCCTTGCCCATCACGTACGGCGCGCGCGACATCGACTCGACGCCGCCGGCGATGGCCAGCTCCATCTCGCCGCAGGCGATGGCGCGGAACGCCGTGCCGATGGCGTCCATCCCCGAGGCGCAGAGGCGGTTGAGGGTGACGCCGGGCACGCTCTCCGGCAAACCGGCCAGCAGCAGCGCCATGCGCGCCACGTTACGGTTGTCCTCGCCGGCCTGGTTGGCGCAGCCGAGGAACACCTCGTCCAACGCCGACCAGTCGACCCCCGGGTTGCGCTCGACCAGGGCCTTCAGCGGCACCGCCGCGAGGTCGTCGGCGCGCACCGCGGAAAGACTGCCGCCGAAACGGCCGATCGGCGTGCGCACGGCATCGCAGATGAATACCTCGCGGCTCATTCGTCGCTCCCCTTCTGTCCATGGGCGGCCGCGGTGCGCGCCTCGAGGTCGCGCAGCGCGGCGAGTTCGACCTCGCTCGGCGCGGGCGTCTCGGCGACCCGCTCGGCGAAGCGGATCGCCCAGCCGGTGGCCTCGACCACCTGCTCGCGGGTCACGCCCGGATGCAGCGAAGTGACCACGAACTCGTTGCTGCCGGCTTCCGGCTCCATGATGCACAGGTCGGTGATGATCGCCACCGGCCCCTTGCCCGGCAGGCCCAGGCGCTGGCGCGAGTCGCCGCCCTCGCCATGGCCGACCGAGGTGACGAAGGCCAGCTTGTCGACGAAGGTGCGGTGCGATTGCTTGAGGATGATCAGCACTTCCTTGGCGCTGCCGGCGATTTCCGGCGCGCCGCCGGCTCCCGGCAGGCGCACCTTGGGCTGGCGGTAGTCGCCGATCACGGTGGTGTTGATGTTGCCGAAGCGGTCGACCTGGGCCGCGCCGAGGAAGCCGACGTCGATCCGTCCGCCCTGCAGCCAGTAGCGGAAGATCTCGCCGGTGGGGACCACGGTATCGGCGGTCTCGGCCAACTCGCCGTCGCCGATGGACAGCGGCAGGACGCTGGGCTTGGCGCCGATCGGCCCGGACTCGTAGATCAGCACGACGTCCGGCGAGGAAGTCAGGCGCGCCAGGTTGGCGGCCTTCGACGGCAGGCCGATGCCGACGAAGCACACCGCGCCGTTGTGCAGGCGGCGGGCGGCGGCCACGGTCATCATCTCGTTGGTGCTGTAGCTGCTCATCGCTTGCCCTCCGCGAGCTTGGCCTGGAAGGCCCCGAAATCCTCGGTCCCCCGGATGTATTCGTCGATCCACGCGGTGAAGCTTTCGCGGTCGCGGGCGATCGGGTCCCAGTCCTGGTAGAAGCGGTTGTCGCGCTCGTAGTAGCCGTGGGCATAGGACGGATGCGCGCCGCCGGGCACCAGGCACACGGCGCTGAGCGCCCAGCTCGGCAGGACGCAGGCGTTCATCGGGGCGTCCAGTTCGTCGACGATCTCCTCGACGGTGACGATGCAGCGCTTCGCCGCCAGGGCCGCTTCCTTCTGCACGCCGAGGATGCCCCAGAGCAGCACGTTGCCCTTGCGGTCGGCCTTCTGCGCGTGGATCACGCTGACGTCCGGGCGCACCGAGGGCACCGCCGCCAGCACTTCGCCGGTGAACGGGCAGGTGACGCTGCGGATCAGCGGGTTGACCTTCGGCAGGTCGGAGCCGGCGTAGGCGCGCAGCACTGCGAAGGGCAGCCCGGAGGCGCCGGCGACATAGGCGTTGGCGAGGTCGGCGTGGCTGTGTTCCTCGATCTCCAGCGGTTGCGGCCAGCCCTTCTCCACCGCGTCGCGCAGGCGGTGCAGCGAACCGACGCCGGGGTTGCCGCCCCAGGAGAACACCAGCTTCTTCGCGCAGCCTGCACCGATCAGCAGGTCGTAGACCAGGTCGGGAGTCATGCGGATCAGCGTCAGGTCTTTCCTGCCCTGGCGGATCAGCTCGTGGCCGGCGGCCGTCGGGATCAGGTGAGTGAAGCCTTCGAGGGCGACGCTGTCGCCATCGTGGACGAAGCGTCGCACCGCTTCGCGCAGGGAGAGGATTTCAGCCATCGGTCGGGTCTCGTCTTGTTGTGCGCTGCCTGGACGGCACGTGACGAGAACCTTACGCCGGGGTCCGAGGGCTCACAATCCGATAATCGATTAACAGTTCGATAATCGAACAGAACGTTAGCAAGCATCCGATCGACCGAAGCCGTCGCCTCATTCGTCGCTGTGGATCACCACCAGCAATTCCGCCTGGGTCTCCCCCAGGGAGCGGATGCGGTGCGGCTTCTGTGCGTTGAAATGCAGGGCGTCGCCGCGCTCGAGGATGATCCGCTGGTTCATGAAGTCGACCTCGACCTGGCCCTCATGGACGAAGATGAACTCTTCGCCGAGGTGCTCCTTGAACGTCGAGTGACTGAAATCGCGCGGGGGGTGGACGATGAACGGCAACAGCGCGCGGGCGCCGATCTGCTGCGCGAGGGAGGCGTAGGCCGGGCCGTCGTCGCCGCTGGACAGCGACTTGCGCTGGTCGCGACGAACGATGCTGTAGCCGTCGACACCGTCGCTTTCCTCGGAGAACAGCTCCTCCACCTGCACGTTCAACGCCTTCGCCAGCTTCAGCGCGGCGGCAATGGACGGCGTGTTCAGCCCGCGCTCGACCTTGGACAGGTAGCTCTTGGTCAGGCCGGTCTTGTCGGCCAGGGTCTCCAGCGTGACCCCGAGTTTTTTTCTCAGCAATTTCAAGCGCATGGACATTGAGGACAGCCTTCTCCCGATGGCGATGAAACTTTTCTCTTGCTAATGACACTTTGTGTCATATAACTTGATCCGTGTCATTTACAGCCGGGTCGTTGCGTGGCGCGCAACTGCCTGGCGTTTCCCCCGACTCGCTCCGTCAAAGGAACCTCGCATGGCTACGACACTGGAATTACCCAAGGATCAACTGATCCAGCACGCGCTGAAGCAGATGAAAAGCAGCCTCGGCGATAATACGTGGACTGACCGGCAAAAGCTGGCCCTGACCTGCCGGATTCTCTTCGAGGCCGGCCACGACTCCGGGCTCGCCGGGCAGATCACCTCGCGCGGCCCAGAGGCGGGGACCTACTACACCCAGCAACTGGGCCTGGGCTTCGACGAGATCAGCGCCGGCAACCTGCTGCTGGTCGACGAAGACCTCAACGTCCTCCACGGGCACGGCATGGCGAATCCGGCCAATCGCTTCCACAGCTGGGTCTATCGCGCCCGCCCGGACGTCAACTGCATCATCCACACCCACCCGCTGCACATCGCCGCGCTGTCGACCCTGGAAGTACCGCTGCAGGTCTCGCACATGGACCTTTGCCCGCTATACGACGACTGCGCCTTCCTCAAGGACTGGCCGGGCGTGCCGGTAGGCAACGAGGAAGGCGAGATCATCTCCGCCGCCCTCGGCGACAAGCGCGCCATCCTGCTCTCCCATCACGGCCTGCTGGCCACCGGTGCAAGCATCGAGGAGGCCTGCGTGATCGCGGTGCTGCTCGAGCGCGCGGCGAAGATGCAGTTGCTGGCGATGGCCGCCGGGGAGATCAAGCCGATCCCGCCGGCCCTGGCGCGCGAGGCCCACGACTGGATCTCCACCCCGAAGCGCCACGGCGCCGCATTCAACTACTACGCCCGGCGCTGCCTGCCGCGCAACAGCGACTGCCTGAGCTGAACGACCTTTCCCACCAGGTCCGTCCTGGCATTTCCCACTCAATGTCACGGGTACATCCAATGTCCGCATCCATCCACGGCATCATCGGCTACACCATCACCCCCTTCGCCGCCGACGGAGGTCTCGACCTGCCGGCCCTCGGCCGCTCCATCGAGCGCCTGATCGACGGCGGCGTGCACGCCATCGCCCCGCTCGGCAGCACCGGCGAAGGCGCCTACCTGAGCGACCCGGAATGGGACGAGGTGGTCGACTTCACCCTGAAGACCGTCGCCCATCGCGTGCCGACCATCGTCAGCGTCTCCGACCTGACCACCGCCAAGACCGTGCGCCGCGCGCAGTTCGCCGAATCCCTCGGCGCCGAGGCGGTGATGGTCCTGCCGATCTCCTACTGGAAGCTCAACGAGGCGGAAGTGTTCCAGCACTACCGCGCGGTGGGCGAAGCCATCGGCGTGCCGGTGATGCTCTACAACAACCCGGGCACCAGCGGCATCGACATGTCGGTGGAACTGATCCTGCGCATCGTCCGCGAAGTGGACAACGTGACCATGGTCAAGGAGAGCACCGGCGACATCCAGCGCATGCACAAGCTGCGCCTGCTCGGCGAAGGCCGGGTGCCCTTCTACAACGGCTGCAACCCGCTGGCGCTGGAGGCCTTCGTGGCCGGCGCGAAAGGCTGGTGCAGCGCCGCGCCGAACCTGATCCCGACGCTCAACGGCCAGCTCTACCAGGCGGTGCTCGACGGCGACCTGGAGAAGGCCCGCGCGCTGTTCTACCGGCAGTTGCCGCTGCTCGACTTCATCCTCCGCCGGGGCCTGCCGACCACCATCAAGGCCGGCCTGGGCCTCTCCGGCCTGGAGGTGGGGGCGCCGCGCCTTCCGGTGCAGGCGCTGGATACCGAGGGCTGTCGGTATCTGCAGGGGTTGTTGGAAGAGCTGCGCTGATCACCCCGTCAGCGCTTTGACCCGACGGGCCCGGACGACTTGGGGCCCGTCGTTTTTTTTGCCGACGCGCAGCGCGCTCAGCGCGCCGCCCAGGCATTGAAACGCTGTTCCAGCTCCTCGCCGTGGTCCACCCAAAACTCGGCATCCACCGCCCGCGCGCCTTCGAGGTTGGCCGGCGCGGTCGGCAGCGCCTCCTGCACCGTCTTCGGCAGCAACGCCAGGGTGCCCTTGTGTACCGGCCCGTAGGGGATCTGCTCGGAGAACACCTTCTGCGTCTGCGGCTGGCTGGCGAAGGCGATGAATTTCTCCGCCAGCGCCTTGTTCGGCGTGCCCTTCACCACCGCCCAGTACTCCGGATCGTAGAGACTGCCGGGCCAGACGATGGCCAGTTTCACCCCCTCCTTCTGCGCAGCGGCGATGCGCCCGTTGTAGGCCGCGCTCATCACCACGTCGCCGGCCGCCAGCCATTGCGGCGGCTGGGCGCCGGCCTCCCACCACTGGATGTTCGGCTTGAGCTGGTCGAGCTTGGCGAAGGCGCGGCCGACCCCCTCCGGGGTGGCGAGTACCTTGTAGAGGTCCTCCGCCTTCACCCCGTCGGCCAGCAGCGCCACTTCCAGGGTGTACTTGGCGCCCTTGCGCAGGCCGCGCTTGCCGGGGAACTCGCGGACGTTCCAGAAATCCGCCCAGGACTGCGGCGCCCTGGCCAGCTTCGTCGAGTCGTAGGCCATCACCATCGACCAGACGTAGGTGGCCACCCCGCACTCGCTGAAAGTGCCCGGGACGAACTGCGCGGGGTCGCCGAAACGCGCCGGGTCGAGGCGTTCGAACAGCCCCTCGTCGCAGCCGCGGAGCAGTTCGGGGCTCTCCACCTCGACCACGTCCCAGCTGACCTTGCCGACGTCGACCATGGCCTTCACCTTGGCCATTTCGCCGTTGTATTCGCCGGCGACCACCTGCCCGCCGCCGCTTCGCTCGAAGGGTTTGAAATAGGCCTGCTCCTGGGCGGCCTTGGTCGCGCCGCCGAAGGAGATCACCGTCAGGCTCTGGCTCTGCGCCTGGGCCGCCGCGGCGAACGCCAGGCCGAACAGGGACAACCGGGAAAACACGTGTGCGTACTGGTGCAAGGACTTGTACATGGAACACTCCCACAGCCGATTGGCATTGTTGTGATGTTGCTGAGGCAGTTGCCGGCCAGAGGCCGAAACGGTTCCGCGCGCGGTCGCCAGGCGCCGCGTCGTCGTTATGGGGGGACGCTCCGTGTCGCAGGCGACCCGGCCGAGGCCGGGCCGCCGGGGCGCGTCAGAGCACGCCGATCTCGCGCGCGGTGCGATCCACCGCGATACGGGTCTTGTCGATCAGTTCGTCGATCTCGGCACGCCCGGCCACCAGCGCCGGGGCCATGATCATGCGGCCGAGGGTGGAGCGGATGATCACGCCCTCCTCGAAGCCGATGGTGCGGCAGCGCCAGGCCAGATCGTTCTCGTTGGCGAAGCGCTTGCGGGTCGCCTTGTCCTCGGCGAACTGCAGCGCGGCGACGAAGCCGGCGCCCTGGACCTCGCCGACCAGCGGATGGTCGCCGAAGACCTCGCGCAGGCAGCGTTGCAGGTAGGGTCCGGTCTCCTCCCTGACCCGCGTGACCACGCCCTCGTCGCGCAGCGCCTTGAGGTTGGCGATGGCCACCGCCGCCGCCACCGGGTGGCCGGAATAGGTCAGGCCGTGGGCGAACACCCCACCCTGCTCCACCAGCACCTCGGCGATGCGCTTGCCGAGTACCAGGCCGCCCATGGGGATGTAGCCGGACGTCAGGCCCTTGGCGATGGACAGGGTGTCCGGCTGGAAGCCGAAGTGTTCGTGGGCGAACCATTCGCCGGTGCGGCCGAAGCCGCCGATCACTTCGTCGGCGCACAGCAGCACGTCGTACTGCCGGCAGATGCGCTGGATCTCCGGCCAATAGCTTTGCGGCGGGAAGATCATGCCGCCGGCGCCCTGGAAGGGCTCGGCGACGAAGGCGGCGACGTTCTCCGCGCCCAGTTCGAGGATCTTCTCCTCCAGTTGCAGCGCCGCGCGGCGACCGAACTCGGCCGGGCTCAGCTCGCCGCCGTTGGCGTACCAGTAGGGTTCGTCGATGTGGGCGAAGTCCGGCAGCATGCCGCCCATCTCGTGCATGAACTTCATCCCGCCGAGCGCGGTGCTGCCCAGGGTCGAGCCGTGGTAGCCGTTCCAGCGGCCGATCATGATCTTCTTCTGCGGCTTGCCGAGGATCTGCCAGTAGCGCCGCACGGTACGGATCAGCACCTCGTTGGCCTCGGAGCCGGAGTTGGTGTAGATCGCGTGGCTGTAGTGGTCCGGCAGCAGGCTGAAGAGCATCTCGGAAAGCTCCACCACCGCCGGGTGGGTGGTGTGGAAGAACATGTTGTAGTACGGCAGTTGTTCCAGTTGGCGGCTGGCGGCGGCGGCGAGGTCCTGGCGGCCGTAGCCGAGGTTGGTGCACCAGAGGCCGGACATGCCGTCCAGGTAGCGCTTGCCGTCGTTGTCCCAGAGCTGCAGGCCCTCGCCGCGGACCATCACCCGCGGGCCTTCGCGGTTCAGCGCCTTCTGGTCGAGGAAGGCGTGGATGTGGTGCGCGGCGTCCAGTTGCTGGTAGTCGCGGGTGTCGCGCTGCGGGTTGAGCTGAGCGGTCATCGTCTGTGTTCTCCTTGTTCCCTTGGCGCGTCAGGCCGAAGGGGATTGCAGGGGATCGAGGGCGACGGACTTGCCCTGGGCAGTCTCACCGGCCGTCTCGAGCGGTTCGGGTACGAAGAGGGGCTTGCGCATCACGCCCTTGATCCACACCACCGCCACCAGCGAGACCACGCCGAGCACCACGCCGGCGCTGGCGAAGATCCGTCCGGTCATTTCCGGGGTCGGCGAGACGTGGACCACCGCGTAGATCATCCCGGCGATGCCGAACAGTTGCGGCAGCGGGTAGAACGGCGTGCGGAACGGACGGGCGATGTGCGGATAGCGACGGCGCAGGGCCAGCACGTCGACGTGGGCGATGATGTAGGCCAGCAGCCAGGCCAGCGCGGCGGCGAGCAGCAGCAGGTTGATCGAGTCCGGGTCCTGGCCGAGGATCAGGATCGGCAGGCCGGTGATCGCGGCGACGAACAGCACCGCCACCCAGGGCGTGCGCGCCCGCCGGCTGAGCTGCTTGAATTGCGGGAAGGCCTGGCCGTTCTGCGCCATCCCGTAGAGCATCCGCGGGATCGCCGCCAGCGACGAGTTGAGGGTGCTGCAGGTGGCGGTGATCGCGGCGATCACCAGGAACAGCTGGCCGTACTCGCCGAACACGCGGTTGGCGAAGAGGAAGTGTGGCAGCGGGTCGCCGGCCAGTTCCGCCTGCGGGATGCACAGCAGCGCACCGAAGCAGTAGAGGGCGATGGTCAGGAAGATGATGCTCAGGCCGAGGATCATCGAACGCGGGATGTTGCGCTCCGGACGCCGCGTCTCCTCCACCAGCGGGCAGACGAACTCGGCGCCGACGAAGCCCCACACGGCCATCGCGGTGAGCGCCAGGGCGCTTACCCCGAGCGGGTTCCAGCCGCTCGCCAGGGCGGTCTGCGCGGAAGCGTGGTCGCTGCTCACCGCACCCAGGCCGAGCACCAGCAGGACGATCATCATCAGCAGCGCCAGGGCGCTCTGCAGGCGCGCGAAGATGTCGATGCCGAGCAGGTTGAGCAGGGTGAACAGGCCGAGCACGCCGTAGGCCACCAGCATCGGCGGCAGCGCGCCGGGGTAGACCTTGCCGATGATCAGGTCGAGCAGCAGCAGTTCCGCCGAGAGGGCGAACATCGCCACCACCACGTAGCCGGAAAAGGTCGCCAGGATCGCCGGGAAATGCCCGATGGCCACCTCGGTGTAGCTGCTCAGGCTACCGGCGCGGGGAATCATCAGGGCCAGCTCGGAAAAGGAAAAGGCGTAGCTCAGCGCCAGCAGGTAGGCCACTCCCAGCGGCACGATGAAGCCCAGGCCGGCCGTCCCGGCGCCTTGCAGCATCAGTACCATCACGCCCTGGGAAACCACCAGGCCGATGGCCACCGCCAGCAGCGGTCCCAGCCCGAGCACGCGGCGCAGGGCCGGCTCACGCACGTTCGGCGTGTCGTTCATTCGATCGTCCTCTTGTTGTCGTTATCGGCATCGAGTCGTGTCGCGTCCGTCGCGTCTTCAGCGCAACTGGAACCAGGTCGTCTTCAACTGGGTGTACTTGTCGAAGGAATGCAGCGACAGGTCGCGACCGAAGCCGGACTGCTTGCCGCCGCCGAAAGGCACCGCGACGTCCAGCGCGTCCACGGTATTCACCGACACCGTTCCGGCATTCAAGCGCCGCGCCACCCGGTGCGCACGGTGCAGGTCGTCGCTCCACAGCGAGGCGGCGAGGCCGTAGCGGCTGTCGTTGGCCAGGCGTATGGCCTCGTCCTCGGAGTCGAAGGCGCTGATCGCCAGCACCGGACCGAAGATTTCCTCGCGGGCCAGCTGCATGTCCGGGCGTACGTCGCCGAACAGGGTCGGTTCGATGAAGTTGTCCGAACCGTTGATCGTCAACTGGCGGCCACCGCCGAGCAGGGTCGCGCCCTCGCCTTGCGCCCGCTCGATGGCGGCGAGAATCCCGGCGGTCTGCCGGCGGTCGACGATGGCGCCGGCGCGGCTGGCCGGGTCCAGCGGATCGCCCGGCTGCCAGTCGCGGGCCTTGGCCAGCAGGCGCTCGACGAACTCGTCGTGGATCGAACGCTCCACCAGCAAGCGCGAGTTCGCCGAACAGACCTCGCCCTGGTTGAAGAAAATGCCGAAGGCGGCCTTTTCCGCCGCCAGGTCAAGATCGCGGCAATCGGCGAACACCAGGTTCGGACTCTTGCCGCCGCACTCCAGCCAGACCTGCTTGAGGTTGGATTGCGCGGAATACTGCATGAAGTACTTGCCGACCTCGGTGGAGCCGGTGAACACCAGTGCGTCCACCTCCGGGTGCAAGCCGAGGGCCTTGCCGGCCTGCTCGCCGAGGCCCGGCACCACGTTCAGCACGCCTTCCGGCACCCCCGCCTCCAGGGCCAGCTCGGCCAGGCGCAGGGCGGAGAACGGCGACTGCTCGGCCGGCTTGAGCACCACCGAGTTGCCGGCGGCCAGGGCCGGGGCGAGCTTCCAGGCGGCCATGTCGAGCGGGAAGTTCCACGGCACCACCGCGCCGATCACCCCCAGCGGCACGCGGGTAATGGTGGCCAGGGTCTGCTGGGCGGTCGGCGCGACCTGGTCGTAGAGCTTGTCGAGGCTTTCCGCATACCAGGCGAAGACGTGGGCGGCGCCGGGTACATCGATGTTCCAGGCGTCCATCACCGGCTTGCCCATGTTCAGCGAGTCGAGCAGCGCCAGCTCTTCGCGATGGGCCAGCATCAGCTCGGCCAGGCGCAGCAGCACGCGCTTGCGCTCGACCGGGGCGAGACGCGCCCAGGGGCCTTCGTCGAAGGCGCGGCGGGCGGCGGCCACTGCCGCGTCGACGTCGGCCGCATCGCAGGCCGCGACCCGCGCCAGCAGGCGATTGCTCGCCGGATCGATGGCGTCGAAGGTAGCGCCGCTGGCGGCTGGACGCTGGCGGCCGCCGATCAGGGCCTGGTCGATGAAGCGCTGTGTCGCGGCGCGCCGTTGCCAATCGCTGAGTTCGAACACCCCACCTTCTCCTTGTTATCTCGCCGGTCTGCGCCGGTCGTGGTTCTGCACGCATGGCCCGGACCGCCGGGAGGCGGACCGCTGTCCATGGGGTCGATGGGGAAGGATGGTCGCGCAAGCCGCGGCGAAGGAAAATTATTAAAAATGTCCTCGGGACATAAGAAAAAGCTGGCCAGGCGTGCCCCGGCAAAGTGCGTCGTGCTGGGTTATCGTGCAGGCGGGCAATCGTCGTCGCGGCCAGCGCCGCGACGCCCGGCAGCGGCCTGCAACTTGCTTGCAGCGCGGCGGACACAACAATCGAGGCGCGCACGCCCGGCCCGGGGAGGATGATGCGCCGATGAGGTCTTGCAGTGGCGTCCTATACCTTGCGGCAACTCAAGTATTTCGTGACCACCGTGGAATGCGGCAGCGTGGCCGAGGCCTCGCGCAAGCTGTACATCGCCCAGCCGTCGATCTCCACGGCGGTGAAGGGTCTGGAGGAAAGCTTCGGCGTGCAGCTGTTCATCCGCCACCACGCCCAGGGCGTGTCGCTGACCCCCGCCGGCGCGCGCTTCTACCGCAAGGCCCAGGAACTGCTGCGGATGGCCCACGAGTTCGAGCAGAACGCCCTGGCCGATAACGACGTGATCGCCGGGCAGATCGACATCGGCTGCTTCGAGACGGTCGCCCCGCTCTACCTGCCGGGCCTGATCGCCGGCTTTCGCCAGGCCTATCCGGGGGTGGAGATCCGCATACGCGACGGCGAGCAGCAGGAACTGGTGCAAGGCCTCACCTCCGGGCGCTTCGACCTGGCCTTCCTCTACGAGCACGACCTCGACTCGACCATCGAGACCGAGCCGCTGATGCCGCCGCAACGACCCCACGCGCTGCTCCCCGAAGGACACCGCTTCGCCGGGCAGGCGCAAGTGTCGCTGCGCGACCTGTGCCTGGAACCGATGATCCTGCTCGACGTGCAGCCCAGCCGCACCTATTTCGTCAGCCTGTTCGAGGAACTCGGCCTGACGCCGAACATCGCCTTCAGCTCGCCGTCCATCGAGATGGTGCGCGGCATGGTCGGCCAGGGCTTCGGCTTCTCCCTGCTGGTCACCCGCCCGCATTCGGAATGCACCTACGACGGCAAGAAGGTGGTCATGGTCGACCTCGCCGAGCCGGTGTCCACCTCCGGGCTCGCCGCCGCCTGGCTGAAACGCGCGCAACTGACCAAGCCGGCACGATTGTTCGTCGACTACTGCCGGGAGCAACTGGGCAAGCTTGCCGAGCGCCGGCACTGACCCTCAGCTTTCCGACATTCCAAGAGGAACTTTCTTTCTGACAAAGACGAATCCGATGACTGTGGCAAAAAGCCTCCGTTGCTAGGGTGGCCGGCGCTCCGGACCACCCCGGTCCGGCAGGTCACCGGCAGCAAGGGCACCATCCGCTCCATCCGCTGAGTTCCGTTAGCCTATCGGCGGCTCAGGCTGCCGAAGCGGGATTCCATCCGGTCAGTGCAACTCCGCCTTCCCCAAGGCGTTTCCAGGCCGTCATGCTCCGCCACGCGCTAGGACATGACGGCCCTTTTTACCCCTCCCGCGCCGCCTCAGGCACAATCCCCCGACGCCACCGGCCAGGGGAACGCGGATGCTGATCGACGAAGAAATCACCCTCAAGAAGCTGGAAACCTTCCTCGCCTTCATGCGCACCGGCAACCTGGCGCGCGCGGCGGCGGAACTGGGCACCAGCAACGTCAGCGTGCACCGCGCCATCCACTCGCTGGAAAGCGCCCTGCGCTGCCCGCTGTTCAAGCACGAGGGACGCAACCTGACCCCGCTGGAAAGCGCCTACGTGCTCGAGGAGCGCGCGCAGAAGCTGGTCCAGGAGGTACTCGACACGGTGCGCCTGACCCGCGAGGCGGCCGGCTTCTCCGCCGAGCGTTTCAAGCTCGGCGCGCTCTATTCGCTGACGGTGAAGACCGTGCCGCAACTGATCATGGGCCTCAAGCTGCGACGCAGCGCGCTGAACATCGACCTGATCCTCGGCTCCAACGTCGATCTGTTCTACCAGCTGAAGAACATGGAGCTGGACGCCATCCTGGTGTCGCTCAACGACAGCGTCAGCGATCCCGACTGCGAGCAGCTGCCGCTGTTCTCCGATGACATCTTCCTCGCCGTGCCGGTGGACTCGCCCTACGCCAGGCTCGCCGAGATCGATCTCAGCACCCTGCGCGACACGCCCTTCGTCACGCTCACCCAGGGCTTCGCCACCCATCAGGACGGCACCCGGGTGTTCCAGCAGGCCGGCTTCGAACCGCAGATCGCCATGCAGGTGAACGACATCTTCACCCTCCTCAGCATGGTCAGCTCGGGGGTCGGCCATGCGCTGCTGCCCAAACGCATCGAGGCGGTCTACGAGAACCGCGTGCGGCTGATCCCGCTGCAACCGCGCTATCGCCTGCAGCAGCACATCGGCGTGGTGTTCCTCAAGGCCAAGGAGCGCGACCCGAACCTGCTGGCGTTGCTCGCGGAGTGCCGGATGTACAGCCTGCGCCTGGAGCAGGAGGCGGCGGGATAGCGGACGGAAGTCCACATTACCGCTGGCCCGCTGACCTCTCCCCAACCCTCGCCCTTCAGGGAGAGGGTGCCCGGACGAGCCCGCTCACCCAACCAGGCCGCGCACGCTGAAATACAGCAGCGACGGCCCCAGCAGGCAACCGATGGCGGTATAGAACGCCGCGGTCAGGCAACCGTAGGGCACCAGCTTCGGGTCGGTGGCGGCGAGGCCGCCGGCGACGCCGCTGGAGGTGCCCATGAGACCACCGAAGATCACCGCCGTACGTGGATTGTTCAGGCCGATGTAGGGCGCGACGAAAGGCGTCAGGACCATCACCAGGATCGCCTTCACCAGCCCGGCGGCGATGCTCAGCGCCATCACCTCGGAGCTGGCCCCCAGGGCGGCGCCGGTCACCGGTCCGACGATGTAGGTGACCGCGCCGGCGCCGATGGTGGTCAGGCTGACCGCATCGGTGTAGCCGAACGCCATGGCCACCGCGACCCCGGCGACGAACGACGAACCGACCCCGAGGAACAGCGACACCACCCCGGAAACCCCTGCCCGACGCAGTTCCTCGACATTCACCCCGAAGGCCGTGGCGACGATGGCGAAGTCGCGCAGCATGGCGCCACCCAGCAGGCCGATACCGGACATCAGGGGCACGTCCACCAATCCTTTCTGCCCGCCGGTGGCGACGCCGCCGACGTAGGACAGCACCAGGCCGAGGAAGATCGCGATCGCCGAGCCGTGCAGGCGCCCGCGGGTGAGGCGCGCCGACAACCAGTAGGACACCGCCATGGTCACGCCGATGATGGCGAAGCCGCTGATCAGGCCGTAGCCATTGATGACTTTGTTCAGGGACTCGAACATGGCGCTCACCCCTGCACGCTGGTGCGCGGTTTCAATGGCGGGGCGCCTTCGGCTTTCTTCCGGCCGAAGCGGTCGAGCAGCGGGACCAGGGCGAAGGCCACGGCGACCGCGGCGATGCCGGCGAGGATAGCGGCCGGCCCGCCGCTCAGCGCGCCGAGGACATTCTGCTGGGCGGCCATGGCGACCACGATGGGAATGTAGACCGCGCTCCAGAACTCCACGCCCTGCTCGGTCTTCGCCGAGAGCAGGCCACGCTTGCCCAGGTAGCTGCCGACGAAGATCAGCAGCAGCATGGCGATGCCGACGCCACCGACGTTGGCCGGCACGCCGAGCAGCACGCCAAGGATCTCGCCGATGAACAGCCCGGCGAGGGTACACAGAGACAGCAGTGCGACACCGTAGATAATCATTATTGTTGTCCTCGGTTGCGGATCGATGTTGTTGTTTTTATGCCTCGAACGAACGCTTATCGGGTTCTCTTTTCCTCCTCGCGCAACAGCGCGTCCAGGGTATCCGCCCGGGAGCCTTCGAAGGCCGGCGTGGCGCAGCCGAACAGAGGCCGCGCCAGACCGCTGAGGACCCGTCCCGGCGGCAGCTCGAGATGCAGGCGGGCACCGCGCTCGTAGGCGCTGCGCAATGTCGCCAGCCACTCGACGCGGCGCGCCATGTTGCCGGCGAGATCGTCGGCCAGCGCGGCCGGTTCGGCGACCAGGCGCGCCCGGCTGCTGCTCAGGTAGGGCACGCGCGGCCGATGCAGGCGGATGCCGGCGAAGGCTTCGGCCAGGCGCGCGGCCGGTTCGTCGAGCAGCGCACAGTGCGACGGTACGCTCACCGCCAGGCGCTTCGCCGCGCTGGCGCCGGCGGCACGGGCGCGTTCGGCGAGGGCGGCCAGAGCCGCTTCGCTGCCGGCCACCACCAGTTGCCGCTCGGCGTTGACGTTGGCCAGGTAGAGCGGCGGGTGCTCGCGCCGCACCGCCAGGATCAGCGCTTCCAGTTGCGCCTGTTCGAGACCGAGGATGGCGCTCATCCCGTAGCCCTCGGGCCAGGCGGCCTGCATCAGTTCGCCACGCAGCGCCACCAGACGCAGCGCGTCGTCGAAGTCCAGCGCGCCGGCTACCACCGCCGCCGGATAGGCGCCGATGGACAGCCCGGCGACCAGCCCCGGCCGATGCCCGCGCGTCTCCAGCAGGCGGCTGGCGGCGACCCCGGCGATCAGCAGGCACAACTGCACCGCGCGGGTGCCGTGCAAGGCCTCGGCGCTCTCCAGTTCGGCCGGCGCCTGGCCGAGACAGTCCGCCGCCTGCTCCAGGCAGGCGCGCACCGGCGGTTCGTCGGGCAAGGCCGCGAGCATGCCGGGACGTTGGGCGCCCTGGCCGGGATAGGCGAACAGCACGCTCATGCCTCGACCTCCGCGATCCGCCAGGGGTCTTCCAGCAACAGCGGCGCCTCGCTGCCTTTCGCCAGCACCCGGGGCCGACCCTCGGCCCATTCGCGCAGGGCCACGCCGCCCGCCGGGGTCTGCAGTTGCAGGTCGATCCGGCAGGGACACTGCTCGAAGCACTGCAGCAGGCGCAGCGCGTCATCGCGCGGGAACGGGCGCGGGGTGCGCAGCAGCAGGTCGAGGTCGCTGTCCGGATGCAGCACGGCGACCCCGCTGGCCAGCTCGAAACCGGCGCCGCCGGTCACGCCCCAGGCCAGTCCCAGCGCGTTCAGCGGCGCACGCAGGTCGCGCAAGGCACGCCAGGCCGGCAGATCGCGCAGCATCGCCGGCTCGCGCTGGCCCAGCGCTTCCGGGCGCAAGCGCCGGGTGATTGCCGCCAACGGCATCCAGCCGGCCCAGCGCTGCTCCCGCGCCAGGCCGCGCACGCCGATGGCCACCCGCGCGGGATCTGCCGGCGCACGGCGCACCACCACCGGCCAGCCGGCCTTCAGTGCCGCGCAGACCCAGGCCGGAGCATTCTCCGGCAAATGCGCCGGCGCCATGCCCAGGAGCAAGTCATGGGGTTCCGGCCCTGCCCTGCGACGCATCGGATCAGGAGCGAGCCGTCGCCGGCTGGAGCCCCGCTGTGAGCTGTTCGCGATGACCACGGCTCGCTCCTGAATTCACCACTGCTCGCGCAGCAGCCGGCGCACCCGCGCCGACGCCTCGCGGTTGGCCGCGCCGAGGCGGCCGCCGAGGTCGCGCGGGCCGCCGAGGATATCGGCCAGGGCCTCGCCCAGGCAGGTGCGGACCCGCACCAGGTCCGCCGTCGACGGCACCTCGACGGTCTCCACCGGAAGGGTCCTCCAGAGCAGGCCGAGCGACGCGTAGCTGTCGATGTCGTAGGCCATCGGCGGCACCTTCGCCGCCAACGCCTCCAGTTCCTCGACGCTGCGCAGGGTGATCCGCGCGGCGGCGGCCTTGCCCATGGCGTGGACCATCACCCCCGGATCGTGCAAGGCGATCAGGCGGTTGGCCTGGTAGCCGTGGGCGAGGAACGCGCCGGACATCGCCTTGCCCACCAGCAGGCCGATCAGCGGATGCCCGGCGAGTCGGGCGCGGGCGTAGGCATCCACCGCCCCGGCCAGCGCCTGGTGGATACCCAGGGCCTCCTCGCGGCGGCCGTAGGCCTGGCTCGGCACGTCGACGATGGCCAGCAGCGCGCGCTTGCGTGGCGCCTCGCGGTCGGCCTCCAGCGCCTCGTCGACGGCGGCGGCCAGGCCCCAGCCCTCGAGCAGCCCGACCTCGCCCTGGCGAGCGCGCGGGAACGGATTGTCGGGATCGGGCACGACGGCCAGGAAACGCACCGGGTAGCCGTCCAGCTCGGCATCGGCGACGCGCAACGAAGCAGGATCGCCGGGACGCGGCGCGAGGCTACCGGCCAGCGCCTGGAACCAGGCCAGGCCACGGGAAGCGAACGGTTGGCTCATGTTGCATCTCCTTGGCCCAGCCCCTGGTACAGCCGGCGCACGCCGGCGGCATCCGGTTGCTCGGCGGTATCGAGGTCGCCCAGCCGCCGCAGGTAATCCTCGGCGCGGCGGCAGCGCGGCCGTGCCGGCAGGCCCTTGGCGAAATACGCGAGTACCGAGGTGCGTACCTCATCGAGGTCGTCGGCCAGGTAGGCGTCGGCGAGACCGCTGGCGAAGCGCTGCTCGCCGCCGGTGAGGCTCCAGATGAACGGCCGGTCGCGCGAGTCGTATTCAGCGATGCCGGCCTCCTGTTCGATCACCTGCGGACCGTTCAAGCCGAGGCGCGCCTCGCGGGTCACCAGCACGTAGCTGCACAGCCCGGCGGCGATGGACATGCCGCCGAAGCAGCCGACCGGCCCGGCAATCACCGCCACCACCGGCTGGTAGCGCTGCAGATCGACGATGGCCGCCTGGATCTCGGCGATCGCCGCCAGTCCGAGGTTGGCTTCCTGCAGGCGCACGCCACCGGTTTCCAGCAACAGCAGGGCCCGGGTCGGAACGCCGTTGCGATTGTCCTCGGCGGCCAGCTCCAGCGCGCCGGCGATCTTCGCTCCGCTGACTTCGCCAAGGCTGCCGCCCTGAAAGGCACCTTCGATGGCGGCGAGCACCGCCGGCTGGCCGTCGAGCAGGCCACGGGCGACCACTACCCCATCGTCGGCCTGGGGCACGATGCCCTGTCGTTCCAGCCAGGGTGACTGCACGCCGGCGAAGGGGTCGAGCAATTCGCGGAAGCTGCCCGCGTCGAGCAGGGCGCGGGCGCGCTGGCGCGCTCCCAGTTCGGTGAAGCTGCGCAGCGCCAGCAGGCGGGCGACGTCAGTCATGGCCAGCCTCCTCCAGTGCCTGCTCCAGGCGCAGGCGGACCACCCCGGGAGTGGCGCCGAAATCGTGGATGCGGATCGACGCGGCCGGCGCCGTGGACGCCGCGAAGACCCGCGCGAAGAGTTGTTGCCAGCGCGGGCCGCTGCCGTTCACCGAGGTCACCACCTGGATGCTCAGCGCGCCTCCGGCGGCCGGCTCGAGCAGCACCTCCAGGTCGCCGGAGCCGACGCAGCCGGCCAGGGCGCGACCATGCGCCGGAGCGCCGGCGGGAAATTCGAAGGTCAGGGTTTCCATCTCAGAGACTCCCAGCCCACCCACCGGACACGGCGGGCAGGCGATCGAGGAAAAGACAGGCGGCCAGCAGGTCGGCGGCGCCGCCGGGCGAAGCGTTCAGCGCCAGCAGGCGGCGGTCCAGCTCGCACAGGCGGCGACGCCCGGCGAGACTGGCGCTGCCGCCGGCGGCGAGCACCGCGCGGGCGCCATCCTGCATCGCGGCGAGGCCGACGCGGCCGGCGCGGTGCAGCACGCAGGTATCGTCGAGGACGCTCATGATCGCCAGCAGCGCATCGAGCCTGGCGTTCTGCTCGCCAGCGCCGCCTTCGCGGCTGCGCCATAGCTGCGGCAGGCCGTGGCGCACTGCGCGGGGGAAGCCGAGACGCGCCTCCTCGCGGGCGCCGCCGACGCCGTAGCGCCGACGGACGCGCTCGCCGTGGCTGTCGCCGATGGCGGCCGCCGGATCGTCGAGCAGGGCGATGCGTCCTGCGCGCGCGGCCACTTCGCCGGCCTGCGTGCGGCGCGGTTCGAGAGCGGCGGCCGCGACCAGCAGGCCGAGCGCCCAGATCGCTCCGCGATGGGTGTTCACGCCTTCGGTGGTACGCAGCATCGCCGCCTCGCCGTCGCGCCCCAGTTGGCCAAGGACGCCGCGCAGGCGCGCATCGATGCGCCCATGCCGCTGGGCGGCGTCGGCCATTTCCTTGAAACACGGCCACAGGCTCAGCGCCGAGGCCTGCATCAGGCCCAGGTGCAGGTCGGCATGCGCGCCATTGCCGCGACGGTCCACCAGGGCCGGTTTGGGCGACAGTTCGGCTTCGTCGATGAGGGCGTCCACCGCCAGGTCGGCCAGGCATTCGCCGAGGTCGGCGCGCAGCGTCGCCGCGAGGTTCGCGATGGCGTTCATCACCAGCTCCTGAAACGCGCCGGCGGCTGGTACAGCCCGCCGGACCACTCGACCAGCTCGGCGATGCTCTTCGCCGCCAGCAGCTCGCGCGAGGCGTCGGTGCGGCGGATGCCGAGGTCCTCGGGCAGCGCGATCAGCCCTTCGCGGCGCATCCGCTGGGTCTCGCGCGGATCGTGGCGCAGGCCGATCGGACTGATCCCCGCCACCGCCGCGATCATCGCCTGACGTTCCTCCAGGGAGCGCGCCTTGTACAGGTAGGCGATGCCTTCCTCGGTGAGCACATGGGTGACGTCGTCGCCATAGATCATCACCGGCGCCAGCGGCATGCCGGTCTGGCGCGCCACCTCCAGCGCGTCGAGGCGCTCGACGAAGGTCGGCTTGCCGCCGTCCTGGAAGGTCTCGACCATCTGCACCACCAGCTTCCTGCCGCGCTCCAGCAAGGCCTCGGGTTCGCCCCGCATGTCCAGCCAGGCCGGCGTCGAGTGGCGCCGGCCGCGCGGGTCGTGGCCCATGTTCGGGGCGCCGCCGAAGCCGGCCAGGCGTCCGCGGGTGACGGTGGAGGAATGGCCGTCGCCGTCGACCTGGAGGGTAGCGCCGATGAACAGGTCTACCGCGTACTGCCCGGCCAGTTGGCAGAACATCCGGTTGGAACGCAGCGAGCCGTCGCGACCGGTGAAGAACACGTCGGGACGCTGGGCGATGTAGCCCTCCATGCCCAGCTCGGTGCCGAAGCAGTGCACGCTCTCGACCCAGCCGCTCTCGATGGCGGGGATAAGGGTCGGGTGCGGGTTGAGGGTCCAGTGTCGGCAGATCTTGCCCTTCAGGCCGAGGGACTCGCCGTAGGTCGGCAGGATCAGCTCGATGGCCGCGGTGTTGAAACCGATGCCGTGGTTCAGCGACTGCACGTTGTGCCGCTGGTAGATGCCGCGGATCGCCATCATCGCCATCAGCACGTGGACCGGCTTGATGTGGCGCGGGTCGCGGGTGAACAGCGGCTCGATGTAGAACGGCTGGTCGGCCTCGACCACGAAGTCCACCCAGGACGCCGGGATATCCACTCGCGGCAGGTCGCGCGGGTCGTCGACGATACGGTTGACCTGGACGATGACGATGCCGTCGCTGAACGCGGTGGGCTCCACCAGCGCCGGGGTGTCTTCCGTGCTCGGCCCGGTGTACACGTTGCCTTCGCGGTCGGCGACGAAACCGGCGACCAGCGCCACGTTGGGGATCAGGTCGACCACCAGCCGCGCGTACAGCTCGATGTAGGTGTGGATCGCGCCGATCTCCAGCAGGCCGTCTTCGAGCAACTGGCCGATGCGCAAGCTCTGCGGGCCGGAGAAGGAGAAGTCGAGCTTGCGCGCGATGCCCAGTTCGAACAGGTCGAGATGCTCCGGGCGGCCGACGCTGGGCATGATCATGTGCAGGTCGTGCAGCTTGCCGGGATCGACCCGCGCCAGCGAACGGGAGAGGAAATCCGCCTGCTTCTGGTTGTTGCCTTCCAGCACCACCCGATCGCCCGGCGCGATCAGCGCCTCCAGCGCGGCGACCAGGCGTTCGCGCGGCAGCACCGCGCCGTCAGCCAGGCCGCGCACGCGCTCGAGGCGCCGCTGCTTTTCCTGGCGGCGCCGCGACCACTGCGGCGGGGGAGAGATCGGTGTCGTCATGTCGGCTCCAGGTTTCACGCTGTCGTGAGGAGCCACGTTAGGCAGGCCGCCAGGCCTGTTCAATCAAGCAGCCGACATGATCGTTACGCTTGGGTTAACGATGCAGCGCTGGCGCTGCGTTCAGGACGTCACGGCGTCCGGAAACTCTTCGCGCAGGGCCTCGCCCAACCAGCCGATGAACCACTCGACGTCCGCCGAGGGCGTGCCGGGCGGGGTCAGCACCTGGTAGCACTCCAGTGCCGCCTCGGCGGCCAGGGGCCGCACCAGAGCGCCGCTGCGCAGTTCCTGGCGGACCAGCACCTCGTTGGCCAGGGCGATGCCGAGACCCTCTTCGGCCCGCGCCAGGGCATGATCGTTGCTCAGGTAGAGCACCGCCGGACGGACCTCGACGTCGACCCCGATGGCGGAGAACCAGAGGTTCCACCACTCGCCGTCGTCGACATGGATGAGCTTGTGCGCGACCAGTTGCTCCGCCGACTCCAGCGGTCCGGCGGCGGCCAGGTAGGCCGGCGAGCACACCGGGAACACCTTGGGCCGGATCAGCAGCGCACGCGGGTTGGCGTACTGGCCCGGCAGGCCATAGACGATACCGAGGTCGGCGCTGCGCTCCTCCACGTGGTCGAAGGTGGGATTGGGTTCGAGGGCGATCTTCAGCCCCGGTCGCTGTGCGCAGAGGGTTTCCAGGCGCGACGTCAGCCAGCGCCGGGAGAACGCCGGCACCGCCATGATCCGCAGCCAGCGCGCGCCACTGAGCTGGCCGCCGGCCTCGGCGATCTGCTGCAACGCGGTGGACACCGCGGCGTAGTACTGCCGCCCGGCCGGGGTCAACAGCACGCCACGCGAAGTACGTTCGAACAGACGCGCGCCAAGCCAGTCTTCCAGCAGCCGGACATGCCGGCCGACCGCCGGCTGGGTTACGTGCAGGGCTTTCGCCGCCGCCACGTAGCTACCCAGGCGGGCGGCGGCCTCGAAGGCGCGCACAGCGTTCAACGGGGGCAGACGGGGGATCGACATGGGCCTTGCGAACCTCGCTAGGTGTTAATTTTTTTAACACCTTATATAAGAAAATTGAGCTTTCGACAGCCGCCCCTTTTCCGCATCATCCGCTCCAGCCATCGGCGACCACAAGCCGGCGCTACCCTTCCGCCACCTCGCGGAAGCCTACTTTCCAGCCCTGCCATAAGAACAACAACCATCGTCGCGCCGCATTGCGGCACGCACGAAGGGGAATCGGAGGTAAGTCCATGAGTGCCCTGCATTCGCTGCGTACCCATGCAGTGTCCATCCGCGCGGTACGCAAGGTGTACGGCGATCCCGAGAGCGGCCCGGTGGCGCTGAAGCGCGTCGACCTGGATATCCGCGACAATGAATTCTTCACCCTCCTCGGCCCGTCCGGCTGCGGCAAGACCACCCTGCTGCGGATGATCGCCGGCTTCGAGTTTCCCACGGAGGGCGAGATCCTCCTCTACGGCGAGAACATCGCCGCGCGACCGCCCTTCGAGCGCCCGGTGAACACCGTGTTCCAGCACTATGCGCTGTTCCCGCACATGAGCATCGCCGAGAACCTCGCCTTCGGCCTCGAATCGCGCCCACTGGGACGCAGCCTGGGCAAGGCGGAGATCGCCGAGCGGGTCCGCGAGATGCTCGCCCTGGTGCAGATGGAACGTTTCGCCGATCGCCGTCCCGGGCAGCTTTCAGGAGGCCAGCAGCAACGCGTGGCACTGGCCCGTGCGCTGGCGCCGCAACCGCGGGTGCTGCTGCTCGACGAACCGCTCTCGGCCCTCGACCTGAAGCTGCGCCAGGCGATGCGCGAGGAACTCAAGGCGATCCAGGCGAAGACCGGGATCACCTTCATTTTCGTCACCCACGACCAGGAGGAGGCGCTGACCATGTCCGATCGCATCGCCGTGCTCTCCGAGGGACAGGTGCAACAGGTCGGGCCGCCGGAAGAGATCTACGAGCGCCCCGGCAACCGCTTTGTCGCCGACTTCATTGGCGAGACCAATTTCATCGAAGCCGAGCTGCTCCAGCGCGACGGCCCGCTGGCGCTGTACCGCGGTCCCGGCGGCGAAGCGTTCGAGGCCGCCGCGCGCGACGGCCTGGCAGCCGGAGCCCGGGTCTGCCTGTCGATCCGCCCGGAACGCCTGGACCTGCTGGCGGCCAACACCGGCGGCGGCCTGCCCTGCACGGTGGAAAGCCAGGTCTACCTCGGCACCGACCTGCAATACCGGGTGCGCCTGGCCGACGGCAGCCTGCTGACGGTGCGCACACCGAACGGCACGGCACGGCGCTTCGCCACCGGCGAAGCTGCCTGCCTGGCCGTGGCCAAAGACAGCGCCAGCGTCCTGCTGGATTGATCCCCTTCGGCAACGGACCCCAGCCATGCATCCGATCCCTTCCCCCGGCGCAGCCTTGCAGCGTCGCCAGGCCCTGCGCAGCTTCCTCGGCGTCACTCCGGCGCTGGTCGCCATCGGCCTGTTCCTGGTGTTGCCGATCCTCATCGTCGCCGCCTATTCGCTGATGGAGGCCAACCCCTATGGCGGGGTCGACCGGGCCTTCAGCGGCGAGGCGTACGTATCCCTGCTCTTCGAACGGCAGATGGACGACAGCCTGGCCTTCGCCGACTCCTACCTGACAATCGCCCTGCGCTCGCTCGGCATCGCCGCGCTGACCACCCTCATCACCCTGTCGCTCGGCTTCCCGGTGGCGGTCTGGCTGGCCATGCAGCCGCCGCGTCGGCGCGGCCTGCTGATCTTCCTGATCACCGTGCCGTTCTGGGCCAACCTGCTGATCCGCACCTACGCCTGGATCCTCCTGCTGCGCGGCAGCGGAGTGATCAACAACGGCCTGCTCGGCCTCGGCCTGGTCGACCACCCGTTGCCGCTGCTCTACAGCGACGGCGCGGTGCTGCTCGGCCTGGTCTACACCTACGCGCCCTTCGTGGTACTGCCGATCTACGCGACCCTGGAGAAAATGGACATGCGCCTGCTGGAAGCCGCCCAGGACCTCTACGCCGGCCGCCTGCGCACGCTACGCAAGGTGGTCCTGCCGATCGCCCGGCCGGGCATCCTGGCCGGCGCCATCCTGACCTTCGTGCCCTGCCTGGGCGCGATGATCGCCCCGGAACTGCTTGGCGGAGGCACCCGCATGATGCTTGGCAACCTGATCTTCCGGCAGTTCGCCGACGCCCGGAACTGGCCGTTCGGCGCCGCCCTGTCGCTGGTGCTGATGGCTGCGGTGATGCTGGTCCTGACCGTCTACGCCTGGCGCGCCGAACGTCTCGCACGGGGGATGGGCCGATGATCGCGCGCCTGTGGAAAGGCAGCCGCCATAACGTCCAGGACTTCCCCGGCTTCGGTGCCTTCAGCTTGTTGTTCTACCTGTACCTGTACGCGCCGATCCTGGTGCTGGTGGTGTACTCCTTCAACGCCAACCAGTCGGCCACCGTCTGGACCGGCTTCAGCCTCGACTGGTACCGCGCCGCCTTCGCCAACCAGGCGCTGCGCCAGGCCGCCGGCAACAGCCTGCTGATCGCCGTGTGCGCCAGCGCCGCGGCCACCGCGATCGCCACCCTGGCCTCCCTCGGCACCTCGCGTGGGGCGAAGTTCAGGGGCCTGCGCCTGTCGATGGGAGCGATCATGCTGCCCCTGGTGCTGCCGGAAATCGTGGTCGGGGTCGCCACCCTGGCGCTGTTTTCCACCGTCGGGCTGTCTCTCGGCTACGGCAACCTGATCATCGCCCACACGGTGTTCTGCATCCCGTTCGCCTACCTGCCGATCCGTGCCCGCCTGGATGACATGGACCTTTCCCTGGAGCAGGCCGCCGCCGACCTCTACGCCGGTCCGTGGCGGACCCTGCGCAAGGTGACGCTGCCGCTGCTGGCGCCGGGCATCTTCTCCGGCCTGATGCTCGCCTTCATCGTCTCGCTGGACAACTTCGTGATCTCGATGATGGTCTCGCAGGCCGGCACCACCACCCTGCCGATCTTCATCTTCGGACTGCTGCGGATGGGCGTCACGCCCGACGTCAACGCCGTGTCGACGTTGATCCTCGGCGTCTCCGTGATCTTCGTCAGCCTTTCCTACCTGCTCGGCAAGCCACGCGCCTGAGCCCTACGTCGGAGAAATCCCCATGCATCAACGGATCGCAAGCATCGGCCTCGGCCTCACCCTGGCCCTGGGCGGCAGCGCCCAGGCCGCCGGGCAACTCAACGTGGTCAGCTGGAGCGGCTACTTCTCGCCGCAGTTGCTGGAGAAATTCGAGAAGGAAAGCGGCATCCGCGTCACGGTGGACTCCTATGACTCCAACGAAACCCTGCTGGCCAAGCTCAAGCAGGGCGGCGCCGGCTACGACGTGGCGATTCCTTCGCAGCAGTTCGTTCCGATCCTGGTCAAGGAAGCATTGCTCGAGCGCTTCGACCCGGCCGCCGAGCCGTACTACGCCAACCTGCTCGACAACCTGAAGAAGCCCGCCTGGGACCCGGAGGGCGCCTACAGCGTGCCCTTCATCTGGGGCACCACCAGCGTGGTGCTGGATGGCGCGCGCTACGCCGGCCCGGCCGACAGCTACGCGGTGCTCTACCAGCCGCCGGAAGAACTGCGCGGGCGGATCAACATGTTCGACTCGGTGAGCGAGGTGGTCGACATGGCCAGCCTGTACCTGGGCATCCCACTCTGTAGCGCGGACCCGAAGCAGATGCAGCGCGTCCTCGAACTGCTCAAGGCGCAGAAACCCTTCGTCAAGACCTACAGCTCCAAGGCCGGCTCGATCCGCGAGAACCTCGCCGCGGGCGAGGTGGACATGTCGATGTTCTGGGGCGGCTCGTCGATGCGTGCGCGCGAACTCAAGCCGAGCCTGAAGTACCTGTATCCGAAGGAAGGCGTGCTGGCCTGGGTGGACAACCTGGTGATCCCGCGCGGCAGCCGCAACCCGGACAACGCGCGGCGCTTCATCGCCTTCCTCGCCCAGCCGGAGAACGCCGCGCTGACCCAGAACTTCCTCAAGCACCAGAGCCCGGTGAAGGGCGTCGAGCCCTACCTCGACGCCAGTCTCAAGGACGCCCCGGAGCTGCACGTCCCCGCCGGTACCCGCGTGGTGTTCAGCCAGACCTGCGGCGAAGACGCGATCCGCCTCGCCGACCGCCTGTGGACCAACCTGATGCGCTGAGCGCAGCGCCGTTTCGCGCCCCTGGCACAGGGGCGCCCCTTCTCGACTGCC
Organism: Pseudomonas sp. RC10-4-2; assembly: GCF_050433085.1. NCBI lineage: Bacteria > Pseudomonadati > Pseudomonadota > Gammaproteobacteria > Pseudomonadales > Pseudomonadaceae > Pseudomonas > Pseudomonas sp. RC10-4-2. The sequence continues at coordinate 62,882 of NZ_JBNPXX010000004.1, forward strand.
AAGGCCCGACCCCGATGAAGCCCAACCCTCCGATCAACGAGCTGGTCCTGCTCCAGGCCCACCAGCTTGCCGAACGCATCCGCCTGCGCCAGGTGTCCTGCCGCGAGGTGATGCAGGCCTACCTGGCGCATATCGAGCGCTTCAACCCACGGGTCAACGCCCTGGTCAGCCTGCTGCCGGCGGAACGCCTGCTGGAAGAGGCGGACGCGCGCGACGGCGAACTCGCCCGTGGCGAATGGCGTGGCTGGATGCACGGTCTGCCACATGCCATCAAGGACCTGTCGCTGACCCGTGGCATCCGCACCACCCTCGGCTCGCCGCTGTACCGCGACTACATTCCCGAGCGCGACGGGATCATGGTGGAGCGGATCAGGGCCGCCGGCGCGATTCTCATCGGCAAGACCAACACCCCCGAGTTCGGCCTCGGCTCGCAGACCTACAACCCGCTGTTCGGCGCCACCGCCTGCGCCTACGACGAACGCCTCAGCGCCGGCGGCAGCAGCGGCGGAGCCGCCGCTGCCCTCGCGCTGCACCTGGTACCGGTGGCCGACGGCAGCGACATGATGGGCTCGCTGCGCAACCCGGCGGCCTTCAACAACGTCATCGGCTTCCGCCCTTCCCAAGGCCGCGTACCGTTCGACGACAGCGCCGACCTGTTCTTCGACCAGCTCGGCTACGAAGGCCCGATGGGCCGCAGCGTGCGCGACACCGCCCTGCTGCTCTCGGTGCAGGCTGGCGCCGATCGCCGCGCGCCGCTATCCATCGCCGAACCCGGCGCGCGGTTCGCCGCTCCGCTGGAGCGCGATTTCGAAGGCATCCGGCTGGGCTGGCTGGGCGACCTCGATGGCTACCTGCCTATGCAGGACGGCATCCTCCAACTGTGCCAGCGCGCGCTAGGCGATTTCCGCAGCCTCGGCTGCGAGATCGAAGAAGCGAACCTCGGCTTCGCCCCGGAGCGCCTCTGGGAATGCTGGCGCACCTTGCGCCACTGGCTGGTGGCCGGCTCGCTCGGCGGCGTGCATGCCGATCCGGCGAAGCGTGCCCTGCTGAAGCCGGAAGCGCTCTGGGAGGTGGAGAACGGGCTGCGCCTGGGCGCCGACGCGGTCTTTCGCGCGTCGGTCATCCGCAGCGACTGGTATCGCGCCATCGGCCGGCTGTTCGAGCGCTACGACTACCTGTTGCTGCCCAGCGCGCAGGTATTTCCCTTCGCCAAGGAAACCCCCTGGCCGCGCAGCATCGAAGGCGTGGCAATGGACACCTACCACCGCTGGATGGAAGTGGTGGTTCCCGGCAGCCTGTCCGGCTGCCCGGTGGCCAATGTGCAGGCGGGCTTCAATGCCGAGGGACTGCCGATGGGCCTGCAAATCATCGGTCCGCACCAGGCCGACTTCGCGGTACTGCAACTGGCCCACGCCTACGAGCGGGCCAGCCGCTGGTTCGAGCGCCAGCCGTCGCCGCTGCTGGCGAACTGAAGTGGTCTCAGGCGCGGCGGCGAGCCTGGCTGTCGATCAGGTACTGCAAGCGGAACAGGTGACGGTAGCCGGCCTCCCAGGCGCCGTGGCCGGACTTCACGTTGATGTGCCCGGCCTCGGGCAGGATCACCGTCTCCGCGCCCCAGGCGCGGGCCAGGTGCATGGCGCGCTGCGGGCTGCAGGCCTGGTCGTTGTCGGAACCCACCAGCACGCTGGGGAACGGCAACGGCTCGCGGCTGATCGGCGCGAAGTTGCGCAGCGCCTCGGCGCAGCTCTCGCGCTCGACGTCGGCCGGCGCCACCAGCAGGGCGCCGCGTACCTGGTCGCGCACCCGGCGCTCGGCCTGGGCCGCCCACAGCGCCACTGTCACACAACCCAGGCTGTGCGCGATCAGCACCACCGGCCCGGGCTGGCGGCGGATCTCGGCGTCCAGCTCGGCGATCCAGTCGGCGCGCAGCGGGGTGATCCAGTCCTGTTGCTCGACCCGTGAGGCATTGGGCAGCGCGCGCTGCCAGTGACTTTGCCAATGGGCGTCTTCCGAGCCGTACCAACCGGGCACCAACACATAACGGACGCGTTCGCTGTGCATGGAGAACCCTCCAGAAAAATTCATCACCAGGGAAGTGTAAGGGCGCAGCCTTTTTTCTCTAAGGAATAAAAAGCAATTTTAATATTCTATTAATACATATATGCCAATCGAGTTGATCCAGCGCAAGCCGAAGCCACTTTTCCGCGGCAACGCCTGGGCGGCGCAAGCCATCGGCGGTATACCTGAGCGCAGGCATCAGGTATCGGGACAGGATCATGGCCAAGAAATTTCCTCTCCATCCCAGCCATCCGGAGCGCATCTGCTGGGGTTGCGACCGCTATTGCTCGGCGGAATCTATGGGCTGCGGCAACGGCGCCAGCCGCACCCAGCATCCCAGCGAACTGTTCGGCGAGGACTGGGCCGGTGAATGGGAAGTCGAAGGAACGGAGGACGCCAAGGAGCAGGATGCGCCGGCACGCCAGGCCTGAGCGCCCAGGCGTGGGACGTGCGAGCGCCGGACAGGGTGCGCGACGCATTCGCGAGCCCGGCCTCGGCGGACACACCCGAGGAGCGTCCATCCGGAATAAAAAAGACCGCTCTCCCCTGCCCGGATCGGAGCGGTCGAAACCGTTGCCCGCCCGGCCTGCGCCGGACGGCGTGGATTCGCTTCAGCGTGCGGTGATCACCGCCAGCCTGGTGATCCCGGCGCGCTCGATGGAAGCCATGGCCTTCGCCACCTGGCCGTAGTTCACCCCTTCGTCGGCCTGCAACTGCACGCGGACCTCGGCGTCCTTCGCCTTGGCCGCGGCCAGGTTGCTCTCCAGCAGCTCCGGCTGGATCTCGTCCTTGTTGACGAACAGCTTGCCGGCGCCATCGATGCTCACCACCAGGGGATCCTTCTGCTCCGGCGGGGCCACCGATTCGGTCTTCGGCAGGTTGATCGGGATCGAGTTGGTCAGCAGCGGCGCGGTGACGATGAACACCACCAGCAGCACCAGCATCACGTCGACCAGCGGGGTGACGTTGATTTCGGAAAGGACTTCGTCGCTGTCCTGGGTCGAGAAGGCCATGTCAGGACGCCTCCTTCACGTTGCGCGAGGGGTTGCCGGCCTGGCGCGCGGCGGAGGGATGGACGATGACGCGGAACGCGCTCTTCTGCGCCAGGCTGTAGAAGTCGTGGGCGAAGTCGTCGAGGTCGGCGGCGGTCAGCTTCAGGCGCCGCAGGAAGTAGTTGTAGACCAGCACCGCCGGCACCGCGACGGCGATTCCCACGCCGGTGGCGATCAGCGCGCTGCCGATCGGCCCGGCCACGGTCTCCAGGCTCGCCGAGCCGGCCGCGCTGATCCCCTTGAGCGCCTCCATGATGCCCCAGACGGTGCCGAACAGACCGATGAAGGGCGAGGTCGAGCCGATCGAGGCGAGCACCGCCAGGCCCGACTCCAGGGAACGCCGCTCGCGCTGGATCTGCTGGCGCAGGGCGCGTTCGAGACGGTCCTGGTGGTTGATCGACTGGGCCAGGTCGGGCTGGCCGTTGTCCTGCACCTGGATCGCGGCGAAGCCGGCCTGGGCCACGCGGGCGCCGGCGCCCTGCTTGTCCTGCGCCTGCTCGCCGGCGGAGTCGAGGCTGGTGGCGCTCCAGAACTGCTTCTGGAACTGGCGGTCCTGGCGCTTCTGCCGGGCGAACTGCACGCCCTTGACCAGGGCCAGGCCCCAGGTGACCACGGAAAAGCCGACCAGCAGCCAGATGACGGCGCCTTCGACGGATTCGAGCGGGGTGGTTAACAGACTCATGACGGATGCTCCTCGTGACGCTGCAGATTCAGTTCAACTTGAAATCGATCGGTACACTGACCCAGCCGTCCTCGGCCTTGTCGCCGCGCTTGGCGGGAACGAAGGACCAGCGCTTGACCGCTTTCACCGCGGCCTGGTCGAGGGCTTCGCGTCCGCTCGACTTCTGCACCTGGATCTCGCTCGGGCTGCCGCTGGCGAGGACATGCACCCGCAACAGCACGGTGCCCTCCCAGCCGCGGCGCATGGCCAGGGCGGGGTATTCCGGCGCCGGGTTGTGCAGGTAGCCGGCGTTCGCCGACGGCGGCGTCAGCGGCGCCGGCGCCGGCGGGGCGGGTGGCGCGGCGGGTTGCGGCGGCGCGGGCGGAGCCGGCTCGACGGCCTTCGGCGCCGGCTTGGGCCGGGGTTGCGGCTTGGGCTTGGGTTTCGGCTTTGGCACCGGCTTCGGCGGCGGCGGCTTCACCGCGTTCTCGTCGACCACCGGTGGTGGCGGTTCCTCGACCACCGGCGGCAACGGCTCGGGCGGCGGCGGTTCCACCACCGGCGGCGCCGGGGCGGTGAACTCGATGGTCATCGGCGGCACCTGTGGCGGCACCTCGGGCAGCGCCGGGGTTCTCTGCTGGCTCAGCCAATGGATCACCGCTCCGTGCAGGGTCAGGGCGAACAGGACCAGCAGGATCGCCTCGCGCCGGCTGAGCACCCGACCCTGTGCCGGGTTGTGGCGAACCAGGTGCAACGCCTGGCGAACCGGCCGACCGAGCGCCACCAGGTCGCCGCCGGGCGTCTCACGCCAGGGCTGCGTGCGGGCATCGACGGGCTGGGGTGTTGCCATGAAAAGCTCCTTGCACTGACGAACTCGATGGCCGCTCAGGTCCGTGCTGGAGTCCTAGCGGCGCAGGGAGTTGCATGATTGGCAAGGAGGCTTAGCGCCTGAAGTAATTATTTTTGTTATGGAAATAACTTCTGGAGCTATGGGTTTCGCCCCTATCGCCACAGGCCGCGTGGTTGGCGGGCTACAGCGATCCGACGAAAAACCCATGCCTTGCGGGCATGAAAAATATTCCTGAAAGGCTGGTGTTTTCGCCGTTGGAAGCGGCGGAGAACGCTGCGCGGACAACCCGCGAAAACGAAAAACCCCGGCCTGGGCCGGGGTTCTGGTGGACTCAGCGGGGAATCACTCCACCGCCTTGACCATGTCTTCGATGACTTTCTTGGCGTCGCCGAACACCATCATGGTCTTGTCCAGGTAGAACAGCTCGTTGTCCAGGCCGGCGTAGCCGCTGGCCATGGAGCGCTTGTTGACGATCACGGTCTTGGCCTTGTAGGCCTCGAGGATCGGCATGCCGGCGATGGGCGACTTCGGATCGTTCTTCGCCGCCGGGTTGACCACGTCGTTGGCACCGAGCACCAGGACCACGTCGGTCTGGCCGAACTCGGAGTTGATGTCCTCCATCTCGAACACCTGCTCGTAGGGCACCTCGGCCTCGGCCAGCAGCACGTTCATGTGCCCCGGCATGCGCCCGGCGACCGGGTGGATGGCGAACTTCACGGTGACCCCGCGATGGGTCAGCTTCTCCGCCAGTTCCATCAGCGCGTGCTGGGCGCGGGCCACCGCCAGGCCGTAGCCGGGGACGATGATCACGCTGTCGGCGTTGGTCAGCAGGAACGAGGCATCGTCGGCCGAACCGGACTTCACCGGACGCTGCTCCTTGGAGCCCGCCGGGCCGCCGGCGTCGGCTTCGGCGCCGAAGCCGCCGAGGATGACGTTGAAGAACGAGCGGTTCATCGCCTTGCACATGATGTAGGAGAGGATCGCGCCCGAGGAGCCGACCAGCGAGCCGGCGATGATCAGCATCGAGTTGTTCAGCGAGAAGCCGATACCCGCCGCGGCCCAGCCGGAATAGGAGTTGAGCATCGACACCACCACCGGCATGTCGGCGCCGCCGATGGGGATGATGATCAGCACGCCGAGGACGAAGGCCAGCGCCAGCATCACGGCGAAGGCGGTGAGGTTGCCGGTGAACATGAACACCAGGCCCAGGCCGAGGGTTGCCAGGCCGAGCACCAGGTTCAGCAGGTGCTGCCCGGAGAACTGCACCGGGGTGCCCTGGAACAGGCGGAACTTGTACTTGCCGGAAAGCTTGCCGAAGGCGATCACCGAACCGGAGAAGGTGATGGCGCCGATGGCCGCGCCGAGGAACAGCTCCAGGCGGTTGCCGGTGGGAATGGTGTCGCCCAGGTGCGCGACGATCCCCAGCGACTGCGGCTCGACCACCGCGGCGATGGCGATGAACACCGCGGCCAGGCCGATCATGCTGTGCATGAAGGCGACCAGCTCGGGCATCTTGGTCATCTCGACGCGCTTGGCCATGATCGAGCCGGCGGTACCGCCGACCAGCAGGCCGACGACGATGTAGCCGACGCCGGTGGTGGCGATCTCCGCGCCCAGCTTGAACACCAGGCCGACGGTGGTGGCCACGGCGATGGCCATGCCGACCATGCCGAAGAGGTTGCCGCGGCGCGAGGTGGTCGGGTGCGACAGGCCTTTCAGGGCCTGGATGAAGCAGACCGAGGCGATGAGGTACAGGAGGGTGACCAGGTTCATGCTCATCAGTGGCCCCCCGCCTTCGGCGCTTTCTTCTTGAACATTTCCAGCATGCGCCGGGTGACCAGGAAGCCACCGAACACATTGACCGCGGCCAGGGCCACGGCGAGGGTGCCCATGGCCTTGCCCAGCGGGGTCACGGTCAGGGCGGCAGCGAGCATGGCGCCGACGATGACGATCGCGGAAATCGCGTTGGTCACCGCCATCAGCGGGGTGTGCAAGGCAGGGGTGACGTTCCATACCACGTGGTAGCCGACGTACACGGCCAGCACGAAGATGATCAGGTTGTAGATCCCGTCAGAAATGATATCCATCGTTTTCACCGGTCTTCAGGGCGCAGGCGCGAGGCGTGCGCATTTATCGTTATCGAAGCTTCCCGACGCAGCGGCTCAGCCGTTCTTGCGCACCGCCTGGCCGTCGCGGCACATCAGGCAGGCGGCGACGATGTCGTCCTCGAGGTTCACGCTGAAGCCTTCGGCGTTCAGGGTGAGCTTGAGGAAGTCGAGGATGTTGCGCGCATATAGCGCCGAGGCGTCCGCCGGTACCAGCGCGGCCAGGTTGCTGTGGCCGACGATGGTCACGCCGTGCCGGACCACGACCTGGTCGGCCTCGGTCAGCGGGCAGTTGCCGCCCTGGGCGGCGGCCAGGTCGATGACCACCGAGCCCGGCTTCATCTCCGCCACGGTCGCCTCGTGCAGCAGCGTCGGCGCCTTGCGGCCGGGGATCAGCGCGGTGGTGATGACGATGTCCGACTGCTTGGCGCGCTCGTGCACGGCCTTGGCCTGGCGCTCCATCCACGAGGCCGGCATCGGCCGCGCGTAGCCGCCGACGCCTTCGGCGCACTCGCGCTCTTCGTCGGTCTCGTAGGGCACGTCGACGAACTTGGCGCCGAGCGACTCGATCTGCTCCTTCACCGCCGGACGCACGTCGGAAGCCTCGATCACCGCGCCCAGGCGCTTGGCCGTGGCGATCGCCTGCAGGCCGGCGACGCCGGCGCCGAGGATCAGCACGCGGGCGGCCTTCACGGTACCGGCGGCGGTCATCAGCATCGGCATGAAGCGCGGGTAGTGGTTGGCGGCGAGCATCACCGCCTTGTAGCCGGCGATGTTGGCCTGCGAGGAGAGCACGTCCAGGCTCTGCGCCCGCGAGGTACGCGGCGCGGCCTCGAGGGCGAAGGCGGTGATGCCGCGCTCGGCCATGCGGGCGATGTTCTCGTTGTCGAAGGGGTTGAGCATGCCGACCAGCACGGCGCCGCTTTTCATCTGGGCCAGCTCGGCGGCGCTGGGCGCGACCACCTTCAGCACCAGGTCGGCGCCGAAGGCCTCGGCGGCGCTGCCGATCGTCGCGCCGGCGGCTTCATAGGCACTGTCCGGCTGGCTGGCGTTGACGCCGGCGCCGCTCTGGACGATCACCTGGTGGCCTTGGCCGATCAGCTTCTTGACGGTTTCCGGGGTGGCGGAAACCCGCGTCTCACCGGCATGGGTCTCGAGGGGGACACCGATCTGCACTCACGAATCTCCTGCGTGATTGTCGAGTAGTCCGGGGCACTGCGGATGGCGCACCGGCTGCGGAGGTCTAGCTCACATACCGCGATTCGCGAACGAACCTTGGCGCGGCATTGTGCAATCGAGCCGAAAAGCCTTCAACAAGTTCTGAAGGCATACGACAGAGAAACTACAAGTCATAAACCGACCAACAATTCCCGCCCATCGCCGCCGGGCGCGTCCTGACTGGCGTGCAGCCTATCCGGGGAAGCCCGCGCGAGAATATGACATCCCTGCCGTGAATGACCGGCTATCAGGTCAAGCCGCTACGGCTTCGACGGGAAAATATCCTGCCAGCGCCGCGGAATGCCGGGGTAATTAATGTTTTTAATACGCTGTATCAGCAATCCCTGATGCCTGGCCAAAGTAGCAAAGCAAAACTTTGACTACAAAGTCAGGATCGCCTTTCCATGGGCGCTGCAGGCCAGCTCGTTAGACCAAAGGCGAATTGCCCTATGGGCAGGATAGACGCGGAGAAATGGCAGAACTGCGACAGCATGTCGCAGTTCTGCTAGCTATTCGCCGGAACGGAAGGGGCTCGCCAGAGCGGCGCGCAGCGACCTACGCCGGTCGGCAACGGAGGAGCCGGCGCACGCTGGGGGATGCCGGCTCAGAACGGACGGCTGCCCGCCAGGCTGATGCGCTTCAGGCGCCGCCGCTCGCTGGCCGGGAAGGCGTTGCGCGCATGCAGCACGGCCTGGTTGTCCCACCAGACGATGTCGCCCACCGACCAGGCGTGGCTGTAGCTCAGTTCCGGGCGCGCCAGATGTTCGCGCAGGCGACCGATCAGCGCCTGGCCCCGCGCGGGGTCGTAGCCGGGAATCTCCACCTCGGTGTGGGCGCTGAGGAACAGTACGCGCCGGCCGCTTTCCGGGTGGGTGCGTACCAGCGGGTGCTCGCTGCCCTGGATCGGTTCGATGTCCGGCGTGCGGTAGGTGGCGAAACCGCCGCCGTAGCCGCCCTCGCGCAGGCGGATGAAGGGGTTGTAGTTGATCAGGCGCAGGCCATCGATCTCGCGCCGGGTCGCCTCGTCGAGGCTCTCGTAGGCGCGCGCCAGGTTGGTGAAGCGCGTCTCGCCGCCACTGGACGGCACCTCCAGTGCGTAGAGGAACGAGCCGGAGGACGGCACCGGCGTCCATTGGTGGTCGATGTGTGCCGGCAGGGCGAAGTTGCCCAGTTCGCCGTCGCCGGTGTTGGCCACCTTGACGATGTCCGGCACCTTGCCGTCGCCACCCGAGGACAGCACCGGGATGTCCGCCGGCGGCTGGAACACCGAGCCGAACAGGGTGGCGAAGCGCAAGTACTGCTCATCGTCGAGGTGCTGCTGGCGGAACACCAGGATGTGGTGCTCGCGCAGCGCCTGCTTGAGCGCCAGGACCTGCTCCGGCGCCAGCGGCCGGCGCGCGTCGAGGCCACGGACTTCGGCGCCCAGCGGCGCCTCCAGGGGGGTGATGCGGAATGCCTCGGCGACCTCGGGTTCGGGTTGCCGGGCGGTGGCGGATTGGCTCATGTAAGGGGTCCTCGCGGGTTCGTTCTGCCTGTGGTCGCCCTCCCCGGCGAGGAGAGGGCCGGGTCCGTCATGCCTTCCGGATCGTCCGGCTGCGTTGCCCGTCGATGCCTACCGGCACGTCGCCGCCGAGGGTCACCCGGCGCACCACGCGCGGCTGGTCGCCGTAGTCGTCGATCGCGTAGTGCTGGGTCGCGCGGTTGTCCCAGATCGCCACGTCGCCGGCCTGCCAGCGCCAGCGCACGGTGTTCTCCAGGCGCGTGACGTGCCCCTGCAGCACCGCGAAGAGGTGCGCCGAGTCATGCTGCGAAAGACCCTTCAGGCGTTTCACGAAGTGGCCGAGGAGCAGCGTCCGCTCGCCGCTTTGCGGATGCACGCGGACCACCGGGTGCTCGGTCTCGTAGACGGTCGAGGTGAACACCTTGCGGTAGTTCTCCAACTGCTCCACCGAGGCGCTGGGCTTGACCCCGGCGTAGTCGTACTCGTTGCTGTGCACCGCCCAGAGCCGGTCGGCCAGCTCGCGCAGCTCCGCCGGCAGGTCGGCGTAGGCGCTCGCCGTGTTGGCCCAGACGGTGTCGCCGCCGGACTCCGGGGCCACCACGCTGCGCAGGATCGAGGCCTTCGGGTAGGCCTCGACGAAGGTCACGTCGGTATGCCAGGAATTGGCCCGGCGGCCTTCGGCGCCATCCAGCTCGAGGAGGAAGCGGGTGCCTTCGCGGGACGGCACGGTGGGGTGGGCGACCGGTTCGCCGAGCAAGTGGGCGAAGGCCTCCTGGGTCTGGTCGTCGAGATGGCTCTGGTCCCGGAAGAAGATCACCTTGTGGCGTACCAGGGCGGCCTGGATCGCCTCGACGGTGGCGGCGTCCAGTTCGCCGGACAGGGTCACGCCGCGAATCTCCGCGCCGATCCGTCCGGCGACCGGCCGGATGTCGAGCCGTACCGGCGTGGCGAGGGCTTGTGCTGCATTGCTCATGTCATGTTCCTCATGCGTGGGGTACTGCGTGGGTGAAGGCTCAGAAGTCGTAGCGCAGCGATACGCCGAGCGTGCGCGGCTGCCCCACCGATGCGGTGTAGGAGCCGTTGATGCTGGCGAAGGCGCTCAGGTAGTAGTCCTTGTCGAAGGCGTTCTTCAGCCATACCGAGGTGTCCAGTTGGCCGTCGCCGAGATCGCTGCGCAGACCGGCGGCGAGGTTCACCAGGGCGTAGCCGTCGATCTTCGAAAGGTCGGAGTTGTCCAGCGTGCCCTCGGCGGCGGAGCGGTAGGCGTAGCTGGCGCTGACGTAGGGTTGGAAGCGGTCGTCGAGGCGCCACTGGTATTCGCCATTGAGATTGGCGATCCATTTCGAGGCGCCGACCACGCGCTGCCCGGTGAGGTCGCAACTGCTCGGCGCGCCGGGCCGGGTGCTGACTTCCGCAGGGCACGGGGCATCCTTGAACGACAGGTAGGTGACGTCGTTATAGGAGCCGTTGAAGTTCAGGGTCAGGCCGCGCAACGGCAGCGCGGTGGCCTCGAACTCCAGACCACGCGAGCGCACGCTGCCGGCGTTGGCCAGCACCTGCACCAACTGGGTCGAGCCCGGCGCCTGGTACAGGGTGGTGGCCTGGTAGCCGTGGATGCCGGTCCAGAACAGGTTGGCGTTGAGCAGCAGGCGCCGGTCGAAGAGCGTGCTCTTCAGGCCCAGCTCGGCGTCGTTGGCGCGCTCCGGTCCGACCAGCAGCGAATCGGCGCCGGCGCTCGGTGCGCTGCCCACCGCCAGGTTGACCCCGCCGGACTTCTCGCCGTGGGACAGGCTGGCGTAGCCGAGCAGGTCGTCGCTGAACTGGTAGCTGAGGCTGAGCAACGCCGAAGGGGCGAAGTTGTACTGGCTGAGATCGCCGGAATCGTAGGCGCCGAGCTGGCCGTTGCGCACCGCCGCGCCGACCCCGCCGACCGCCGCGCCGCCCAGCGGAGCGAAGCGCTCAACCTTGGCGTTCTTCTCCTCGTAGGTACCACGCAGGCCGGCGGTGAAGTCCAGGCGTTCGGTGAGGTGCCAGGTGCCCTGGGCGAACAGCGCGAAGCTGTCGGTCTCGATCTTGCCGTTGGCCTTCGAGTAGGTGTCGTTCAGCGCGCCGAGATTGGCGCCGAGCAGGTACAGGTCGGCCAACGGTCCGTAGGAGGTGAAGGTCTTGTTGCCGAGGTTCTGCCTGAACGCGTAGGCGCCCACCACGTAGTCGAAGGCACCGCCGGTGGGCGAGGCCAGGCGGATCTCCTGGGAGAACTGCCGGTCGTGCACTTCCACCCCGGTGTCGTTGATCGCCGAGACGTTCAGTTGCTCGTCGTTGGCCGGGGTGAAGTGCCAGTAGCGGTAGGCGCTGATGGAGGTCAGGCGGTAGCCGCCGGCGAGGTTCCAGTTGGCCTCCAGCGAGCTGCCGCCCTGGTGCACGCTGACGTGCTGGCGGCCGTTGATGTTGACCTTCCTGCGCTGCGGATCGCGCAACGGCGAAGCGCCGACCAGCGCGGCGCGCTGCCAGAAACGCTCGGCGCCGCCGTAGACCACCATGCTGCCGTTGCTCGAATCCTCCTCGTTGTAGTCGGCGATCCAGCGCAGGCTGAAGTCCTCGTTCGGCTCGAACAGCAATTGCCCGCGCGCGCCCTGGCGCTCGCCGCCGTTGAGATAGTTGTCGTCGTGGATGTTCTTGATGTAGCCGTCGTCGCGGGTGCGATAGGCCGAGAGGCGTCCGGCGAGGGTTTCGCCGAGCGGCCCGGAAACCGTGCCGCGGCCCTGGAAGTAGCCATCCTGCCCGCCGGAGACCTCGACGGTACGCTCGGCAGTGAAGGTCGGCGCGCGGGTGCTGATGTTCAGCACCCCGGCGGTGGTGTTCTTGCCGAACAGGGTGCCCTGCGGACCGCGCAGCAGCTCCAGTTGCTCGATGTCCAGCAGGTCGAACACGGCCATTCCCGGACGTCCCAGGTAGACGTTGTCGAGGTAGATCCCGGCGCTGCCTTCCAGGCCGTCGCTGGCGGGGTTGTTGCCGATGCCGCGCACGGCGACGCTCGACTGCCGCGCATGGATGTAGGCGACATTGACGCTGGGCAGCACCTGCTGCAGGTCCTGCACCCGGGAGATGCGCTGGGCCTCGAGAGTCTCGCCGCCGAGCACGGTGATCGGCGTCGGTACCTTCTGCGAATCCTCCTCGCGGCGACGCGCGGTGACAGTGACCTTGCCCAGGGCCGTATCGGCCTTGTCCGGGACGCTGCTGGCCAGCGGCGGCGCTTCCTCGGCGGGCGCGGGAGCATCGGCGGCACTGGCCGGCAACGCACCGCCGAGGGCGAGCAGCAGGGCCAGGGCGTAGTCGGAGCCGCCGTGCGGCGTTCGGCGGAGCGGCAAGCGGTAGTGGTGCTTCATCGTGAATGTCCTCGGTTCCGGCGCAGCCGGACGCAGGCAGCAGGCGGCCATGCCGCGCAAGGCAGCGATCTGGCGAAAGGTTCGAAGGGGGCCGGCGGACGGCTCAGCCCCGGGCGACTGTCAGGGGCGACAGCCGCCGGCGACGCGGAAGGGCATTCGGAACGGCGGAGGTGGGGCGGCAAAGGCACGGTGGACCATGTTCAGCTCCTGGGGTCTATCTATGCTTATTACTAAATCGCATATTTTTCTAATTTGTTCTTTGTTGACGGAATAAGAGCTTGCATTTAAAACCAGCACATCCCGAACGGCAAATGCCTTTGTCCAATATTTCCAATGCCGGTAAAGCATCATGGATCTGCGCCAACTGCGTTATTTCATCGCCCTCGCCGAACACCGCAGTTTCGTCCGCGCGGCGGACGCCATGGGCATCACCCAGCCGGCCTTCAGCCGCAGCATCCAGGGCCTGGAGCAGGAGCTTGGCTGTCAGTTGGTGGACCGTGGCAGCAAGGACCTGCGCCCGACGCCGGAAGGCCAGGTGGTGCTGCAACACGCGCTGAGCCTGGTGCAGGGGTCGGCCAACCTGATCCACGAGATCGCCCAGTTGAACAAGCTGGATGCCGGCGAGCTGCGCTTCGGCAGCGGGCCGGCGCCGGCCCAGCAACTGGTGCCGGACGCGGTGGCCGACTTCATCAACCGCCACCCGCGGGTGCAGATCAGCCTGGACGTGGACAACTGGGAAAAGCTCAGCCGCGCCCTGCTCCGCGAAGAGATCGAATTCTTCGTCGCCGACATCCGCGACTTCGAGGCCGACCCAAACTTCCAGACGCGCCCGCTGACCCCGCGCCGCGGCCAGTTCTTCTGCCGTCCGCAACATCCGCTGCTGGGCAAGGACAGCCTGTCCACCAACGACCTGTTCAACTACCCGCTGGCCTCGACCCTGATTCCCCCGGGCATCCGCAAGCTGCTGGCGAACCTCAGCGGCAAGATCGACTTCGCCGCCAACATCCGCTGCGAGAACATGCACGCGCTGATCCGTATCGTCCGCCAGACCGACGCCATCGGCATCGCCAGCGACGAGACCCTGCGCCCCTACCTGCAGCGCGGCGAACTGCAACCGCTACAGTGGCGCAACCTGCCGCAGAACCTGGATAGCCTCAGCGCCCGCTGCGGCATCATCAGCCGCAGCGGCTACCGGCTTTCGGCAGCGGCCAAGGCGATGATCGAGACGCTGGTGGAACTGGACCAGGCGCAACACGCGGCGGCCTGAGCCGCCGCGCGCTTTCCCTTCCTCTACTGGAGTTTCGGCAACCCCAGCGCGCCGCGCAGCTCCTCGCGCACCGCGGCGAAGTCGGCGGCCACCGCCGGATCGGCCAGCAGGCTCGCCACCAGCGCCGCGGCGGCGGTCTGCCCGCCTTCCAGGTCGCTGGGGAAGTGCACGCCGGCCAGCACACGGCTCTGCGCATGCTCCTCGGCGCGGGCGAAGAACGCATCGTGATGCTCCGGCACCAGCATGCTCAGCAGCGAGGCCTTGAAGTAGCTGTCCATGGTGTGGCCGCTGGGATAGGACTCCCCCTCCGGCGGCGGCAGCACCGGCTTCACCTTCGGTGTCACTTCGTAGGGACGCGGGCGGGCGAAGTGCTTCTTCGCCGGCATCAGCACCTCGACCAGGTTTTCCTGGGCGCGGTTGAAGAAACTCCGGGTCAGCGGCAGGCGTTCCTTGTCGAACGAGGCGCCCAGCAGGTCGCCGGCGAAGGGGAAGACGTTGTCCTCCCACTGGTCGTGGGCGCGTACCCGGCGTACCTGTTCGGGCGTGCGCAGGCGTTGCGCCTCCAGCACCGCGCCGAGATCGGCGACGGCCGCAGCCGAGTCCGCCGCCGGCGGCGGCGGGAGGTAGTCGGCCAGGCGCGGTGGGTGGGCCAGCGGATAGGGCGCGGCGGCGGTCTCCCCGAGACAAGACAGCGGTGCAAGCAGCGAAAGGCAGAGCAAGAGCGAAGGGCATAGGGTCTTGTTGTTCATGAAGCGTATTCCCTGAGGCGAGGTTGCATCGGGAGCCTAGGCTCCCACCCACGGCCGTTGCGGATGACGGCCGACGCCACACTCTCCGTCGGTGACTTCCGAAATGCTTGACCCGGCCTGCCGTTGCACATGCCAGCCCCTGCCAATGGCAGGCCCCGGCAAAAGCCGAGGCAGGGAAACACAAGCGGCCTGCGGAGCGACTTCCGAGACTGCGCCCACCTGGCACTCAGGTGGGAGAAAACAATAAATGCAAAATCTCAGACGCGCTGTATTCGCCGGCCTGGTCGCCGGCACGCTTTCCGAAGGGGCGGCCGCGACGGCCGGGGATGGGGGCTTCGTCGAGGACAGCGAACTGCAGTTCCTCGCTCGCACCTACTACTTCAACCGCGACTACCGCGACAGCCCGAACAACGCCGGGCGCAACCGCTTCAAGCCCAGGAGCGAGCGCAACGGCTACCGCGAGGAAGCCACCCAGGGCCTGCGCCTCCAGTTCGCCTCCGGCTACACGCCGGGCAGCCTCGGCTTCGGCCTCGACGCCCATGCCATGCTCGGCCTGCAACTGGACAGCGGCGGCGGCCGCACCGGCACCGGCAACCTGCCGGTCGGCGCCGACGGCCATCCCGACCATCGCTACGGCAAGGTCGGTGGCGCCCTCAGGCTACGCCACGGCGAAACCCGCCTGAAGTACGGCCAGACCACCACCAGCGCGCCGGTGTTCGCCGCCAGCAGCAACCGCACGCTGGCCGGCATGGCCTACGGCCTGCTGCTGGAGGACCGCTCGTTCGACGGGCTGCTGCTCGAGGGCGGGCGCTTCACCGCCGCCTCCGGCCCCGGCGAATCCAAGGTCCGCGGCGACATCAGCACCGTCTACGGACGCCTCGGCGCCTATCCGGTGCGCCTCGACGCGGTCGGCTTCCTCGGCGGTCAATGGCAGGCCACGGAGCGGCTGCAACTGTCGCTCTACGCCTCGCGCTTCGACGACATCTGGCAGCAGGCCTATTTCGGCGCCAGCCATCGCCAGCCGCTGGGCGGGGAGCGCGCGCTGCGGGTCGACCTCGACGCCTACCGCACCCGCGACAGCGGCCAGAGCCGCTTCGGCCGCATCGACACCCTGGCCAGCTCCCTGGCCCTGGGCTACGAACAGGGGCCGCAGCGCATCACCCTGGCCTACCAGCGTGTCCATGGCGAGCAGCCGTTCGACTACATGGCCTTCGGCGACGGGCGCTCCAGCGCGTCCATGGTACTGGCCAACTCGGTGGGCTACTCCGACTTCAACGGACCGGGCGAGCGTTCCTGGCAATTACGCTATGACCTGGACCTCGGCGCGCTCGGCCTGCCTGGGCTCAGCCTGCATGCGCTGCATGCCCGCGGCCGTGCCGGGGCCAGCGCCAGCAGTGCCGCCGAGAGCATCTACGCCGGACTCTACGGGCGTGACGGGCGGCACCGGGAAAGCGACCTCGGCTTCGCCTATCGGGTCAAGGCGGGCCCCCTCGCCGGCCTCGCGCTGCGCGCCTCGCAGGCCTGGCACCGGGGCAACGCGAGCTATCTCGACGGCGACATCGACGAAACCCGGCTGGTCGTCGATTACTCCCGCTCGATCTGGTGACGCCCCGGGCCGCCCCGCGGGGCGGCCCGGATCGTCTTCACGCGCGCGGCAGCAACTGGATGAACAAAGGCGTGGAGAGCAGCACCAGCAGCGTGGTGATCAGCACCATGCCTGCCACTTCGTTCACCGGTCCGTCGTAACGCTTGGCCAACAGGTAGGTGAGCACCGCGGTCGGCATCCCGCACTGGATGGCGAAGGTGCCCGCCGCCACCGCCTCCATGCCCAGGCCGGCAGCGATCCCATAGCCGACCGCGAAACCGCCCCAGACCCGCACCAGAGACAGCAGCAACGGCCGCCAGGTCTCGTGCAGGCGCAGACCGGCCAGCGACAGGCCGAGCATCACCAGCATCAGCGGCACGGTAATCCCGCCCAGCAGGCGGGTCACATCGCGCAACGGCGGCGGCAGGCTCCAGCCCAGGGCGATCAGGCCCAGCGCCACGGCCAGGGCATAGATCATCGGGTTGCGCAGGATGCTCGCCGGGGTGATATCGCCCGAAGCGAACCAGACGCCGAGCGTCGCGTGGCCCACCTGGATCAGGGTGGAGAACGCCACCGCATACACCAGCGCCTCCTCGCCGAAGGCCAGGTAGGCGATGGGGATGCCCATGTTCCCGGAGTTCGGCAGCATGATCGACGGCAGGTAGCGCCGCACCGGCATCCGCAGCAGGCGCAGGGCGACCAGGCCCAGCAGGGCGAACGCCAGCACCGCCAGCGCGGTGGCGAGGAACACCCCGGCCACCATGCCAATGGACAGGCCGGGGCGGTCCAGCGACGACAGCAGCAGGCAGGGAAAGCCGACGTTGGCCACCAGGAACACCAGCGCGCGGGTATCCACCGGCCCGGCGGAACGGCTCCAGGCGAAACCGATCCCGGTGCAGATCAGGATCGGCAGCACCACCGCGACGAACTGTGCGATCACAACCCCACCTTGAAGCCCAGTTCCAGCTCCGCCCGCAGGCGGCCGTGGCCGTCGAAGTTGAGCCGGCGCATCTCGCGCAGTTCGTTGGCGCAGAAGGCAGTGCGCCCGTGCAACACCGCGGTGTTGTCGAGCACCAGGATTTCCCCCGGCTCGAGCTTGATCCGCAGTTGGCAGGCCGGATCCTCGAGCGCCGCCACCAGTTCGGCGAAGGCCTCCACCGCCACAGGATGCTCGACCACCTCGGCCGCCCCGTCGTTCTGCCGGAACTTGATGCCCAGCGCCTCGCCGTTCAGGCGGAACACCGGCTGGGTGCTGCTCTGGTGCTTGCGCACGATGGTCAGGGCGTCGCCGCGCAGCAGGCCGAGATGCTTGGTCGGCATGCGCCGGCGCAGGCGCTCGAAGGCCAGTCCGGCGCTGGCCAGCAGGGTCTCCCCGCCCTCCCGGGCGTTGCGCACGCATTGCAGGCTGCACAATTGCTCCGGGGTGTCGAGGAAAGCGCCGTCGGTGTGCAGCTTGTGCTCCAGCGGCGTGGAGCCGAGGTAGCCGCTGACATACCGCGCATTGCTGATCGGCACGATGCCGTCGGCGTCGGCGCGCGGGTGGGGGGCGGCGCGGCCGAACAACTCCTTGAGCGCGAGAAGTTCCTGCCTGTCTTCGCCCTGTTCGCTGCGCAACAGCAGGAAACCAAACTCGTTGAGGGTCCGGATGATCGCCGATTGTTCCTGGCGGGATAACTTCACCAGCGTTCTCACCGAAACTTTCACGCGTTCGAGATCGAGTGTCGCGTCGAACAATTTGCTATCGAGATTCATATGACCGCTCTCCTCCGGAAGAAAATCAGGAATGCCGCCGACGCGCAGGGCGAGGCCCGGCGCTGGCGCCGCGCTGTCGTAGTGATGGGCAGGCTAGATGCGGGACGCGGCGGTTCGCCGCGAGATACTTGGAGTTGTTTCCGGGGAGGGTCGGGAGAATTGTCGGAAGGGAAAACTGGAAGAATTGGCAGTGCCGATTTTGTATCTGAATATATGGGGCGATTAACGAACGAAATGATCGCGGAATAACCTGCGGATTACCCGCGTGAAACTTTCATGACGCGATATACGCAGAATCCCCGACCAACGGCTGGATACTTCGCTCGATCCAGTCATTGGTTGGGTCGGTGCAAGAATCTCGAAACATATTACAAATTGCTACGAAACGGCGCCGCCTCGGCCGTCCCCGGCTCGGCGTCACTCCGCCGCCTGCGCCACGGCCTTGGCCTTCGCCAGCTTGCCGGCCGCCTCCAGCAGTTCCGGCGCGGCCCACTGCTCGGCGCTGAATTCGCGACGGATCAGGCCGAAACGCTTGGCCGCCTGGATCGAAGCATCCAGCCGGCCAAGGAAATCGGCGTCCAGGCGCGGCGACAGGGCGTCGCCCAGCTTGCGGCCACGGTACTCGCTCTGCAGGATCACCACCGGGTAGCTGGCCTGCTTCGACACCAGTTCGATGTAGGCGTCGCGGTTCTCCTCGCGGGCCAGCCAGTCCTGGGCCTGCAACTGCACCTTGAGCAGCCGCTCGGTGATGTCCGGATGGGCATCGACGAAGGCTCCGGAGCCGACCAGCAGCGCCTGCAGGGTGCCGGCGCCGTTCAGGTCGCGGGTGCTCAGCGGAATTTCCGCGAGCCCGCGGTCGCGCAGGGCGAACAGTCCGGCCAGGCCCCAGGTGGCATCGATCTGCCTGGCTGCGAGGGCGGACAGGGCGGCGCTGAAATCGAGGTTGATCACCTTCAGGTCCTTCTCGCTGAGACCGACGCTGGCCAGGGCATTGTCGAACGACAACTGGCTGGCGGTGCCACGAAAGATGCCTACGCGCTTGCCCTTGAGATCCTCCAGGGTCTTGATCCCGGAGCCCGGCTGCACGCCGAGATAGTGGTTGACCCCTCGCGCGGTAGCGGCCAGCAGGCGGCTGTCCAGGCCTCCGGACTTGCCGATGATCGCCGCCAGGTCGCCGAGGTAGGCGAAGTCCACCTGGCCGTTGGCGAACGCTTCGTTGACCACCGGGCCGGCGCCCTTGAAGAAGCTCCATTTCACCGCGATGCCGTCGTTGGCGAACTCCTTCTCCAGCAACTGGCGGGTGTAGAGCACGTCGACCACGCCGCCGCCCGAGTGCGAACTGCCGGCGCTGACGTCCGGCACCGCGATGCGGATTTCCTTCGGCGGAGCGGCGCTCGCCAGCGGCACGTAGGCACCGAGCAGGCCGGCGAGCACAGGCGCGGCGAACAGACCGAGCAGGGAAGACGTAAGCGCTTTCATGGGGCGGCTCCTTGGAACGGGAAG
This sequence comes from Pseudomonas sp. RC10-4-2, assembly GCF_050433085.1. Lineage (NCBI taxonomy): Bacteria > Pseudomonadati > Pseudomonadota > Gammaproteobacteria > Pseudomonadales > Pseudomonadaceae > Pseudomonas > Pseudomonas sp. RC10-4-2. Next base: position 82,569 of record NZ_JBNPXX010000004.1, read on the forward strand.
AGAGGGATTCCCGCCGGGAGCGGGTGTGCGGCTAGCTATGCACAGCGGCGCCTCGAAAATAAATAATAAAAATTCATTTTTTTATAACCAAAAGCAGTATGACAGGCCGCACGGGCCTCTCCGCGTCATATGCAGCCAGAGCATGGAAAATATTCTCCAAATGCATTTGCCGCTGCCTGGTGCCTTTCTTTAAATGGCCCTTCTTAGCGAAAAAATGCATTGATTCGGCGATTTATATTCCCATGAAGAATATCGATAAAACCCTTTCGCCCGCCTGGAGCCGGCCCCTGCCGCGCCTGGCGCCGCCGCCCTCCGCGGCTTTCGCCCGGCGCCTGGGGGACGGCCTGCTGCCCTGGTTGCTGCCGCTCGGGCTGGCGCTGCTGTGGTGGGTCGCCAGCCATCGCCACTGGATGTCGGCCCAGGTGCTGCCAACTCCCGAGCTGGTCTGGCAGAGCGCCCGCGAGTTGCTCGCCGGCGAACTCTGGAGCGAATTGGCGATCAGCCTGCGGCGCCTGGCCTGGGGCCTGCTCGCCGGGGTCGCCAGCGGCGCCGCGCTAGGCGCCTGGCTAGGCTTCAGTCCGCGTGCCGAGCGCCTGGTCTTCCCCACCTTCAGCGCCCTCGCGCAAATCCCCACGCTGGCCTGGATCCCGCTGTTCATGCTGTTCTTCGGCATCGGCGAACTGCTCAAGCTGGTGGTGCTGGTGAAAGCGGTCGTGGTGCCGGTGACCATCCATACCCTGGTCGGCGTGCGCGACGCCCAGCCCAAGCTGCGCGAAGCCGCCGCAGTACTGCGCCTGCCGCCACGCCTGCTGGTCTGGCGGCTGATCCTGCCGGCGGCGCTGCCGGCCTTCCTCACCGGGCTGCGCCTGGCCCTGGCGCAGGGCTGGACCTCGCTGCTGGCGGTCGAGTTGCTGGCTTCCAGCGAGGGTATCGGCTACCTGATGGTGCAGGGCCGGCAACTGTTCATGCTCGACATCGTGTTCGTCTGCATCCTCATCATCGGCCTGGTCGGGGTGGGCATGGACCGCGCCATCCAGTGGCTCGACCGCCGCCTGCTGCACTGGCCGCAAGCCGCCACCGGCGAATTCCGCCGGCGCCCGCCGGGACGCGGCTGGCAGCGCCTGCAGGTGTGGCTGCCGCCGCTGGCGCTGCTGCTCCTGTGGCAGTCGGCGAGCAGCGCCGAATGGGTCGACCCGGCGATCCTCGCCAGCCCTCTGGAAGTGGCGCGGGCGACCTGGAGCGGAGCGCTCGACGGCAGCCTCCCAGGCGCCCTGTTCGACAGCCTGAAGCGCACGCTCGGCGGGCTCCTGCTGGGCGGCGGCCTGGGTTTCCTCGGCGGCCTGCTGCTCGGCCTGTGGCGCCCGGCGGAACGCTTCTTCGGCCCCACTTTCGCGGCACTGCGGCAGGTGGCGATCTTCGCCTGGGTACCGCTGCTCACCGCCTGGTTCGGCCTGGGCGAACCGGCCAAGCTGACGTTCGTCGCAATCGCCGCCTTCTTCCCGCTGCTGCTGGCCACCCAGCGCGGCATCGCCAGCCTGCCGCCGAGCCTCGGCGAGGCGGCCCGGGTGCTGCGCCTGGGTCCCTGGCGACGGCTGCTCCGGCTGGTCCTGCCGGGTGCCGCCCCGTCGGTGTTCGCCGGCCTGCGCCTGGCGCTGATCTACGCCTGGCTGGGAACCATCGGCGCCGAGTACTTCATGCCCTCCGACGGCGGCATCGGCAGCCTGATGATCGGCGCCCAGCAATTGTTCCGCATGGACCTGATCGGCGCCGGCATGCTCCTGGTCGGCCTCACCGGCGCCCTGCTCAATGCCCTCGGCCAACGCATCGAAGCGCGCGCCACGCGCTGGAGACACGCATGAACGCATTCACCGCGCCCGCCACGGGCACCCCGCTGGTCAGCTTCCGCCAGGTGCGCAAGCACTTCGCCGTGGACGGCCGGCGACTGGAAGCGATCCAGCAGTTCGACCTGGAGATCGGCGAGGGCGAGTTCATCGCCATCGTCGGCGCCAGTGGCTGCGGCAAGTCGACCCTGCTGCGCCTGCTGATCGGCCTGGACCGCGACTACGACGGCGAGATCCGCGTCGACGGCCGGCCAATCGCCGGCATCGGCGGCGAACGCGGCATCGTGTTCCAGGAGCACCGCCTGTTCCCCTGGCTGACGGTGCAGCAGAACGTCGCCCTCGGCCTGGTCAACGAAGCCCTTGGCGAAACCGACAAGGCGGCGCGGATCGACGAATACATCCGCCTGGTCGGCCTGCACGGCTTCGAGCGTGCCTACCCGCACCAGTTGTCCGGCGGCATGGCCCAGCGCGTGGCGATCGCCCGTGGCCTGGTGGCCAGCCCGCGCCTGCTGCTGCTCGACGAGCCGTTCAGCGCCCTCGACGCACTGACCCGCCAGCAGTTGCAGGAAGAGTTGCTGGCGATCCGTCGGCGCACCCGCATCACCACCCTGCTGGTCACCCACGACGTCGAGGAGGCGCTCTACCTGGCCGACCGGGTGGTGGTGATGGAGCCGCGCCCGGGGCGGATCAGGCGGGTGGTCGAGGTGGACCTGGCGCATCCGCGCGAGCGCGGTGGCTTCGACTTCCTGCGCCAGCGCGAAGCGCTGCTGCACGAACTGACCGCCGACGGCGAGTACGTCGCGCCACCGCCGCGACGGGTGGAAAACCTGCCCTTCGAATTCCTCGCTTGCTGAAAAGCCCCTTGCCCTGGCCCTTTCCCCCTGCGGGAAGGGCGGGGGCGAGGGCCCCACCCTCTCCTCCCATCCAGACGAGACCCGCGCATGAGCAAACGTCCCAACTTCCTGGTGATCGTCGCCGACGACCTGGGCTTCTCCGATATCGGCGCCTTCGGCGGCGAGATCGCCACGCCGAACCTCGACGCCCTGGCCATCGCCGGCCTGCGCCTGACCGACTTCCACACCGCCTCGACCTGCTCGCCGACCCGCTCGATGCTGCTCACCGGCACCGACCACCACATCGCCGGGATCGGCACCATGGCCGAGGCGCTGACCCCGGAACTGGAAGGCAAGCCGGGTTACGAAGGGCATCTCAACGAGCGCGTGGTGGCGCTGCCGGAGCTGCTCCGCGAGGCCGGCTACCAGACCCTCATGGCCGGCAAGTGGCACCTCGGTCTGAAGCCGGAACAGACGCCCCATGCGCGTGGTTTCGAGCGTTCCTTCTCGCTGCTGCCGGGCGCCGCCAACCACTACGGCTTCGAGCCTCCCTACGACGAAAGCACTCCGCGCATTCTCAAGGGCACGCCGGCGCTCTACGTGGAAGACGAGCGCTACCTCGACACGCTGCCGGAGGGTTTCTATTCCTCCGATGCCTTCGGCGACAAGCTGCTGCACTACCTCAAGGAGCGCGACCAGAGCCGGCCGTTCTTCGCCTACCTGCCGTTCTCCGCGCCGCACTGGCCACTGCAGGCGCCGCAGGAGATCGTCGAGAAGTACCGCGGCCGCTATGACGCCGGCCCAGAGGCGCTGCGCCAGGAACGCCTGGCCCGGCTCAAGGAGCTGGGCCTGGTGGAGGCGGACGTCGAAGCCCATCCGGTGCTCGCCCTGAGCCGCGAGTGGGAGGCCCTGGAGGATGAGGAACGGGCGAAGTCGGCGCGGGCGATGGAGGTCTACGCGGCGATGGTCGAGCGCATGGACTGGAACATCGGCAGGGTCGTGGACTACCTGCGTCGGCAGGGCGAGCTGGACAACACCTTCGTCCTGTTCATGTCCGACAACGGCGCCGAAGGCGCCCTGCTGGAGGCCTTTCCGAAATTCGGCCCGGATTTGCTGGGCTTTCTCGACCGGCACTACGACAACAGCCTGGAGAATATCGGCCGCGCCAATTCCTACGTCTGGTATGGCCCGCGCTGGGCCCAGGCGGCCACCGCGCCGTCGCGCCTGTACAAGGCGTTCACCACCCAGGGCGGCATTCGCGTGCCAGCGCTGGTGCGCTACCCGCGGCTAAGCCGGCAGGGTGCGATCAGCCATGCCTTCGCCACGGTGATGGACGTCACCCCGACCCTCCTCGACCTCGCCGGTGTCCGCCACCCAGGCAAGCGCTGGCGCGGCCGCGAGATCGCCGAGCCGCGCGGCAGGTCTTGGCTGGGTTGGCTTTCCGGCGAGACCGAGGCGGCCCACGACGAGAACACCGTGACCGGCTGGGAGCTGTTCGGCATGCGTGCGATCCGCCAGGGCGACTGGAAGGCGGTGTACCTGCCGGCCCCGGTGGGCCCGGCCACCTGGCAGCTCTACGACCTGGCCCGCGACCCGGGCGAGATCCACGACCTCGCTGACAGCCAGCCGGGCAAGCTGGCGGAGCTGATCGAGCATTGGAAGCGATACGTCAGCGAGACCGGTGTCGTAGAGGGGGCTTCGCCTTTCCTGGTGCGATAAGCGGAACCTCTCCCCTCGCCCTCTCCCTTCAGGAGGGAACGTCTGGCCAGAAGGTCGGGGAGAGGGGCTACTTCGCCGGGTGGAACGAGGCGACCCGGGTCAGGCCGAGAAACCGCCATCGATGGTCAGGCTGGCCCCGGTGATGTAGGCCGCTTCCGGCCCGGCCAGGTAGGCGACGAAGCTGGCGATTTCCTCGCTGCGGGCGTAGCGCGGCAGCGCCATCAGGCCCTTGAGGGCCTCGGCGAAGTCGCCGTCGTCCGGGTTCATGTCGGTATCCACCGGACCCGGCTGCACGTTGTTCACCGTGATCCCGCGCGGGCCGAGGTCGCGGGCCAGGCCTTTGGTCAGGCCGACCAGCGCCGACTTGCTCATCGCGTAGGTGGCGCCGCCGGCGAACGGCATGCGTTCGGCATTGGTGCTGCCGATGCTGATCACCCGCCCGCCGTCGCCCATGTGCTTGACCGCCGCCTGGGTGGCGACGAAGACGCTGCGCACGTTGATCGCCAGGGTCCGCTCGAAGTCGGCCAGCGGCAGCTCTTCCACCGAACCGAGGGCGAGGACGGCGGCATTGTTGACCAGGATGTCGATGCGTCCGAAGCGAGCCGCCGCTTCGTCGACGGCGGCGACGAGCGCCGCCGCGTCGGCGCTATCGGCATGCAGGGCCAGGATGCTGGCTCCGGCGCCTTCGAGTTCGGCCGCCAGGGCCCGGGACTTGTCCGCCGAGCTGACGTAGGTGAAGGCGACGCTGGCGCCTTCGGCGGCCAGCCGGCGAACGATGGCGGCGCCGATGCCGCGGGAACCGCCCTGGACGAAGGCGACTTTGCCGGCGAGGGATGCAGAGGATACGGACATGGAAATCTCCATCGGAGTGGATAGACAGGCCCCGAGTTTCCGTCGTCCATTGCAGACCTGGTAGCGGGTAATCGCTATATTCAGCCGATACCAATGGTTTATGCGGGCCCTTTCCCATGGAAACCCTCAGCAACATCCAGTGCTTCGTCCGCAGCGCCGAGGCCGGTAGCTTCGCCGAGGCCGCCAGGCGCCTGGGCCTGACGCCGGCCGGGGTGGGCAAGAACGTCGCCCGCCTGGAAAGCAACCTCGGCGTGCGCCTGTTCCAGCGCAGCACCCGGCGCCTGACCCTGACCGAAGCCGGGGAGCGTTTCCTGCAAGAGGTCGGCGGCAGCCTGGAGGGCATCCAGACCGCTCTCGCCAACGTCTCCAGCGTCGGCAACCAACCCAGCGGCACGTTGAAGGTCAGCATGGGGCTGGCCTTCGGCCGCGACTACATCCTGCCGCTGCTCGGCGAGTTCCTCGAACGCTATCCCGACATCGTGCCCGACTGGCATTTCGACAATCGCCAGGTCGACCTCATCGGCGAAGGCTTCGACGCCGCCATCGGCGGCGGTTTCGAACTGCCTCCCGGGGTGGTGGCGCGCAACCTAACGCCGGGCCACCTGATCCTCCTCGCCTCGCCCGCCTACCTCCGCGACAAGCCGCCAATCCGCCATCCAGGCGACCTGGGCGGCTTCGACGGGATCCGCATCCGCTCGCCGCAGACCGGCCGCGTGCGCTCCTGGCCGCTGCGCCGGCGCAACGGCGAGGAGGCGCCGATCGAGCTGCGCGAACGCATGACCATGAGCGACCCGGAAGCCACCTGCGAGGTCGCCGCCATGGGCCTGGGCATCACCCTGGTATGCATGCAGCACGCCTATGCCTACCTGGAGTCCGGCGCCCTGGTGCGGGTCCTGCCGGACTGGTACGTCGACGCCGGCAACACCAGCCTCTACTACGCGGCGAACAAGCTGCTACCGGCCAAGACCCGGGTCTTCGTCGACTTCGTCGTCGACTACTTCCGCCGCCAGGACCTGGCCCGGCGCTTCTCCGCCTTCCCAACCGGCTAGCGCCAGCCATCCGTCGCCTCGGCAAACGGGAAAAGGCCCTGGCACCGGCCTCGCCGGAAAAACGGCAGTTTGACATTACCGATTGGGACTCTAGTTTTAGAAAACGCCGCCGACGAGCTTGGAAGGCGTCTTCCGCACGGTCCCGAGGGACCGCCTGGAAGCCCTGCTCCGATCCGGCACATGGAGTGCAGCATGCGCGAGTCCCTCGGTGTTTCGTTACCATCCCGGCCCCTGCTGCTGAAGCTGGGCCTGCTTTCCCTACCCTGGGCGTTGTGCGCCGGGCTGCATGCCGTCGGCCTCGGCGTCTGGCTGGTCCTGGCGCTCGGTTGGTTCGCCAGCCTGGCCATGCTCGTCCTCCTCCTGCGCGCCCCTCGGCAAGCGGTAGCGAATGCCAACCCGCAGGCGGATGCCGCTTCGCCGGCCTGGAGCGCGGCGCAACGGGCGCTCGCCGACGAAACCGCGCAACTGGACGGTCACGCCCGGCAGATCGACGAACTGCTGCATTCGGCGATCCGCCAGCTCAGCGACAGCTTCCACGGCCTCGCCGAACGCATCGATACCCAGCGCGGCCTGTCCCATTCGCTGATCGAGCGCTACGACGGGCGCGGCCAGGTCGACGAAGGCATCAACTTCCAGGACTTCGTCAGGACCACCCAGCAGACCCTCAGCCTGTTCGTCGAGGCTACCCTGGAAACCAGCCGGACCTCGCAGCAACTGGTGGAACGCATGGACCAGGTGCGCCTGAAGATCACCGAGATCCTGCAGTCGACCCAGGACATGGACGCCATCGCCAAGCAGACCAACCTGCTCGCCCTCAACGCTGCCATCGAGGCCGCCCGAGCCGGCGAGAGCGGCCGCGGCTTCGCCGTGGTCGCCGATGAAGTGCGCGCGCTGTCGACCCGCTCCACGGAGTTTTCCGCCGCCATCCGCAAGCACGTCGACGTGGTCCACCACGAGATCCAGGACGCCGAGAGCGCGATCTCGCAACTGGCCGACAAGGACATGTCCTTCGCCCTCGATTCCAAGCACAAGATCCAGGGCATGCTCGATGACCTGGAGGCGATGAACCGGCACACCCTGAAGGTCATCCACGAACTGGACCGGCTCTCGCTGGAAGTCGGCCAGGGCGTCGACGCGGCGGTCACCGCCCTGCAATTCCAGGACATGGGCAGCCAGTTGCTCGGCCAGATGCGCAAGCACCATGCGCGTCTTGGCGCCTTCGCCCTCGGCCTCGGCGCGCTGGAGGCGCGGCCGCGCCAGGAATGGCCCGAACGGGTCGCGCGGGAGGTCGAGGAACTACGCCGGCCCTTGCCCAGCCCGGTGAGCCAGAACAGCGTCAACGTGGGCGAAGTGGAATTGTTCTGAGGGGTATCGATAGCCAATCCGTCTAACCGGATAACTATCCGACGAGAAACCGGCGCCAATAATTGAAATCCACCGGACATTGTCTTTACTGGAACTAGCAAAGGGCCATCAGAGCCCTCCGTCACAGCCACCTGGCACACACCACCTTCGCCGCCGAGCTTGGCGCTGCGGTAGGGACACCGTGAGGACGCAAGACCATGGGCAAACCGATTCTGATCGTCGACGACTCGGCGTCTATCCGCCAGATGCTGAGCTTCACCCTGAAGTCCGCCGGCTACGAGGTGGACGAGGCCGCGGACGGCAAGGAAGGCCTCGGCAAGGCCCAGAGCAAGAGCTACAGCCTGGTGTTCACCGACCAGAACATGCCGAACATGGACGGCCTGTCGCTGATCCGCAGCCTGCGTAACCTGGCCGGCTACCGCAGCGTGCCGATCCTCATGCTGACCACCGAATCGAGCGACGCGATGAAGCAGCAGGGGCGTAGCGCCGGCGCCACCGGCTGGCTGGTGAAGCCGTTCGACCCGCCGAAACTGCTCGAAGTGACGCGCAAGGTCCTGCCCTGATTCCCGTTCCCCCGCGGGGGAGGTCCCATGCCCCAGGATATGAGCCAGTTTCTCCAGGTGTTCTTCGAGGAAACCGAGGAACACCTGGCCACCCTCGAACTCCTCCTGATCGGTCTCGACCTGGACCGGCCGGACAGCGAGACGCTGCACGGCATCTTCCGCGCCGCGCATTCGATCAAGGGTTCCAGCGGAATGTTCGGTTTCGACGACATCACCGCCGTCACCCACGAACTGGAGACCCTGCTCGACCGCATCCGCTGTGGCCAGATGCACCTGCGGCCGGACATGATCAGTTCCTTCCTCGAAGCCCGCGACGTGTTGCAGCGCCTGCTCGACGCCCATCGCAGCGGCAGTCCCGACCCCGGGGTGCCGTTGCTGGAGACGGTCGAGCGGCTGCGCGGCTGGCTGCGGGTGCCGGAACAGGAAGCGGCGGAGGAAGGCTTCGGCCTGTTCGACGACGCGCCCGCCAGGGAAACCGCGGACGACGATGCCTTCGGCTTCTTCGACGAAGGCCCGGGCGCTCCGGAACGAGCGGCCGCGCCGGAAGCGTTCGGGCTCTTCGACGAGGCGCCCGGCGCACCGGCCGCGAGCGAAGCGTTCGGCCTCTTCGATGAGGCACCGGGTTCCCCACCTACGGAGGAACGCGCCTTCGGCCTGTTCGACGGCGCCCCCGGCAGCCCCGCCGCGCCCAGTGCGCCCGCGCAAGCCGTCGCCGCGACGGCCAGGGGCGCAGTCGCACCCGTGCGTGGCGACGGCGAGTCCGGCTCGATCCGGGTCAGCGTGGAAAAGATCGACAGCCTGATCAACCTGGTCGGCGAACTGGTGATCACCCAGGCCATGCTCGGCCAGCTCGGCGAGCAGCTCGACCCGAGCCGCCACGAGCGCCTGCAGCACGCCCTGGCCCAGCTCGAACACAACACCCGCGACCTGCAGGAGTCGGTGATGTCGATCCGCATGCTGCCGATCAACTTCATCTTCAGCCGCTTCCCCAGGCTGGTGCGCGACACCGCCACGCGCCTGGGCAAGCAGGTCGAGCTGCACCTGCACGGCGAGCACACCGAACTGGACAAGAGCGTGATCGAGAAACTCAGCGATCCGCTCACCCACATCGTCCGCAACAGCATCGACCACGGCATCGAAACGCCCGCCGAACGCCTCGCCGCCGGCAAGCCGGCGAGCGGCACGGTGAAGCTCGCCGCCAGCCACCAGGGCGGCAGCGTGGTGGTGGAGGTTTCCGACGACGGTCGCGGCCTGTCGCGTCCGCGTATCCTCGCCAAGGCCCGCGAGCGCAACCTGCCGGTGCATGACGGGATGAGCGACGCCGAGGTCTGGCAACTGGTGTTCATGCCCGGCTTCTCCACCGCCGAGGCGGTCACCGAGCTGTCCGGACGCGGCGTCGGCATGGACGTGGTGAAGCGCAACATCGGTGCCATGGGCGGGCGCATCGACATCGACTCGGCGCCCGGCATGGGCACTCGCATCGGCATCCGCCTGCCGCTGACCCTGGCGATCCTCGACGGCCTGATCGTCGCCGTCGAAGCGGTCAACTACGTGATTCCGCTGACCTACATCGTCGAGTCGCTGCAGGCGCGCAGCGACGACGTGCGCGGCCTCGGCGGCGAAGACAACGCGATGATCCGCGTACGCGGCGAGTACCTGCCGCTGTTCAGCCTGCACGAGCTGTTGCGCATCGGCGGCGAAGCGCCGGCGCCGGAGCAGGGCATCGTGGTGATCCTCGAGTCCGAGGGGCGCAGCTTCGCCCTGCAGGTGGACGAACTGGTCGGCCAGCAGCAGGTGGTGATCAAGAGCCTGGAACAGAATTTCCGCCGAGTGGAGGGTATCGCCGGCGCCACCATCATGGGCGACGGCAGCGTCGCCCTGATTCTCGACGTCGATGCGCTGCCACGCCTGGCGGCGCGGGAGGACACCGCCGATGAACGGCACTGAGGCAAGCCAGGCGAACGGCCCGGCGCAGGAATACCTGACCTTCACCCTGGGCCGCGAGGAGTACGCCATCGACATCCTCCGCGTGCAGGAGATCCGCGGCTACGACCAGGTCACCGCGATCGCCAACGCGCCGCCCTTCATCAAGGGCGTGATCAACCTGCGCGGGGCGATCGTGCCGATCGTCGACCTGCGCATCAAGTTCCACCTCGCCGAGGTCACCTACGACCCGTTCACCGTGGTGATCATCCTCAACATCGGCCGGCGCATCGTCGGCGTGGTGGTGGACTCGGTATCCGACGTGATCGCACTGGGCGGCGACGCGATCAGGCCGCCGCCGGAGTTCGGCGCCAGCTTCGACACCGAATACCTGCTCGGCCTGGCCACCGCGGGCGAGCGCATGTTGATCCTGGTGGACATCGAGAGACTGATGACCAGCCGCGAAATGGCGCTGGTCGACGAAGCCGCGGCCTGAGCGGCGCCAACGAGGGATAGGCAGGGGATATCGAAATGGGTCTGTTCAATGCACATGCGGTGGCGCAGCAACGCGCCGACCGGATCGCCACGCTCCTCCAGTCGTTCGCCGACGGCCAGCTCGACACCGCCGTCGGCGAGGCCCCGGCGCCCGGCTACGAGCGTCTCTACGACAGCCTGCGGGCGCTGCAGCGGCAACTGCGCGAACAACGCGCCGAACTCCAGCAGGTGGAAAGCCTGGAGGCGGGGCTGGCGGAGATGAGCCGCCAGCACGAAGCCGGCTGGATCGACCAGACGATTCCCGCCGAACGCCTGGAAGGTCGCGCGGCGCGCATCGCCAAGGGCGTCAACGAACTGGTGGCCGCGCACATCGCGGTGAAGATGAAGGTGGTCAGCGTGGTCACCGCCTACGGCCAGGGCAACTTCGAGCCGCTGATGGACCGCCTGCCGGGCAAGAAGGCGCAGATCACCGAAGCCATCGACGGCGTTCGCGAACGCCTGCGCGGGGCCGCCGAGGCGACCTCGGCGCAACTGGCCACGGCGGCCTACAACGCGCGGATCAAGAGCGCGCTGGACAACGTCTCGGCCAACGTGATGATCGCCGACAACGATCTCAACATCATCTACATGAACCGCACCGTCAGCGAGATGCTCGGTCGCGCCGAAGCGGATATCCGCAAGCAACTGCCGAACTTCGACGCCGGCCGCCTGATGGGCGCCAACATCGACGTGTTCCACAAGAATCCGGCGCACCAGCGGCACCTGCTGGCCAACCTCACCGGCGTGCACAAGGCCGAGCTCAACCTCGGCGGCCGGCGCTTCTCCCTCGACGTGGTGCCAGTGTTCAACGACGCCAACGAACGCCTCGGCTCCGCCGTGCAATGGACCGACCGCACCGAGGAACACCGCGCCGAGCAGGAAGTCTCGCAACTGGTGCAGGCGGCGGCCGCCGGCGACTTCAGCAAGCGCGTCGAGGAGGCCGGCAAGGAAGGCTTCTTCCTCAGGCTGGCGAAGGACCTGAACAGCCTGGTGGATACCGCCGACCGCGGCTTGCGCGACGTGTCGCGGATGCTCGGGGCGCTGGCCCAGGGCGACCTCACCCAGCGCATCGAGGCCGACTACCAGGGCACCTTCGGCCAGCTCAAGGATTTCTCCAACGACACCGCACAAAGCCTGTCGCGGATGCTCGGGCAGATTCGCGAGGCCGCCGACACCATCAACACCGCCGCCAGCGAGATCGCCAGCGGCAACGCCGAACTGTCGGCGCGCACCGAGCAGCAGGCGTCGAGCCTGGAGGAAACCGCCTCGAGCATGGAAGAACTGACCAGCACGGTGAAGCTCAACGCCGAGAATGCCCGCCAGGCCAACTCGCTGGCGGCCAATGCCTCGGAAGTGGCGACCCAGGGCGGCACCGTGGTGCAGAAGGTGGTCAGCACCATGTCCTCGATCAACGAGTCGGCGCGCAAGATCGCCGACATCATCGGGGTGATCGACGGCATCGCCTTCCAGACCAACATCCTCGCCCTCAACGCCGCGGTCGAGGCAGCCCGCGCCGGCGAGCAGGGCCGCGGCTTCGCGGTGGTCGCCGGGGAAGTGCGCACCCTCGCCCAGCGTTCCGCCGCCGCGGCCAAGGAGATCAAGACGCTGATCTCCGACTCGGTGGACAAGGTGGAGAACGGCAACACCCTGGTGGCCCAGGCCGGACAGACCATGAGCGACATCGTGGTAGCGATCCGCCGGGTCACCGACATCATGTCGGAGATCGCCGCCGCCTCCGCCGAGCAGAGCACCGGCATCGAAGAGGTGAACAGCGCGGTCTCGCAGATGGACGACATGACCCAGCAGAACGCCGCGCTGGTGGAGGAAGCCGCGGCCGCGGCCGAGGCCATGCAGGAGCAGGCGGGCCTGCTCAACCAGTCGGTGGCGGTGTTCAGGCTGGACACTCCGCCGAGCGTGGTCCAGCTCGCCAGCGCGCGGCCGTCCGCGCCACGCCCCAGCGCGCCGGCGCCGCTGGCCCGCAGCGGCATGGCGCGGGCCAGCAAGGCGCGCAAGGAAGACGGCTGGGAAGAATTCTGAGACCACGCCGCGCCTCCGCCAGGCGGAGGGCGGCAAGCCCTTAGGGTCGACCAGGGAAACCCGACGCCAATGCCCACCTCCACGCCTTCGCCGGTGTTCGGCAACCAGGAGTTCCACTACACCCGCGAGGACTTCCAGCAAGTACGCGAGCGGCTCTACCGGCTGACCGGCATCAGCCTGGCCGAGAGCAAGGCGCAACTGGTCTATAGCCGCCTCTCGCGGCGCCTGCGCCTGTTGCGGCTCGGCAGCTTCGCCGAATATTTCACCCACCTCGACCGCGAGCCGGGCGAGCAGCAGTTGTTCGTCAACGCGCTGACCACCAACCTCACCGCATTCTTCCGCGAACGCCACCACTTCCCCCTGCTCGCCGACCTCGCCCGCCGCCAGTTGCAGCGGCATCGCCCGCTGCGCATCTGGTCGGCGGCGGCGAGTACCGGCGAGGAACCCTATTCGATCGCCATCACCCTGGTGGAGGCGCTGGGCAGCTTCGATCCGCCGGTGAAGATCGTCGCCTCGGACATCGATACCGGGGTGCTCGACTGCGCCCGCCAGGGCGTCTATCCGCTGGAGCGCCTGGAGCAGATGCCGGCGCCGCTGAAGAAACGCTTCTTCCTCCGCGGCACCGGGCCCAACGCCGGCAAGGCGCGGGTGGTGGAGGAACTGCGGCAACTGGTGGAGTTCCGCCAGATCAACCTGCTGGAGGCAGACTGGTCGATCGCCGGGGAACTCGACGCGATCTTCTGCCGCAACGTGATGATCTACTTCGACAAGCCGACCCAGACCCGCCTGCTGGAACGCATGGTGGCCCTGCTGCGGCCGGAGGGCCTGTTCTTCGCCGGGCATTCGGAGAACTTCGTCCACGCCAGCCACCTGGTGCGCTCCGTCGGCCAGACCGTCTACAGCCCGGCCTGATCGCGATGAATCTCCAGGCCCGGGAAGGCGCGCCGCTGAACCGCTACTACGATCCGTACTTCGCCTGCGATGCGGTGAAGCTGTTGCCCGGCGAATACTTCGCCAGCGGCGAAGACCTGGTGATCGTCACCGTGCTCGGCTCCTGCGTCTCGGTGTGCCTGCGCGACCCGCTCAACGGCATCGCCGGGATGAACCACTTCATGCTCCCCGAGCGCGGCCTCGGCGGCGACCCGGCCTCGCCGTCGGCGCGCTACGGCAGCCACGCCATGGAACTGCTGATCAACCGCATGCTGGCCCTCGGCGCCAGCCGCGAGCGCCTGCAGGCCAAGGTCTTCGGCGGCGGCTCGGTACTGCGCCAGATCAGCGCCGCCATCGGCCAGCGCAACGTCGAGTTCACCCTCGACTACCTGGCCACCGAGCGTATCCCGCTGCTCGCCAGCGACGTGCTGGAGGCCTTCCCGCGCAAGATCTACTTCTTCCCGCGCAATGGCCGGGTCCTGGTGAAGTCCCTGGTGGAGCTGAAGAACGACACCGTGCTGCAGCGTGAACGCGACTACCGCCGCCGTATCGACCGCAACGCGGACGGCGGCCCCATCGACCTGTTCTGACTCTCCGGGAGAGCTCGCCATGCCCATCAGTGTCCTGGTCGTCGACGATTCCGCCCTGATCCGCAGCCTGCTCAAGGAGATCATCCAGGCCGACCCGGAGCTGCGCCTGGTCGGCTGCGCGCCGGACGCCTTCGTCGCCCGCGACCTGATCAAGCAGCACGCGCCGGACGTGATCAGCCTCGACGTGGAAATGCCGCGAATGGACGGCCTGACCTTCCTCGACAAGCTGATGAAGGCGCGGCCGACCCCGGTGCTGATGATCTCCTCGCTCACCGAGCGCGGTTCCGAAGCCACCCTGCGCGCGCTGGAACTGGGCGCGGTGGACTTCATCGCCAAGCCCCGGCTGGGCATCGCCGAAGGCATGCAGGCCTATGCCGAGGAAATCCGCGCCAAGCTCAAGACCGTCGCCCGCGCCCGCCTGCGCCGCCGTGCGGCGGACGCGCCGGCGCCGCCGGAAAGCGCGGCGCCGCTGCTCAGCACCGAGAAGATCATCGCCCTCGGCGCCTCCACCGGCGGCACCGAGGCGCTCAAGGAAGTGCTGCTCGGCCTGCCGGCGCACAGTCCCGGGGTGGTCATCACCCAGCACATGCCTCCCGGCTTCACCCGCAGCTTCGCCGAGCGCCTGGATCGCCTGACCCGGCTCAGCGTCAGCGAAGCGCGCGACGGCGACCGCATACTGCCCGGCCACGCCCTGGTCGCGCCGGGCGACCACCACATGGAGGTGCAGCGCTCCGGCGCCAACTACGTGGTGCGTTTGAACCGCCAGGCGCAGGTCAACGGCCACCGCCCGGCAGTGGACGTGATGTTCGAATCGCTGGCTCGCTGCGCCGGGCGCAACCTGCTCGCCGGCCTGCTCACCGGCATGGGCAAGGACGGCGCGCGCGGGCTCCTGGCGATCCGCCAGGCCGGCGGCTACACCCTGGCCCAGGACGAGGCTACCTGCGTGGTCTACGGCATGCCCCGCGAAGCGGTGGAACTGGGCGCCGCGGAAGACGTGCTGCCGCTCGAACGGATCGCCGCCGCGCTGCTCCAGCAAGCCGCCCGGCGCGGCAGCGGCAACCGCCTCTGAGCGGGATTCTGGCCGGCCCGCTGCGCTTTTTCGCCGCCCCCCGCAACCTCCCCCGCCGAGACCCCGCCGACGACAGGCCCGAACCACGGGCCTTTGCCTGCTCGCCATCATTGTGACGTCAAATTAATGGCGAAATAAAACCAAATTACGTTGCCTGAAATAATGCACATCTGCACAATTGGCCCTTTCGCCAAAAGTTCGACACACGCTTTCGATCCATGATTTCGGCCGCGGGCCGGGCGAGAAACTGATAGGGATAGCCATGGCGGCGAACTGGGGGTTGCGCGGCAAATCGGTGGTGGCGCTGTTGCTGGCCTGTGCCCTGGCACTGGTCCCGGCGGTGCTGCTGGGCTGGCGCGCGATGGACGACATCCGTACGCACTTCGGCCTGGCCTACGCGAAGAACTTCACCCTGCTGCACCGGCAGAAGATCCTCGCCCCGGTCTCCCGCGAACTGGCGTTGTCGCGCCGTTTCGCCGAATCGGTGGTGACCCGCGACTGGCTGCTGAAGGAAGACGACCCGGCGCGCCGCGCGCTGTTCTTCCGCGAGGCCGAGGGCTACCGCGGCGACTTCCGCGACCACGCCTACTTCATCATCGCCAGCGGCTCCCAGCACTACTACTTCAACGACGGCCGCCAACCCTACAGCGAACGGCCGCGCTACACCCTGGAGGCCGGCGACCCGGAAGACGCCTGGTACTTCAATACCCTGCGCAACAGCGCCGCCTACAACATCAACGTCAATGTCGACAGCAAGCTGAACCTGACCAAGGTCTGGTTCAACCTGGTGATCCGCGACCAGGGCCGGCCCATCGGCCTGGCCGGCAGCGGCCTGGACCTGAGCGGCTTCCTCGACGACTTCATCATCGCCCGCGAGCCGGGCGTGACGCCGATGATCGTCGGCGACGACGGCGCCATCCAGGCCCACCCGGACCGCCGCCTGATCGCCTACAGCTCCGCCGCCGGCGGCGCCAGCGAACGCCACCGGGTGTTCGACCTGCTCGACCAGCCGGAACAGCGCGACGCCCTGCGCGAGGCCATGCGCCTGGCCCGCGCCAAGGCCGGCTCGGTGCACTGCCTGTGGGCCGGCCTCGACGGCCGCCAGCAACTCTTCGCCGTGGCCTACATTCCCCAACTGCGCTGGTACGTGCTCACCGCCGTCGACCTGCACGCCGCCCAGGTCCTCGACAACCGCTGGCTTTGGCCGCTGGCGGGCACGTTCCTGCTGTTGCTGGTGGCCCTGCTGCTGGGCTTCGCCTATGCCGTCGAGCGCCTGCTGTTGCGCCCCCTGCGCAGCCTCAAGCGCTCGGCCAAGGCGATCGCCGCCGGGCGCTACGACACGCCGCTGCCGCTGGCGCGCCAGGACGAGATCGGCTCGCTGTCGAAGGCCTTCGCCAGCATGGCCGACCAGGTCCGCCGGCACACCGCCGAGCTGGAAGACAAGGTCCAGGAGCGCACCCAGGCGCTGGAGGAAGCCAACCGCGAGATGGCCGCCGCGCAGAAGAAGATCGGCGACAGCCTCGACTATGCCAGCCTGATCCAGCGCGCGATCCTCCCCGACCGCCAGCTCAGCGCCACCCTCGGCGAGCATCACTTCATCCTGTGGAAACCGCGCGACGTGGTCGGCGGCGACTTCTACGTGTACCGCGAGCAGGCCGACGGCTACCTGATCGGCGTGGTCGACTGCGCCGGTCACGGCGTGCCCGGCGCGCTGATGACCATGCTCGCCCGCGCCGCCATCGACCACGCCATCGAGGCGGTGGGCAGCCGCGACCCGGCGGCGATCCTCGGCGAGACCGACCAGGCGATGCGCAGCATGCTCAGCCAGGAGCAGATCCCCCAGGCGCTGGCCACCAACATGGATGCCGGGCTGGTCTGGGTCGACCGCCGGCGCCGCCAGCTGGCCTTCGCCGGGGCGAAGATCTCGCTGTACGCCAGCGACGGCGAGGAGGTCCAGGAACTCAAGGGCGCGCGCCGGGCGATCGGCGACAAGCGCCGTGGCGACTACCGCAACATCGAGGTACCGCTGGCGCCGGGCTGGACCTTCTACCTGAGCACTGACGGTTTCCTCGACCAGGCCGGCGGCGAACACGGCTTCGGCTTCGGCAGCCGGCGCTTCGCCGACATGCTCCGCGACCACGCGCGGCAGCCGCTCCCCGAGCAGGCCGAGGCCTTCGTGGCGACGCTCGCCGAGTACCAGGGCGAGCACCCGCAACGCGACGACATCACCATCCTGTCCTTCCGATTCGACTAGGGGCACCCATGGAAACGCTAGACCTGCTGGCCATGCGTGAAAGCTACACCCGCCAACGCATCCTGCTCTGCTTCAACGGACCGATCTCGCGCAGCCTGATCGAGGAGATAGGCCACGCGCTGCGCAACTACCTGCACGCCGAACAGGCCAAGCCGAGCGAAGCGATGGACGTCTTCGCGGTGTACATCGAGATGACCCAGAACATCCGCCACTACGCCAATCTCAAGGGCTACGGCGAACACGAGGCGGCGGCCACGGTAGCCATCGCCCGCAACGAGGACGGCCACTACGTGGTGTCCGCCGGCAACCTGGTGGAACGCGACGACGGCCAGAGCCTGGTGCGCAGCATCCAGGCCATCGCCAACCTCGACAAGGCCGCCCTCAAGGCCGCCTACAAGGAGCAGCTACGCCGCCCGCGCGACAGCGGCTGCGCCAGCGGAGCCGGTCTCGGCCTGCTGGACATCGCCCGCAAGTCCAGCGAACCACTGGCCGCATCGCTGAAGGAACAGCCCGACGGGCGCGCCTTCTTCAGCCTGCGCGCCGTGATCTGACCCCGTGTTTTAGGAAGAACACCATCATGAGTGACCTGCACATACCCGGCACCCAGTCCACGCCCGCCATCCAGGGCGACTGGCAGGCCGGACGCCTGTCCATGCAAGGCGATTCCTACCCGGAAAACTCCTATGAACTGTTCGGCCAGGTGATCGACTGGGTCGAGCGCTTCCTCGCCGACGGGCAGCGGCCGCTGGAACTGGACCTGCGCCTGCTGTACCTGAACACCAGTTCGATCAAGGCCATGATGGACATCCTCGACCTGCTCGAAGAGGCCCACCAGGGCGGTCGCCCGGTCAGCCTGCGCTGGCACTACGACCGGCGCAACGAACGGGTCGCCGAGCTGGCCGAGGAGTTCCGCGAGGACTGCAGCTTCCCCTTCGCCATCCAGGCCCACGACGAGTAGCCGACGATGAGCCGCGAACGCGAACTGGACGCCTGGATCGACGGCCTGCTGGCCGATCCGCAGTTCCACGGGCATCCGCTGCACCAGGCGCTGGCCCGCCTGCGCCAGCAATCGCTGGAGCAACTGGTGCGGCTGGAGCGCATCGCCCGGATCTCCGACGGTTTCCAGTCGATGGCGCGGGAGCAGAACCTGTCGCTGTCCGAGCGCTACCACAAGCAGCTGCGGCGCCTGGAAAAGGTGGCGCGGATCTCCGACCGCTACCAGCAGATGATGCGCGACCTCAACCTGGCGCTGAAGGAAGCCTCGATCCGCGACCCGCTGACCGGCCTGCCCAACCGACGCATGCTGCTGGAGCGCCTCAGGGAGGAGAACGAACGCTCCCAGCGCCACGGCCAGAGCTACGTGCTGGCAATGCTCGATGTGGACTTCTTCAAGCAGGTCAACGATACCTGGGGCCACGACAGCGGTGACCGGGTGCTGGTGGAAATCGCCCGGGCCATGGAGTCCGAGCTACGCGAATACGACCTCTGCGGCCGCTGGGGCGGCGAGGAATTCCTCCTGCTGCTGCCACAGACCCGCCTGCAGGACGCCGGCCCGGTACTCGAGCGGGTGCGCGACAGCGTACGGACCCTGGCGGTACGCGTCGGCACCGAGGCGCTGAGCGTCACCGCCAGCGTCGGCGTTACCGAACACCGCATCGGCGAAACCTATTCGCAGACCGTCAATCGCGCCGACGCCGCACTGCTCGACGCCAAGCGCAGCGGCCGCGACAAATGCGTGTTCGCCGCGCTCCCGCCGCTTCCTGCCCCTTCCCGCCCGGCTCCAGCGCGCTGAGCCTCCTCAGGCGTCCAGCCGCTGCGGCCGCACCTGGCCTCGGCTGAGGTCCACCAGCAGCGCCTGAAGCGCCTCGAAGCGCGCCACCGGCAACTCCAGGGTCAGGACGACGCCGTCGGCGCCGTAGTCTTCGGCCGCCACGCTGGCGCCCAGCGCCAGGCTGCGCGCCTTGAGCAGCGCGTGGTCGGCGAAGGCACAGGCGAAGCGCACCCGACAGCGCTCGACCAGCTCGCTGCGCGGCGCCTGCTGCAGGCACTTGGCCGCGCCGCCGCCATAGGCGCGGGCGAGGCCGCCGGTGCCGAGCTTGATGCCACCGAACCAGCGGCTGACCAGCACCGCCACGCAGTCCATGTCCTGTCCCTCGATGGCCGCCAGGATCGGCCGCCCGGCGCTGCCGCCGGGTTCGCCGTCGTCGCTGAAGCGGTACTGCGCGCCGCACTTCCAGGCCCAGCAGTTGTGTCCGGCGGAAGCGTCGCGGTGGGCGGCGATGAACGCCTGCGCCTCGTCCTCGTCGGCCACCGGCGCGGCGATGGTGTGGAAGCGGCTCTTGCGGATTTCCTCGCGGTATTCGGCGAGGCCTTGCAGGGTGCTCGGCATCGCGTTCAGGCCGCCGGCGGGGTCAGTCCGCAGCCCTTGAGGATGATCCGCACCAGGTTGTCGGCGGCGGCGGCGAAGTCCTGCCTGGACATGCGCTTGCGGCCGGTGACCAGGCCGATCTGGCTGGCGAAGTCGGCGTAGTGCTGGGTGCTGCCCCAGAGCAGGAAGATCAGGTGCACGGGATCCACCGGGTCCATCCGGCCGGCGGCGATCCAGGCCTCGAATACCGCGGCGCGGCCGCGGAACCAGCTGCGGTAGTCCTGGTTGAAATGCGCGGTGAGGCACTCGCCGCCGCTGATGATCTCCATGGCGAAGATCCGCGAGGCCAGCGGGTAGCGGCGGGAGAACTCCATCTTGGCGCGGATGTAGCGGGCCAGCGCCTCGGCCGGATCGTCGTCGACGCCGAGGGTGTTGAAGGTACTGTCCCAGAGTTCGAGGATGTTGCTCAGCACCGCCGTGTAGAGGCCCAGCTTGTTGCCGAAGTAGTAGTGCAGGTTGGCCTTGGGCAGGCCGACGTTCTGCGCGATGGTGTTCATGCTGGTGCCCTTGAAGCCGTGGCGGGCGAACTCCTCCTCGGCCGCGGCGAGGATCGCCTCCTCGTTCTTCTGGCGGATGCGCCCGGCCGGCTTGTCGCGGGCGGCCGGGTCGTGGGCGGGCACTGTCAGGGTCATGCGCAGGTTTCCATCGGCGTGATCCCCGCGTTGATACCCCAGCCCGGCCGCGGGACACAAGCCAGGCGCGGAAAAATTTGCAAACGCCCGTATCAACCCAGCGGCTTGCGCCAGCGCGCCAGGGCGCCGCCCTTCGCGCTGGCCTGCGCCGCTTCGGCAACGCGCTCCTCGGGCAGCAGCAGGTTGAGCAGGATGGCGGTGATGCCGCCGCTGGTGATCGCCGAGTCGAACAGGGTCTTCACCACCGCCGGCATCTGGTCGAGCAGGGTCGGCTGCGCGGCCACGCCGAGGCCGACGCCGAACGAGGCGGCGATGATCAGCACGCTGCGGCGGTCCATCGCGGTCTGGCCGAGAATGCGGATGCCGGCGGCGGCGACGCTGCCGAACATCACCAGGGTGGCGCCACCGAGCACCGGCTTGGGGATCTGCTGGAGGATCGCGCCGACCCAGGGGAACAGGCCGAGCGCCAGCAACACGCCGCCGATATAGATCCCGACGTGCCGGCTGGCCACCCCGGTGAGCTGGATCACCCCGTTGTTCTGCGCGAAGGTGGTGTTCGGGAAGGCGCTGAAGGTGGCTGCCAGCAGGCAACTGACGCCGTCGCCGAGCACCCCGCCGCGCAACCGCTGCAGGTACGCCGGTCCCTCCAGGGGCTGCCGCGAGAGCATGCAGTTGGCGGTCAGATCGCCGACTGTCTCGATGCTGCTTATCAGGTAGATCAGCGCCACCGGCAGGAAGGCCATCCAGTCGAAGGCGAAGCCGAAGCGGAACGGCTGCGGCAGGCTGACCAGCGGCAGCTCGGGCAACGCCCGCGGAACGAACAGGCCGGTCGCCCAGGCCGCCAGGGTACCCAGCGCCAGGCCGATGACGATGGCGGCCAGGCGCAGCCAGGGCAGGCGCGAGCGGTTCAGCAGGACGATGCTCAGCAGCACCAGCGCGCCCAGCGCGAGATTGGCCGGTGCGCCGAAGTCCGTGGCCCCGGCTCCGCCGCCGAGGTCGGTGATGCCGACCTTGATCAGGCTGACGCCGATCAGGGTGATGACGATGCCGGTGACCAGCGGCGTGATCACCCGGCGAAGATGGCCGAGGAAACGACTGAGGACGATCTGCACGAAGGCGCCGAAGAAGCACACGCCGAAGATCATCGCGAGGATCTCCTCGGGACCGCCGCCGCGCTGCTTCACCAGCATCCCGGCGGCCAGCACGGCGCCGAGGAAGGCGAAGCTGGTGCCTTGCAGGCAGATCATCCCGGCGCCGATGCCGAACGGCCGGCGCGCCTGGATCAGGGTGCCGGCGCCGGAAACCATCAGCGCCATGCTGATCAAGTACGGCAGGTGCTCGCCGAGGCCGAGCAGCGAGCCGATCACCAGCGGCGGAGTGACGATGCCGACGAAGCTGGCCAGCACGTGCTGTAGCGCGGCAAGGAAGGCGGGAAGCGGGCGCGGCCGGTCGTCGAGGCCGTAGATGAGGTCGTTGGGGCGTTGGTCTTCGCTATGCATCGGGCCGTCTCAAGTGGCGCTCCTCGGACAGGAGGAGGTTGCACGGCTTCTGCAAAAAGCTGTCCAGGTGATCAGCTTATTCCTGCCGCTCAGGCTGCAAGGCGCGCCCGGCGTGGGTCGAGCGGACAACGGGAGGCAAACGCAAGGACGAAGAAGGCGACCGTCGCGCACCGTGCCGATGCACGGCGCGCAATGACGGGGCGCGCTGGCGGGGCCCGGCCGGCAGCCCCGCGCGACGGACTCAGAAGTGGTACTTGACCAGGAAGCTTGCGGTGTTCTGGTCGGTGGTGAAGTACTGCGAGTCCTTCACACCGTACTTGTCGGACCAGTAGTCGTACTCCAGGCCCACGTACAGGTGCTTAGGCTCGTAGCCGAGGGCCTTGCCCAGGTCGTACTTGACCTGTGGGTTGAAGTGCAGGTTGGCGTGATAGTCGCTCTGGTTGCGGCGGCTGGTGCTGGCGCTCTTGTTGTTGATCACCCAGTCCATGTAGCCGTCGATGAGGATGTCGGAGTTGCCCACCGGAATGGTGTAGGACCACACCGGGGTGATCTGCCAGGCGCCGGCGCGCACGCGGTTGCCGTCGGGCTTGCGGTAGTAGAAGTTGAGCTGGAAGTAGTCGAAGCCGGGGATCGCCAGGTCGAAGCCCGGGCCGAGCAGGTAGGCCTCGGTGTCGCCTTCGCCGAACTCGTAGGTGCCGGCCAGCAGCACGTCCTTCACCGGGCCGAAGGAGAGGTCCGCTCCGGTGAGCTTGCCGAAGCTCAGGCGCGGAGTGATCTCGCCGTAGTAGGTGTTCTTGCCGTTGCTGGCGTCTTCCTTGCCGTTGTAGTTGATCTGGTCGAAGAAGATGAACAGGTCGCCCCAGGTCCAGCCGCTGGCATGTTCCAGGGTGAAGGTCTGCTGGATCGGCGGGTTGATCTTGAAGTTCTTGCCGTAGAGGTAGGTCAGGCTCTCGTTGTGCCAGAGCAGCGGCCCCGAGTCGGTCTCGTGGGTCGGCGTCATGTCATGGTCTTCGGCGACAGCCTGGCCTGCGGCCAGTAGCCCCCCGGCTAGCATCACGGTGGCGAGTGTGCGGCTCATTGAAACGCTCCTGGAGTGAATAGCTTTTCTTCTAGTGGGCGAACCTGTCCGAGCGGTCAGGCCTCGCCATGGATAGCAAGAACGAAGCCAAGACGGCGCGGGCGCTTCGCCGGGTTTCCTGCGGCGAAGGGAACGCCTGTTTTTTCAGTGTTTTGGACAAAGGCGGCGAAATGCCTCCAACCTCTCTACGACGGCAAAAACCTGACCCCAAGGACAGTTTTTGCCTTGCACTGGTGCGTGGTCGGGAGGGGCGTGCTCGACTTTGGGTTGGCAGCGCGAAGAAAACTGGATACACAAAAACGATTTGTGACAAAAAGAATCAGCAGACTTTTGTACACAAAACAGTGCGTGGTCTTTCTACACATTACCGCCCCGGCGTTCGGGCGAGAAGCGGCGCGGATGATGCCAGAGACGGCGGGCGGAATTCATCCCCGAATGGGGTTTTTCGTCGGGTTTCAGGACACCCGGACGTAAATTCGCCAGGGCCTGGGAGACTCCGGTGGCATGACATCCAGAAGGCGCTCTCGATGTTGCGTAGCGGAGCGCGCTCGAGTACGGGTCGCCTGGCAGCCTATGCCTGCCGGGTCTTCTTGCTTCGTCATCCGCAGGGTGGATACGCCTTGGGCATTATCCGCCGGACAGGTCTCCCCGCCTCACCCACATGGGTCCCCTCACCACACCGCGATCTGCGAATCGGTGCGCGGCTCGGTGCCGCCACAGAGCACGCCGCTGGCCGGGTCGCGCAGGACGATCTGGCCGCGCCCGTAGCTGGTCGAGTCGTAGGCGATCTCCACCTGGTGCCCACGCTGCGCCAGCTCCGCCGCCAGCGCGCGCGGCGCGGCATGTTCGATGCCGACGCGCAGCCCGCCCAGCCACTGCCAGCGCGGCGCGTCGAGGGCAGCCTGGGGGTTGAGGCCGAAGTCCACCAGGTTCATCACCATCTGCACGTGGCCCTGCGGCTGCATATAGGCGCCCATCACGCCGAACGGGCCGAGCGGCACGCCGTCCTTGCTGAGGAAACCGGGAATGATGGTGTGGAAGGTCTGCTTGCCCGGCTCCAGGCAATTCACGTGGTCCGGATCGAGGCTGAACTCGGCGCCGCGGTTCTGCAAGGCGATGCCGGTGCCGGGCACCACCACGCCGGAGCCGAAGCCGTGGTAGTTGCTCTGGATGAACGAGACCAGGTTGCCCTCCTCGTCGCCACAGGCCAGGTACACCGTGCCGCCCGGCCTCGGCTGGCCGGGGCTGGGATCGAGCGCGCGCTCGCCGATCAGCGCACGGCGGCTGGCGGCGTAGTCCTCGTGCAGCAGTTCCTCGACCGAGACCCGCATCGACTGCGGCTGGCTGATGTAGTGCAGCCCGTCGACGTACGCCAGCTTCATCGCCTCCAGTTGGCGATGCCAGGTCCGCGCGCAGTCGCGCTCGCCGAATTCGAAGCCCTTGAGGATGTTCAGGGTCATCAGGGCGATCAGGCCCTGGCCGCTCGGCGGAATCTCCCAGACGTCATAGCCACGGTAGTTCAGCGAGATCGGTTCGACCCACTTCGCCTGGTAGCCGGCCAGGTCCTCCGCGCGCAGGTAGCCGCCGCTGCGCTCGGCGTGGCCGACGATGGCCCTGGCCAGCTCGCCGCGATAGAAGCTTTCGCACTGGCTGCGCGCCAGCTCGTCCAGGGTGTCGGCCTGGCCCGGCTGGCGGAACACCTCGCCGGCGCGCGGCGCCCGGCCGTCGATGAGGAACTCGTCGAACCAGGCCCGTAGCTCGGGCCGCTGCGGCAACGCCGCGCGGAACTTGTCCAGGCCGCTCTGCCACAGGCGGGCGATCACCGGCGAGACCGGAAAGCCATCGCGAGCCAGCTCGATCGCCGGCCGCAGCAGTTGTTCGAACGGCAATTTGCCGAAGCGCCGCGACAGTTCGCCCCAGGCCGCCGGACAGCCCGGCACGGTGACCGGCGTCCAGCCGTACAGCGGCATCCGCTCGTGGCCGGCGGCGCGCACCCGCTCGCGATCGAGCAGGCCCGGCGCGCGCCCGCTGGCGTCCAGGCCGTGCAGGCGTCCGCGGGTCCAGACCAGGGCGAAGGCATCGCCGCCAATCCCGCAGCCGGTCGGCTCGACCACCGTCAGCGCGGCGGCGGTGGCGATCGCCGCGTCGATGGCATTGCCGCCACGGCGCAATATCTCCAGCCCGACCTGCGCCGCCTGCGGCTGCGAGGTGGCGACCATGCCGCGGCGGGCATGGACCGGCGAACGTTGCGAGGCGTAGGGAAGCGCGTGGGCGGAGAAGTCGAGCATCGGCGTGGGCTCCGGGAAACTTGAGGCGGCAGGTTAGCCCTGCCAGACTCTGCCGACTAGCGACACGACGCCAAGTCATGACGATGAACGGACAGCCTGCGGAACTGCACCGCCCGATTCCCACCCTCGCCCGCCTGCCACGGCCGGTCTACGCGCGCGCCGAAAGCCTGCGCGCCGGCTCTTGGACCTCGCGCCACCGGCACGCCTGGGTACAGCTTTCCTACGCCATCAGCGGCGTGCTCGGCGTACATACCGCCGAGGGCAGCTTCTTCGCCCCGCCGCAGCGGGCGATCTGGATTCCGGCGCAACTGGAACACGAGGTGGTCACCTCCACCCGCGCCGAGATGCGCAGCCTGTACATCCGTGGCGACGCCTGCGCCTGGGCGCCGACGCGTTGCCGGGTGCTGGAGGTGACGCCGCTGGCGCGCGAGCTGATCAAGAGTTTCTGCGAGTTGCCGGTGGACTACCCGGAGGGCGACAGCGCCGAATCGCGGCTGGTGCAGGTGCTGCTGGACCAGTTGCGGCTGCTGCCGGAGGTCGCCTTCTCCCTGCCGATGCCGCGCGAGCCGCGCCTGCTGCGGCTGTGCCAGGCACTGATCGACGAACCGACCCAGAGCCTGACCATGGGCGACTGGGCGCAGCGCCTGGGCACCTCGGAAAAGACCCTGTCGCGCCTGTTCCAGCGCGAGACCGGGATGAACTACCGGCTCTGGCGCCAACGCCAGCGCCTGCTCGCCTCGCTCAACGCGCTGGAGGCCGGCGACAGCGTCACCGGCGCCGCCCTGGACAGCGGCTACGACTCGACCTCGGCCTATATCGCCGCCTTCAAGGGACTCTTCGGCTTCACTCCCGGCGAACTGTTCCGCCAGCGCTGAGCCCGGCGAAGGGCCCAGCGCGCGGGGCTCAGAACACGTCGATGGGATAGTCGACGATCACCCGGTATTCGTCGATGTCATTGTCCACCGCGCTGTAGCCGCCGGTGCCGCGGTGGGTGGCCCAGCGCAGGCGCAGCGAGAGGTCCTTGGCCGGACCGCCCTGGACCACGTACTGCAGGTCGAGGTCGCGTTCCCAGTGCTTGGCGTTCTTGCCGTCGGCGCTGTACCAGCCGCCGTAGCCGGGGCTGTCCGGATCGACCCGGGTCAGGTCCAGCTTGCCGCGCGAGTACGAGGCCGAGGCGCTCAGGCCGGGTAGGCCGAGGGCGACGAAGTCGTAGTCGTATTGCAGCTTCCAGGACTTCTCGTTGGGACCGTTGAAGTCGGAATACTGCTGCGAGTTGTCGAGGAAGATGCTGTCGCCCTGGTTGATGTAGTCGAACGGCGTGTTGCCGTTGACCTTCTGCAGCACCGCGGTGACGGTGTGCTGCCTGTAGCCGACCGCGAAATGCAGGCTGTAGGTGTTGTTGTCGATCCGGCCGAGCAACGAGTCGCCGCTGTCGACGGTCTTGTAGTAGTGCGCGCCGGGGTTCAGCGACCAGTTGTCGTCGATCTCGTAGGTGTAGTCGACGTCGGCGTAGTACTGCTTCCAGACGTTCTGCAGTTCGGCGGCGTACAGGCTGCTGGTGAAGCCCTCGATGCCGCCCCAGGTGCCGCCCAGCCAGCTGAGATGATGGCTGTCGCGGTCGCCCGGCAGTTCGCCGTAGTACGAGCCGAGGCGACGGTGGCCACTCTGGTTGTAGTACTTGGTGAAACTGACCTGGCCAGCCGTGAGGGTCAGGTCCTCGAAACTGTTGTTGGTCAGGCTCACACCGCGGAAGGTCTGCGGCAGCATGCGCGACTCGCCGCCGGCGACCACCGGGTTGCTGAGGAACTGGTCGCCCAGCTTCAGCTCGGTGTCGAAGGCGCGGATCTTCAGCGCCGCCCCGCCACTGGAGAACTCATCGGGCGCCTTGCCGGATTCGTAGCCTTCCTTGCTCGGCGAGGTGATCGGCAGGATGCTGGTGCCGCCGGTACCGCCGCCGCCGTCGAGCTTCAGCCCGAGCATGCCGTAGGCGTCGACGCCGAAGCCGACCACGCCGGGCGTGTAGCCGGACTGAAAGGTGGCGATGAAGCCTTGCGCCCATTCCTTGCTGTCGTGCCCGGAAGCGTGCCGGCGGTCATGGTTGAAGTAGTAGTTGCGGGTCAGCAATTGGAGGCTGGAGCCTTCGATGAAGCCTTCTTTGGCTTCCCCCTCATCGGCCCAGGCGGCGGACGCGGTGCACAGCGCCAGCGCCATCGGCGTCAAGGCGAACAGATTCCTCATTGCGGTTGCTCCTTCTTACAGCGTGGTGAAATCCGGCAAGGCCGGAAAGCGTGTTGTGGTGTCGTTCCCGGCGACGCTTCTGCTGGCGTCGCGCGGGCGATCGCTCCCATGGGGCGCCCAGCCGGGCGCAACCCGAAAAAAAAGGCCGCTGGTATCAGCGGCCTTGAGAAGACGTCGAATAGGAGCAATCAAAGTTCGGCGTCGGGAAGTCTTGCCAGTGTATTTCCGGACACTGGAAACCGGCTGAAACGCAGTCGGACTCTTCTATTGAAAGTCTCTTCGACTCATCGGGCTTTAGGCTTTCCACGTCCCGCTCTTGCATGGCGAGATCGATGAAGACAGAACGAATATCGTCGACAGCCAGCGACAATTATCCATTGAGCTGGCGCGATTATATTTTTTTGCCACTATCGGAAAAACCCGATATCCAACGAAAGTCTTTTACATATTCTGCAAGAATTGTCCGAACGGTCAGGAAGGCAAAAAAAACGCCGCATATCATATGCGGCGCAAGGACAGGGTACCCAGGCTCACGCTTCCCGAGTACCCGGGGGAAGCCATGGCGCGGCTGGCGCCATGCGCTAGATCAGGAGTCGCTGCGGGCCCCGGCCTGCGCGGCGGAGGCGGAAAGTTCCTGCTGGTGCTCGATGGCCTGCTGGTTGGCGTCGACCATGCGGTTGGTCATCAGCGAGGACTCTTCGGCGAAACCGGCCTGGGAAAATGCGAGGGAAAACAAACTGAGTATGGCGGCAGCAAGGATCTGGCGATTCATGGCGGGTCTCCGATGACACCCTGTTCACTTGGGACAGGCGCCATATTAGTTAACCGCCATGCTCGGAAAAATAGCCAAACAGACGAGAGAGTATTACCTCAATAACAACAATCCTTCACTGTGCCCAGTAACTTGAACTTTGCATGGTAGTTTCGTCGCGGGCGAATGCCTGGGGAAGTTCCTGTTGCAACAGATCGACCCAGGTGCGGATCTTCGCGTCCAGGTAACGCCGCGAGGGATACAGCGCATAGATGGTCCGCTGGTGCATGGCATGGCCGGGCAACACCCGTAGCAGCTCGCCGTTGCGCAGCGCCGCGGCCGCCACGTAGCTGGGCAGCAGGGCGATGCCGAGGTCGGCCTTGGCCGCCTGGGCCATGACCTCGGCGACATTGACCATGAAGGTGTTCTGCGGGCTGACGGTGCGCTCGCCCTGCTCGTCGGCGAAGATCCAGCCCTCCGGGTAGGCCGGGTCCTGCAGGCGCAGGCAGACGTGGCGCTCCAGGTCGTCCACCGAGCGTGGCACGCCGTGCTGCTGCAGGTAGCCGGGACTGGCGCAGAGCACGCTGTGGATGCTGCCCAGGCGCTGGGCGACGAACTCCGAGTCGGGCAACTGGCGCTCGCCGGTGATCAGCACATCCTGGCCTTCCTCGAGCATGTCCGGGTTGCGCTGGGACAGGGTCAGCTCGATCACCACGTCGGGGAACAGTGCGCCGTAGCGGGCGATCATCGGCACCAGGTGATGCTGGCCCATGCCCATCAGCGACTGCACGCGCAAGCGGCCGCAGGGGCGGATGTGCGCGCCGGCGGCTTCGGCCTCGGCGACCTCGATGTCCTCGAGGATCCCGCGGCACCGTTCCAGGTAACGCTCGCCGGCTTCGGTCAGGGCCAGGCGCCGGGTGGTGCGGTGCAGCAGGCGCGTCTGCAGGTGCGCCTCCAGGTCGGAGATCAGCCGCGATACCTGCGCGGTGGACAGGTCCAGGGCCTGGGCGGCGGAAGTGAAGCTGCCGCTGTCCACCACCCTGGCGAACACGCGCATGCCTTGCAATGTGTCCACTATTACCTCGGTTGCAAAACAGATTCGTAAATTGGTCGGATTTTCCCTGACGCCGGGCTGCCTATACTGGCCGCCGTCGCCGTAGCAACGCCGGGCATACCCTGCCCGGCGTCGGGGCGGATGGCCCACCCGCCGTCCGCTCTCCTTCCCCCCGCACAGACTCTGCTACGGCGGCGCCCCCTTCCCCTTACGCCGCGCTCAGCGTCCCGGTTCCGGAATCCGGTACCAGGCGACGTACAGCGCCGGCAGGAAGATCAGCGTGAGCAGCGTGGCGGCGACGATGCCGCCGATCATCGCATAGGCCATCGGCCCCCAGAACACTTCGCGGGCGATGGGGATCATCCCCAGGCTGGCCGCCGCCGCCGTCAGCAGGATCGGCCGGGTGCGGTGGTGGGTGGCTTCCAGCACGGCTTCCCAGGGCGTCTTGCCGTCTTTCTCGAAGGCATCGATCTGGGTCACCAGGATCACCGAGTTGCGGATGATGATGCCGATCAGCGCGAGAATCCCGAGGATCGCCACGAAGCCCATCGGCGTGCCGGTCGGCAGCAACGCCGCGACCACCCCGATCAGCCCCAGCGGCGCGACGCTGGCCACCAGGAATAGCTTCTGCACGCTCTGCAACTGGATCATCAGGAAGGTCGCCATGAGGAACAGCATCAGCGGCACCACCTTGGCGATCGGGCCCTCGGCCTTGCCGCTCTCCTCCACCGTGCCGCCCACTTCGATCCGGTAGTTCGCCGGCAGGCCGTCGGCGAAGCGCTTGACCTCCGGCGCCAGCCGGGCGACCAGGTCGGTGGGCTGGATCTCGCCGCGCAGCGACGCCTTCACCGTGATCGTCGGCTTGCGGTCGCGGCGCCACACCAGCGGCTGCTCCAGCTCGTAGCTGACCTTGGCGAACGCCTTGAGCGGGATCGAGGTGCCGCTGGGCGTGACGATCTGCAGGCTCTCCAGGGTCTCCAGCGAGCCGCGCTCGCTATCCTCGGCGCGGCCGATGACGTTCACCAGGTAGATGTCGTCGCGCACCTGGGTCACCGCGCTGCCGGTCACCACGCTGTTCATGATCTGCGCCACGTCCTCGGAGGAAAGCCCGAGCTGGCGCGCCTTGTCCTGGGCGATGTCGATCTTGAGCATCTTCCCGGGCTCGTTCCAGTCGTAGACGATATCGCCGATGTTCGGGTTGCCGTCGAGCACGCCGGCCAGGCCCATGGCGTACTCGCGGACCTTGTCGATCTGCGGTCCGCTGACCCGGTACTGGATCGGCCGTCCCACCGGCGGCCCCATCTCCAGCGGCTGCACGTAGGTGCTGATGCCGACGTAGTCCTTGCGCAAGCGATCGCGCAGGCGTGCGGCGACGCGCTCGCGGGCCTCCAGGTCCTTGGTGACGATCACCAGCTGGCCATAGAAGTTGTTCTGCAACTGCTGGTCCAGCGGCAGGTAGAAGCGGATCGCGCCTTCGCCGACGTAGGCGCTCCAGTGGTCGATGTCCTCGTCGTCCTTCAGCGTCGCTTCCAGGCGGTCCATCACCGCCCTGGTCTCGTGGATGCTGCTGTTCTGCGGCAGGTTGAGGTCGACCAGCAGTTCCGGACGGTCGGAAGACGGGAAGAACTGGTGCTGGACGAACTTCATCAGGAACAGCGACACGCCGAACAGCAGCGCGGTGAGGAAGATGGTCGTCCAGCGCCGGCGCATCGCCAGGTGCAGCAGGCTGTCGAAACGCTCGGCAATGCGGCCCTTCTTCTGCTCCGACTTGTGCTTGAGAGTCTTCGGCAGGATGTGCACGGCGATCACCGGGGCGAACAGCACCGCGACGATCCACGACAGCAGCAGCGCCACGGCGATCACTGCGAACAGGGTGAAGGTGTACTCGCCGGCGGAGCTGGCGTTGAGCCCGATGGGTACGAAGCCGGCCACCGTCACCAGGGTCCCGGTGAGCATCGGGAAGGCCGTCGAGGTGTAGGCGTAGGTCGCCGAGTCGTGTAGCGAGTCGCCCAGTTCGAGGCGCGTGATCATCATCTCCACGGTGATCATGGCATCGTCCACCAGCAGGCCGAGGGCGATGATCAGCGCGCCGAGGGAAACCCGCTGCATGGTGATGTCGGTGTATTCCATGAACACGAAGACCATCGCCAGCACCAGCGGGATCGAGCAGGCCACCACCAGCCCGGCGCGCAGGCCGAGGCTGACGAAGCTGACGATGAGGACGATCACCACCGCCTCGAACAGCGCCCGGGTGAAACCGCCGACCGCCTTCTTCACCACCTGGGCCTGGTTCGACACCTGGTGCACGCCGACGCCAACCGGCAGTTCGCCGGTGATCTCCTGCATGCGCGCATTGAGCGCCTCGCCGAACTCGAGGATATTGCCGCCCTCCTTCATCGCCACCGCCAGGCCGATGGCCGGCTCGCCCTTGTAGCGGAACAGCGAGGTCGGCGGGTCGACGAAATCGCGGCTGATGCTGGCCAGGTCGGACAGCCGGTAGAAACGATCGTTGACCCGCAGGTTGACCGCCTGCAGGTCCTTTTCCGAACGGAAGTTGCCGGAGGTGCGCACCGAGATGCGCTCGGGGCCGGCCTCGACCACGCCGGACGGGGTCACCGCGTTCTGCGCCTGCAGGCTCTGCACGACCTGGCGCTGGTCGAGACCGAGGGCGGCCAGCTTGCGGGTAGAGAAGTTGAGGTAGATGACCTCGTTCTGCGCACCGATCATCTGCACCTTGCCCAGGTCTTTCACCGAGCGGATGTCCAGGCGCACCTTCTCCACGTAGTCGCGCAGCTGGCGGAAGTCCAGGCCATCGGCGGTGAAGGCGTAGACGCTGCCGAACACGTCGCCGAACTCGTCGTTGAAACCCGGTCCCTGGATGCCCTGGGGGAATTCGCCCTGGATGTCGGATATCTTCTTGCGCACCTGGTACCAGATATCCGGGATGTCGCCGGCCTTGGTGGTGTCCTTGAGGTAGACGAAGACCGTCGATTCGCCGGGTCGCGTGTAGCTCTTCACGTAATCCAGCGAGTCCAGCTCCTCGAGCTTCTTCTCGATGCGGTCGGTGACCTGCTCCAGGGTGTCGTCCACCGTGGCGCCCGGCCAGCGGGTCTGGATGACCATGGTCTTGATGGCGAACGAGGGATCCTCCTCGCGCCCCAGGTTGAGGTAGGAGAACACGCCCATCACCAGCGATACCGCCATCAGGTACCAGACCAGGGACTGGTGGCGCAGGGCCCAGTCCGACAGGTTGAAACCGCCCTTCATCGCGCATCCTCGTCGAGTTTGATCTTCTGGCCGGGCTTGAGGCTGTTGACTCCGGCGCGGACCACCCGGTCGCCGTCGGCCAGGCCCTGTCCGATCACCACCTGGCGTTCGTCGCGGCTGAGCACCTGTACCTCGCGCAGGGCCACGCTGGACTGTTTCCCATCGACGACCCAGACCTGGGTCTTGCCGTCGCGCTCCAGCAGCACGCTGGCCGGCAGCACGCTGCGCACGCTACCGGCGCTGCTCAGCTGGACCTGGATGGTCGAACCGAGGCGAAACGCCTCCGGCGTCTGCGCCAGGCTCAGGCGCACGCGACGGGTGCGGGTCGAGGCGTCGGCCTGCGGACCCAGCTCGCGGATGCTGCCGGTGGTCCTGGCCTGCGGGTCGAGCTGGGCGCTGACCAGGAAGCGCGCGTCGGCCGGCAGGCTCTCGGCGACCTCGGTGGGCAGGTCGAAGACTGCCTCGCGCACTTCGGGCCGGGCCAGGGTGACCACCGCCTGGCCGGCGCTGACCACTTGCCCGGCCTCGGCGTGCCAGGTGGTGATGACGCCGTCGAAATCGGTCACCAGGCGCGTGTAGGAAAGCTGGTCCCTGGCCTGCTGCACCGCCGCTTTGGCCTGGTCGAAGCTGGCCTGGCTGGTCTTCAGGCGGGTCCGCGCATCGTCCAGGCGCGCCTGGGCGGTGACGCTGCGGGCGAACAGTTCTTCCTGGCGCCGGGCATTGGCCTGGGCGTCGATCAACTGTGCCTCGGCGCTGGCCAGGTCGCCCTGGCTGGCGCGCAACTGGTTCTGCTGGTCGGTGGGGTCGAGGGTCGCCAGCAGCGCGCCCTTGCCGACGAAGTCACCGACGTCGAACAGGCGCGAGGCGATCCGTCCGTTGGTGCGGAAGCCGAGCACGCTCTCGTAGCGCGCCTGGATGCTCCCGGCGAAGCGACCGAGGTCGTCGTTCTTCAGGGTCTTCACGGTCACCGTCAGCACCGGCCGCGGCGGTGCCGGCGGCGGCTCGTCGCCGCAGCCGGAGAGGAGCAGGGCGAAGCCGAACAGGCCGGCGAGGGAAAACGGCTTCATGGCTGGCCTCCGCCCACGGCGTCGCGGCTGGCGGTGCTCTGGGTCGGCTGCGGCGGCTGGGCCACCTCGACCACCTGGCCCGGATGGAGCAGTTGGCCGCCCACCGTGACCACCGTCTGGCCCGCCTCCAGGCCACCGTCGATGACCACCTTCTCGCTGGCGTAGCGTGCCACCCGCACCGGTTGCAGACGCGCCTTGCCTTGCTGGTCGAGCAACCAGACCGCCGGCTGCTCGCCGACCTTGGACAGCGCCGACCAGGGCAGCACCACGCTGTGCTCGGCCGGCGCGGCGACGCTGGCGTTGACCACGCTGCCGAGGCTCATTTCCGCCGGCACCGAGTCGAGGCCGACCTTGACCTTCAGCGTACCGCTGCGCTCGTCCACCGTGGGGGTGATCTCGCGGACCTTGCCGCTGGCGGTGACTTCCGGCTTGCCGAGCAGGCTGACGGTGATCCGCTGGCCGTCGACATCGTGGCTGAACAACGACTCGTAGACGTTGAACACCGCGTCGCGCTCGCCGTCGCGGGCCAGGGTGAAGATCGGCACGGTGGCCTGCACCACCTGGCCGACCTCGGCCTGGCGGGCGGTGATGACCCCGGCGTCGGAGGCACGCAGCTCGGTATAGGAAAGCAGGTCGCGGGCGTTGGCCAACTGCGCCTGGGCGGCCTTCAGCGAACTCTGCGCGCTGCGCACCGAGGCCAGCGCCTGGTCGTACTCGCTCTGGCTGGTGTAGCCCTTGGGCAGCAGCGCCTTCTGCCGCTGGTAGTTGAGGTCGGCGAGCTTCGACTGCGCCTGCTGCGCGGCGACCGCCGCCTGGGCGTTCTCCACGTTGCTGCGCTGGTCCTGCGGGTCGAGCCGCGCCAGCACCTGGCCAGCCGCGACGTGGTCGCCGACATCGACCAGGCGCTCGACGATCTTGCCGCCGACACGGAACGACTGGTCGGCCTGTACCCGTGCCTGGATGTCGCCGGTGATCGAGGTGGCCGAGGCGAACTCGGCCATCTTCACCGTCTGCGCCAGCACACGGACGTGTTCCTCGGCGGGCGGCTCGGCGCCGCAACCGACAAGCAGGCCGGCGCACAGGATGGCGGGCAGCGCCATCCGCGACCAGCGACCTTTGGAATGAAAAGCGCCTCTGGCGTCTGACATGCCTTCCCCTTCGCGATCCATACAGATACCGGCCGATCCGGCCGGAAACTCCCAGAATTGGCAGGGATTCTAGCCGCGTCCCCAAGGATTGCGACTATCAGATGGAAGCGGGGGTTCCTTTTCCAAACTTGTGGAGGGGATCGCCTCCGGCGTCAGGTGAACAGGCGCGCGCTCAGCTCGCGGCTGGCCTCCAGCAGCAACGGCAGGAAACGGCTTTCCAGTTCGGCGCGGGAGACCCGCCCGGCATGGGTGCCGACGTTCAGCGCGGCGAGCACATGGCCGGCGGAGTCGCGTACCGGCACCGCCAGCGAGCGCAGGCCGACTTCCAGCTCCTGGTCGACGATGCACCAGCCCTGGCGACGAATCTCCACCAGGCACGGCAGCAGGGTCTCGGGGGTATACAGGGTACGGCTGGTCTTGGCCTGCATCTCCACTCCGCCGAAGTAGGCGTGCAGCGCGTCGTCGTCCAGCGCGGCGAGGAGGATGCGGCCCATCGAGGTGCAATAGGCGGGCAGCCGGCTGCCGACGTTGAGGTCCACCGAAATCAGCCGCTGGGGAGTGGCCGAACGGGCGATGTAGAGCACGTCGTCGCCCTCCAGGGTGGCCATCGAGCAGGCTTCGTGGAGCTGTTCGCTGAGGCGGTCGAGGATCGGCTGCGCAGTGATCGCCAGCGGCGTCGACGACAGGTAGGCGTGGCCGAGGGTGAGCACCTTCGGCAACAGCGAGTAGGTGCGCCCGTCGGTGGTGGCGTAGCCAAGCTGCATCAGCGTGTGCAGGCAGCGACGCACGGCGGCGCGGGGTATCTCGGTGCGGTGGCTGATCTGGGCGATGGTCAGGTGCCGCTTGCGCTCCTGGAACGCATGGATCACCGCCAGGCCACGGGCCAGCGAGGTCATGAAGTTGGGATCGCCGGTGAAGGCCTCGATGCGCTTGGCCGGCGAAAGGACGGTCGGCGGCGCCAGGGTGGCGGGGTGTTCCGGGAGTTCGCTCATGGACGTTCGGGCTCGGGTCACGGAAAGGCTCGCCGATTATCGGACACTCGTTCGATCATCGCAATTGACCGGAGCGCCTCCGACTGTAGTACTGTCGGGGCTACCCATCGCCCTCCGGGAGTAATGTCAGGTACCCATCGGCGGGTTCTGGGTACGCCCTTGCCGCTCCGGCAAGGGCGCCCTTCCTTCCCGCGCGATCGATGCGCCTAGAAGTCAAAGAACACCGTCTCGTTGTCGCCCTGGATGCGGATGTCGAAACGGTAGGCGAGCTGTCCGTCCACTTCGCAGCGCTGCGCGAGCAGGGTGTCGCGACGCGGCGCCTGCTCGATCAGGTTGAGCACCGGACAGGCGGCGTTGGCCTCGGTCTCGTCATCGAAGTACAGCCGGGTCTGCAAGTGGATGTTGATGCCGCGGGCGAACAGCGAGACGTTGATGTGCGGCGCCATCGGCACGCCCTGGGCGTTACGCACCACCCCCGGCTTGACCGTGTGCAGGGTCCACTCGCCGGCATCGAAGGTGGTGGCGGTGCGGCCGAAGCTGTTGAACGGACGCTCCGGATCGTAGCGCTCCTGGTAGCGGCCTTCGCTGTCGGCCTGCCAGAACTCCAGGAACGAGTCGCGCACCAGGTGGCCGTTGCCGTCGTAGACGTGGCCGAGCAGGAGGATGTGCTGGCCCGGCGCGTCTTCGCGGGCCATGCGGTTCCAGATCTCCAGGTCACGGGTCGGGTTGCCGGCGGCGGCCAGCGCCAGGCCGATGTGGACATAGGGACCGGCGGTCTGGGAAGGGGTTTCCCGCAGCAGTTCGTGGCTCATGGTCGGCTCCTCAGGCGTTCTCGAAGAAGGTCTTGCGCTGCCCGCGCAGGACGATGTCGAAGCGGTAGGCCAGGCAATCCATCGGGTTGGCCATGCTCATGTCGAGCCGGCCGATCAGGCTCTGCGCCGCCTCCGGGTCGGCAAGGGTGCGGATGATCGGGCACTTGGGGATCAGCGGGTCGCCCTCGAAGTACATCTGGGTGACCAGCCGCGCGGCGATCGCCGGGCCGCTGACAGACACGTGGATGTGCGCCGGGCGCCAGTCGTTGGGGCCGTTGCGCCAGGGATAGGGCCCGGGCTTGATGGTGCGGAAGTAATAGTGGCCCTCGCTGTCGGTGAGGGTCCGGCCGACGCCGCCGAAGTTCGGGTCGAGCGGCGCCAGGTAGCGGTCGTTCTTGTGCCGGTAGCGCCCGCCGGCGTTGGCCTGCCACATCTCCACCAGGGTGTGCGGGACCGGCTTGCCGTACTGGTCGAAGACCCGGCCGAACATGATGATGCGCTCGCCCTGGGGCAGGCCGCCGTGGTCGAAGTTGAGCAGCAGGTCGTTGTCGTGGCGGCCGAGCCTGAGGTGGGAGAAGTCCGGCCCGCTGGTTTCCGAGAGCGATTGCGGGATGCTCACCAGCGCCTGGCTCGGCGAGCGCGGCACGGAGGTCTTGTAGTCGGGGGTCAAGGCTTTGGGGTGCCAGTTTCGGTCACGGATGACGAAACGACGGCTTTCGGCGTCGTGCATGTCGGGCTCCTGTTATTCGCGTTATCGGTCGCCAGGCTTGTGGATTCAGGCATGGAAAACGAAGTCTTGCGCAGGAGGCGGGACGGGGACAGTGAATTATCCGGCCCCATACATAACCATTTGGTTATGCTTTATCAGTGCAACTCGGCGGCCACCTCGCGCAACACCGCGCTGAACCATTGCGCCCCCAGCGGCAACGGCAAGGCCGCGTTGTGGCACAGCCCGACCGAACCGCCCGGTTCGCGGATACCCAGGTCCAGCTCGGCCAGCTCGCCGTTGCCGACGTCCAGGCGCACGGCATCGCGCGGCGCCACCCAGATCGCCTCGCTGCGCAACACATAGCTGCGGCTGAGGGTCGGCGAGAGGGTTTCCAGGCGCTGTCCGGCGAGCGCGATGCCCCATTGCACGAACAGGCTGTCGGCGTGGCGGCGGATGGTGGTGCCGGCCAGCGGCAGCACCAGTGGGAATTCGGCCAGCCGCTGCAGGTCGCCGAGGGGCGAGGCGAGCAAGGGGTGGGCGGGACGCACCACCAGCATCATCGACTCGCTGTACAGGTGCTCGAAGGTCAGGCCCTGGATGTCCGGGCTATCGGTCATCCGCCCGACCACCAGGTCCAGCTCGCCGACCTTCAGTTGCGCCAGCAGGTAGGCGCTGGGTCCGGTGGCGACGCTGACCACCAGCGCACCGTGGCGCCGGTGCAGGCGCCGGATCACCTCGGGCACCACCAGGCTCTCCACCGTCGACAGCACGCCGACCCGCACCGTCTCGACCTGCGCCTCGTGGCCGCGCAGGGTGTTCACCCCGTCGCGCAGGGCCTGCACGCAGGGGCCGGCATAGCGCAGGAAGGTCACCCCCGCCTCGGTCAGCTCGGCGCCGGCCTTGCTCCGTTCGAACAGGCGCGCGCCGAGGATTTCCTCCAGTTCCTTGAGGGTCTTGGAGATCGCCGGCTGCGACACCGCCACGGCGTCCGCCGCCTTGGCGAAGCTGCGCTGGCGGGCGACTTCGAGGAAGCAGGCGAGGTGGCGGAACTTGATGCGGTTGTCGAGGTTCATGGGGTGGCCGTGGCGGCGAGTGGTGCGGGCATGGTACCCAACGGGCAGGTTGGGGACGAGGTGGCGTGCGATGAGATCGCGCCCTGGCGCTGCTCCGCGTCCCTCTCCCTGAAGGGAGAAGGCACTGGATGGAGCATCGTCGAACGGAACGATTCACCGATCCTGCGCCGGGCAGCACCGCGGCGGCCCTTCTCCCTGCTTGGCCAGAGGGCGGGAGAGGCCTCCCATCGTCCAGGAGGACGCCAGGAACCCCGCCAGGAACGAGCGCCGACTCAGAACTCCACCGTCGTCGACAGCTGGAACTGCCGGGGCTCGCCCATCGCCACGTACAGTCGATTGGCACTGGACGGGTAGTAGGTGCGGTCGAACAGG
Organism: Pseudomonas sp. RC10-4-2; assembly: GCF_050433085.1. Classification (NCBI taxonomy): domain Bacteria; kingdom Pseudomonadati; phylum Pseudomonadota; class Gammaproteobacteria; order Pseudomonadales; family Pseudomonadaceae; genus Pseudomonas; species Pseudomonas sp. RC10-4-2. The sequence goes on from NZ_JBNPXX010000004.1 coordinate 121,536, forward strand.
TTCTTCACGTTGAGCTGGAACTTCACGCCGTGTCCGCCAAAGCGGGTGTCGTAGCTGGCAAAGGCATCGGCCACGGTGTAGGACGGCAGGTCGAAGGAATTGGCCGGGTCGCCCGGGCGCTTGCCGACGTAGCGCGCGCCGCCGCCCAGGCGCAGGCGGTCGCCGCCGAAGAGCTGGCCGAGTTCGTAGACCGCCGACAGCGACGCGGTGTTGCGCGCCACGTTCTGCAGGCGCTTGCCCTCCAGGGTCGGGTCCTCGGTGACTTCCGCGGCGAGCCAGGCGTAGCTGCCGATCAGGCTCCAGCGTTCGCTGAGCTGGCCGGTGAGGTCCAGCTCCAGGCCGCGCGAGCGGACCCGGCCGGCGGCGCGCACGCTGCTGTTGCCAGCACCGTCGAGTTCGTTGACCAGCACGTTCTTCTTGCGAATGTCGAACAGCGCCAGGGTGCCGCTGAGACGCCCCGGCACATCCAGCTTGGCGCCCAGCTCCCAGGAGGTCGCCTCCTCCGGCAGGATCGCCGAATCGATGGTCTCGCCGGTGCTCAGCGGGGCGATGGTCGAGTTCGGCTTGAACGAGCGCGTGTAGCTGCCGTACAGCGAAACCTCGTCGCTCAGGCGGTAGACCAGGCCGCCGCGCGGCACCCATTTCTGCCCGTTGATATCGGTGTTGGCGTTGAACGGCCGGCCGCGCCCGGCGAGCTGGTCGTAGATCTGGTAGCGCGCGCCGCCGACCAGGATCCAGCGTTCGTCCAGGTGGATCGAGTCCTGGAAGTACAGCGAGTCGCTGCGCAGCTTGTCGGTCTGGTCGCTGTCGCCGGCGACCACCCGGGTCGACGGCACCACCTGGCCATAGACCGGGTCGAGGTAGTCGAAGCGGCTGGTCTTGCTGTCGCGCAGCAGGTCGGCGCGGAAGATCTTGCGCTTCTCGTGGTCCATGCCGAATTGCAGGTCATGTTGCATCCCGGCCAGTTGCAGCGTTCCGCTCAGGCCGAGGGTGGCGAAGCTGTCGCTGCTGACCGCGCCGTGGGTGCCGTCCATGCGCCGGGTCAGGGTGCCGTCGGCATTCACGGCCATCACCCGGGCCTGGTTGTCGTCGTAGGTCTCGCGACTGTAGCCGTAGCCGAAGTGGGCCTTCCAGGTGTCGTCGAGCTGCCGTTCGAGATCCAGGCGGGCCAGCTCGGAACGGCCCTCGGTGATGTTGAAGGGCTCGTCCAGGCGCCGGCTGCGCGGGATGTCCAGCGGGCGGTTGGTACGCGGGTCGATGGCCGTGCCACGGTCGAACGGCGTGGTGAACTCGCGGTGCTCGTAGCTCAGGTTGACCGTCGTGTCCTCGCCGTACCAGGCCAGCGAGGGCGCCACCAGCGTCTCGCGACTCTTGCCGAAGTCGCGCCAGTAATCCTCGTCCTCATGATCGAGGATCATCCGGTAGGCCAGTCCGCTGTCGCCCAGCGGGCCGGTGGAGTCGAGCTGGCCGCCGCTGCCGTTGTGCCCGTGGGCGTAGGCCGAGCCACGCAGGGTCAGGGCGTTGGCTTGTTGCAGTTGTGGCTTCTTGCTCACCACGTTGACCACCCCGCCCGGGTCCTGGATGCCATAGAGCAGGGATGCTGGCCCCTTCAGCACCTCGACGTGGTCGGCGGTGGCGGTGAAATTGCGGCCCTGCACCGAGGGCATGCCGTCGCGCATGATCGAGCCGTCGCGGTTGTCGCCGAAGCCGCGCTTCATCACCGCGTCCTGGGTACCGCCGAGGGTGTTGGCCTGGGTGATGCCGCTGATGTTGCCCAGCGCGTCGTCAAGGTTGCGCGGGCGCTGGTCCTGCAGCGCCTGTGCCGGGACCACGCTGATCGCCTGGGGGATTTCCAGTAGCGGCGCATCGCCGCGGCTGATCGAGGCGTTGGCCGCCGGCCGGTAGCCCTGCGCCGGGGCGGCGGCGGAGACCGTCGTGGCATCGAGGTCGAGCGCGCCGCTGGCGGGGATCGGTTCCAGGGTCAGGGTGCGCTCGTCGATCCGCCGCGCGCGCAGGCCGCTGCCCTGCAGCAGGCGTTGCAGCGCCTCCTCCGCGTCCAGCGAACCGTGCAATGCCGGAGCGGTCGCCTGCGGCGGCAGCTCGGCGGTGTAGAGCAGCGTCTGCCCGCTGGCCCGGCTGAACGCGTTGAGCGCCTGGGCCAGCGGCGCGGCAGCCTGGCTGAAGCGGTAGCGAACCGCCTCGGCGGCCTGCACGGTGGCGGCGAGACAGCCGAGGCTGAGGAACAGGGCGGGGAGAGTACGCAGGGCGAAGCGCGGGAACGGGGTCATGGGTTGCTCGTGTCGGTCGCTTTTCTAATGCGAATCAATCGCGGTCATGAGCACTACACGAAGCGGCGCCGGATTTACCTCACCCCGCAGGGCAAAAAAATTCTTCGCCGGGAAAGATTCCTGCGGCCAAACGGACCGGGGCCACCGTCAGCGAATCACCACCAGGCGTCCGAACAGGATCTGCTGGCGATAGCCGAGCACCGCCTGCAGCGACTTCAGCGCGGCTTCGGGATCATCGCTGCGGAAGCTGCCGCTGACCGGCTGGCGACCGAGCGCGTCGTCGAGCAGGAGAATGCGTCCGGGGTAGTAGCGAGCGAGTTCGTCGAGCACTTCCGCCAGCGGCCGCCGGTAGAAGCTCAGCCAACCCTGGCGCCAGGCCAGCGCGGCGGCGGCGTCGATGGCCACGGGCCGGCCCAGCTTGCCGTCGGCGAAGCCGACCTGCTGGCCGGCGCCCAGCACTTCCTCGGCGGCGCCCGCACCGGTGCCGGCGCTCACCGCGACCCGCCCTTGCAACACGGTGACGCGGGTCGCCCCGGCGCCGCGACGGACCTCGAACTCGGTGCCCAGTACCCGCGCCCGACCTTCGCCGGCCTCGACCACGAATGGCAGCGCGTCGCGCTTCACCCGCAACGCGGCGGCGCCGCGCAGCAGTTCGACCCGCCGCTGGCCGCCGTCGATACGCACGCGCACCGCGCTGCCGGCGTCCAGGCTCAGGTAGGAGCCATCGGCCAGCTTCCATTCGGCGACCTGTCCCGGCGCGGCGACATAGTCGGCACGCCAGTCCTGCAGCCAGTCGCCGGGCTGCCACCAGCCGCCCAGCCAGAGCATCGCCAGCAGGCAGGCGACGCTGGCCAGCGGGTAGGCCCAGCGCCGCGGGTTGCGCGACGCTCGGCGCGGCCGCAGGTAGGCTTCCAGGGCATCGGCCTCTTCGATGGCCAGGCGGCTCGCCGGTATTTCCGTCAGGCGCCAGAGCGCCTCGGCGCGGGCATAGGCCTCGGCATGCGCCGGCCGCTGCGCCAGCCAGTCCTCGAAGGCCCGCCGGGTCGCCGCATCCGGCGTACCGCGCAGGCGCACCAGCCAGGCCTGGGCGGTCTGCTCGAGGACGGGCTCGTAGGGCGCGGCGTCGCTATCGGGTCGGGTCATGGCTGGGCGCTCCTTGCCTGCTCGCCGGCCGGGCCGGCCAGGCTCGCCTTGCAGGCGTCGAGGGCGCGCATCATATGTTTTTCCACGGCGCTTTGGGAAAGCTGCATGGCCTGGGCGATCTCCGCGTAGGTGCGGCCGTGGATGCGATTGAGCAGGAAAATCCGCCGGGTGCGCTCGGGCAGGCCGCGCAAGGCGGCCTCGACCCGGCGCCACTGGTCGCCGGCCTCGAGCGCCTGCTCGGGACCGACCGGCTCGCCCTGGCGCTGCTCCGGCAGCCAATCGTCCAGTTGCCGTTGCCGCGATCCTTCGCCACGCAAGTGGTCGATGGCCAGGTTGCGCGCGCTGCGCAGGAGGTAGCTGCCAAGCTCCTCCACCGGGGCGGCCGGGCGCCGCCAGAAGCGCAGGAACAGCTCCTGGACCAGGTCGGCGGCGGTCGCTCGGCAGCCGACCCAGCGGCTGACCAGGCTTTCCATGCGCTGGCGCTGGGCCAGGAAGGCCTTGAGGAGATCCGCGCGGCGCGCCGCCTCGCCGTCTGCCGGCAAGGCATCCGGGCGCGGGCCGGGAGGTAGGTCGCGGTCGGGCATCGGTGAGGATGGCTGCACGAAAGCCGGCGCCGGGGCGGCGCCATGGGAATGCTGAGCAGGCCCGCAAATGATAATGCTTATCATCAATACCGAGAAGCCGGCGACGACGAAACGCCTTGCGGGTCGCGCGCCGGGCTACCCGGCACGCCGCCCCTCACTTCACCAGGCGCGCATCCAGGCTGTTCTGCGCCAGGCGCCTGGCCTGCTCCTCGGTCATTCCCAGGCTCTGCTGCAAGGCATGGAAGTTCTCGGTGACATAGCCGCCGAAGTAGGCCGGGTCATCGGAGTTCACCGTCACCTTCACGCCGCGTTCGAGCATGTCGAGGATGGTGTGCTGGCTCATGTCGTCGAACACGCAGAGCTTGGTGTTGGACAGCGGGCAGACGGTCAGCGGGATCTGTTCGTCGATCAGCCGCCGCATCAGCCGCTCGTCCTCGAAGGCGCGTACGCCGTGGTCGATGCGCTCGACCTTGAGCAGGTCGAGGGCTTCCCATATGTACTCGGGCGGCCCCTCCTCGCCGGCATGGGCGACGGTGAGGAAGCCTTCGCTGCGGGCCCGGTCGAAGACCCGCTGGAACTTGCTCGGCGGATGCCCTACTTCCGAGCTGTCGAGGCCGACGGCGATGAAGGCGTCGCGGAACGGCAGCGCCTGGTCGAGGGTTTTCTGCGCCTGTTCCTCGCTGAGGTGGCGGAGGAAGCTGAGGATCAGCCCATGGCGGATGCCCAGCAGCTTCTCGCCGTCCCGTAGCGCGGCGCGGATGCCGGCGAGCACCACCTCGAAGGGAATGCCGCGATCGGTGTGGGTCTGCGGGTCGAAGAACGGCTCGACGTGGACGACGTTCTGCGCCTTGCACTTCTGCAGGTAGGCCCAGGTCAGGTCGTAGAAGTCCTGCTCGGTGCGCAGCACGTCGGCGCCGGCGTAGTAGAGGTCGAGGAATTCCTGCAGGTTGTTGAAGGCGTAGGCCTTGCGCAGGGTCTCGACGTCGTTCCAGGGCAGGGCGATGCGGTTGCGCTCGGCGAGGGCGAACAGCAGCTCCGGCTCCAGGGTACCTTCCAGGTGCAGGTGCAGTTCGGCCTTGGGCAAGGCGTTGAGCCATTCGTACATGGGGTGGGTTCTCGATCAGGCTGGTCTTGGCCGGCAAGTTTAACCTGTCCCGGGAGTCAGGCCCGCGGCAAACCCGCGAGCCGCTCCCGTGCGCGACGGGCGGCTCAGGCCGTTTCGCCGCGCCGATAGGCATAGGTCTGCGCGAAGCGCGAGGTCAGCCAATCGCCACAGGTGGTCGGCGGATACTTCGGCGGGTTGTCCGCGTCGAAGCAGCCCGGCAGGCAGCGGATCTCGGTGTCCATGTGCGGTTCGGCGAAGAACGGCATGGAGTAGCGGTGCACCCCGCGCGGGCTGATCACCCGGTGCGGGGTCGAGCGGTAACGGTCGTTGCTCCAGCGCGCCATCATGTCGCCGATGTTGACCACGAAGGTGCCGTCGATGGGCGGCGCGTCGATCCATTCGCCCTGGCGGTTCTGCACTTGCAGGCCACCGGCGGCGTCCTGGTAGAGCAGGGTCACGCAGCCGTAGTCGGTGTGCGCGCCGGCGCCGGGCTGGTCGGCGCTCTGCCGGGCCGAGGCCGGCGGATAGTGGATCAGGCGGAACACGCTGACCGGCTGCTCGAAGCGGCGATCGAAGAAGTCCTCCTCGATCCCCAGGGCGATGGCCAGGGCGCGCAGCACGGTACGGGCCAGCGCCAGCATGTCGGCATAGTGTCCTTCCAGCAGGGCCTCCCAGCCGGGCAGGTCGGGGTGTCGGTTGGGCCCGTAGAAGGACTTGCCGGCGCGCACGTCGGGATGCTCCGCCGGCAGGTGCAGGGCCATGTCGAAGGTCTCCTTGAAGTCGCTGGGCAACGCCGGGTCGAGCTGCTCGGTGGCGATCGCGCCATAGCCGCGATGGTTGCGGCTACGGGTGATATCGATCTTCAGCTTCTCTTCGACAGGCAGCGCGAAGAACTCCCGCGCCGCCGCCAACAGGGCTTCGAAGCGCGCGGCCGGCAACGGGTGTCCGGCGATGTAGAAGAAGCCCCACTCGCGGCAGGCCTGGTCGATCCGCCGCGCCACGTCGTTCCAGGCGCCACGGTCGGCGCCGTAGAGCGGGGCGATGTCGATGATGGGTAGACGGTCCAATCGCGCTCTCCTCGATGGGCCCTGTACGGAAAGTGCCTGCGCTCGGCGACTTTTTCCATACAAGGCCAGGGCTCACTTCGGCAGGTCGGCCTTGATGCCTTCCACGTAATAGTTCATCGACGCCAGGTCGGCATTGGTCGCGCTGACGCCGGCGGCGAAACGCTCCTTGCCGGACTGGTCGCGGATCGGCCCGGTGAAGGGGTGGAAGGCTCCGCTGCGGATCGACTCGATCAGCCTGCCCGCCTCTTCCCGCACCGGCGCCGGCAGCACCTCCTGGTTCAGCGGCAGGACCACCGTACTCTCGGCCAGGCCACCCCAGAAGTCCTCGGATTTCCAGGTGCCGTCCATCACCGCCTGGGCCGAGCGGATATAATGCGGGCCCCAGTCGTTGACGATCGAGGTGAGCACGGTCTTCGGACCGAAGTGCTGCATGTCCGAGGCGTAGCCCACGGCGTACACCCCGCGACGCTCGGCGGCCTGGATCGGCGCCGGGCTATCGGTGTGCTGGAACACCACGTCGACGCCCTGGTCGATCAGCGCGTTGGCCGCGTCGGCCTCCTTGCCCGGATCGAACCAGGTGCTCACCCACATCACCTTGAGTTCGGCCTGCGGGTCGTATTTGTCCAGCGCCAGCTGGATCGCGTTGATGTCGCGGATCACCTCGGGAATCGGAAACGAGGCGATGTAGCCGATCTTGTGGCTGCGGGTCATCTTCGCCGCGAGGAAGCCGCCGACGTAGCGTCCCTCGTAGGAGCGCGACAGGTAGGTGCCGAGGTTCCTGTCGCGCTTGTAGCCGGTGGCGTGCTCGAAGGTCACCTTGGGAAACTGCCGGGCCACCTTGGCGGTAGGGTTCATGTAGCCGAAGGATGTGGTGAAGACCAGGCCGTAGCCGTCTTTCGCCAGGTTGCGGATGACCCGCTCGGCGTCGGCGCCCTCGGCGACGTTCTCGACGAAGCTGGTCTTCACCTTGTCGCCGAAGTGCTCCACCAGTTCGCGGCGGCCCAGTTCGTGCTGGTAGGTCCAGCCGTGGTCGCCGACCGGGCCGACATAGACGAAGCCGATCTTCAGTGGTTCGGCGGCCTCGGCGGCGAGAGCGCAGGCGCCGAGGCCGAGGACGGCGGCAAGGCGGCGCAGGACGGACATGTGGGATTGCGTGCGACGGTGTTTCATGGATGGGCGTGCTCCGGTGAGTGCAGGGTTGGCCATCGGGCGTGGCTTCGCGTTCAGCCCGCCCGCCGATGCAATTACCTGACCACCCGGACAACTCCGCTCAAGCCCGCGCTTCTGCGTGCCGCGCCATGCCGGCGCGGCTGCAGGACGGTGCAGCGCGCCATCGCTTGGTGCATGCCGGCGCCGCCACGATGGCCTACCATGGGCGCTGGCTTTCCGTAACAAGGCACGCACGCGATGACCGCGATCTACCTGGCCGGGCCGGACGTCTTCCGCCCCGACGCCGAGGCCCACGGCGAAATGCTCAAGGCGCTCTGCGCCGAGTTCGGTTTCCTCGGCCTCTACCCGCTCGACCACGCCCTGCCCGCCGACATCCGCGAGCCGGCCGCCCAGGCCGCCTGGATCTACCGCGCCAATGTCGGCCTGATCGAGCGCGCCGACTGCGTGCTGGCCAACCTCGAACCGTTCCGCGGCAGCGAGCCGGACAGCGGCACCGCCTTCGAAGTGGGCTACGCCCTGGCCCTGGGCAAGCCGGTATATGCCTACCTCAGCGATGCCGGCGCCTACGCCGAGCGCCTCGCCCGGCTGGCCCCGGAATGGCTTGGCGAGCACCCCGACGAGGACCGCGACGGTTGGCAACTGGAGGGTTTCGGCCTGCCATTGAACCTGATGCTGGCGGTGCCTTCGCGGCTGGTCGCCGGCGGCCCGCGCGAGGCCCTGCGACGCCTCGCCGAGGAACTCGGCGGGAACGCCTGAAGCGCCCGCGCCGAGCGCCGGAAGAAGCACGCGAGCCGCCGCCTATCTGCTGACAGGTAGGCGCCGCCTGGCATGTCGCTTGCTGCCCATAATCCCCGGACAACAACGGCCCCCGCGCGGGGCGTCCGGCATCCTGGGGGGAGCATCCGATGAGCCGATCCAACGGTTCCAGCAGCCGTCGTACCTTCTTGCGCCTGGCGGCCCTGCTGCTGCCCGCCGGCGCCCTGCTCGGCAGCCTGCCGGGCGTACGCGCCGCGGCCAGACCGCGGAAACTCTATCTGGCCGGTCCCGACGTGTTCCGCGCCGACGCCGTCGCCCACGGCGAAGCGCTCAAGGCACTGTGCGCACGCTACGGCTTCGAAGGCCTCTACCCGCTGGACAACGCGCTGCCGAAACAGCTCGCCGAGCCGCGCGAACAGGCGGCCTGGATCTACCGCGCCAACATCGGCCTGATCGAACGCGCCGACGCGGTGCTGGCCAACCTGAACTTCTTCCGCGGCGCCGAGCCGGACAGCGGCACCGCCTTCGAGGTCGGCTACGCCACCGCTCTCGGCAAGCCGGTCTATGGCTACGTCGACGACGCCGGCAGCTACGCCGAGCGGATCCGCCGGCACGCCCCGGAGCTGGTCGGCGAGGATCCGACCCGCGACCGCGACGGCATGGCCCTGGAAGAGTTCGGCCTGCCGCTCAACCTGATGCTGGCGGTGCCCGGCAGGATCGTCGTCGGCGACGCCGAGCAGGCTCTCCGGCAACTCGCCGGGCAATCCCGCGGCTGAGTCCGACCCGTCCCACTCCAGGCAAGGACTTCCCATGCGCAAAGCCCTGCTGTGCTGTGCCGCCCCGCTGTGCGCGGCCGCCGCCTTCGGCGCCGAAAACAACGACGAGAACGCCGCCCGCGAAGGGCTCTGGAACAACCTGCACGTCTACCGCGCGTTCAACCAGCGCGGCGGCCCCTACCTGACCGACGACAGCTACCTGGAATGGGAGTTCGGCGGCCGCAAGGGGGTGCTCGACCTGTACGGCTACATCGACTACAAGAACCTCTTCGACGACGCCAGCTCGGACGTACCCGACGGCGAGAACTGGTTCGTCGACATCGAGCCGCGTCTCTCCATCGACCGCCTGCTCGGCCGCGACTTCTCCATCGGCCCGATCCGCGAATGGTTCGTCGCCTTCGACTACTACTACGCCGACGCGCGCCAGGGACCGGGGCTGAACGTGCTGTGGTCGGGCATCGGCACCAACACCGAGCTGCCCTGGCTGGGTACGGTGGGGCTCAATCTCTACGCGCGCTACATCGACAAGAACTACGGCGCGTCCAACGAGAACGCCTGGGACGGCTACGTCGCCCACATGAACTGGTTCAAGCCGCTGGCGCAGTTCGGCGGCAAGCGCTTCATCGCCTTCCAGGGCTTCTTCGACTACGAGTTCGGCTCGAAACTGCCCGACAAGGACGATGCCTTCGAGCGCGAATACCGTACCGATAACGGCTTCCAGGCCTACCTCGGGCTCTGGTATCACACCGAACACTGGAAGTTCGGCTACGGCGCCAAGGTCTACCGCAACATGACCCAGTGGCGCGACGGCGAGCAACTGGACGGACGCCGCACCGACTCCAGCGGGATCGGCCACTACTTCAACGTCGGCTACGCGTTCTGAGCGCGGCGCCCACGCCGGGCGCCGCGGGAAGCCCGCTCAGGGCAGGCGGGCGATACGCTCGGTGAGCAGGTCGAAGAACCCCTGGGCATCGCCCTCGTTGATCCACTCGACGTTGGCCGGCTGCTTGAGGCCGCCGTACCAGTCGGCCACAGTCTGGCCGAAGGTGATGCCCTCGCGGCTGTCGACCTGCACGTTGATCCGCTTGCCCTTGAACAGCGAGGGCTTGAGCAGGTAGGCGACCACCGTGGCGTCGTGCACCGGGCCGCCCTTCAGGCCGTAGTACTTGATGTCGTACTGGACGTAGGCGTCGAGGATGTCGGCGACGGTCTTGCCGGCTCGGTTGCCGAGGTTGCGCAGCTTGGCGATGCGCTCGGGGCTGGTGAGGATCTTGTGGGTCACGTCGAGCGGCAGCATGGTGATCAGCGCCCCGCTCTTGAGCACGATTTCCGCCGCGTGGGGGTCGGCGAAGATATTGAATTCGGCGGCCGGGGTGATGTTGCCGCCGTTGAAGTGGGCGCCGCCCATGATCACGATCTCGCGGATGCCCTTGACGATGTCCGGGGCCTGGGTCAGGGCCAGCGCGAGGTTGGTCTCCGGGCCGAGCATGGCCAGGGTCACGCTCTTCTCCGGCGCCGCGCGCAGGGTACGGATCAGGTAGTCCACCGCGTTGCCTTCGGCCAGCGGCTGCTTCGGCTCATGCACCTCGACGCCGGTGATGCCTTCGCTGCCGTGTACGTCGGCGGCGTAGATCGGCGTGCGCAGCAGCGGCCGCGGGGCGCCGGCGTAGACCGGGATATCCGGGCGCTTGCCCCACTCGCGGGCCAGCCGGGCGTTGCGCGCGGTCTTTTCCAGCGGCACGTTGCCGGCGACGGTGGTCAGCGCCTGGATCTTCAGCTCCTTCGGCGAGGCCATGGCGAACAGCAGGGCGATGACGTCGTCGGCGCCCGGGTCGGTGTCGATGATCAGGGTCCGCGGCGATTGCACCGCCGCCGTTTCGGCAGCGGACAGAGGAAGGCTGGCGGGCATCAGCAGGGAGAGTCCTAGCAGAAGGCTGCAAAAGCGATTGCGGGGGCGGGCGGCGCGGGACATGGTCGGCTCCTGGTGGGGGATGCCGAAGTCTAGCCGGTTGCAGGCCAGGCGCCGACCTATGCGAACCGACAGAGGAAGCCTGGCGCCTCCTCCGTCGGCGCCCGCCTCACCCGGCGATCAGGGCGCTCGCCGCCTCGCGGTGGCGGGCGATCAGGGCGGCCAGGTCGAGCCCTTCCACGGCACCATCGACCACTCGCCAGGCGCCGCCGACCATTACCCGGTCGGCACGGTCGGCAGCGCACAGCAGCAGCGCCGAGAGCGGGTCGTGGCTCCCCGAGAAGCGCAGCTCGTCGAGCTTGAACAAGGCCAGGTCGGCCTGCTTGCCGGGGGCCAGCTCGCCGATGTCGCTGCGTCCGAGCAGGCGTGCCGAGCCACGGGTGGCCCAGCCCAGGGCGAGTTCCGGGGTGATCCGCTCGGCGCCGTAGCGCAGGCGTTGCAGGTACAGGGCCTGGCGCGCCTCGAGGATCATGTTCGAGGCGTCGTTGGAAGCCGAGCCATCGACCCCCAGGCCGATCGGCGCGCCGGCCGCCTCCAGCTCCACGGTCGGGCAGATGCCCGAGGCCAGGCGCATGTTCGAACTCGGGCAGTGGCAGATACCGGTGCCGGCCTCGCCGAGACGACGGATCTCCTCGGCGTTGAAGTGGATGCCGTGGGCCAGCCAGGTGCGCGGGCCGAGCCAGCCGACGCTGTCCAGGTAGTCCACGGTGCGCAGGCCGAAGCGCTGCAGGCAGAAGTCTTCCTCGTCGAGGGTCTCCGCCAGGTGGGTGTGCAGGCGTACGTCGTGGCGCGCCGCCAGTTCGGCGCTGGCGCGCATGATCTCCGGAGTCACCGAGAACGGCGAGCAGGGCGCCAGGGCGATCTGCACCCGGGCGCCTTCGCCGCGCTGGTGGTAGCGAGCGATCAGTCGCTCGCTGTCGGCGAGGATGGTCTCAGCCTCCTGCACCGTCTGCTGCGGCGGCAAGCCGCCGTCCTTCTCGCCGAGGCTCATCGAGCCGCGGGTGAGCATGGCGCGCATGCCCAGTTCCTCGACCACCCCGGCCTGCACGTCGATGGCCTGTTCGAGGCCGCCGGGGAACAGGTAGTGGTGGTCGGCGGCAGTGGTACAGCCGGACAGCAGCAGCTCGGCCAGCGCCACCTTGGTGGCCAGTTCGAGCTTCTCCGGGGTCAGCCGCGCCCAGACCGGGTAGAGGGTCTTCAGCCAGGGGAACAGCGGCTGGTTGACCACCGGCGCCCAGGCGCGGGTAAGGGTCTGGTAGAAGTGGTGATGGGTGTTGATGAGTCCCGGCAAGACCACGTGCCGGCTGGCGTCGAACTGGCTGGCGCAGGGCTGCGCGGGCTGCTGGCCGGCGCCGAGCAGCTCGACGATGCGGCCGTCTTCGACGACCAGGCCGCCGGCGGCGTCGAGACCGTTGGCGGTGAAGATGGCGAGGGGGTTGCGAATCCAGGTGCGGGACATGTGCGGACCTTCGTCGGATCGGCGGGCCGGCGCGAACGCTGCCGGCCCTCGGTTGATGAGAGCCAGCTCAGTGTTCACCCTGTCTGCTGATCCAGGTCCGCGGGGCGACGGGACGCCGCGCGCGTGGCGATATCCTACAAGGGATTGTCGGAGAGGTGTAAGGCTTTCCTCCCGGCGGCAGCCGGGCGCGGTTTGATGGGGGTCAACGGACGCCCTCCGGCAGGGGCATAGAGTGGGGGACTGCATAGCTGAAAACGTAGAACGGAAGGAGCCCCGCATGAGCGAAGAACCCACTGTCACTCCCCCCTCCCCCGAGCAACCCGCCGCGCAGCCGGCCAAGCCGGCCCGGCCAGCCGCCCGCCGCGCCCCACGCAAGCCGGCGACCCGCCGCCCGCGGGTGGCCAGCCCGGCGCAGAAGGCCCGCGAGGAGATCCAGGCGATCAGCCAGAAGCCGGTGGCCCTGCAGGTCGCCAGCGCGCCCCACGGCAGCAGCGAGGACAGCACCTCGGCGAGCCTGCCGGCGAACTATCCCTATCACACGCGGATGCGCCGTAACGAGTACGAGAAAGCCAAGCACGACCTGCAGATCGAACTGCTCAAGGTGCAGAGCTGGGTGAAGGAGACCGGCCAGCGCGTGGTGGTCCTGTTCGAAGGCCGCGACGCCGCCGGCAAGGGCGGTACCATCAAGCGCTTCATGGAGCACCTGAACCCGCGCGGCGCGCGGATCGTAGCCCTGGAGAAACCCTCCTCCCAGGAGCAGGGCCAGTGGTATTTCCAGCGCTACATCCAGCACCTGCCCACCGCCGGCGAGATGGTCTTCTTCGACCGCTCCTGGTACAACCGCGCCGGCGTCGAGCGGGTCATGGGCTTCTGTTCGCCACTGCAATACCTGGAGTTCATGCGCCAGGCCCCCGAGCTGGAGCGCATGCTGAGCAACAGCGGCATCCTGCTGTTCAAGTACTGGTTCTCGGTGAGCCGCGAGGAGCAACTGCGGCGCTTCATCTCGCGCCGCGACGATCCGCTCAAGCACTGGAAGCTGTCGCCCATCGACATCAAGTCTCTGGACAAATGGGACGACTACACCGCCGCCAAGCAGGCGATGTTCTTCCATACCGACACCGCCGACGCGCCGTGGACGGTCATCAAGTCCGACGACAAGAAGCGCGCACGACTCAACTGCATCCGCCACTTCCTGCACGCGCTGGACTACCCGGACAAGGACCGGCGCATCGCCCATGAGCCCGACCCGTTGCTGGTGGGGCCGGCCTCGCGGGTGATCGAGGAGGACGAGAAGGTCTACGCCGAGGCGGCCGCCGCGCCGGGCCACGCGAACCTGGATATCCCGGCCTGAGGCGGGCGGTCGCGCCAACGAAAACGCCCGGGGCGCTTTCGCGCTCCGGGCGTCCCTGGTTCGACGGTCGCTGGCCGGGTCACTCCGGCGCGGAGGTCCGGATCAGGTGGTCGAAGGCGCTCAGCGAAGCCTTGGCGCCCTCGCCCACGGCGATCACGATCTGCTTGTACGGCACCGTGGTCACGTCGCCGGCGGCGAAGATGCCGGGCAGCGAGGTCTCGCCACGGGCGTCGACGATGATCTCGCCACGCGGCGACAGCTCGACGCTGCCCTTGAGCCACTCGGTGTTGGGCAGCAGGCCGATCTGCACGAAGATGCCTTCCAGCTCGATCGACTTGAACTCCTCGGAGTTGCGGTCCTTGTACACCAGGCCGGTGACCTTCTGGCCGTCGCCCTTCACTTCGCTGGTCAGGGCACTGGTGATCACCTCGACGTTCGGCAGGCTGTAGAGCTTGCGTTGCAGCACGGCATCGGCGCGCAACTTGCTGTCGAATTCCAGCAGGGTCACATGGGCGACGATGCCGGCCAGGTCGATGGCCGCCTCGACGCCAGAGTTGCCGCCGCCGATCACCGCCACGCGCTTGCCCTTGAACAGCGGGCCGTCGCAGTGCGGGCAGAAGCACACGCCCTTGGCCTTGTATTCCTGCTCGCCGGGCACTCCCATTTCGCGCCAGCGAGCGCCGGTGGCGAGGATCAGGGTCTTGGCCTTGAGGCTGCCGCCGCTCTCGAACTGCACCTCGTGCAACTCGCCGGTGTTCTTCGCCGGAACCAGCTTGCTGGCGCGCTGCAGGTTCATGATGTCGACCTCGTAGTGACGCACGTGCTCTTCCAGCGCCCGCGCCAGCTTCGGCCCTTCGGTCTCCTGCACCGAGATGAAGTTCTCGATGGCCATGGTGTCCAGCACCTGGCCGCCGAAGCGCTCGGCGGCGACGCCGGTGCGAATGCCCTTGCGCGCGGCGTAGATCGCCGCCGCGGCGCCGGCCGGGCCACCGCCGACCACCAGCACGTCGAAGGCGTCGCGGGCGGTCAGCTTCTCGGCGTCGCGGGCGGCGGCGCCGGTGTCGATCTTGGCTAGGATCTCTTCCACGCCCATGCGGCCCTGGCCGAAGACTTCGCCGTTGAGGTAGATGCTCGGCACCGACATGATCTGGCGCGCCTCGACCTCATCCTGGAACAGCGCGCCGTCGATGGCGACGTGACGGATGTTCGGGTTGAGCACGGCCATCAGGTTCAGCGCCTGGACCACGTCCGGGCAGTTCTGGCAGGACAGCGAGAAGTAGGTTTCGAACTCGAAGGTGCCCTCGATGCCCTTGACCTGCTCGATCACGTCCGCGTCGAGCTTGGAGGGGTGGCCGCCTACCTGCAGCAGGGCCAGCACCAGCGAGGTGAATTCGTGGCCCATGGGGATACCGGCGAAGCGCAGGCCGATGTCCGCACCGGGGCGGTTCAACGAGAACGACGGTTTGCGCGCATCGCTGCCGTCGGTCTTCAGGGTGATCTTGTCGGTCAGGCCGACGATGTCTTGCAGCAGGCCCAGCAGCTCGCGGGATTTGTCGCTGTCATCGAGGGACGCGACGATCTCGAACGGCTGGCTGACCTTTTCCAGGTAGGCCTTCAACTGGGTTTTAAGATTGGCGTCCAACATGGTTCAGCTCCTCGAAATTCGGGCAAACGTATCCCCGGCGGATGGGACATCCGCCCTGCACGGCGCGTTGGCTGGGTGAAGGGCGGACGATCCGCGAGGGATCGTCCGCCGGAGAGGCTGGCGGCGAATGCCGCCGGCGCGGTCTTAGATCTTGCCGACCAGGTCCAGGGACGGAGCGAGGGTCTTCTCGCCTTCCTTCCACTTGGCCGGGCAGACTTCGCCCGGGTGGGCGGCGGTGTACTGGGCGGCCTTCAGCTTGCGCACGGTCTCGCCGACGTCACGGGCGATCTCGTTGGAGTGGATCTCGACGGTCTTGATCACGCCTTCCGGGTTGATCACGAAGGTACCGCGCAGGGCCAGGCCTTCTTCCGGGATGTGCACGCCGAAGGCGTTGGTCAGCTGGTGGGTCGGGTCGCCGATCAGCGGGAACTGGGCCTTGCCGACTGCCGGGGAGGTTTCGTGCCAGACCTTGTGCGAGAAGTGGGTGTCGGTGGTCACGATGTAGACCTCGGCACCGGCTTTCTGGAACTCGCCGTAGTTGTTGGCGGCGTCTTCGATCTCGGTCGGGCAGTTGAAGGTGAAGGCAGCCGGCATGAAGATCAGGACCGACCACTTGCCCTTCAGGGATTCCTCGGTCACCTCGATGAACTTGCCGTTGTGGAAAGCGTTGACCTTGAACGGTTGGACTTGAGTGTTGATCAGGGACATCAGTCGTTCCTCTCTCAGTTGAATGGGGTGTTTCAAATCGACTGGGAGAATCTTAACGGGGTTCGGCAAAAATGCCCCATTGATTTAGGCCATCAGTGAAATTATCTAAATCTATCGAAGAATATATAAATAGTTAAAACAACTAATCGAAGAACCTGCCCTCGTCAGTGCCCGGCCTTCCACGGCTGGCCCAGGGAAACCGGGGCATACAGCCGGGTGCGCAGGGCATCGCGGGAGAGCAGGACCAGCACCAGGATGGTCGCCGCATAGGGCAGCATCGCCAGCAGGTTGGCCGGAATCGACAGCCCGATCCCCTGGGCCACCAGGTGCAGGATGCTGGCCAGGCCGAACAACCAGGCACCGAGCAGCACGCGGAACACCCGCCAACTGGCGAAGACCACCAGCGCCAGGGCGATCCAGCCGCGTCCGGCGGTCATGTTCTCCGCCCACATCGGCGTGTAGGCCAGCGATAGGTAGGCACCGGCCAGGCCGGCCATGGCGCCGCCGAAGAGCACCGCCAGGGTGCGCACGCGCAGCACCGGCAGGCCCATCGCGCTGGCCGCGTCGGGGTTCTCGCCGACCGCCTGGAGAACCAGCCCGGCGCGGCTGCGCAGGAGCATCCAGGCGACCGCGGCGAACAGCGCCAGGCTCAGGTAGACCAGCGCGTCCTGGGCGAACAGCATGCGCCCGAGCAGCGGCAACTCGCCCAGCACCGGCAGCGCCAGCGGGGCGAACCCTTGCAGCGGCTTGCCGACCCAGGCGGCGCCGACGAACGACGACAGGCCGACGCCGAAGATGGTCAGCGCCAGGCCGCAGGCCACCTGGTTGGCGTTCAGGTACAGGGCGACCCCGGCGAACAGCGCCGCCAGCAGCATGCCGGCGAGCACCGCGAGGAGCACGCCGAGCCACAGGCTGCCGCTGGAGAAGGCGACCATGAAGCCGATCACCGCGCCGAACAGCATCATCCCCTCCTGGCCCAGGTTGAGCACTCCGCTTCTCTCGCAGACCAGTTCGCCCAGGGCCACCAGCAGCAGCGGAGTACCGGTGCGGACCATGGCGAACAGCAGGTTGTCGAGCAGATCGATATCCATCGTGGTTCCTCGGCGGTTCGGTCAGGCCAGGGCGTCGCGCAGCGCCGGGCGCTTGCGCCAGCGTCCGTGCAAACGTGGGCGGTAGAGGATCAGCACGTCGCAGGCGAGGAGGAAGAACAGCATCATCCCCTGGAACAGCCCGGTCAGCGCCAACGGCAGGTTGAGGCTCATCTGCGCGGCCTCGCCGCCGAGGTAGAGCAACGCCATCAGCAGGCTGGCGCAGAGGATGCCGAAGGGATTGAGACGGCCGAGGAAGGCCACGGTGATCGCCGCATAGCCGTAGCCCGGCGAGACCTGCGGCACCAGTTGGCCGATCGGCCCGGCGACCTCGCAGACGCCGGCCAGGCCTGCCAGCGCGCCGGAGAACAGCAGCACGAACCAGACCAGGCGCTTCTCGCGGAAACCGACGAAACCGGCGGCGCGGCGGTCGAGGCCGAGCACGCGGACCTGGAAACCGAGGAAGCTGCGCTGCGCCAGCACCCAGACCGCCGCCAGCGCCAGCAGGCCGAACAATGCGCCGAGGTGCACCCGGCTGTCCTCGAACAGCGCCGGCAGGCGGCTGGCCTCGCCGAACAGCGCCGACTGCGGGAAGTTGAAGCCATCCGGGTCCTTCAACGGCCCGTGCACGCCGTACAGCAGCAGGTTCAGCGCGATGTAGTTGAGCATGATGGTGGTCAGGATCTCGTTGGCGTTGAAGCGCGTTCGCAGCCAGGCGGCGAACCCGGCCCAGAGCGCCCCGGCAGCGGTGCCGGCGAGCAGCACCCAGGCCAGCGCCCAGCGGCTCTGCCAGTCGAGCAACTGGATCGCCACCGCGCTGCCGGCCAGGGCGCCGACCAGCAACTGGCCCTCCGCGCCGATGTTCCACACGCGCGCCTGGTAGGCCAGTGCCAGGCCGAGGGCACAGAGCAGGATCGGCATGGCCTTGACCAGCAGCTCGCCGAGCCCATAGAGGTCGCTGAGCGGCTGTACCAGCACGGTATGCAGGGTCTGCCAGGGATCGTGGCCGAGACAGGCGAACAGCAGCGCGCCGCAGACCAGGGTCAGCAACCCCGCCAGCAGCGGAGAGGCCAGCAGCATCCAGCGCGACTGCCGGCCGCGCGGTTCCAGGGACAACAGCATCACAGGCTCCCTTGGGCAACGGCGCCGGCGACCGCCGCCGGCGCCTCGAATTGACCGGCCATCCAGCCGCCGACCTGCTGCGGCGAAGCGCTCGCGGTGGCGACCGCCGGGCACAGCCGACCCGAACACAGCGCGGCGATGCGGTCGCTGAGCAGGAACAGCTCGTCGAGGTCCTCGGAGACCACCAGGATCGCCGTACCGGCATCGCGCAAGGCGATCAGCGCGCGGTGGATCAGCGCCGCCGCGCCGACGTCCACGCCCCAGGTGGGATGCGCCGCCACCAGCAGGCGCGGGGCCTGGAAGATCTCGCGGCCGAGGATGAACTTCTGCAGGTTGCCGCCGGAAAGGCTGCGTGCCGGCGCCCCGGCACCCGGGGCCTTCACGGCGAAACGGCGGATGATCTCCTCGGCCAGCGCCAGCACCTTGCGCCGCCGGACCAACCCACGCTTCACCAGGCCCTGCTGGAAGGCGGTGAGCAGCGCATTGTCCGCCAGGCTCATCTCCGGCACCGCGCCGTGCCCCAGCCGCTCGGCGGGCACGAAGGCCTGACCGGCGCGGCGCCGCGCATCCGGCGCCAGGTGCGCGCCGGCGCAGCCGCCGAGGCGGATGCGCTCGGCCTGGGCGCGCGGCAGGCGCACTTCGCCGCTGAGCAGGGCAAGCAACTCGTCCTGGCCGTTGCCGGCGACCCCGGCGATACCGAGGATCTCGCCGCTGCGCACCTCCAGGTCGAGGCCGGCGAAGGACACGCCGAAGGGGTCCGGGTTGCGCCAGTGCAGGTCGCGCACCTGGAGGAAAGGCGCGCCGCCGGTAACCTTCGGATACTCCGCCGCCAGGCCCTCGGCGTCGCCCACCATCAGCCGCGCCAGCTCGAGATCGGAACATTGCGCCGGCACGCACTGTCCGGCCACCCGTCCGCCGCGCAGCACCGTGGCGCGCTGGCAGAGCGCACGGACCTCGGCCAGCTTGTGG
The DNA here is from genome assembly GCF_050433085.1 of Pseudomonas sp. RC10-4-2. Lineage (NCBI taxonomy): Bacteria > Pseudomonadati > Pseudomonadota > Gammaproteobacteria > Pseudomonadales > Pseudomonadaceae > Pseudomonas > Pseudomonas sp. RC10-4-2. Next base: position 140,736 of record NZ_JBNPXX010000004.1, read on the forward strand.
CTGATGAAGAGGACACTGCAACCCTCCTCCGCAAGACGGCGCAGGGTGACGAAGAGATCCTCGGCCTCGCGCGGAGTCAGCACCGAGGTCGGCTCGTCGAGGATCAGCAGGCGGATGTCCTGCATCAGGCAGCGCACGATCTCCACCCGCTGGCGCTCGCCGATGGACAGCCCATGGACCAGCCGGCGAGGCTCCAGCGGCATGCCGTAGCGCTGCGACACCTCGCGAATACGCGCCTCCAACCGGCGCGGGCTGCCCGCCTCGGTGCCGAGGGCGAGCGCGATGTTCTCCGCCACGCTGAGCGTCTCGAACAGGGAGAAATGCTGGAACACCATGCCGATCCCCAGCGCCCGGGCGCGAGCCGGGTCGCGCACCTGCACCGGCTCGCCCTGCCAGCGGATCTCGCCGGCATCGGGACGGGTCACGCCGTAGATGATCTTCATCAGCGTGCTCTTGCCGGCGCCGTTCTCACCGAGCAGGGCGTGGATCTCGCCGGCGTCGATGCACAGGTCGATGCGGTCGTTGGCCAGGCAACCCGGATAGCGCTTGCTGATCCCGCGTAGTTCGAGGCGCGGCGGCGCGAAGGAGGAAGGTGCGGACATGGCGGACCCGGTCGGTTGCTCGACGATGCCGCGGCCGGTGCAAATACCTGGCCAGGAGGTCAGGAAAGCCCTGGAACGCGGCTTGCGCCGGGAGCCACGGGCCAGGCTGCCGCGCCGAGCGGCACCAAGCCGGGGCACGCCTGGGACGCCGCGGCACATTTGCGGGCAACCCTGCGGCGCACCCGCGTGAGCATTTGTCGCAAAACAGTCATCACCACCTTGCTCACAGAGTTATCCACAGCGTGTCGGGAGCCCATCCGGGACCTTGGGAAGCCTCCCGCGCCGACCGTCCCGGCAATTTTCGCAACATCGGCGATGGACAGAAAACAGCCAACCCGGCAGGCCATGAGCGCGACCTGGCAAGGCATTTTCTCCAACACTTTGCCAACAGCTTTATCCACAAGATATCTACAGCCGTTCGGAGGAACCCGGCAGAACGATCTCTCCCGGCCAAGCCATGGCTCGGCCGAATCCCTGGGGCAGCCCCGGCGGCCCGCTTCCGGCACAGTTTGCCAACAGCTTTTCCACAGGAAACCCGCGGAACGGGAATGCCCGTGAAAATGTCTCCAGGACTTCCCCTTTCGACGCCAGAACGCCCATGAATACTGGGTTTTCCGGCTTTTCAGGAAAGTCCGCGGCGATCGACGGAAGCATGCTCGGCGGCGCCATGGGTGGATCCACTGTCCACAGTTTCGCGACGCACCGTCGTGGCGCATTCCACAGCGCCTTTTCCCTGGCTCTTTCGCCAACCGGGAGAAATCCTGCGGCCCCGTCCAACGCCTTTCCCCCGACCGCCGAAGGCATTTTTTCAACGGGGAATGCGAACAGCTTTTCCACAGACAAACCCACAGAAGCGCCAGTTGCCGACCGGGCATTTCGCAAGGCGGATTCAAGGTGCCGGAACGCTTTTCGCGGATCGCCTGCCGGCAGCCAGATGGGCGCATCCCGCAATGGCTCGTGCAATCTCTCCGCACACGCGCTACACACAGACTTATCCACAGCATGCGCACAGTGCATAATGGCGGAAGCGAGATCACGCGCCAAAGACGGGATATTTCCGTCGATTTCCCGGACTAAAGAGGCGAAAGCGCCGTTCCGGCAGCAGAGGAGATGAACGATGCAGTACCTGCTGGCAACTTCGTCCCCCCACTTATCCTGCACTCCGACCACGGCGGGAGCGCGATGAGCAGTTCGGCCCATCGCGGGCGGATCCTGCATTTCCTCGGCGACCCGGCGAAGCTCGGCGACAAGGCCTGGGAGTATTTCGAGGACGGCCTGCTGTGGATCGAACACGGCCACGTGCGCGCGCTCGATCACGCAGCCTACCTGCTGCCGCAACTGCCCGCCGACCTGCCGCTGGAGGAGCATCCGCAGCGCCTGCTGCTGCCCGGCTTCGTCGACTGCCATGTGCATTACCCGCAACTCGGAGTGATCGCCTCCTACGGCACCCAACTGCTGGACTGGCTGGAAACCCACACCTTTCCCGCCGAGCAGCGCTTTGCCGATGCCGGCTACGCCGCCGCCCAGGCCGAACTGTTCCTCGACGAACTGCTGCGCCACGGCACCACTACCGCGCTGGTGTTCGGCACGGTCCATGCAGTATCCGCCGAGGCATTCTTCCAGGCCGCGCAGAAGCGCCGCCTGCGGATGATCGCCGGCAAGGTGCTGATGGACCGCAACGCGCCGCCGGCGCTGTGCGATACCGCGGCCAGTGGCTACGCCGAGAGCCGCGCGCTGATCGAGCGCTGGCACGGCAACGGGCGCCTGCAATACGCGGTCACCCCGCGCTTCGCGCCGACCTCCTCGCCCGAGCAACTGGCCGCGGCGGCGCGCCTGCTGGACGAGTATCCCGGCGTCTACCTGCACACCCATCTTTCGGAGAACCTCAAGGAAGTCGCCTGGGTCGGCGAGCTGTTTCCCCAGGCACAGGACTACCTGGACGTCTATCATCGCGCCGGCCTGGTCGGCGAACGCAGCGTGTTCGCCCATGGCATCCATCTCTCCGAACGCGAATGCCGCTGCCTGGCGCACAAGAACGCGGCGCTGGCGCACTGTCCCAGTTCCAACCTGTTCATCGGCTCCGGCCTGTTCGACCTTGGCCGCGCCCAGCAATACGGCATCCGCGTCGGCATCGGCAGCGACGTCGGCGGCGGCACCAGCCTGTCGCTGCTGGCCAACCTCGCCGACGCCTACAAGATCCAGCAATTGCGCGGCACCAGCCTCGATCCGTTCCAGGCGCTCTACCTGGCCACCCTCGGCGGCGCCAGGGCGCTCGACCTGGACGGCCTGGTCGGTAACTTCCTGCCCGGCCGCGAGGCCGACTTCGTCGCTCTCGACCTGGCCGCCACGCCGATGATCGCCCAGCGCATGGAGCATGCGCGCGGCCTGGCCGATACCCTGTTCGTGCTGAACACCCTGGGCGACGACCGCGCGGTGGCGGAGACCTGGGTGATGGGGGAGCGGCGCCATGCGAAGGGGTGAGAGCCTCTTTCCCGCGTTGGCTCGGCCCGTCGCTGCATGCCACCTCCTCGCGCTGTTAGAGAAAAGGCACCGTTCGGCGGACGGCCGAAGCTCGCGTCACTCAATCCGCGCCCTCACGACACCGCCACCGCCTCCAGGAACCGTTCCAGCACCAGGTTCGGCCGGCGTCCCTTGCGGGTCACGATGGTCAGCGCGATGGCGTAGTGGAAACGCTCCGGCAGCAGGGGCCGCAGCATCCCGGCGGCGACCCAGTCGGCGGCGTAGTGCGACGGCAGGTAGCCGATGAAGTTGCCGGTCAGGATCAGGAACGCCATGCCCTCGCGGTCCGAGGCGCTGGCACTGTTGTTCAGTTCCTGGTGGCGCGCCTGGGCTTCGGCGGGCAGGCGGTAGCTGGGCGCCACGGCGTCCGCGGCGAGCACCTCGTCCACCGCGATATCGCCGTCGGCGCGCTCGAACAGTGCGTGGCCGCGGCTGCAATAGAGCTGCGCGTGCTCGTCATACAGCGGCAGGTACTCGAGCCCCGACAGCGGACTGATCAACGGCACCACGCCGACATGCAGGTGGCCGTCGAGCACGCCCAGCTCGATCTCGTTGGGGGTGGTCATGCCGATGTTGATCCGCACCTGCGGTCCCTGCCCCTTGAGCGCGCTGAGAGCGTGGGTGATGCGCATCTGCGGCAGGGTCACCAGGTTGTTGATGATGCCGATGTTGAGTTCGCCGCGCAGGTGCTGGTGCAGGTCGTTGACCTCGGCGCGGAACCCCTCCAGCGCCGCCAGCAGGGTCTGGGTCGCGCGATAGACCTCGCGGCCCTCGTCGGTCAGGGCGAAGCCGGCGCGGCCGCGCTGGCACAGGCGCATGCCCAGGCGCTTCTCCAGGTCGCCCATGTGCAGGCTGATCGCCGAGCGGCTGAGGCCGAGAGTGCTCTCGGCGGCGGAGAAACTGCCGCACTCGACGATGGTCTTGAAGATGCGCAGCAGGCGGATATCGAAATCGCTGACCTGGCCGAGCGACGGGTTGCGGGATTTGGCCATTATTGTTTTACCCAGTCGAAACTAAACGTGAGAAGAATAAGCTTTATCTAACCTTTCGTCAGGGCCAAGCTTGATCCAACGCTCCGCCGCCGCGTGCGCGGAACCTTCCAACAAGAAAGCCCGAGGATCGAACGATGAACCAGCCGCTCAACGTGGCCCCGCCGGTTTCCAGCGAACTCAACCTGCGCGCCCACTGGATGCCCTTCTCCGCCAACCGCAACTTCCAGAAGGACCCGCGGATCATCGTCGCCGCCGAAGGCAGCTGGCTGACCGACGACAAGGGCCGCAAGGTCTACGACAGCCTGTCCGGCCTGTGGACCTGCGGCGCCGGCCACTCGCGCAAGGAAATCCAGGAGGCGGTGGCTCGCCAGCTCGGTACCCTCGACTACTCGCCGGGCTTCCAGTACGGCCATCCGCTGTCCTTCCAGTTGGCCGAGAAGATCGCCGGGTTGCTGCCAGGCGAACTGAACCACGTGTTCTTCACCGGTTCCGGCTCCGAGTGCGCCGACACCTCGGTCAAGATGGCCCGCGCCTACTGGCGCCTGAAAGGCCAGCCGCAGAAGACCAAGCTGATCGGCCGCGCCCGCGGCTACCACGGGGTCAACGTCGCCGGCACCAGCCTCGGCGGGATCGGCGGCAACCGCAAGATGTTCGGCCAGTTGATGGACGTCGACCACCTGCCGCACACCCTGCAACCGGGCATGGCGTTCACCCGCGGGATGGCCCAGACCGGCGGCGTCGAGCTGGCCAACGAACTGCTCAAGCTGATCGAACTGCACGACGCCTCGAACATCGCCGCGGTGATCGTCGAGCCGATGTCCGGCTCCGCCGGCGTACTGGTGCCGCCGGTCGGCTACCTGCAGCGCCTGCGCGAGATCTGCGACCAGCACAACATCCTGCTGATCTTCGACGAGGTGATCACCGCCTTCGGCCGCCTGGGCACCTACAGCGGCGCCGAGTACTTCGGCGTCACCCCGGACCTGATGAACGTCGCCAAGCAGGTCACCAACGGTGCCGTGCCGATGGGCGCGGTGATCGCCAGCAGCGAGATCTACGACACCTTCATGAACCAGGCGCTGCCCGAGCACGCGGTGGAGTTCAGCCACGGCTACACCTACTCCGCGCACCCGGTTGCCTGCGCCGCCGGCCTCGCCGCGCTGGACATCCTGGCCAGGGACAACCTGGTGCAGCAGTCCGCCGAGCTGGCGCCGCACTTCGAGAAGGTCCTGCACGGCCTGCAAGGCGCGAAGAACGTCATCGACATCCGCAACTGCGGCCTGGCCGGCGCGATCCAGATCGCCCCGCGCGACGGCGATCCGACTGTGCGTCCGTTCGAGGCCGGCATGAAGCTCTGGCAACAGGGTTTCTACGTGCGCTTCGGCGGCGATACCCTGCAATTCGGCCCGACCTTCAACGCCAGGCCGGAAGAGCTGGACCGCCTGTTCGACGCGGTCGGCGAAGCGCTCAACGGCATCGCCTGATGAGCGGCCGCCCGCAAGCCGTACCCACCGTGCAGGTGGACAACGCCGAGGTGATCGTGACCGAATGGCGCTTCGCCCCCGGCGCGGAAACCGGGCGCCACCGCCACGGCCACGACTATGTGGTGGTACCGCTGACCGACGGCACGCTGCTGCTGGAAACCCCAGAGGGCGACCGTCACGCGCCGCTGGTCGCCGGACAGGCCTACTTCCGCAAGGCCGGCGTCGAGCACAACGTGATCAACGCCAGCGCACACGAAGTGGTCTTCGTCGAGACCGAGATCAAGTAATCCGCACCCGCTCCCCAGGGAGCGGGTAAAGGGAAAGGGCCACGGCCCTTTCGTCACCCCTAGCGAAGAGAGAACAAGACAAGATGGGCACCCTCCACCACCTGATCAACGGCGAAATGGTCGCCGACAACGGCCGCAGCGCAGACGTCTTCAACCCCTCCACCGGCGAAGCCATCCACAAGGTCCCGCTGGCCGACGGCAAGACCCTGCAGAAAGCCATCGATGCCGCCAGGGCCGCCTTCCCGGCCTGGCGCAACACCCCGCCGGCCAAGCGCGCACAGGTGCTGTACCGCTTCAAGCAACTGCTGGAGCAGAACGAGGCGCGGATTTCCAAGCTGATCAGCGAAGAGCACGGCAAGACCCTGGAAGACGCCGCCGGCGAACTCAAGCGCGGCATCGAGAACGTCGAGTACGCCTGCGCCGCCCCGGAAATCCTCAAGGGCGAGTACAGCCGCAACGTCGGCCCGAACATCGACGCCTGGAGCGACTTCCAGCCGATCGGCGTGGTCGCCGGGATCACCCCGTTCAACTTCCCGGCGATGGTGCCGCTGTGGATGTACCCGCTGGCCATCGCCTGCGGCAACACCTTCATCCTCAAGCCCTCCGAGCGCGACCCCAGCTCCACCCTGCTGATCGCCGAGCTGTTCCACGAAGCCGGCCTGCCGAAGGGCGTGCTGAACGTGGTGCACGGCGACAAGGAAGCCGTGGACGGCCTGCTCCAGGCGCCGGAAGTGAAAGCCATCAGCTTCGTCGGCTCGACCCCCATCGCCGAATACATCTATGCCGAGGGCACCAAGCGCGGCAAGCGCGTGCAGGCCCTGGGCGGCGCGAAGAACCATGCGGTGCTGATGCCCGACGCCGACCTCGACAACGCCGTCAGCGCGCTGATGGGTGCCGCCTACGGCTCCTGCGGCGAGCGCTGCATGGCGATCTCGGTGGCGGTATGCGTCGGCGACCAGGTGGCCGACGCGCTGATCGCCAAGCTGGTTCCGCAGATCAAGGCGCTGAAGATCGGCGCCGGCACTTCCTGCGGCCTCGACATGGGCCCGCTGGTCACTGCCGCCGCGCAGGCCAAGGTCACCGGCTACATCGACAGCGGCGTGGCCCAGGGCGCGGAGCTGGTGGTGGACGGCCGCGGCTACCAGGTCGCCGGCCACGAGAACGGCTTCTTCCTCGGCGGCAGCCTGTTCGACCGGGTGACCCCGGAAATGACCATCTACAAGGAAGAGATCTTCGGCCCGGTGCTGTGCGTGGTTCGCGTCAACAGCCTGGAAGAGGCCATGCAGTTGATCAACGACCACGAATACGGCAACGGCACCTGCATCTTCACTCGCGACGGCGAGGCCGCCCGCCTGTTCTGCGACGAGATCGAGGTCGGCATGGTCGGCGTCAACGTCCCGCTGCCGGTGCCGGTGGCCTACCACAGCTTCGGCGGCTGGAAGCGCTCGCTGTTCGGCGACCTCCACGCCTACGGCCCGGACGGCGTGCGCTTCTACACCCGGCGCAAGGCCATCACCCAGCGCTGGCCGCAGCGGGCCAGCCACGAGGCCTCGCAATTCGCCTTCCCCAGCCTCTGAAGGCTGACGACAACAGGCATGGTCGGTAACGACCATGCCTTTTTTCTTTTTCCGCAATCAGGAGTCCGCAACGTTCCACCGCCGTGAAACCTCACCCACGGCCGCACCCATGGCGTCGCCCACAAGGCGGCCCAGACCTTGCCCAAGAACAATTAAAGGGTCTCAACGATGTCCAAAGTCGTACTGGCTTCACAACTGCCGAACAAGCGCAACGCCTCGCTCGCGCCCGGCCTGAAACAACGCCACGTCACCATGCTGTCGATCGCCGGGGTGATCGGCGCCGGCCTGTTCGTCGGCTCCGGCCATGCCATCGCCGCCGCCGGCCCGGCCGCCCTGCTCGCCTACCTGATCGCCGGCACCCTGGTGGTGCTGGTCATGCGCATGCTCGGCGAAATGGCGGTCGCCTCCCCCGATACCGGTTCCTTCTCCACCTACGCCGATCGCTCCATCGGCCGCTGGGCCGGTTTCACCATCGGCTGGCTCTACTGGTGGTTCTGGGTGCTGGTGATCCCCCTCGAAGCGATCGCCGCCGCGGCCATCCTCAACGCCTGGTTCCCGGCCATCGACACCTGGATCTTCGCCCTCGCGGTGACCTTCCTGCTCACCGTCACCAACCTCTTCAGCGTGGCCCGCTACGGCGAGTTCGAGTTCTGGTTCGCGCTGCTCAAGGTGATCGCCATCATCGCCTTCATCGTGCTCGGCGCGGTGGCCATCGTCGGCGGCCTGCCGGAACGCGAGGTCAGCGGCCTGCCCAGCCTGATGGCGAGCCACGGCGGCTTCGTGCCGAACGGCTACGGCGCGGTGCTCGGCGCCCTGCTGACGACCATGTTCAGCTTCATGGGCACCGAGATCGTCACCATCGCCGCCGCCGAGTCCAAGGACCCGGCGAAGCAGATCACCCGCGCCACCAACTCGGTGATCTGGCGGATCGGCCTGTTCTACCTGGTGTCGATCTTCATCGTGATCTCCATCGTGCCGTGGAACGACCCGCTGCTGATCCAGGTCGGCTCCTACCAGCGCGCCCTGGAGCTGCTGGACATCCCGCACGCCAAGCTGATCGTCGACCTGGTGGTACTGGTCGCCGTGGCCAGCTGCCTGAACTCGGCGATCTACACCTCGTCGCGGATGGTCTTCTCCCTGGCCAAGCGCGGCGACGCCCCGAGCGTGCTCAAGCTGACCAACACCGCCCACGTACCACGCCCGGCGGTGCTGGCCAGCACCGCGGTGGGCTTCCTCACCACCATCGTCAACTACTTCGCGCCGGAGAAGGTCTTCACCTTCCTCCTCGCCAGCTCCGGCGCCGTGGCGCTACTGGTGTACCTGGTGATCGCCGTGACCCAGTTGCGCATGCGCAAGCAATTGCAGGCCAGCGGCCAGCCCATCGAGTTCCGCATGTGGCTGTATCCCTGGCTGACCTGGGCGGTGATCCTGTTCATCGTCGCCGCGCTGAGCATCATGCTGATCATGCCGGAGCACCGTCACGAGGTGTTCGCCACCGCTCTGCTGACGATCTTCACCGTCTGCCTCGGGCTGCTCAACGCGCGACGCAAGCCGCGCCTCGGCGAGGACTACGCCGGGAAGACGGCGCGGGTCTGAGTCCACCACCGGGGGAAGAACCCAGACAGCCCTCCAAAGAAAAGCCCGGCCAATGGCCGGGCTTCTTCAGGCAAGGTCGTCTCAGACCTTCCTGACGAATTCCGATTTCAGCTTCATCGCGCCAATGCCGTCGATCTTGCAATCGATGTCGTGGTCGCCGTCCACCAGGCGGATGTTCTTCACCTTGGTGCCGACCTTCACCACCAGCGAGGAGCCTTTCACTTTCAGGTCCTTGATCACGGTGATGGTATCGCCGTCCTGGAGAACGTTGCCCACCGAATCCTTGATCACCTTGCCATCATCGGACGCCGTAGCGGCCTCGTTCGGCGACCATTCATGGGCGCACTCCGGGCAGACCAGCAGCGCACCATCCTCGTAGGTGTATTCGGAGTTGCATTGGGGACAGGGCGGCAGCGTGCTCACGGCATTCTCTCTTCAGCAGGGGGACGAAAACCGCAGATTATATAGGGTTTATCGCTCCCCTGCCGAACCGCCTCAGAGCCCCTTGGTCTTCGGCGCGCCGACGGCCGGCCCGGAGAAGTCGAGGGTGCCCTTTTCGCTGAAGCGCACGGTGCCGAACAGGCCTCCGGCGAGCTTGCCCTTCACCACGTAGGGCATGCCCCGGGTCGGCGCGTTGTTGCTCAGGCCCCAGGCCTGGCGGAAGGCGGAAAAGGCGGAGACGGTCAGCGGCACGCTCACCACCCGCTCGCCGAAGCGCGGCACCTCGCCGGTCTGGTCGCTGACGCCGCTGGCCAGGGGCTGGCCGTTGACGTCGAGGTCGAGGGCGATGCCGTTGTATTCGATCGGCTCGTCGTTGGGGTTCTGTACCCGCAGCTTGACCATGAAGCGCATCTCCATGCCTTGCCCCGGCAGGGGTTCCAGGCCGACCAGGTCGATACGCAACGGATCGCGCTGGCCGAAGGTGCTGCAGGCGCTCAACAGGACGCCCAGGCACAGGGCCGGCAGCAGGCGGCCGAGGTTCGCAGGCAGGCGCATGGGTTCTCCTCCTTGGGTCGAATGTGCGCCCATGGTGCCACAGCCGCTAGAATTCGCCGCGCAGCCGATCCGGCTGCGCCAATGGACAAAGGACATGCCCATGCCTACACGCGTTCTGCGCGGCCTCGTCGCCGCCCTCCCACTGTTCCTCGCCGCCTGCTCGGACTCCGCTCCGTCCAGCGAGGAGATCGCCCGCCTGCTCGCCGAGCGCGGCTTCGACAAACCCGCCTGCGCCAGCTCCACCCTGTTCAAGACCTTCCCGGTGACGCTCTCCGACAGCTTCTCCGGCCCCGGCCCGGCGAAAGGCAACGCTGCGGTCTACGACGCGCTGGTCGGCGTCGGCCTGCTGCGCCGCGACGGCGATTCCTACGACCTCACGCCCGCCGGCCGCGAGGACTACAAGCCCGAGTCGAAGGCCTTCTGCTACAGCAGCGGCTTCGACGTCAGCGTCCGTTCGGTGGACCCCGCCAAGCCCGACGACTACGGCCCGGCCGTGGAAAAGGGCTGGTTGGTCACCGTCGAGGTCAAGCCACGCGAAGTGAAGGACTGGGCGAAGAACCCCGAGGTGCTCAAGCAGGCCAGCCTGACCACCCTGCAACAGATCACCCAACCGCAGGTCGGCCAGGTCTCGCTGGTCAAGCCACGCGGCGAGGAAGGCTACAAGCTCGTCAACACCCGCTTCTCGCCCAGGCAGGGCTTCCACTTCAACCAGGCCTGGTAATCCCGCGCCACCCTTCCGCCCGCCCCGCTCGGGGCGGGCTCCTCATTCAACCCACTGATCGATAAAGGTTTTTTCGTCGGACGAAACAGCCTGGCGATTGCTCGCCCGAGGGCTTTCGTATACATTCGTTTTCACTGTAAACACCGTATACAACGAAAACGAAGCTGATCAGAAAATGAGCACCGTAGTCTCGTTCCGCGCCGATGACGCCCTGGTCGCGGCCCTCGACGAACTGGCCCGCGCCACCCACCGCGACCGCCCGTATCACCTGCGGCAGGCGCTCGCGCAGTACCTGGAAAGGCAGCAGTGGCAGGTCGCTGCCATCGATGAAGGCTTGGCCGATGCCAATGCCGGTCGCCTGCTGGAACACACCGAGATCGAGAAGCGCTGGGGGCTGCAATGAGCCTGAAGTGGACCCGCAAGGCGGCCGCCGACCTGGACGCCATCTACGACCATTACGTCGTGCTGATCGGCCCGGAAAAAGCCCTGAAAGCCGTCCAGGACATCGTCGAGCAGGTGAAACCGCTGCAGCAGGTAGCCAACCAGGGGGCAGGGCGGCCCAGCGAGGTGCCAGGCGTACGCACCCTGACCCTGGAGCGCTGGCCGTTCAGCGCCCCTTTTCGGGTAAAAGGCAAGGAAATCCAGATTTTGCGCATCGACAGGGTCGAAATTACCCCCTAAAAGTGATCACACGGTTACAAGATGTTTCAAAACGAATATTTACCTTGACTTGTACGTAGTTACTTATTTCGGACAAAACATCCATAACTCACAAGAAATGGACATTTTTCGACCAGACAAATGAGAGCGACCAACTTGCGACCACTGCAACCTGATTAGTTCTTTAACTGACTTATGCTTCGCTCCCATACGCATCCGTATTTTTCCGAAACCCGACGACCTCGCCCGCTGGGCACGCTTTCTCGCGCTTTTTCCGGTGATTTTTTCCCAGACGCAGTCTCCCGCAAGGAGGAACCGGCATGGATTCGCTGAAAGGCATGGCGATCTTCGCCACTGTGGTGGACAAGGGCTCGATGGCAGCCGCGGCCCAGAGCCTGGGCATGACCCCTTCGGCAGTCAGCCAGCAGATCCGCAAGCTGGAGAGCCGCGCCCAGGTCACTTTGCTGCATCGCACCACCCGCCGGCTGACCCTGACCGAGGCCGGCGAGGCGTTCTATCGCAGTTGCGCGCAGATGCTGGCGATCGCCGAGGAAGCCGAGCGGCGGCTTGGCGAATGGCGCGATGCGCCGGTGGGCGAGTTGCGCTTGGCGGCGCCGGTGGGGTTCTCCGGCACCCTGATCACCCAGGCGCTGAAACCGTTGCTGGAGAACCACCGCCAGTTGCGCCTGCAACTGTTCTTCCAGGACGAGCGCATCGATCTGGTCGCCGAGCGCATCGACCTGGCGATCCGCGTCGGCAATCTCGCCGACTCCAGCCTGGTGGCGCGCCACCTCGGCGACTGGAGCAGCGTGCTCTGCGCGGCGCCGGCCTATTTGCGCCAACGGGCGCCCATCAACCGTCCGGAGCAGTTGACCGAGGTCGACTGGATTTCCCTGAACACCTCGAACCACCTCAACCACCTGACGCTCAGCGGGCCGGGCGGGGAAGTCTGCAAACTGCGCCTGGAGCCACGGGTGGCCGCCAACGGGATGCTCGCGGTGCGTCAGTTCACCCTCGACGGACTCGGCGTGTCCTACCAGCCGCTGCCGGAGGTGCGCGACGCGCTGAACGACGGGCGCCTGCAACAGCTATTGCCGGAGTGGAGGATTCCCGGGCTCGGCATCTATGCGGTGACGCCACGGCGCGAGGCCCAGCCGGCCAAGGTGAAGGTCGCCATCGAGGCGCTGCGGCGAGCGTTCGCCACGGACGGGGATGAGCGCTGGAGCTGACCGACGGACTGCCGGCCAGCTCCAGGTACCGTCAGGAGAAGCGGCCGAGGGTCAGGGTGACCTCGCCGATGTCCGTGCCCGTGGCGTTGCCGCCGCTGGTGATGCCGGCATAGTCCGCCGATGCCGGCGTGAAGCCCCAGGTGTTGGTGGCGCCGGATTTCCACGGGTCATCCCAGCTGAAGGTGCCCATCTTGGTGTTGCCGTCGTAGCAGTCGAAGCTGCCCTGGGTGCCGGACGAAGCGTTCTCCCGTCCGCAGGAGGCGATCCATTGCGGGCTGCCGGCCTGCACGTTCATGCTGCTGACTTCCTCGGTGGAAATCTCGTCGTCCTTGTTGGTGTAGCGGTAGAACTTGCCCCATTGCAAGGTGGCGTTGCGGATGCCCACCGTGCCGATGGATTTGGATACCACGACCTTCACTGCGATCCATTCTGCGTATGCCATGTCGATCTCCGTTAACCATGCGTTCACAGCTTCCTGTAGGACGTCACGGACAGGACCGGGCGCTCACAACGGACCCTTGGCTACTTCGACCAGCACGGCGCCATCCCTGACCCGCTTCACTATAGGCTGGCCACCAGCCACCACCGCCTGCCAGATCTGGTAGGCGGCGGCCGGGGAGGTCAGGCCCTCCGGCGTTTTTCCCCGCGAGGGGCCTTCATGCCGAATGCCTCGCGCAGGTCGGTGGTGGGTGGCGGCAGGAAGCGCATGCGGGCGAACAGGCCTCGCAGGTAAGCGTCCATCAGCGCAGCCGCCGCCGCGCTGTCGCCGTCCTCCAGGGCATCGAGCAGGGCGCGCTGCGCGGCGCAGGCCTCGGCGGTATAGACCGCCCCCTTGTTCAGCGCGATGTCCAGCGAGGCGCGTGCCACCAGGCCACGGACGAAACCCTGCAGCAAGGGATTCTCGGTCAGTTCGGCCAGGCGCAGGTGGAAGCGCCCGGCGAGACGGATCAGCCCGGCGCTGTCGCGCGCCGCGAGGCAAGCCTGCTCCTCGTCGACCAGCGCCCGTAGCTCGGCAAGGGCGGCGGGATCCAGCCCCGCGGGCAGTTGCCGCACCACTTCGCTTTCCACCAGCAGGCGCGCGTCCAGCACCTGCCGCGCCTGGCGCTCGTCCGGGCGGGCGACGCTGGCGACCTCCTTCGGCGGCATCACCACCGCGCCGTCCTCGGCGAGACGGGTGAGGGCACGCTGGATGGTGCCGTTGCTGACCCGGAAGATCTGCCCGAGGGTTTCCTTGCTCAGCTTGGCGGCCGGCGCCAGGCGCTTTTCCAGGATTGCCGTGTAGATGCTTTCGTAGACGAAATGGCTGGTGGGGCGCAGCGCGGCGCCCTGCTGGGTACGTGCGTCGAATCCGACCATGTTCACACCTGTCGAGTCGTGCTTGTGGGCCTTCGCAGGCGGCGGACGAAAGCCGTCCGGGCGCCGCGACGGTCCCGGGTTGGAACCCTGGCGCGGGCGATCAGACCTGCGGCAAGCGCAGGTCGATGTTCAGGCGCGCGCCTTCGTTGAGGATGTGCTGGCGCATCGCCTGGCTCGCCCGCTCGCTGTCGTGCTGGCGGATCGCACGGAGAATGGCGTCGTGTTCCTGGAGGATCTCCTCGGCGTATTCCGGCTGGCGGCGCACCAGGTTGTCGCTGCGTTCCAGGGCGCTGCCGATCTGTTCGGAAACGCTGAGGAAGATCGGGTTCGAGGTGAGCTTCACCAGGCGCCGGTGGAAGGCCGTGTAGGCCTCAACCAGAGCCTGCGGGTCGCCATCCTCGACCGCTTCGCGCAGGTCCAGCAGCAACAGCCGCAGTTCGCTGATCTCCGCCGCCCCGGCGCTCTGCGCGACGATGCCGACGATGAACGGCTCCAGCGCATAGCGCAGTTGCAGGACGTCTTCCATGGTCGCCTCGCCGGGCGCCGCGACCTCGCGCAGCGGTTCGCTGCGTTCGAGGACCATCACGCCCTTGCCCGGCAGCGAACGGACCACGCCCAGGGTCTCCAGGACCATGATCGCCTCGCGCAGGCTCGGCCGGCTGATTTCCATCTGCTCAGCCAGCTCGCGCTGGCCGGGCAACATCTGGCCGGCGACCCAGCGACCCTGCTCGATGGTGTCGAGCAGGCGCTGGGCAACCGCGTTGACCAGCTTGGACGAAGAAAACATGTCGCCTCCCTTTACTTGCCAATCGGACGTGCAACGCGCCTCGGCGCGTCAGCCATGCAGCTTGCCTTCCCCGGCCACCGCGCTGCGCTTGAGCGGCTCGCCGTCGGCCTTGGCCGGCGCCTCCAGGCGCCCGTCGAGTATGGCCTGCGCGCGCGGCATATCGATGTCGTTTTCCCAGCGGGCGATGGTCACGGTGGCCACGCAGTTGCCGATCAGGTTGGTCAGCGCGCGGCCGATGCCCATGAACCAGTCCACCGAAAGCACCAGCACCAGGCCGGCCACCGGGATCGCCGGCACCGCGGTGAGGGTGGCGGCGAGGATCACCAGGGCCGAGCCGGGAATGCCGTGGGCGCCCTTGGAGGTCACCAGCGAAACCAGCAGGATGGTGACCAGGTCGGTCATCGCCAGCGGCGTGCCGGTGACGTGGGCGATGAACACCACCGCCAGGGTCAGGTAGATCGAGAATCCATCGAGGTTGAACGAGTAGCCGGTGGGAATCACCAGGCCTACCGTGGAGCTGCGGATGCCCATGTGCTCGAGCTTGCGCATCACCTGCGGCAGCACCGCGTCGGAGGAGGCGGTGCCCATCACGATCAGCAGCTCTTCGCGGAAGTAGCGCAGGAACGGCAGCATGCGCACCCCGGAGAGACGCAGGACGCTGCCGAGCACCGCCATGACGAAGACCAGGCAGGTGGCGTAGAACACCAGCACCAGCGCGCCCAGGTGGCTGAGCGAGTCGACGCCGTAGCGGGCGGTGGTGAAGGCCACCGCGCCGAACACGCCGAGCGGTGCCAGGCGCACGATCATGCCCATGATGCGGAATACG
This sequence comes from Pseudomonas sp. RC10-4-2, assembly GCF_050433085.1. Lineage (NCBI taxonomy): Bacteria > Pseudomonadati > Pseudomonadota > Gammaproteobacteria > Pseudomonadales > Pseudomonadaceae > Pseudomonas > Pseudomonas sp. RC10-4-2. Next base: position 156,366 of record NZ_JBNPXX010000004.1, read on the forward strand.
ATGTGGCTGAATTCGTTGATCAGGCGGGCCACGCCGCTGGCCTGCTCGCCGACCAGGTTCAGGGCGCTGCCGAACAGCACGGAGAACAGCAGGACCTGGAGGATGTCGTTCTCGGCGAAGGCGCTGAACACAGAGGTCGGGATCAGGCCCATGAGGAATGCCACGGGGCCGTGGATCTCCTGGGTGCGCCCGGTATACAGGGCGACGTCGCCGGCGGGCAGTTCGTTGAGATGGATGTTGGCGCCGCTGCCCAGGCCCAGGCTGTAGGCGACCACCAGGCCGAGGACCAGGGCGATGGTGGTGAGGATTTCGAAGTAGATCACCGACTTCAGGCCGATGCGGCCGACCTTCTTCAGGTCGCCGGCGCCGGAGATGCCGTTGACCACCACGCAGAAGACGATCAGTGCGATGAGCATCTTGATCAGCTTGATGAAGCCATCGCCCAGCGGCTTCATCTGCACGGCCAGGTCGGGAATGCCGACCCCGCAGATGACGCCTATCACCAGGCCAATCACGACTTGCAGGAATATCGAGCGGGAACAGCGCTTGATGAACATCGCAGGAGTCTCCATTCGGCGCTTCCATCGGGCCTCGCGGAGGCGGGCGATGAACGCATTTTTATTGTGGTATTACCGGTCTGACCAGTTCAGCCTATACGCAAAGAAGTCGGCCTGACAAGCCGCTATCGGCGGGCGCGACGAATGGCCAGGAACCGCGGCACGCGCGGGCCGCAGCCGGGAGAAGGGCGCTCGGATGGCGCAAGGCGGCGGGCCAGAGCGGCTCGCCGCGGGGAAGGGGAGGTCAGCCGGCAAGGGCCTCGGCGACGAAATCGAGGCGATCCTGGCCGAAGAACAACTGGTCGCCGACGAAGAAGCTGGGCGCGCCGAAGACGCCGCGCCGCACCGCCTCTTCGGTGGTCGCCTTGAGCCCCTCCTTGACCTGCTCGTCGCCAACCAGGCGGAGGAACTCATCCGGATCGAACCCGGCCTCCGCCAACACCTGGGCGACCACCTCGGGCTTGCCGAGGTTCTGCTGTCGTACCCACAACGCTTCGAACACCGCTTTCAGGTAGGGCTGGAACCCTTCGCCGCCGAGATAGCCCTGGGCGCCGCGCATCAGCGTCAGGGTGTTGATCGGGAAGGCCGGGTTGAAGGCCAGCGGCACGCCGTAGCGTTTCGCATAGCGCGCCAGGTCGTGGAGGGTGTAGCGCCCCTTGGCCGGCACCTCGATCGGCGAATGGTTGCCGGTGGCCTTGAACACGCCGCCCAGCAGCATCGGCCGCCAGGCGATGCTCGCGCCATGGGCGGCGGCGATGCGCGGCAGTTGGGTCCAGGCGAGGTAGGTGGTGGGACTGCCGAAGTCGAAGAAGAACTCGATTTGCTTGCTCATGCGTGGCTCTTTCCGTGGCGGGGATCAGAAGGTTTCCATCCAGGGGCGCAGGTCCAGTTCGTGTACCCAGCAGTCGCGCGGCTGGCAGTGGATCTGCCAGTAGGTCTCGGCGATGTGCTCGGGATCGAGGATGCCGTCCTGCTCCTTGCGCTTGTACAGCTCGGGCAGGGTTTCGCGGATGAAGTCGGTGTCGATGGCGCCGTCGATGATCGGGTGGGCGACGTGGATGCCCTTCGGCCCCAGCTCGCGCGCCATGCTCTGGGCCAGGGCACGCAGGGCGAACTTGGCGCCGGAGAACGCGGCGAAATGCGCGCGGCCGCGCAGCGAGGCGGTGGCGCCAGTGAAGATGATCGTTCCGCGCTGCCGCGGCAGCATCACCCGCGCCGCCTCGCGGCCGGTGAGGAAGCCGCCGAAGGCGGCCATCTCCCAGACCTTGCGATAGACCCGTTCGGTGGTTTCGGTGATCGGGAACCAGACGTTGGCGCCGACGTTGAAGATCACCGCCTCCAGCGCACCGACCTCACCCTCGATGCGGGCGAAGAGGTCGATCACCTGCTGCTCCTGGCGTGCGTCGCAGCCGCAGGCCAGGGCCTCGCCGCCTTGGTCGCGGATGGCCTGCACCAGCGGCTCCAGCTTCTCCGCGTTGCGCCGGGCGACGCACGCCACGTAGCCCTCGCGGGCGAACCGCCGGGCGATGGCGCCACCGGTGGCGTCGCCGGCGCCCATTACCAGAACCGCTTTGCGCTGGGTCATTGCAGAGGCCTCTCTTGTTAGTTCTTTTTTAGAACCCAATAGAGACGATAGTTAGTTCTCAAAAGGAACTTGTCAACTGGCAAGGGCTCGAGTGATATCCGCGCACCAATTACTCTGCCTGTCCCAGCCTGCCCGGCACGTCCTCTCCCTGAAGAGCGGGGACCGGTCGGCGGAGCCTGGTACGACAGCGTCCTTCCTGCCGTAACGCCATCGGCGTTTATCCGCCGATTCGCGTCGGCGGCCAGGCCTGGAACGCTCAGCCGCGCCGCAGCAGGCGCCCCTTCCAGAACAGCCCCTCGCGTACCGTCACGTCCCGCGCGTGCAGCGGCTCACCGCATTCGGAACAGACCAGCACGCCATGCATGTGCTGGCCGCAATGCTTGTGCACATGCTCGAGTGGCGGCCCCTCGACGCCGGCGAGGTGGCGGTCGCCCCAGTTCACCAGGGAAAGGATGGCCGGGTACAGTTCCATCCCTTTCTCGGTAAGCCGGTATTCCTCGCGCAGCGGCCTTTCCTGGTAGGGCACCTTGGCCAATATCTCCGCTTCGACAAGGCGCTTGAGGCGGTCGGCGAGGACGTGGCGGGTCACGCCGAGGCTGCGCTCGAAGTCGTCGAAACGGCGCACGCCGAGAAAGCAGTCGCGCAATACCAACAGGGTCCAGCGATCGCCGAGGATCGCCAGCACCCGCGCCAGCGAACAGGGTTGTTCGCTCAGTTCTTCCCAACGCATGAGACACCTCCAGCCGTTCGGCAAAGGATAGCCGCGTGGGTTCTGAAACGAAACCGACCGGCCACGCCTTTCCAGCGGCCCGCCGCCCATGGCATAACCGCGTTCCTGTCTCCTGTCCCGGAATCCCGACCATGTCGCTCGACTGGACCTGCAAGCACCACGCCGACCTCACCCTGAAGGAACTCTACGCGCTGCTGCAATTGCGCACCGAGGTCTTCGTGGTGGAACAGAAATGCCCCTACCAGGAAGTCGACGGCCTCGACCTGGTCGGCGATACCCATCACCTGATGGCCTGGCGCGACGGCCAGTTGCTCGCCTACCTGCGCCTGCTGGACCCGGTTCGCCACGAGGGCCAGGTGGTGATCGGCCGGGTGGTCAGTTCCTCGGCCGCGCGCGGCCAGGGGCTCGGTCACCAGTTGATGGAACGCGCGCTGCAGGCGGCGGAGCGCCTCTGGCTGGACACCCCGGTATACCTCTCGGCCCAGGCCCACCTGCAGGGCTACTACAGCCGCTATGGCTTCGTCGCGGTCACCGAGGTCTACCTGGAAGACGACATCCCGCACATCGGCATGCGCCGGGCCTGAGGCCCGGAACGCCGCGGACGGTGGGGGGAGGGAAGGGAATCAGGCCTGCGGCTTGAGCACGCCGGGCAGTTGGGCTTCCAGCTTGGCGTTGTTCAGCGGCGCGCGGATGAAGCCGTGCTGCTCGCCGTCCGGGCCGATGATCACCAGGTTGCCGCTGTGGTCGACGGTGTAGTTGGGCTTGCTGGTGTCGGCGGGGATGTAGGGGATGCTCATGGCGTTGGCCAGCTTCTGGATGTTCTCCGGAGTACCGGTGAGCCCCTGGAAGCCGGCGTTGAAGTAGCCCAGGTATTGCTTGATCTGCTGCGGCGTGTCGCGGTTCGGATCGACGCTGACGAATACCACCTGCAGGTCGTCGCGCACCTCCTGCGGCAGCTTGCCCTGCAATTCGCGGAGCTGGGCGAGGGTGGTCGGGCAGACATCGGGGCAGAAGGTGTAGCCGAAGAACAGCAGGTGCCAGCGACCCTTGAGACTGGCGGTGCTGACCGCCTGGCCGTCCTGGTTGGTGAACTCCAGCGCCGGCACCTTGCGCGTCTGCGGCAGGATCACGATGCCGGCGTCGAGCAGCACGGTGGGATCGGCCTGGCGCTGGGCGGTGAGCACCTTGTGCACGGTGAGGCCGAGGACCAGGGCGACCAGGGCGACGAGGACGAGGACGGTCTTGTTGACTCGAGTCATGGGTGGGCAAGGCTCTAGAGTGGGATCAGAGAAGCAGCTTCAGCGGCAGATAGTGGTCCACCAGCAGCGCCATGAACAGCAGGAACAGGTAGACGATAGAGTACTTGAAGGTCTTTATCGCCGCATGTGGCCGGCTGTCACAGTAGAGCGCCCAGGCCCAGTCGAGGAAGCGCGCGCCCAGCGCCAGGGCGCAGAGCAGGTAGACCAGCCCGCTCATGTGGATGACGAACGGCATCAGGCTCACCGCGAACAGCACCAGGGTATAGAGCAGGATGTGCAGCTTGGTGTAGCGCTCGCCGTGGGTCACCGGCAGCATCGGGATGTCGGCCTTGGCGTATTCGTCCTTGCGGTGGATGCATAGCGCCCAGAAGTGCGGTGGGGTCCAGGCGAAGATGATCAGTACCAGCAACAGCGGCTCGGCGCTCAGGTGGCCGGTGATGGCGACCCAGCCGAGCAGCGGCGGCGCCGCCCCGGCGAGCCCGCCGATGACGATGTTCTGCGGCGTGGCGCGCTTCAGGAAGCCGGTGTAGAGCGCCGCGTAGCCGAGCAGCGAGGCGAGGGTCAGCCAGGCCGTCAGCGGGTTGGTGAAGGCCAGCAGCACGGCCATCCCGGCCAGCGCCAGGAGCAGCGCGAAGCCCAGCGCCATGCTCGGCGACACCCGGCCCTCGGCCAGCGGCCGCTTGTGGGTCCGCGCCATGATCGAGTCGATGCGCCGGTCCACCACATGGTTGACCGCCGCTGCCGCGCCGGCACAAAGGCCGATGCCGAGGTTGCCGAAGATCAGCACCTGCCAGGGCACGAAGCCATCCAGCGGCGCCTTGGTGGCGAGCAGCATGCCGATCAGCGAGGTGATCAGCATCAGCACCACGACCTTGGGCTTGGTCAGTTCGAGGAAGTCGCGCCAGGTCGGCTGGCTGTGGCGATCGATGACGGTGGCCATATCCTTACCTCCATCCTTCTGTCTGTCAGGCGGCCTTCAGCCGCGAACCTTGCGCCGGCGGCAGCGTGCGGCGCACGCGCTGCGGCGACGGTGCCGGCGCGCGGACGCTGGCCGGCGCGCGCAGGCGATAGTTGACCAGCACCAGGCTGAGCAGCAGCAGGGCGCCACCGCCGTTGTGCGCCACCGCCACCGGCAGCGGCAGGTGCAGCAGCACGTTGCTGATGCCCAGGCCGATCTGCAGCGACAGGCCGAGCAGCATCAGCGCGGTCGGCCAGACCAGGCCGCTGCGCTGCAGGCGCCAGGCGAGCAGCAGGAGGACCAGGGTCACGCACAGCGCGCCGATCCGGTGGGTCATGTGGATCGCCGTGCGCGCGTCGCTGTCGAGCTGGCCGCCGAGGTAGTTGGGGCCGATGTGCTGGGTCAGGTGGAAGCCGTTGGCGAAGTCCATCCGCGGCCACCACTCGCCATGGCAGGTGGGCAGGTCGATGCAGGCCACCGCCGCGTAGTTGCTGCTGACCCAGCCGCCGAGGGCGATCTGGCCGATCACCAGGAGCAGGGCCAGCCCCGCCAGGCCGCGGGTCGCCGCCGGGTAGCGCCGCGCCGCGAAGCGTCCGGAGAGGCGCAGGGCGAGGAGAAAGAGCAGCGCCAGGGTGGTGAAGCCGCCGAGCAGATGGGCGGTGACCACCTGCGGCCAGAGCTTGAGGGTCACCGTCCACATGCCGAAAGCGGCCTGCGCGATCACCACCGCGAGCAGCAGCAGCGGCAGCTTCAGCGGTTGGCCGTCGCGCCCGCGGCGGACCAGCGCATGCAAAGCCAGGCCAAGGATGAGCAGGCCGAGGGCGCCGGCGAAATAGCGGTGGATCATCTCGTTCCAGCCCTTCTGCGCCTCCACCGGGGCGTCGGGGAAGTGCAGTTCGGCGTGGGCCAGTTGCGCCTCGCTCAACGGCACGTGGACGAAGCCGTAGCAGCCTGGCCAGTCCGGACAGCCGAGGCCGGCGTGGGTCAGCCGGGTATAGGCGCCGAGCAGGACCACCACGGCGGCCAGCAGGGTCGCCAGCACGGCGACGGTGAAACCGGGTTTGCGGGTTGCGCCTGACATTCGCGGGCCCCTTTTTCTTGTCGTTCTGTCCTCATCGGGCCGGGAACCGCGCCGGCCACGCCGATCAACCGATATGCGAGAGCTTGAGCAGCAGTTGCACGTCCTTCAGCAGCTTCTTGCCGTTAGCCTTGGCGTCGTAGCGCAGCACCAGGTTGCCGTGCGGGTCGACCACCCACAGCAGCGGCCGCTCGCCGCCGGCCTTGTCGTACAGGGCCGGGTCCAGGCCGTAGCGCTGCAGGCGCGGGTAGTCCTGCCTCACCAGGTTGGCAAAGTCCGCCGGCAGCTCGCCGCTGGCGGCCAGGGCGTGGCCGGCGCGCGAGGCTTCGCGGCCGAGGGCGATGTTGACCTGGCGGGCCAGGTAGACCAGTTGCTGGCAGTCCTCGCCGCAAGTGCCCGGCGCGGTCACCAGCAGTTGCCACTGCTCGCCCTGGCTGCGTCCCTGCACGCCGAGGTCGGCGGGGGTCTGGCCGTTGCCGATCAGCGCGCCGCTGTAGCTGCGCCCCTGCGGAACCCAGAAATTCCATTTGTACATGGCGCTGGCGAGCAGCATCGGCCCCACCACCAGGCCGATGATCGCCAGCAGTTGCAGGCGGCCACGGGCGCGGCGCGGACGTTCAGGCATCGGAATCGCGAGACTCATGGTTTTTCTCCCGTGCGCGGCGCACACCGAGGTAGAGGTAGAGGGCGAGCAGGGCCGTCGCCAGGGCGAACCACTGCACGGCGTAGCCGGTGTGCCGCTCCGGCGGCATCGAGACCAGGGGCCAGTCGGTGTCGAAGCTGGCGTCGCCCGGTTCCAGGCGGATTTCCCAGGGCAGCCCGGCGCGACCGAAGGCCTGCCACAGCGCCGGGATGTCGAGCTGGGTCACCAGGCGCGGCCAGCCGCCGGCCGGCGCGTCGGCCAGGTGCAGACCGCCGGGTGGCGGCAGGTAGGTCCAGGCGTCGAGCAGGAGGACGCGGTCGGGGGTTTCCAGCGCCGGCGGCGAGCGTCGGTCAGTCCATGCGACCCAGCCGCGGTTGACCAGCAGCCAGAGGCCGCTGGCCTGGTCGTAGAAGGGTTGCAGCACCTCGACCCCGGCCTGCCCGTTGCGCAGCCGGTTATCCAGCAGTAGCGTATGCCGCTCGTCGAAGCGGCCGTGCAGGCGCACGCGGACGTACGCCGGGTCGCGCAGCCCCTCTAGCTGCCCGGGCGACACCGGCTCGGCGCCGCGCCGGGCCTCGTAGCTGGCCAGCAGGGCGCGCTTCTCGTCGGCCCGCTGCAACTGCCAGGTGCCCAGCCAGAGCAGCACCGGCAGCAGGCCGAGGACCACCAGGGTCGGCAGCAGGCCGGGGCGGAACGCGCCACGCATGCTGCGTCTGTCATTGCGTCCGGCCTCCCCGAGGCGCTGGCTATACTGCATGAATCCCCCCATCGCCGGAGTCCCACCATGTTGAAAGTGGCGATCGTCCTGCTACTGCTGGCTACCCTGGTGAGCCTGTTCAGCGGCCTGTTCTTCCTGGTCAAGGACCAGGGCCATGGTTCCCGCGTGGTCAATTCGCTGACCGTCCGCGTGGTGCTCGCCGCGGCGACCCTGGCGCTGGTCGCCTGGGGCTTCTACAGCGGCGAGCTGAACAGCCACGCGCCCTGGCATTTCTGATTCCCCCGGTGGCGGTCAGATCACGTAGACGAAGATGAACAGGCCGATCCAGACCACATCGACGAAGTGCCAGTACCAACTGGCGGCCTCGAAGCCGAAGTGGTGCTCGGCATCGAAGTGACCGCGCAGGATGCGGATCAGCATGATGCTGAGGATCAGCGCGCCGAGGGTCACGTGGGCGCCGTGGAAGCCGGTGAGCATGAAGAAGGTCGAGCCGTAGATACCGGCGCCGAGGGTCAGGCCCAGCTCGTTGTAGGCGTGCACGTACTCCTCGGCCTGCAGGATCAGGAAGGCGATCCCCAGCAGCACGGTCAACGCCAGCCAGGCCTTGAGCGGGCCGCGCTTGTTCTTCTTCAGGGCGTGGTGGGCGAAGGTCACGGTGAAGCTGGAGGTGACCAGCAGGATGGTGTTGATCAGCGGCAGCTTCCACGGCTCGATCACCGCGCTCGGCGGCGGGAACAGCTTCGGGTCCGGGGTCTGCAGCAGCGGCCAGCTGTACTGGAAGTTCGGCCAGAGCATGTGCGCCACGCCCTTGGCACCCTCGCCGCCGAGCCAGGGACCGGCGAAGTGGCGGACGTAGAACAGCGCGCCGAAGAAGGCGGCGAAGAACATCACCTCGGAGAAGATGAACCAGCTCATGCCCCAGCGGAACGAGCGGTCCATCTGCGCGCTGTAGAGTCCGGCGCGGCTCTCGCGGATGACGTTGCCGAACCAGCCGAACAGCATGTAGGCGATGATCAGCCCGCCGACGAAGAAGATCCACGGGCCATGGGATTCCTTGTGGCCGGCGGTGAGGTCGTTGAACCAGGTACCCAGGCCGAACACCGTCACCAGCAGGCCGATGCTGGCGATGATCGGCCACTTGCTCTGGGCGGGGACGTAATAGTGTTCGTGGCTTGCCATGTTGTTCTCCTTATCGTCCCGCAACCGGTACGGGCGGCTTCCGCGCAGTGATATCGAAGAGGGTGTAGGCCAGCGTCACGTGCCGCACATCCTTGGGCAGATCGCGGTCGACGATGAAGCGCACCGGCATCTCGATGCTCTCGCCGGGTTGCAGCACCTGCTGGGTGAAACAGAAGCATTCGGTCTTGTGGAAGTAGGCTGCGGCCTCGGCCGGGGCGATGCTCGGGATGGCCTGCGCGGTCATCGGCTTGTCGCTCGGGTTGCGCGCGTAGAACACCATCTGGTTCACCGCGCCGGGATGCACCACCAACTGGTCGCCGGCGGAGCGGAACTCCCAGACCATGTCGATATTGTTCGAGGTCATGAACTGCACCTTCACCTCGCGCCCGACATCCACCTGCTGCTCGCCGCTGTAGGCGCTGCCGGCGGTCTTGCCGTTGATCCCCAGGGCGCGGCACATCACGTCGTAGAGCGGCACCAGGGCGAAGCCGAAGGCGAACATCAGCACGGTCACCAGCAGCAGGCGGCCGACCAGGCGGCGGGTATCGACCTTGGCATCGCTCATGGCGCGCTCCTCACTTGACCTCGGGCGGGGTGCTGAAGGTGTGGTAGGGCGCCGGCGAGGGGATGCTCCACTCCAGGCCCTCGGCGCCGTCCCAGGGCTTGGCAGGGGCCGGCTTGCCGCCGCGGATGCACTTGATGACGATGAACAGGAACAGCAGCTGGGTGGTGCCGAACATGAAGGCGCCGATCGACGAAACCATGTTGAAGTCGGCGAACTGCAGGTTGTAGTCGGGGATCCGTCGCGGCATGCCGGCGAGGCCGACGAAGTGCATCGGGAAGAACGCCAGGTTCATGCCGATGAAGCTCATCCAGAAGTGCAGCTTGCCGAGGGTCTCGTCGTACATGTGGCCGGTCCACTTCGGCAGCCAGTAGTAAGCCGAGGCGAAGATGCCGAAGATCGCGCCGGGCACCAGCACGTAGTGGAAGTGGGCGACCACGAAGTAGGTGTCGTGGTACTGGAAGTCCGCCGGGGCGATCGCCAGCATCAGTCCAGAGAAGCCGCCGATGGTGAACAGGATGACGAAGGCCACGGCGAACAGCATCGGCGTCTCGAAGGTCAGCGAACCCTCCCACATGGTGGTCACCCAGTTGAACACCTTCACCCCGGTGGGCACCGCGATCAGCATGGTGGCGTACATGAAGAACAGCTCGCCGGTGACCGGGATGCCGACCACGAACATGTGGTGCGCCCAGACCACGAAGGAGAGGAAGGCGATGCTGGCGGTGGCGTAGACCATCGAGGTGTAGCCGAACAGCGGCTTGCGCGCGAAGGTCGGGATGATCGCACTGACCGCACCGAAGGCAGGCAGGATCATGATGTACACCTCGGGGTGGCCGAAGAACCAGAACACGTGCTGGAACAGCACCGGGTCGCCGCCGCCGGCGGCGCTGAAGAAGCTGGTGCCGAAGTGGATGTCCATCAGCATCATGGTCACCACGCCGGCCAGCACCGGCATCACCGCGATCAACAGGAACGCGGTGATCAGCCAGGTCCAGACGAACAGCGGCATCTTCATCAGGGTCATGCCCGGGGCGCGCAGGTTGAGGATGGTGGCGATCACGTTGATCGCGCCCATGATCGAGCTGATCCCGGCCAGGTGGATGGCGAAGATGAAGAAGGTCACGCTGTGCGGGGCGAAGGTGGTCGACAGCGGCGCGTAGAAGGTCCAGCCGAAGTTGGGACCGCCGCCGGGCATGAACAGGGTGCTGACCAGCAGGCCGAAGGCCGCCGGCAGCAGCCAGAAGCTGAAGTTGTTCATCCGCGGCAGGGCCATGTCCGGCGCGCCGATCATCAGCGGGATCATCCAGTTGGCCAGGCCGACGAAGGCCGGCATCACCGCGCCGAAGACCATGATCAGGCCGTGCATGGTGGTCATCTGGTTGAAGAACGCCGGCTCGACGATCTGCAGGCCGGGCTGGAACAGCTCGGCGCGGATCACCATGGCCATCGAGCCGCCGAGCAGGAACATCATGAAGCTGAACCACAGGTAGAGGGTGCCGATGTCCTTGTGGTTGGTCGTCAGCACCCAGCGCATCAGGCCCTTGGCCGGTCCGTGGTGGTGGTCGCCGGCATGGTGGTCGGGCGTATCGATCACAGCACTCATGGCGGTCTCCTATTGTTGTTTCTGCTTGTAGGCGACGACGTCTTTCGGGGTGACCATGTCGCCATCGTCGTTGCCCCAGGCGTTGCGCTCGTAGGTGATCACCGCGGCCAGGTCGACCTCGTTGAGCTGCTTGCCGAAGGCCGCCATGGCGGTGCCGGGCACGCCGTTGAAGACCACTTCCAGGTGGTGCTCCTTGGGCCCGGTGACGATCTTCGAGCCCTTCAGCGCCGGGAACATCGGCGGCATGCCCTGGCCTTCGGCCTGGTGGCAGGCGGCGCAGATGGTGTGGTAGACCTTGTCGCCGCGCGCGACCAGTTCTTCCTTGGTCCACTCCTTGCTGGTCAGTTCCTTGACCTTCGCCGCCTCTTCCTTGCGCTTGGCCAGCCACTGGTCGAACTCGGCCTTGGGCTTGACGTCGACCACGATCGGCATGAAGCCGTGGTCCTTGCCGCACAGCTCGGCGCACTGGCCGCGGTAGATGCCGGGCTCGTCGACCTTGGTCCAGGCCTCGTTGACGAAGCCGGGGATGGCGTCGCGCTTGACCGCGAAGGCCGGCACCCACCAGGAATGGATCACGTCGCTGGAGGTGATCAGGAAGCGCACCTTGGTGCCCACCGGCAGCACCAGCGGCTCGTCCACCTCCAGCAGGTAATGCTCGTCCTTCGCCTGCCGGTTGTGGATCTGGTCCTGCGGGGTGGCCAGGTTGCTGAAGTACTCGACGTCCTGGCCCAGGTACTTGTACTGCCACTTCCACTGGTAGCCGGTGACCTGCACGTCCAGCTCCGGCTCGGAAGTGTCGTAGATGTGGATCAGGGTGCGGGTGGCGGGCACCGCCATCACCACCAGGATCACGAACGGCACCACCGTCCAGAGGATTTCCACCGTGGTGCTCTCGTGGAAATGCGCCGGCTGCTGGCCGGTGGAGCGGCGGTGGACGATCATCGACCAGAACATCGCGCCGAAGACCAGCACGCCGATCACCACGCAGATCCAGAAGATGGTCATGTGCAGGTCGAAGACGGACCGGCTCACCTCGGTAGCGCCCGGGGCCATGTTGACCGTCCAGGCGGCATTCGCCTGGCTGATCGCCGAGAGCAAAAGGAAGCCCATCCAGACTCGTGGATGTCGCAGCATTCGGGTTCCCCTTATCGTTGTTTTTATCCCGCCGGCAGACGCCAACGGCCAAGGGGTGGACCGCCAAGACAACGAACTTTGACCGTCGCACCTCGGCACACAGCAAGGCAGGCCGGGTTCATCAGGTTCAGCATTCGAGTGGGAGTATAGACAGCGGCTGCGACATAACAACGCAGCGTAAAAACGTCGCTGGAAAGTGCCGATTCTTCTCTAAAAGCCGCGAGCGGCGTGGCTTTGCAGGCGAATGGTGGCCGCCTGATATATCATCCTCGCATAACCACGAAGCGATTATGACAATCGCGTCTTAGCCGGCGCGCGCCGCCGGCTATGTTTCTCCTCTTCTTCACCATCCCCGTTGTATGGGAGAACCCATGAACACCGCCGCCCTCCGTGAACTCATCCAGCAGGCGCACCTCAGCGAAGCCCGCCACGGTCACCTGGCTGATCTGATAGCCAGCCGCCTGCCCCGCCTGCATCGCACCATCCAGCCGCAAGGCGAGAACACGGAAGACATACTCACCCGCTTCGTCCACGCCTACGTCGAACAGGTACCGGACCTGCTCGACGCCGCCAACAGCGTGGCCCGCGAAGCCGGCATCGAGGAACGGATCAAGCCGGTGCTGAAGGTCGCCGAGCAGTTCTTCCTCACCCCGCCGGCGTTGCTCGCCGGCCACGACGGCCTCGACGCCCTGCTCGACGAGGCCTACCTGGCGCACCGCCTGGTGGAAGAAGTGAACGACCGCTACATCGCCCACTTCGGCCAGGCGCTGATCCCGCTGGACACCACCGTGGCCAACCTGGTGGCCCACCAGTTGATCGGCGAGCCCTTCGCCAACCGGCTGGACGAAGCCGTCCACCATGCAGTGGAGAACATGCTCGACGCCACCACCTTCGACGCCGACTCGGCCCGCGCCTACCGCGAGAACCTGAAGAACCCGCGGGTGGTCGCCGCCTGGCAGCAGTGGCCGTGCCTGTCGAAGCAGCTCGGGGTGGAACTCAGCCTGGGCTGACCGCCCCGCCATTGCGCGCGCCGCCCAACCCGACGTTGCCGCGCAGGCGCCCTTCCAGGCGACGCTTCAAGGCGCGCGGTTCGATCACCAGGCGCGAGCCCTGCACCGGTGCCATCCGCCCCCAGTCCTCGAGCAGCTCCATGCAGGCATGGTCGACATAGCTGAGGTTATCCATCGGTACGTGCAGGGTGGTCCCCGGCTTGACCTCGTCGAGCACCCGCGACAGCGCCGGCACCTTGAGGAAAGTCGCGGCGCCGCTCAGGCGCAGCTCCGCTTCGTGGTCGCCGGTGTAGCGCAGGGCGATCTTCAGCCGCGCCGCCTTCAGCACCAGCTTCAGCAGGGTCAGGGCGAAGCCCACCAGCACGCCGGTCAGCAGGTCGGTGAAGACGATGGCCAGGGCGGTGGCCGCGTACACCAGCATCGGCATCCGGCCGTAGCGAGAGAGGTTGCCGAGGGCCTTGAAATCGACCAGCTTGACCCCGGTATAGACCAGCACCCCGGCCAGGCTCGCCACCGGAATCTGCCGCAGCAGGCTGCCGAGCAGAAGGACGAAGGCGAGCAACCAGAGGCCGTGGAAGATCGCCGAGGCGCGGGTTCGCGCACCGGCATTGACGTTGGCCGAGCTGCGTACGATCACCCCGGTCATCGGCAGCGCGCCGAGCAGGCCGCAGAGCATGTTGCCGACCCCCTGGGCGGACAACTCGCGATCCATGTCCGAGCGCGGGCCGTCGTGCAGGCGATCCACCGCCGCCGCCGAGAGCAGGGTCTCCGCACTGGCGATGAAGGCCACCACCACCGCCGCCAGCAGCAGGGAGGGATCGGCCAGGGCCAGCAGGTCGGCCGGGCGTAGCCAGTCGATGGCCTCGCCGAGGTTGGCCGGTACCTCGACCCGCCGCACGTCCAGCGCCAGCCAGAGGCTGGCCAGGGTCGCCAGGCTCACGCCGAGCAGCGCGCCGGGTAGGAAGCGCAGGCGTTGCGGACGCAGCTTGTCCCAGCCCCACATCACCGCGATGGTGCCCAGCCCGAGCAGCGCCGCGTCGAGGCCGCTGTCCATGCCCAGCGAACCGAGCGCGGCGAACGCCGCCTGGGGGAATGCCAGCAGGTTGTCGAGGCCGGACGCCTTGGGCGCCAGGTCGAGCATCACGTGCAATTGCGAAAGGACGATGAGGATGCCGATGCCGGCGAGCATCCCGTATACCACCGCCGGCGAGGTGACCCGGAACCAGCAGCCCAGGCGCAGCCGCCCGGCGAGCAGCTGGATGGCGCCGGCGAGCAGCAGGATCGGCCCGAGCATGGCCACCCCGTAGGTACGCACCAGTTCGAAGACCAGCACCGCGAGGCCGGCCGCCGGGCCGCTGACCTGTAGCGGCGAGCCGGCCAGGAAGCCGACCACCAGGCCACCGACGATGCCGGTGAGCAGGCCCTTGGCCGGCGGCATCCCGGAGGCGATGGCGATGCCCATGCACAGCGGCAGGGCGACGAGGAACACCACCACGGAGGCCATCAGGTCCCGCGGCAACGTGTCCCGGAGGGACGGAAACACCTTTGAAACATGCATGGCACAGTTCTCCTGCGAATTTTTTCCACGACGAGGGAGCGACGCCAGGACCAGGCCCGGCGCCGGTTGTGTGTGCGCAGTGTGTTTTTTCTTGTAATAGCGACCCGTTCAGCCCCGGAACGGGGCTTCCCAGAGGTCGTCCATGGCAGGAACGGCGAAAGGTGACGCGAAAACGCTGTTGTTATCCGGCGGCCCGCACGGCCGCCGCTATCACGAGTTCAGGTAGCGCGGCGCGGGCGTGGCCATCGGCACCGGATGCTCGCCGTCGAGGGGCAGGAAGCGACCCTGTTTGGCGTCGTAGGCGCGGATCTGCGCACTCTCGATGTCGTACACCCAGCCGTGGATGAACAGTTGCCCACTGGCCAGGCGCGAGGCCACCGAGGGGTGGGTGCGCAGGTGATCGAGCTGGGCCACCACGTTCTCTTCGGTAAGCACCCCGAGGGTGTCGTGGCTGGCGCCGCAGTCGCAGTTGTCCGCCACCACCGTGCGCGCCACCTCGGCGTGCCGCAGCCAGGCCTTGACCGTCGGCATGCGTTCCAGGGTCTGCGGGTCGAGCACGGCGCGCATCGCCCCGCAGTCGGAGTGGCCGCAGACGATGATGTGGTGCACGCCCAGCGCCAGCACGGCGTATTCGATGGCGGTGGAGACGCCGCCGTTCATCTGCCCGTAGGGCGGCACCACGTTGCCGACATTGCGGGTGACGAACAGGTCGCCGGGGGAACTCTGGGTGATCAGCTCGGGAACGATGCGCGAATCCGCGCAGGTGATGAACATCGCCCGCGGCCGTTGGCTGTTGGCGAGCTTCTTGAACAGCGCCTGCTGCTCGGGAAAGACCTCCCGGCGGAAATGCTGGAATCCATCGACAATCCTTTTCAATGCGTCGTCAGCGCTTTCCTGCTCTGGAGAATCGGACTTAACGCCCCGCATACGGTCTGGCATGGTTCGGAACCTCGATGAATGGATCGATTGAATTTTCCCACGTCTGCCGACGCTTTCCCCATAGGAAAAAGGCACAACAAACGCAGAGCGACCTACGTGACCGACCGGTCACTTCTGGTGCTCAACGCTAATGCCCGAAGCTTAACCATAAATTAAAAAATCCCTCTATCTCGCACGTTGTCAGCTTTTTTCACGATATTTCCAGAGGATGTCGACAGGCTATCATGGCAAACGAGTGGCATTTCCATTCGTCCCGCATAAGTGGTGAAAGGTTTCAGTCAACCGGTTGGCTACGTGCAGGGAAATTCGTCGAATGGGAAAATCCGGCGCACCGCGCCAGCGGCCATGACCTGGCCGCCCGGCGCCAGCCAGCTATCAGAACAGGTCCAGTTGGCGGCGCACCGGCGCACCGGTGGGGAACAGCGGCAGGTTCGGCACGAAGCGCGCCAGCAGGCACGCCGCAGCCATTCGCTGGCGTTGCTGGCCGTCACGCAGGACCTGGCGGCAGCGCGCCTCGCCCAGAGGTTCGCCGAGCAGGTAGGCGCGCCCGGCGACGAAGCGTGCGCCGTGGTCCCGCCACCAGGCGGTAACCCGCGCCGCGTCCGGCCAGGTGAGGTTCTCATCGTCGTCGAGGGCGACGTCTTCGTCGTCGGGATCGTCGTTGGGGCCAGGGTCGTAGTCGGGCAAGGCCTCCAGCTCCAGGTCGAGCAGCGCCAGGTCGGCGCCGGTGATCAGGCTGAAGGCCTCGCCGGCGACCCGCGCCAGACTCTCGTCGCGCATCTGCTGGATCAGCCAGGGCACCGCCACCGGATCGCCGAACAGGCCGGTGGCCTGGATGCCGATCCGCCGCGTGTCCGCCGCCTGCATCAGTTGGCGAATCCAGGCCATGCTGGTGTCGCGCGGCTGCCAGGCGAGCAGCACCCTGGTCGCCGGCAGCTGGAACGGGCCGGGCTGCCCGGCGAACGCACGCAATGGCCCTAACGCCTCCTCGTCGCCCATCTGCGCGGTGGCCCAGTTGGCCCAGAAGCGCAGGCTCGGGTCGTCGTGGGCGCGGTAGGCGCGGATATTCGCCATCAGGTCGCGCCGACGCAGCTCGCCGGCTGTGCGCGCGGCGCGCGCCAGCACCGCCGGGTCGGCGTGGCCAAGGGCGGACAGCAGCGCCGGCCCCGGGTCATGCCGGTGCATGCCGCAGGCGGCCAAGCCAATGGTGCGGAACAGCGGCTCGGGCGAGGCCAGCAGGCGCTCCACCCAGGGCCGCGCCTGGTCCCAGTCGAGCCAGCCGAGGGCTGCGGCGAAGAATCGCGCGCCCTCGGGAAAACGCCGTAGGTGCTCGCACAACTGGGCCAGGGCTGTACCGTTCGTGCCACGAAACACCAGTATCGCAGCGACGAAAACCTCTCCCTCGGCGTTTGTGTCCAGCGCCTTCAGCACCAGGTCCAGGCTCCTCAGTCCACCTATCTGCAACGCATCCAGATGCGCCTCAATCCGATTGTCGAGATCCAGCAGGTGCGCCAGGTCGTAGTGGGGAGCACGCACGGCATGGTCGCGCAGCCCCGCCAGAAAGCCGGCCTCCTCGACGTGCTGGTCGATGACAGCGGCGACATTCATCGTCGATCAGTTCTCCGGGCAGACATGACGCTGCCAGGTGCCGCCGTCGTAGCTGAGCACGCATTCATCGCCCACCACCCACATCACCTCGGGTTTGGCATCGATGGCGTAGTAAGCCTTCTTACCCTGCACTGGCACCTTGGTCTCACTCAGGCGCGTACCGTCGTACTCGAGCAACTGGTCGGTCGCGGTCACATAGAGCTTGCCGGCGAACTCCACCATATTCTCCAGTACCTCCGAGCACAGGTCGCGGTCGCCGATATCGGTCCAGCCGACCTGTGCGCTGCCGCGTAGCAGGATGCCGCCGGAACCGCCTATGTAGACAGTGCCATCGGCGGCGCAGTGCACGCAGTAGAGCGGCAGGTTGGTGGGCGCCGCCGATGCCTGCCAGCCCTTGCCGTCCCAATGCCAGATGGCGCCGGCATCGCCGACGGCATACACATCGTCGCGCGAAAACCCGTCTATACCGTTCAGGCAAGCGGTAACCTCGTCCCCCAGGGGGACATAAAGCCCCTGGTCGATACGCTGCCAAACGCCCTTGTTCTGCCGCAGCACCTGGTTCTGGGTGCCGCAGGCATAGAGCTCACCGTCCACCTCGCAGAGATCCATCAGGTAGACGTTGTCGATGTCCAGCGTGGCATCCGTGCTGGACTGCCCGGACGGGTGTTCACGCAACAGGCCGGCGCGTCCCAGGAAGCAGTAGTCACCTTTCTGCTGCCCGCGCCGCGGACTCCTCTGCAGGGCGCTGTAGACGACTTCGGGGATATCGTAGACGTGGAACCAGTCGTCCTGGTCGATCATCATCACCCGGGTCACGCTGGGTTCCGCGCCCTCCAGGTAGAGGTGCCCGGCGAGCAGCGCCTCTTGAGGCCCGATCGCAATGACGTTGGTGAAATAGAGGGCGGTCTCGCTCTTTGCCATGGTTCAGTTCCTATGGACGTCCCGCAGGTGCCGGCGCGGAACGCGCGGGTGGTATGACTTTTCCCGCCGCGCCCGAGGCGCGGAGGTTCGTGGCGGTGGTGCAGCCCGGCCCCTTCTTGGGCTTGGCCTTGTAGTACTGGTCGAGCTGGAAGGCGACGCACTCCTTTTCTTTTTTCGTCAGCTCGCGCGGCGGGCTCAACGCTCCCCCTGCCGAAGCAGCCGCGGTGTTGCGCGCGGTTTCGTACTTGAACGGCTTGCCTTTGTCGAAGTGGTCCAGTTCGACCGGATCGAACTTCGCGTGACAACGCTTGTGCGAGCCCTGGTGCTGGTTGCCGCGCGACACACAGATCACCGGGGCCTTGGAGTGGCTGTAGCCGGCCTTGCCGCGCATACAGCGACCAGGAATCAGGTGGTGGCCGGTCTGTGCGCCCCCGCCCGCCGTGCTAGGGCACGCCTTGCTGTAGGGCTGCAGGCGCAGGTGCTCCATGCCGGCACACTTGCCGCCCGGCTTGAAGGCCGCCTTCATCTTCGAGGTGTGCGGCCAGGTCGCGGTATTGCCGGGAGAGGGGTTGTGGTTGTGGGTGGTCAGGTCGAGATGGCGGACGACGTTCAGGCCTTCGATCTTCACGTCCATCGACCATGAAGTGAAATAGACCTTGCCGGTATTGGTACTGGTGATGATGCCTTTCTTCGGCGCACGCCCAGCCTCGTCGCCGTAGCTCTTCTTGAAGTGGCTCTTGTTCTTGAGCATCACTTCCTTGCGGGTGATCCTTACGGTCCGGCTACCTCGGGTGGTGTCCTTCGACATGCCGGTATTAGGGTAGGGGACCGGCACGCCCAACGGCGTCGGCGGTGCCTGAGGCGGCGTGAAGCAGACGTCGGGGAACGACGCTATCGATTTCCCCGAGGCCGACTTGCAGGAGAGCTCGCGGCCGTTGGCATAGACCTCGTTGGCCATCTAGTTCGCCCTCACTCGCTGGTAGCCAAGCACCACCGCGGCCCGTTCGCCAGCATCGTTGCCCGAATGACAGAGTACCTGCGGGCCGTGTGCATACCCCTTGCGTGAGGCGGCAAGGGCGATGCACAGCAGCGCGGGGCCTGTCATCGCTCCGCACTCGCCGATGCAATCCGCAGGGCTCCAGAGTTCGACGCGCTCCTTGCGCACCCGCAGGGTTCGACTCAAGGCCAGCGCGGCCTCCTTGAAGTAATACTGCTCGCCGGGGAGGTCTGCCAGGCGATAGTCGACAAGTTCGTAACCGAACCCGCAGTCCGCGAACGCCGCTTTCACCGCCTGGGTGAGGCCGTCCGCCCGCAGCGGCAGGCCCTCGCTTTCGACGGTAGCCTTCTCCACCCCGAACCCCAGCCCCAGGCACAGCAATTGCGGTTCCTCGCTGGCGCACGCGGCCGTCACCAGTACCGCCGCCGCGCCTTCGCCGGGGATGAAGCCATCCTGGCAGTGGCTGCCCAGCAGCCGGTCGCGTTCCTGGTAGGCCGCCAGCGTCGCCGCGGTCAGGTAGGAATCGACTCCGGCGATCAGCACCTTCGAACACCCCTGTTCGATGAGCTTGCGCGCGTTGAGGAGCGCCACCGCGGCGCTCACCCGACCGCGCGGGATGACGCAGGAACGTTCATGGAAGCGGTAACCCAGGCGCTCTTCGATGGCCTGTAGCAAAGGCTGCTCCAACCCCGCCAGTCGTCCGGGCCGGTCGACTTCGGCAACGCCAAGCAGCAACGGCATTTCGCGAATGTCCTCGGCGGGCAACCCGGCCACACATTCGGCGATGGCCATGGCAGCCATCCCCACCAATTGCGCGTAGCCGGAGGACGGCTCGGGCAGCATCACCGGAGCGCCGACCAACCATTCGCCGCCCTGGTCGATGAAACGGGTTTCCTGGAAGTTGTCCAGGGCGCAGCGGATCGCCGCGCAGCTGGCCGGCGCGCTGAGGCCGACCGCACTGACCATGCCGGAGGCGACGATGCTCAGGGCCTGGCTCATGCCTCGTCCTCCTCGGCCTGGCGGCTGCGTACCAGTGCGGCAAGCGAGGGGTAGTAGTCCTTGCCCAGCTCGCGGGCGCGCCACCAGGCGGCGGACTTGCTGCCGACCAGCACCTGGGCGATCTCGAACAGGTTGCGCTTCAACGGCCGGCGGATACGCCAGGTGACTTCCACGCGACGGGCGTCGCAGTCCACCAGCAGGGTATCGATCCGCGCCTGCGCGGTTTCGTGGCCACCCTTTTTCAGGAAGAAGGTCACCGGCACCTCCCTGCGCGGCACGCGGAAGGCCGCGCGCTCCTCGCCGGTGAGGTTGAGCAGCAGGACCTCCTCGCCGCCGCGCAGATGGTCGGTCCACTGGTCGGCCGGCGCGGACTGGAAGTAACGCTCGTCGAAGTCGGCGGGCAGGAACGGGAAGCGCTCGGCCAGCCAGGCGTCGTCGTAGCGGCCGGCGAAGCCGACCCGGGCCTGCCAGTGGCGACCGAGCGGGCCGAGCGCCATCGGCGTGAAGCGGCCGTGGGGGCTGTCCACCGGCTCGCCGAGCTTTTCCGTGGCCGGCATCGGCGTGCCGACGATCTCGGCGGTGTCGGCGCTGCGCGGAAACCAGCCACATCCGGCCGGATTGGCCATGTAGCAATCCATGAAACCGGGGTTGTCCGGCGAGGCATGGCTGCCGCCGAAGGCACTGGCGTAGGAAATATCCTGGCGCTGGAACGGCTGCGCGACGCCCGCGCCGGCACCGAGCAATCCCGGTTCCCACTGGCGCGGCCCATGCACCGTCAGCGCCTTGCTCACCCGGCCGACGCGGATGCCCGCGGTCAACTGCTGTACCGGCCGCCCGCCGGGCGCCCGGGCGCTGCCCAGCACCAGCACATCGCAGAACGGCTTGAAGGGAACGAACTCGCACTCCCGGCGCGGCGCGGAAAGCCCCGGCTCGCCATAGAATTCATCGACCATCAGCAGCGTCTGCTGCTCGTCCAGCAGGCGCGCCTCGCGACCGTCCAGCGGCAGGTCGAAACTGCCCTTGGCGATCACCACCAGCGACTCCCGGCCTTCGGCGTCGAGCCCCTGGTTGTAGGCGGCGGCCAGCGGGGTGGCGTTCAACAGTTCCATGTCGGGCCCGCCGCGCTCAGTTGATCTGCACCGAACCGCCCTTGATCCGGTTGACCCCGGTGGAGCGGCTGGAAAGATAGGCGCCACGGATGATCACCTTGCCGGCGCGGGTCAGGGTGATGCTGGCCTTGCCGCAGCGCAGGACGATCTCGCGTTCGGCGCTGAACTCCAGGCGTTCGCCGTCCAGCCGGGCGGACGCTTCCTGCGGCAGGCGCTGGATACGCCCGATCACCAGTGGCTGGCGCGGGTCGCCGGCGACGAACAGCAAAGCCACCTGGGCGCCGATATCGGCGCGACTGAGCTGGGTGGTGGTGGCCGCCGCCAGGCCGTGCTCGCTCGGGCAACCGGGATAGGCGACCACCGGAGCGGCGGCGTCCGGCACGTCGAGGAGGACGCCGATGACCACGCCGTCCAGGCGCGCGGGAAGGGCCGTCGTGGCCCCAGGTAGATGGATCTCGACACTCATGCGCTGACTCCCTGGCTCTGCGCCGCTTCAGTTCTGGAGGATCTTGCGTCCCTTCACCACCACGTTCTTGTCGGCCTTGACGTTGATCGCCCCGGATCCGTCGATGGTGATGTTCTTGCCGCTGATGACGATGCTGCCGTCCTTCTTCATGCGGATGCTGGCGGCACCGGTGACCAGGGTGATCGAGTCGCCGGCGTTGAGCGTGAAGCTCTTGCCCACGTCCAGGCTATCGTCCTTGCCCACCGAGGTATCGCGGCCCTGGCCGACGCTGCGCGACTCGTTCTTGCCGATGCTGGTGCTCTGGTTGCCGCCTATGTCGATGGTCTCGTTGGCGCCCACCGACTCGCTGCGGTCGGCGCCGATGCTGATCGTCTCGTTGTTGCCCACCGACTCGCTACGGTTCGCGCCGATGCTGATGGTCTCGTCGTTGCCGACGTCCTCGGTGCGATTGGCACCGATGCTGATCTTCTCGTTGCTGCCGACCTTCTCGGTGCGGTCAACGCCGATGCTGATGGTCTCGTTGCTGCCGACGTCCTCGGTGCGGTTCGCGCCGATACTGATCTTCTCGTTGTTGCCGACCTTCTCGGTGCGGTCGACGCCGATGGTTATGGTCTCGTTGTTGTCCACGGTCTCGGTGCGATCGTGCTTCACATGCACCGTCTCGTCGTGGTCGATGGTCTTGGTCCGGTCGTGGCCGACCCAGTGGCTCTCGTCGTTCTCGACCTCGATGTCCTGGTTCTTCTCGGCATGGATGAACAACTGCTCGGCGCCCTTCTTGTCCTCCATGCGGATCTCGTTGAAGTTGGCCGGCGTGCCGCCCTTGCTCGAACGGCTCTTGGTGCCGCTCTGGGTAGCGTTCGCCGGCAGCTCGTAGGGCACCGTCTGCTCGGCGTTGTAGACCCGCCCGGTGATGATCGGACGGTCCGGGTCGCCTTCGAGGAAGCTGACGATCACTTCCTGGCCGATCCGCGGGATCTGGATCGAGCCCCAGTTCTTCCCCGCCCAGGCCTGCGAGACGCGCATCCAGCAGGAGCTGTTCTCGTTCGACTGGTCGTGGCGATCCCAGTGGAAATGCACCTTGACCCGGCCGTATTGGTCGGTCCAGATCTCCTCGCCCTTGGGCCCGACCACCACCGCAGTCTGCGGGCCACGGACGATCGGCAGCGGAGTGGTCGGCAAGGGGCGGTAGGCCTGGCCGGCATCGATGCAGTCCAGCTCGCTTTCGAACTGCGCGCCCACCCCGCCGCCGCCGGTCTCGTAGAGTTCCTGGACCACCCGGTACTCGGCGCCGACCACCAGGTACTCGCGGTTCTGGTCCTCGCGCGGGTAGCCGCTGAGCTTGAACAGGTGGCCCGAACCGAGGCCGCGGGCGCGGCCGCGCAGGCGCACCCGTTCGTAGCGCGCCTGCAAGGCTTCGATACGGGTCCGCGCGTACTGCTCGCCGTCCTGGCTCTGCACGTATTCGCCGGGGTAGTCGTACAGCGGGTAGTCGGCCGCCGCGTGCGAGCGGGCGATGTTCGAACGCACCTCCAGGCGCGCGCCGGGACGCTGGAAGTCGTAGTCGTTGAGGCTCAGCGAGCCGGACTGCACCTCGCGCGCCATGTGCCAGTCGTAGAAATGGTCGCGCTCGCGCTGCTCCAGGGTCGGCGGGTAGTAGGGCACGCTGGCGTAGTTCGGCGGGCTCTGGTGCGCGCCATAGGCGTCGGAGAGCACCAGGATGTGCCGATTCCGCTCGTGGCGGAACCAGTAGTAGATGCCTTCCTGCTCCATCAGCCGGCTGACGAAGTCGAAACTGGTCTCGCGGTACTGCACGCAGTATTCCCACTCGCGGTAGGAGCGGCTCAGGGCGTCCTCGAAGTCGGAGAAGCCGAGGTCGCGGAACACCTGCTTGATGATGTCCGGGACCTTCTGGTTCTGGAAGATGCGGCAGTCGGAGGTGCGCGTCAGCAGCCACAGCCAGGGGCGCAGGGTGACCTGGTAGCTGGCGAACTGGCCGTTGCCGGAGCCCTGGCTGCAGGCGGCGACGATACCGTGGAAGAACCGTCGGCTGCCGTCGTGCAACTCCAGCGCCAGGCTGGTCGGCTTGCCCAGCAGCCCGTCGAATTGCAGGTCGGAGTCCTCCGAGATCAGCTCCAGCTCGTAGGCGAACGGCCGGCCGAGTTCTTCGCGACCCTCCATTCGCTGCAATTGCAGGACCTCCGCGCCGAGCGGACTGT
Source organism: Pseudomonas sp. RC10-4-2 (assembly GCF_050433085.1). Lineage (NCBI taxonomy): Bacteria > Pseudomonadati > Pseudomonadota > Gammaproteobacteria > Pseudomonadales > Pseudomonadaceae > Pseudomonas > Pseudomonas sp. RC10-4-2. Next base: position 180,198 of record NZ_JBNPXX010000004.1, read on the forward strand.
CGACCCGGACCAGGCGGGTCTGTTGCGCAAGTGCCATGAAATCATCCTTGATCCACGTCCATCACTGGCGCCGTTGGAGCGGCACCACCCAAGCAGCATAGGCGCGGATGCGGTGGAAAGGGGAGATGCGTGACACAGATTCCGACGAGCGCCCCGACCGACGGCGAACAGGCAGAAGGCCATCACGAAAGGCCGCTTCGGGCCAGGAAAGCCTTGATTCGCGAGCAACATTCCGTAAAGCTTTTGTCCAGCAATGACTCACTCAGAATCCTAGGGAAGGGGTTAACACAGTGACGCTCTATCGCCTCCACGAAGCCGATCTCGAGATTCCCGATGCCTGGCAGGACCAGAGCATCAACATCTTCAAGCTCCCCGCCAGCGGCCCCGCCCGCGAAGCCAGTTTCGTCATCAGCCGCGACGCCAGCCAGGGCGACGCGCCGTTCGCCGACTATGTCGCCCGCCAACTGGAAAACGCCGAGAAGCAATTGCCCGGCTTCAAGCTGCACAAGCGCTGGGACATCAACATCCACGGCCACGCCGCCGTGCTCCTCGACTACCAGTGGCAGCGCGAGGGCCGCGACCTGATGCTGCGCCAGGTATTCATCGAGCGCCGCCCGGCGGTGCTGATCACCACCCTGACCACCACCCCGGCTGACCTGCCGCACCACGAGCCGGCCTGGAAGCAGGCGATGCAGACCCTGGTCCCGCGCCCGACCCCTAGCTGACCCGAGTACCGACGCATGGATGCGCAAGCCGCCGCCCGACTGGGCGATGAGATAGCCCACGGTTTCGGTGTCGCCGCGATGGTCGCCGGAGCCGTGGCCGGAGCCCTGATCGGCGCCGCCGTGGTCGCCGCCACCGCCGCCACCGGCGGCCTGGCCGCGGTGATCCTGGCCGGCTCGATCGCCGCCGGCGGGCTGTCGATGTTCCAGATCGTCAAGGGCCTGACCACCATCTTCGAGCTACCCGAGCCGACCACCGGGGTACTCATACGCGGCAGCTTCAACGTCTACGTGAACAGTCGCAACGCGATGCGCGCCGGCGACGACGTCTCCGCCACCTGCAGCGGCCTGCCGCTGAACCATCCGCTGTGGCCGTTCCCGGTGCTGATCGCCGAAGGCAGCGCCACCGTGTACATCAACGGCAAGCCGGCGGCGCGCCTGCAGAGCAAGATGGTCTGCGGCGCGCACATCAAGACCGGCAGCCAGGACACCTTCATCGGCGGCCCCACCGAGCGGGTGGCCTTCGTCCTCGACCTGGAGGAATGGCTGCACACCGGCCTCGAGGCGCTGGGCCTGGCGGCCCTTGCCGGCGGCCTGCTGCTGGCGGCGATGGCCGGGGTCGCGGCGCTGGTTGGAGTGGTCGCCATCGGCGGCCTGATGATGGGCGGCATGGCCCTGCTCGGCGACCTCGGCGACCGCCTCGGTCCCGGCTACCGCGACCTGTTCCAGGGCGTGGCCGGCATGGCGCTGCTGGGCTTCGGACCGAAGATGGCACGGCTCGGCAACGCACCCAAGGGCGCGCCGAAGACCCAGGTGCCGAAAGGCTTCGAGAAGGTCTATGGCAAGGCGCCGGCAGCCAAGGCCGAGATCGACGCGGTGGCCGACGGACTGGCGGCGAAGCACGGCGGCAGGGTCGCCAAGGCACCGATCAAGTCGCGCGAACGCGCCATGCAGAAGATCAACAACGACTACAAGGGCGATCCGACCAAGATCAAGGATCTGGCCCGCAACACCATCATCGTCGAAGGCGACAAGGTGAACACCGTTGCCGCCGAGCTGGCCAACCGCGGCGCCAAGGTCAAGGTGATCGACGGCAACGCCGACCCGCTCGGCTACAGCGGGGTGAACTCGACGATGAACACCAAGGCCGGGATACCCGGCGAGATCCAGGTCAACTCGCCGGAGATGATCTACGCCAAGGAGTCGGAGGACATGGCTCGCATCCTCCTCGGCAACGACACCTACGACGCGGTGGCGGCCAAGGCCGGCGTACCCGGAGGGCAGGGCCACAAGTACTATGAGGACTGGCGGGTACTGGATCCGAAGTCCCCGGAGGCCCAGGCCATCGCCGAGAAGAGCCGGGCGTACTACGACGCAGTGAGGAAAGGCAATGGCAATTGAAAAGGGCGAAGCGTTCGCCAGGCGCGATATCTACATCGACTACGACTTCGAAGACGTCACCTACCGCTGGGACCATCGGCAGGGCACGATCCACGTGCGCTTCTACGGCGAAGCCGAATCCCCCGAGCCGGTTGAGCACGACAACCGCCTGTTCAACGATGCGCTGCGTTTCGGCCGGGAAATCACCCGCGAGGAGTACGAGACGGGCTTTCCCAAGGGCTGAAGCGGCGCAGCCATGTCCCCCGTGAACTATGTCGAACGCGCCCTGGCGCTGGTCGCCGAGCGGCTGGCCCGGCATCCGCAATGCGGGATGCTGCTCTCCGTGGAAAAGCAGTTGCTGTACCTGAAAGCCGTGCTGCTCGACCGCAGCCTGGACCGTTCCGCGTTGCACCGGCTGAGCTTCGGCGGCATCGCCGGGAAAGAGTTCGAGGAGACCGACCCGGAACTCGCCAGGGCCCTCAAGGACGCATTCTACGTCGGCATACGCACTGGCCGCGGCCTGAAGGTCGACCTACCCTGAGCGCAACACCATCGGTCTTGAGCGACCGCCGCTTCTGCCTGGCGAGGACATGCGCGAATCGTCAAGGCTCCCGCGGCGTCCTGCCCAAGGGCGGGCAGCCAGGATGCCGCCGCCTCAGCCCTTCGCCGGCGGCGGAAACATCGCCTGTACCTGGCCGTCGATGGTGCCCTGCACGCCCTTGCCCTTGGCGTCGACCTCGCTGGCGCCGCCGGAATTGAGGTCGAGGCGGCCGCCGGTGTCGATGTTGCCGTTGCCGCTGGCGTAGAGGTTGAAGGCGCTGCCGGAGATATTGATGGTGCCGTCGGCGTTGAACTCCACCACGCTCTTGCCGCAGACCAGGCGGATCTGCGCGCCGGCCTCGATCAGGTAGGTGCCGGTGACGCTGTCGCTCTTCGCCCCGCCCACCAACAGGGTGTCGTTGAGCTTCACCGCGCGAGTGCGGTTGTTGCCGATGCGCGCCAGCTCGTCGTGGCCGATGCTCTTGTTGCGGTCGTGGCCGACCGACAGCGAGGCATCGTTCTCGACCAGGTTGTCCTGGTTGCGCTCGGCGTGGATGTATAACTGCTCGGCGCCCTTCTTGTCCTCCATGCGGATCTCGTTGAAGTTGGCCGGCGTGCCGCCCTTGCTCGAACGGCTCTTCATCCCGCTCTGGGTGGCGTTCGCCGGCAGCTCGTAGGGCACCGTCTGCTCGGCGTTGTAGACCCGCCCGGTGATGATCGGCCGGTCCGGATCGCCTTCGAGGAAGCTGACGATCACTTCCTGGCCGATCCGCGGGATCTGCATCGAACCCCAGTTCTTCCCGGCCCAGGCCTGGGACACGCGAATCCAGCAGGAGCTGTTCTCGTTCGACTGGTCGTGGCGATCCCAGTGGAAGTGCACCTTGACCCGGCCGTACTGGTCGGTCCAGATCTCCTCGCCCTTGGGTCCGACCACCACCGCGGTCTGCGGACCCCGCACCACCGGTACCGGAGTCTGCGGCAGGAGACGGAACGACTGGCTGGCGTCGATGCAGTCCAGCTCGCTCTCGAACTGCGAGCCGGCGCCGCCGCTGCCGGTTTCGTAGAGTTCCTGGACCACCCGGTATTCGGCGCCGACCACCAGGTACTCGCGGTTCTGGTCATCGCGCGGATAGCCGCTCAGGCGGAACAGGTGCCCGGCGCCGATCCCGCGCACCACGCCGCGCAGGCGCACGCGCTCGTGCTGCGCCTGGATCGCCTCGATGCGGTTGCGCGCGTACTGCTCGCCGTCCTGGCTCTGCACGTATTCGCCGGGATAGTCGTACAGCGGGTAGTCGGCCGCCGCGTGCGGCCGGGCGATGTTCGAACGCACCTCCAGGCGCGCGCCGGGGCGCTGGAAGTCGTAGTCGTTGAGGGTCAGCGAACCGGGCTGGACCTCGCGTGCCATCTGCCAGTCGAAGAAGTGGTCGCGCTCGCGATGGCCGAGGGTCGGCGGGTAGTACGGCACGCTGGCGTAGCCACCCGGGCTGCGATGCGCGCCGTAGGCGTCGGAGAGCACCAGGATGTGGCGCTTCTGCTCATGGCGGAACCAGTAGTAGATGCCCTCCTGTTCCATCAGCCGGCTGATGAAGTCGAAGCTGGTCTCGCGGTACTGCACGCAGTATTCCCACTCGCGGTAGGGGCGCGTGAGGGCATCCTCGAAATCGGAAAAGCCGAGGTCGCGGAACACCTGCTTGATGATCTCCGGCACGCTCTGGTTCTGGAAGATGCGGCAGTCCGAGGTGCGCGTCAGCAGCCACGGCCAGGGCCGTAGGGTGGCCTGGTAGCCGGCGAACTGGCCGTGCCCGGCCACCTGGCTACAGCGCGCGACGATGCCGTGAAAGAAGCGCCGGCTGCCGCCGGGCAGCTCCAGCGACAGGCTCATCGGCTTGCCGAGCAACTGCTCCAGCGGCAGGTTGGGATTTTCCGATACCAGGTGCAGCTCGTAGGCGAACAGCCGTCCCAGTTCCTCGCGTCCCTCCATGCGCTGCAATAGCAGCACGTCCGGCCCCAGCGGGCAATCCACCTGGACCAGGCGGGTCAGTTGCATCAATCCCATCGACGGTTCCTTCTACTGCTCTGCGTGTCGCCGGTTGTCACTCGGCCTCGGCGAAGTCGTAGTGGAACTGGTTGTCGCGGCTACTGATACGTACCCCGGCCAACGGCTTGCCTTCGAGCATGCGGGTGAGGAACTCGCGGCTCATGTCCGGCAACAGCGTGTTGGTGAGGATCGCGTCGATCATCCGGCCGCCGCTCTCGGTCTCGGTGCAGCGCGAGACGATCAGGTCGACGACGCCCTCGTCGAACTCGAACGGCACCTTGTGGGTCGCCTCCACGCGCTTCTTGATCCGCCCCAGTTGCAGGCGCGAAATGGCCTTGAGCATGTCGTCGCTGAGCGGGTAGTAGGGGATGGTCACCAGGCGGCCGAGCAGCGCCGGCGGGAAGATCTTCAGCAGCGGTTCGCGCAGCGACTTGGCGATGGCTTCCGGCTCGGGCATCAGTTCCGGATCGGCGCAGAGGCTGGCGATCATCTCGGTGCCGGCGTTGGTGGTGAGCAGGATCAGGGTGTTCTTGAAGTCGATCACCCGGCCTTCGCCGTCCTCCATCACGCCCTTGTCGAAGACCTGGAAGAAGATCTCGTGGACATCCGGGTGGGCCTTCTCCACTTCATCCAGCAGCACCACGCTGTAGGGCTTGCGACGCACCGCCTCGGTCAGCACGCCACCCTCGCCGTAGCCGATGTAGCCGGGCGGGGCGCCCTTGAGGGTGGAGACGGTGTGGGCTTCCTGGAACTCGCTCATGTTGATGGTGATGACATTCTGCTCGCCGCCGTACATGGCCTCGGCCAAGGCCAGCGCGGTCTCGGTCTTGCCCACCCCGGAGGTGCCGGCGAGCATGAACACGCCGATCGGCTTGCTCGGGTTGTCGAGGCCGGCGCGGGAAGTCTGGATGCGCTTGGCGATCATCTCCAGCGCGTGGTCCTGGCCGATGATGCGCTTCTTCAGGTGCTGGTCGAGGTTGAGCACGGTCTCGATCTCGTTGCGCGCCATGCGGCCGACCGGGATGCCGGTCCAGTCGGCGACCACCGAGGCCACCGCCTGGTAGTCCACGGTCGGCAGGATCAGCGGCTCTTCGCCCTGCAACGCGCTCAGTTGCGCCTGCAGCTCCGCCAGCCGCGCATGCAGCGCCTGGCGCTGTTCCTCGTCGAGACGCGCCTCGCCTTCGCCCAGCGGCACGCCGCCGGCGTCCACCGCTTCGGCGGCGGCACGCAGACGGGCGCGGGTCTCCAGCAGTTCGTCGACCAGGCGTTTTTCCTCGGCCCAGCGCTGCTCCAGGGCGGACAGGCGCTCGCGCTCCTCGGCCAGCAGGGTCTCGGCGTTGCGCTGGCGTTCGGCGGTGGCGACGCCGATGGCGCTCTCGCGGCGGATGATCGCCAGCTCGGTTTCCAGCGCCTCGATGCGCCGGCGGCTATCGTCGACCTCGGCCGGCACCGCGTGCAGGCTGATGGCGGTGCGCGCGCAGGCGGTATCCAGCAGGCTCACCGACTTGTCCGGCAGCTGGCGCGCCGGGATGTAGCGGTGCGACAGCCGGACCGCCGCCTCCAGCGCCTCGTCGAGGATCTGCACCTGGTGGTGCTTCTCCATGGTCGACGCGACGCCGCGCATCATCAGGATGGCCTTGTGCTCGGACGGCTCGTCCACCTGCACCACCTGGAAACGCCGGGTCAGCGCCGGGTCCTTCTCGATGTGCTTCTTGTACTCGGCCCAGGTGGTCGCCGCCACGGTGCGCAAGGTGCCGCGCGCCAGGGCCGGCTTGAGCAGGTTGGCGGCGTCGCCGGTGCCGGCCGCGCCACCGGCGCCGACCAGGGTGTGGGCTTCGTCGATGAACAGGATGATCGGCTTCTCGGAACTCTGCACGTCTTCGATCACCTGGCGCAGGCGCTGCTCGAACTCGCCCTTCATGCTCGCCCCGGCCTGCAGCAGGCCGACGTCGAGGGCGCGCAGTTCGACGTCCTTCAGCGCCGGCGGGACGTCGCCGGCGACGATGCGCAGGGCGAAGCCTTCCACCACCGCGGTCTTGCCGACGCCGGCCTCGCCGGTGAGGATCGGGTTGTTCTGCCGGCGGCGCATGAGGATGTCCACCAACTGGCGGATCTCCTCGTCACGCCCGACGATGGGGTCGAGCTTGCCGCTACGGGCCTGCTCGGTGAGGTCCACGGTAAAGCGCTTGAGCGCCTCCTGCTTGCCCATCGCGCTCGGCGCCAGGGCGCCGCTGGCCTCGCCCGGGGCGGCGCCGGCGTTGAAGCCGTCGCTGGCCGACAGGCCGTTCTCCGGCGAGGCGCCGACGTACTCGTCGAAGCGCTCGGTGAGCGCCTCGACCTTGAGCTTGGCGAATTCCGCCGACAGCCCGGTGAGGGCATGGCGCAGGCTCGGCGTCTTGAGGATGCCGATCACCAGGTAGCCGGTGCGCACCTGGCTCTCGCCGAACATCAGGCTGCCGTAGACCCAGCCGCGCTCCACCGCTTCCTCGACATGGGAGGACAGGTCGGTGATCGAGGTCGAGCCGCGCGGCAGGCGGTCGAGGGCCTCGGTCAGGTCCTTGGCCAGGCGCGCCGGGTCGATCCCGGACTGGCGGACGATCTGGTGCAGGTCCGAGTCCGGCAACTGGAGGATCTGGTGGAACCAGTGCACCAGCTCGACATAGGGATTGCCGCGCAGCTTGCAGAATACCGTGGCGGCCTCGATGGCCTTGTAGGCCAGGCTGTTCAGCTTGCCGAACAGCGCAACGCGACTGATCTCACTCATGTTCCTTCTCCTTGTGCTCGTGCGGCCGCGCAGTGGCGTACTGGCGGGCCAGCAGTAGATCCCTGGCGTCCTGGCCGGGATCGCCCAGCCAGGTGTTGAAACCGAGCCGCCCGCCGCCCTGCAGGCCCAGCGGGGGTACTTCGTGGCGTTGCAGGACCAGGTTGACGTCCCAGTCCAGCTCCTCGCCCAGGTATTCGGCGACCCAGGCGGCCAGCTCGACGAAGTGGTCGCCGTCGGGCAGGAAGCGCTGGTATTGATCGAGGTCCAGCGGCCCCAGGCGCAGGCGGAACTTGTGCTGGCGGTCCCAGACGTGGGTGCCCAGGCAGACGTCCATGCCCAGGCTCGTCGAGTCGACGCCGAGGCGGCTGCGCTCGGGCAGCTCCAGCCATTGGCCGACGTATTCCTCGACCGCCACCGGGACCTCGAAATACTCCGCGAGGATCACCCGCAGGCCGTCCGGGTAGCGGGTCTGCGCGGCGAGGTGGCCGGTGTAGTAGTAGCGTGCGGTATCCGCCAGCGGCTCGCGCCCCCGCAGGCTCGGCATGCCGCGCCCGGAGAGCGCGGCGAGGCGCGCCGACCAGTAGTCGTCGTCGATCCGGTCGTGGCTGATCTCCGGCCGCGCCTCGGCCCAGGCCCGGTAGAACAGGGTCAGCAGGCGGTGGTGGAAGACGTCCATGAAGCGCTTGAAGGTCGCGTCGTTGACGTTGCGCTGGCGTTCCCGGGCGTATTCGGTGAGGTGCAGCGGCAGCGGCCCGTTGGGGCCGGTGAGGCCGAAGAAGAACTGGTCCAGGCGCGGCACCGCAGCGGTGCCGGCCTGGCTCACCGAGGCCAGGGTCGAGGGCGCGAAGGTGCAGTCGGGCTTCTGCCCGAGACGCAGCGGGTCGTCCGCCAGCCGCACCGAATGACCGAGTCGCGGCAGTTGCGGCGACTCGCACTCGATGCGCCGCAGCGCCTGGAAGAAGTCATAGTCCCAGGGCGCCGCCGCCATCCCGGCGAGCAGGTTCAGAGGTTCGGACGGCTGCCCGGCTTCGCCTGCCATCTCATCACCTCGCCCCGTTCGCCGGTGCGCAGCACCGTCTCGGTAAAGCTGTTGATCGACACGTAGCGTGCCAGGAAGCGCTCGAACACAGCGCCGAGAAGGAACACCCCGGTGCCGCGGAACGCGTTCTCGTCGAAGTCCAGGGTGATCTCCAGGCCACGGCCGAAGACGATCGGCCCGGGCATCGGCAGGCGCCGCGTGCAAGGCTTGCTGCTGACCTCGCGCAGGCCCTCGATCTGCAATTGCAGCGCCGGATCGCCGCTGTCGCCGTAGAGCCGCAGCAGCTCGCGCAGGGCGGCGGCGCCCTGGCCGCGCTCGGCCAGCGACAGGTAGTTCAGCGACAGCTGGCTGATCAGCCGCCAGGCGCTGGCATCGTGGGCACGGCTGGCGCGCGGCCGGCTCGGTCCGGCGAGGCAGCGCACCTGCATGACCGGCGCGCTGTCCTCCAGGGTGAAGTCGCTCTTGTGCGCGCCGATCGGCATGAACAGCGGCAGGTCGCGGTTGGTGCACAGCGCGGCGATGCCGAGCTGGCGCAGGTCGTGGCGATAGGGCGCCTGGTTGGCGTCGACCAGGGCGACGAAGGTCTCGCTGCCGACGTAGGTCGAGCGCGGGCCCTTGCGCCGCTGCTTGCTGGACAGCACGCGCGGTTCGCGGCGCACGCTGAAGTAGGCCTGCTCGCGGCCGTAGCGCGCCGGGTCGCGCACCGCGTAGAACGGTTGGAAGGGTTGCTCCGGACCGCTGCCGTGGCCGCTCACCTGTTGCAGCGAATGCACCTCGAAATCCAGCGGACGGGTGCGGTCGACGATCACGTGATGCTCGTTGACCCGGTCGGACAGGTGGATGCGGTCGCAGCGGCGCGGGAACAGGTTGATCGCCGGGGTGCAGAACGGCACCAGTTGCTCCGCGTCCACCGTGCCCTCCAGGCGCTGGTCGTGCTTGCCGAACAGCACGACCAGTTCCAGCTCCTCGCCGTGGCATCGACGCAGGGCGCGGTTCAGGCCGGAGAACTCGACGAACAGGAAGCGCGCCGGCAGGGCGAAGTATTCCTGCAGCAGGCGGTAGCCCTGGAACGCCCGCGGCACCACCGGCAGCAGCGCGTCCTCGTCGTCGAAGCCGCGCGCACGCAGGCTGCTCGTCGGCAGGCGTTCGACCCAGGCATTGTCCGGGGCGCGGACGAACACCGCGCAGGCGTTGCCGAGCAATTGTTCGTAGAGGCGGTAGGGTTGTTCGTCGGCGCCGTGCAGGTAGAGCGGCAGGGCGTCCAGCGACAGGCTGTCGAACGGGATGCCGGCGCCGCTGCGCAGGCGGATGCGCAGGCCGGCCTTGGCCCGCGGCTCGCTGGCGGCGAGGCGGCCGAGCACCGCGGCGGGATTGCCGAAGTAGTCGGCCTGGGCCACTTCCAGCGGCCACAGGGTCACCGGGTGGGCGGTGCGGTATTCGCAGGCGGTCTGGTCATCGGGGCCGAGCTGGCCGCGCAGGGAGGCCCCGCGCTCGACGCTGAAGCCGCTGCTCAGGGCGCCTTCGTTGGGGTCCGGGCGCAACTGCACCACGGTCATCGACGGGGTCGGCGCCAGGTAGTGCGGGTAGGCGATTTCCAACAGGTTGTGGGTGAAGGTCGGGTACTCCGCGTCGAGCTTCAGCTGGACCCGCGCGGTGAGATAGGCGAAGCCTTCCAGCAGGCGCTCGACGTAGGGGTCGGCGCACTCGAAGCCGGACAGCGACAGGCGCCCGGCGATCTTCGGGAATTCCTCGGCGAACTCCGCGGCGCTTTCGCGGATGTGTTGCAATTCCTGGTTGTAGTACTCGAGCAGGCGCGGGTTCATGTACGCCTCCGCTCGCCCTGGGCGACGCGCACGTGGCCGGTCTCCAGGTCCAGGTTGGTGGTCAGCAGCAGGCGCAGCGGCGCCGGTTCGGCCCAGAGGTCGCCCTCGATCTCGAAGCTCAGGGCGTTGTGGTCCATCTCGCCGGGCAGCAGTTGCGCGCGCACCCGCAACGAAGAACGGATGATGCGCGGCTCGAAGGTGGCGATGGTCTCGGTGAGCAGCGCCTCGATGGCATGCACGTCGACGCTCGACGCGGTGTGCCCGGCCAGCGCCGGCAGCCCGTAGTTGAGCACCGAGTTGCCGGCCGGCATCCGTGCGGCGGGGCCGTGGTCGAACAGCGAAGTGGTGTTGAACAGCCACGCCAGGTCGCGCAGCACCGAGGCCTTCAGCTGGTTCAGGGTCAGCACCCGGCGCTCCGCGGCTTCCTTGAGGTTGCCCGGCTCGTCGTCGGTGAGGCGGTCGAGCAGCGACGGCTGCAGGCGCTCCTGGAGGGTCAGTTCGGCCATGTCAGGCGTCCGTCGGCTCGAAGTCCAGTTCACGCAGGTCGAACAGCGCGGTCTCGCCGGCATCGGTGACGAACAGCCGCTGGCCGACCGGCAGGCCGCTGTCCAGCCATTCGGTCTTGCGCCCCAGGCGCGCGGCGTCGTCGCCGTGCTCGACGGTTTCCGCGTAGCGCGCCGGCAGCAGCGCGACGGTGGCGCCACCGTTGGCCAGGGTCAGTTCGGCCGGCAGCCAGACCAGATCGCGCAGGTCGCTCGGCGCCTCGACCTTGAGGCTGCGCAGGTTGCTCATCGGCAACCAGGCATAGCGACCGTTGACGATTACCTCGAGCACCGGGCCGAGGCGCGTGTCGGCATCCGCCAGCCAGGCGAACGGCGCTTCGCCGATCCGCCCGGGCACCGCCGGCGCGGCGTCGAAGGCCTGTTCGCGCAGGGCCTGGGCGGCCTCGCCATGGCCTTCGGCGTCCAGGCTCAGGGCCTGCAACAGCGGCGCGATCCATTCCGCCGGCTGGCCGAGGATCACCGGCGTCAGGCGCCCGGCGAACACCTCGCGGCGCAGCGCCTCGCAGTCGATGGCGGTGGAGTAGGTCTGTACCATCGGCAGCGCCGAGGCATCCAGTTCGCCGACCACCTTGAGCTGGTTCTGCGCCCGCGCCCACTGGCCCATCACGGCCAGCAGCTGGAACAGGAAGATCCGCAGGGTAGCGTTCGACGGCTGGCTGCGCACCTGTTCCTGCAAGGCTTTCAAGGCATCGTCCAGGCGCCCGGCGCGCAACAGTTCTTCGGCGATCATCGCGATACTTCCCTGTAGCCGGGAGCCCAGGCGCCCGGATGCGAATGAAGGGTCGGCCATGGCGCCCGGCGGACGCGACGGACGACCCGGTGGAATTCAGTACCTCCGGCAGGAGGTCGGGCGGACGAGGTCCGCGGCGCGCCGCGCGCGCCTTCGGCACCCGGCATGGCGGGCGCTCGCACCGGCCACGGCATGGCCTGGCCACGCCATGACCGGCAGCCGGCTCATCAGGCCTGCACGTTCTGGCGGATGTTCCAGCCGTACTTGACCGGACCGCCGTCCTTCGCGCCATCCGCCTTCTGCGGCTGGTAGTCGACCTGGACCTGGGCGAAGTTCAGGGTCACGTTCTCGGTCAGGCGATCCTCGCCACCGCTGCCGCCGGTGCTCACCGAGGACACCAGGACTTCCTTCAGGGTGATGATCAGGTACTCGACCTGGTTCTCGCCGCCGGCCTTGCGGATGGTCAGCTTCGCCTGCGGATAGTGCTTGCCGCTGGAGCAGGCCATCATCAGGTTGGGCGTGGACTTGTCGATGTACTTGGTGAACGACAGGTCCTGCACGTTGACCTTGCCGGCGCCGCCGCCACCGCCCATGTGCATCGACCCGGACTGGGACATGCCCCAGCTCCATGCCAGCACGTCGATTTCCTCGGCGTGAGTCTTGTCCTTGGACTCACCCTTGACGTCGCCGATCTTGATGAACATATCAACAGCCATCTTTCCTCCCGTGTGGCTCGCGCCACTACGCTATGCAAGCGCCCGCCACCATGGCAGGCGCTGTCGTTGAATGCCTCAGGCCTCTTTGGCCGAAGGCAGCTTGGATACCAGGCGTAGCGATACCGTCAGTCCCTCGAGCTGGTAGTGCGGGCGAAGGAAGAACTTCGAGTTGTAGTAACCCGGATTGCCTTCGACTTCCTCCACCACCACTTCGGCCGCCGCCAGCGGGTGCTGGGCCTTGGTGGTCTCGGTGGAGTGGGCCGGGTCGCCGTCGACGTAGTTGAGGATCCAGTCCTGCAGCCAGCGCTGCATCTCGTCCTTCTCCTTGAAGGAACCGATCTTGTCGCGAACGATGCACTTCAGGTAATGGGCGAAGCGGCAGGTGGCGAACAGGTAGGGCAGGCGCGCCGCCAGGTTGGCGTTGGCGGTGGCGTCCGGATCGTCGTACTCGGCGGGTTTCTGCAGCGACTGCGCGCCGATGAAGGCGGCGAAGTCGGTGTTCTTCTTGTGCAGCAGCGGCATGAAGCCGTTCTTCGCCAGCTCCGCCTCGCGGCGGTCGGAAATGGCGATCTCGGTCGGGCACTTCATGTCCACGCCGCCGTCGTCGGTGGGGAAGGTGTGCGCCGGCAGGCCCTGCACCTCGCCGCCGGACTCGACGCCGCGGATCCGCGAGCACCAGCCGTAGAGCTTGAAGGAGCGGTTGATGTTGACCGCCATCGCGTAGGCCGAGTTGGCCCAGGCGTACTTGCTGCTGTCGGCGCCGTCGGTTTCTTCCTCGAAGGCGAACTCTTCCACCGGATCGGTCTTCGCCCCGTAGGGCAGGCGCGCCAGGAAGCGCGGCATGGTCAGGCCGATGTAGCGGGAGTCCTCGGACTCGCGCAGCGAACGCCAGCCGGCGTATTCCGGGGTGGTGAAGATCTTGGTCAGGTCGCGCGGGTTGGACAGTTCCTGCCAGGAACCCATGCCCATCACCGTCGGCGAGGCGGCGGAAATGAACGGCGCGTGCATGGCGGCGGAGATCTTCGCCATCTCGCCGAGCAGCTCGACGTCCGGCGGCGACTGGTCGAAGTAGTAGTCGCCGACCAGGCAGCCATAGGGCTCGCCGCCGAACTGGCCGTATTCCTCTTCGTAGAGCTTCTTGAAGATCGGGCTCTGGTCCCAGGTGGTGCCCTTGAATTTCTTCAGGGTCTTGTGCAGCTCCGGCTTGGAGATGTTCAGCACGCGGATCTTCAGTTGCTCGTCGGTCTCGGTGTTGTTGACCAGGTAGTGCAGGCCGCGCCAGGCGCTTTCCAGTTGCTGGAAGTCGGCGTGGTGCATGATCAGGTTGACCTGCGCGGTGAGCTTGGCGTCGATCGCCGCGATGATCGACTCGATCGACTTGATCGCGTCGTTGGAGATCAGGCTGGTCTGCTCCAGGGCATGCTCGGCGAGGGTCCGCACGGCGGTCTCCACCGCTTCGCGGGCGCGCTCGGTCTTGGGCTTGAACTCCTGCAGCAGCAGGCTGGCGAACTCACTGGTCTGCTCGGTGGTGGTCTGGCCCTGGGCCAGGTTCTCGGTGCTCAATTCGGCCATGCTGGAATCCTCTTACGCCTGCGGCTCGTCGTCTTTGGGCTTCGGCGCGCTGGCCAGGGCCTGAAGCAGGGCCGGGTCCTTGATCGCCTTCATGATCATTTCCTCGGCGCCGGTCTTGCCGTCCATGTAGGTCAGCAGGTTGGCCAGCTGGGTACGCGCCTCGAGCAGCTTGTTCAGCGAATCGACCTTGCGCGCCACCGCGGCGGGGCTGAAGTCGTCCATGCTCTCGAAGGTGATGTCCAGGCTCAGGTTGCCTTCGCCGGTCAGCACGTTCGGTACGTTGAAGGCCACCCGCGGCTTCATCGCCTTCAGCCGGGCATCGAAGTTGTCCACGTCGATCTCCAGGAACTTGCGGTCGGCGACCGCCGCCTGGGGTTCGGCGGGCTTGCCGGCGAGGTCGGCCATGACGCCCATGACGAAGGGCAGCTGGACCTTCTTCTCGGCACCGTACAACTCCACGTCGTACTCGATCTGCACGCGTGGCGCCCGGTTCCTGGCGATGAACTTCTGACTGCTGGTAGTGCTTCCCATCTTGTTTCTCCCTCGCGCGACGGCGGTTGTTAGCGCCGTCGGAATCGCCCCGGCGGCTTGCAGCGTTGGCCCGGACGGCCGCTAGACGTTACTCGCTTTCCGGGCCTCGCAGGGTTTCGAACTGGGAAATCCCATCGGGGATGAGATTCCTCACGATTTCGGCGAAGTCGGCCGTCACCAGTGTCTTGGCGCGCTTGAGCAGCACCGGCACCGGGCTCGACGGCTCGTGGCGAACGTAATACTCGAGCAGGCGGTCGAGCTGGCGCAGGACGTCTTCGCGGTTGGCGATCTCGCCGCTGGCTCGCGGTGCCGGCGCGGCGACGGCTGCGACAGGCGCGGCGCCCCCCTGCTCGTCGGCGGCCGCTTCGGCGCCCGGCGCCAAGGGCTCGCCGGCGCCCTGCGGGCCGTACAGGTCGAACACCTGGAGGGCCTGGCGCAGCAGTTGACGAAGGGGACCGAGGTCGAGTCCCTGGGCCGAGCCGACCCGTTCGGCGACGCCGCTCTCGATGGCCAGGGCATGTTCCTGGGCGCCTTCCAGGGCGCGCCGGGTGGCGGCCAGCGCATCGGCGTCGGCATCGGCGAAGGCGCCGGCGATCTGCTCGGGACTCAGGGTCTCGCTGGCGAAGCGTTGCAGCCCGGCGGCGTTCAGCGCGGCGCGCAGGTTGACCGGGCCGAACGCCCGCGAGCGCACCAGCGGGATCGCCCAGACCAGTTGCAGCAGCGGTTCGGCGACCAGGCCGGTGAGGGCGTTGATACGGAAGGTGGGGTCGTTGTCGTCATCGGCGTCGAGCAGCGGATAGACGCCGTCCCAGTACTGGCCGAGCAGCTCGCGGACCAGCAGCAGGCCGTCGGCGAGCCCGTCCAGGCCGTCGAGGGCGACGTTGCTCTGCAGCAGCAGGTTGGCTACCCGCAGGTCCTTGCTACGGCCGAACAGTTCACTGGCCAGCGCGCGTACGCGCGGCCACTCCGGCGGTTCGGCGGGCAGCACGGCATCGCCCATCTGGCGCTCGGGTTGGCCCTGGGCGATGCGTTCGAGTTCGAGGAACGCGGCGTCGTACTCCAGATCGTCGCCACAGGGCGAGTCCGGGGATACGGCAGCCAGCAAAACGGGTACATCCAGCACGGTGACGATCTCCCTATCATCGAAGCCGCTGCGCGGCCCTCACCTTCGCTTGTAAGATCCACTCCGTCGGATCTTGTAGGAGCCATTGATGAATATCGGATGACTCGAAAGGTTGGCAAAATTCTTGTGGCATGCCGCAAGGCTTGTCAAGGAAGGCACAACGCCACTAGTTGCATGACACCGCAGATCGGACAAATCTTTAAAAGACGTAGGATTAGTCTTTTATAATCCGGTACCACCCGATGTGTCTTCCCGAGGCGACGAAACGCCGGAAAGCCGTCGGGCCAGCCTGGATGCGAACCGAAATCCCTCGGGCACGGGGGTGAGCGCCTGGAAGAGCCGGGCGCTGGCAATGCAAGGAGTAGCAATGCCGCTGCGATTGACCATCACCAGCTACCACAAGCTGACCCCCGGTCAGTGTTCGGAAAAGGTACTGGACCAGGGACAGCTGACCATCGGTCGGGGCCCGGACAACGACTGGGTCCTGCCGGACCCGGAGCGCCTGGTCTCCAGCCGCCACTGCACCATCCTCAACCGCGACGGGGTGTACTACCTCACCGACACCAGCACCAACGGCGTGCTGCTGGTCAATGCCGGGCACCGCCTGCGCCGCGGCAACAGCGAGCCGCTGCAGGACGGCGAGACCGTCCGCCTCGGCGAATACGACATCCTCGTCCAGCTCGGCCATGACATCGCCCTGCCCGGCAGCGGCAATCCGCAGACCGATCCGTTCACCAGCTTCGACGCCCTGATGAGCCGGCAGGCCGCCGGATCGGCGCCTGCCTTCGCCGAACCGGCGCCCACCCCGCACCCCGCGGTGACGGCGCATTTCCAGGGCGGCTCGCCGCTGGACACCAAGCCCGACCTGTTCGACTTCCTCACCCCGCCGCCGCCCGGCGCGGCGCCGCGTCCGGACCATGTACCGGCCGAACAGCACGACTTCCGCCCGCCGGAACCGGTGATCCCGCCGCCCCCCGCGACCACCCCGGCGCCACCGCCCGCTGGCGGCGCACCGCTGATTCCGGCCGACTGGGACCCGTTCGCCGAACTGCTCGGCAACACGCCCGCGCCAAGCGCCACGCCCGTCGCCCAGCCGCTGCCGACGGCCGAACCGACGCCGCTGGCGATGCCCTTCGCCGACCCAGGGATCACCCCACAGCCACAGCCACAGCCACAGCCACAGCCACAGCCACAGCCACAGCCACAGCCACAGCCACAGCCACAGCCAGCGAGCGTGGCGGCGCCGACGCCGCCGGCAAGCGCCGCCGCGTCGGCCGGCGGCGACCTGCTGCAAGCGTTCCTGCGCGGCGCCGGCATGACCCAGTTGAAGGTCGACCCGGCCGGCGCCGAAGCGCAGATGGAAGCCATCGGCCGCAGCTATCGCGGCCTGGTGGAAGGACTGGTGGACGTGCTGCGCGCGCGGGCCAGCCTGAAGGGCGAGTTCCGCATGGCGCAGACCATGATCCAGCCGGTGCAGAACAACCCGCTGAAGTTCGCGCCGAACGTCGACGAGGCCATGCTGCTCCTGCTGCGCCGCGACAACCAGGCGTTCATGGCGCCGGATCGCGCGGTGGCCGACAGCTTCGAAGACCTCAAGGCGCACCAGCTGGCGGTGATGGCCGGCGTGCAGGCCGCCATCCGCCACCTGCTGGCGCGCTTCGAACCGGCCGCGCTGGAAGCCCGCTTCGGCAAGCCGGCCGGGCTTTCCGGCCTGCTGCCGGGGGCCCGCCAGGCACAGAACTGGGACAGTTTCACCGAGCTGTACGCGAAGATCCTGCGCGAGGCGGAGGACGACTTCCAGGAGCTTTTCGGCCGCGAATTCAGCCGCGCCTACGAGGAACACAGCGCTCGACTACGGCGTTCCTGACGCCAACGAACACCAGGAGAAACAACGTCAATGAGGACGACACCATGCAGAAACTGATCGTCGCGCTGTTCGGGCTGCTGCTCGCCGCCTGTTCGTCCAGCCCGCCGGAAACCCCGCCGACCCGGGTGGTGATCTGGCTCCACGCCGCACCGAACCTCAACCCGTCCGCCGCCGGCCAGGCGGCGCCGCTGCGCCTGCGGCTGTACGAGCTGAAGAAAGACACCGCGTTCGGCCGCGCCGACTACTTCGCCCTCACCGACAACGCCCAGTCGACCCTCGGTGGCGACCTGGTGGAGCAGGACGAGTTCCTCCTGCGTCCGGGCGAGGAACGGCGCATCGAACGCACGCTCGACGAGCAGACCCGCCAGCTCGGTTTCGTCGCCGCCTACCGCGACCTCGACCGCGCCACCTGGCGCCAGGTCCTCGACGTGCCGGGGCAACGCACCAGCCATCTCGACATCACGCTCGGCGCGCAGGCCATCGGCATCGTCGCGCGTCCCGCGCCCTGAACCTTCGGAGTCCCTATGTCCTGGAATAACCGCGTGGTGTGGTCCGAAGGCATGTTCCTGCGGCCACAGCATTTCCAGCAGCACGACCGCTACCTGGAAACCCTGGTGGATGGCCGCTGCCGCTCGCTCCTGGCGGGCGGCTGGGGCTTTTCCGAGCTGAAGCTGGACGATGCCCTGCTGACCCAGGGCAAGCTGGCCATCGTCAGCGCCCGCGGCGTGCTGCCGGATGGTACGCCGTTCAACATCCCCGCCGACGATCCGGCGCCGGCGCCGCTGAATGTCGAGGAAAGCCTGCGTGATGGCATCGTCTACCTCGGCCTGCCGCTGAAGCGGGTCGGCACCCGCGACACGGTAGAGGAGGGCGAGGCCCTCGGCGGCGCCCGCTACGTCAGCCAGGTGCAGGAAGTGCGCGACGACAATGCCGCCTTCGAGAGCCGCGCGCCAGTGGCCCTGGGCAGCCAGGCGTTCCGCCTGCTGACCGAGCGCGACGGCCTCGGCGAATACGCCGCGGTGGGCGTCGCGCGGGTCCGCGAGAAGCGCGCGGACCAGGCCCTGAGCCTGGACGAGGACTACCTGCCGCCGGTACTCGACATTGCCGCCGCGCCGCCCCTGGCGTCCTTCGCCAAGGAGCTGCTGGGCCTGCTCCACCAGCGCGGCGAAGCCCTCGCCGGGCGGGTGGTGGCCTCCAGCGCCGGGGGCGCCTCGGAAATCGCCGACTTCCTGCTGCTGCAACTGGTCAACCGCGCCGAGGCCCTCACCGGTCACCTGTCCCGCGTGCGCCCGCTGCACCCGCAGGAGCTGTACCGCGAACTGGTGGCCCTGGCCGGCGAGTTCTGCACCTTCACCGCCAGCCAGCGGCGTCCCGAGGAGTACCCGGTGTACAACCACGACGACCTGGCCGCCAGCTTCGCCCCGGTGATGCTCGCCCTGCGCCAGGCGCTGGCGACGGTGATCGACGCCAAGGCGATCGCCATCCCGATCGTCGAGAAGGCCTACGGCGTGCACGTCGCGATGCTCAGCGACCGCAGCCTGATCGACAACGCCAGCTTCGTCCTGGTGGTGCGCGCCGACGTCCCCGGCGAGAGCCTGCGCGGGCACTTCCCGCAGCAGGCCAAGGTCGGCTCGGTGGAGCACATCCGCGACCTGGTCAACCTGCAACTGCCGGGTATCGGCCTGCTGCCGATGCCGGTGGCGCCGCGGCAGATCCCCTACCACGCCGGCTCCACCTATTTCGAACTGGACCGCGGCAGCGCGCATTGGAAGCAGCTGACGCACTCCGGCGGCTTCGCCTTCCACATCGCCGGCCAGTTCCCCGGGCTGAACCTGGCCTTCTGGGCCATTCGAGGATAAGCAACGATGCCTCCCATCGACGATCCCTTCGGCACCCCGGCCGGCGGCGGCAACGGAAGCCCGCCCGACGACCGCACCATGATCATGCCGCGTCCCGGCGGCCGCGCCCCGGAACCGGCCGGCGGCCCCCGCGGCGGCGATCCCTACACGCCGCCGCCGATGGCCAGCCTGGCGCCGCTGAGCGGCCGCGGCGACGGCCTCAACCCGCTGGAGCAGGCCGCCGGCCCACTGCTGGCGATGCTCACCCGCCTGCGCAACACCATCGCCCATCCGGCGCCGGCCAGCCTGCGCGCGCAACTGCTCGGCTACCTGCGCCAGTTCGAGGAGAAGGCACGCCAGGCCGGCGTGGCGCCGGACGAGGTGATGCTGGCGCGCTACGTGCTCTGCACCGCCCTCGACGAAGCGGTGCTCAGCACGCCGTGGGGCAGCACCAGCGACTGGGGCAAGCAGAGCCTGCTGATCACCCTGCACAACGAGGCCTGGGGTGGCGAGAAGGTCTTCCAGTTGCTCGAACACTGCCTGCAGAACCCGCACCAGCGCCTGCACCTGCTGGAGCTGCTGTACCTGTGCACCAGCCTCGGCTTCGAAGGCCGCTACCGGGTCATGCACGACGGCCGCAGCCAACTGGAGGCGCTGCGCGAGCGCACCGCGGCGGTGATCCGCAGCACCCGCGGCGAGTACGAGCACGAACTGTCGCCGCACTGGCGCGGCCTCAGCGTGATGCGCGACCGCCTTTCGCAATACCTGCCGCCGTGGGTCGGTATCGCCATCGGCCTGGCCTTGCTGCTGGCCTTGCTGTTCGGCCTGCGGATGAAGCTGGCCGCCGACGCCGAGCCGGTGTTCAAGCGCATCCACGCCATCGGCGAGATCCCGGTGCAGGCCATCGACCGCCCGGCGGTGCAGCCGCGGGTGATCGAGCGGCCACGCCTGGCGCGCTTCCTCGCCGACGACATCAAGGCCCAGCGAGTGGCGGTGGAGGACGCCGTCGACCGCTCGGTGGTGACCATCCGCGGCGACGAGCTGTTCGCCAGCGCCAGCGCCAGCGTGCGCGACGAGTTCCAGCCGCTGCTGCTGCGCATCGCCGACGCCCTGCGCAAGGTCAAGGGCCAGGTGCTGGTCACCGGCCATAGCGACAACCGGCCGATCGCCACGCTGCGCTACCCGTCCAACTGGAAACTGTCCCAGGCCCGCGCCCAGGAGGTCGCCGACCTGCTCGGCGCGACCACCGGCGACGCCGGCCGCTTCACCGCCGAAGGGCGCAGCGACACCGAGCCGGTGGCGACCAATGCCAGCGCCGAAGGCCGCGCACGCAACCGCCGGGTGGAAATCACCGTATTCGCGGAGGGCGCGCAATGAAAGGCTTCCTCAACTTCTTCGCGCGCTGGGTGGTGCCGGTGCTCGGCCTGCTCGCCCTGAGCCTGATCATCTGGTTCCTCGGCCCGCTGCTGCGCCTGGGCAACTACGAACCGTTGGCCTCGGCGACCAGCCGCTGGGTGCTGATCGTCCTGCTGTTCCTGGTCTGGATCGGCTTCCGCGTGCTGCGCATCGTGCAGGCCCAGCGCAACGCGGCGAAGGTCATGCAGAGTCTCGCCGAGGTCAGCGCGCCGGACGCCGCCAGCGTCGCCACCGCCGAAGAGCTGGCGACCCTCAAGCAACGCATGGACGAGGCCCTGGCCCTGCTCAAGCGGGCCAAGCTGGGCGGCAGCGAGCGGCGCAACCTGTACGAGTTGCCCTGGTACGTGATCATCGGCCCGCCCGGTTCGGGCAAGACCACCGCGCTGATGAATTCCGGCCTGGACTTCCCGCTCGCCGCACAGATGGGCGCCGGGGCGATCCGCGGGGTCGGCGGCACGCGCAACTGCGACTGGTGGTTCACCGACGAAGCGGTGCTGCTGGACACCGCCGGCCGCTATACCACCCAGGACAGCCACGCCCAGGTGGACAAGGCCGCCTGGCTGGGCTTCCTCGACCTGCTCAAGACCCAGCGCAAGCGCCGCCCCATCGATGGCGCGTTCATCGCCATCAGCCTTTCCGACCTGCTGCTGGGCAGCGACGCCGAGCGCGCCGCCCATGCCCAGGCGATCCGCGCACGCATCCAGGAGCTGTACCAGCAGCTCGGGGTGCGCTTCCCGATCTACGTGATGCTGACCAAGTTCGACCTGGTGCCGGGCTTCATGGAGTTCTTCGACAGCCTGAACCGCGAGGAACGCGCGCAGGTCTGGGGGATGACCTTCGCCCTCGACGACGGCAAGAGCGCGGAAGGCCCGCTGGCGGTGTTCGACAGCGAATTCGCCCTGCTCGAACAGCGTCTCACCGCGCGCCTGGTGGAACGCCTGCAGCAGGAGCGCGACCCGGCGCGGCGCGACCTGGTCTACGGCTTCCCGCAGCAATTCGCCGCCCTGCGCGAATGCCTCGGCGAGTTCCTCAACGGCGTGTTCAAGCCCAACCCCTACGAGGAACGCCCGCTGTTGCGCGGCCTGTACTTCACCAGCGGAACCCAGGAAGGCAGTCCGATCGACCGTCTGATCGGCAGCATGGCGCAGTCGATGAACCTCGACCGCCAGCACCTGGCGCGGCAGACCGGAACCGGGCGCAGCTACTTCATCGAGCGGCTGTTCCGCGAAGTGGCGTTCGGCGAACGCGGCCTGGTCGGCACCAACCCGAAGGTCGAGCGCCGCCGCAAGTGGCTGACCATCGGCGCGCTGAGCGCCACCGCGCTGGTGGTGCTGGCGGTGACGGCGGTATGGATCGCCAGCTACCGCGCCAACCAGAGCTACATCGCCGCGGTCGACCAGCGCGTCGACCCGCTGGCGCGCGGCATCGAGTCGCTGAGCCCGGCCCAGCGCGACGTCCTGGCCGTACTGCCACAGCTCAACGCGGTGCAGAATCTCGCCGGCGACGCGCCGAGCTGGGCCGAAGGCTACGGGCTGTACCAGGGCGACATGCTCGGCGAGGAGTCCGCCAGCGTCTACCGCAAGCTGCTGATCGCGGTGTTCGCCCCGCGCCTGGTGACCCGCATCGAGGAACAGTTGCGCTCCGGCGGCAGCAGCGATTTCCTCTACGAGGGCCTGAAGGCCTACCTGATGCTCGGCAGCCCGGACCATTACGACGCCGACTTCATCAAGGCCTGGATCAGCCTCGACTGGGAACGCAACCTGCCGCGCGACCTCTCGCCGGAACAGCGCCAGGCGCTGCACGCGCACCTCGACGCGTTGCTCGAACGACGGCCGCCGTCGGCGCGCCTGGACCAGGACCTGGTCGAGGACCTGCGCCGCCAGTTGCAGCAACTGCCGGTGGCGCAGCGGGTCTACGACCGGGTCAAGCGGCAGAGGCTGCCCAAGGACGTGCCCGACTTCCGCATCAGCGACGCCGCCGGCCGCGACGCGCCGCTGGTGTTCGCGCGCAAGAGCGGCAAGCCGCTCACCGACCCGCTCAGCGGCTTCTTCACCTACCGCGGCTATCGCGAGGTGTTCCTCACCGCCAGCCTCAGCCAGGCCGGCACCATCGCCGAGGAACAGTGGGTGCTCGGGCGCGACCTGAACGATGCCGGCGACGCCGCCAACCTGGCCCTCGACGTGCGTCGCCTGTATTTCCAGGACTACCTGCGGCAGTGGGACGACCTGCTCGCCGACCTCACCGTGGTGCCGATCACCAATGTCACCCAGGCCGCCGACGTGCTGCGCATTCTCTCCGGGCCGACCTCGCCGTTCCGCAAGCTGCTCGAGGCAGTGGCCCGCGAGACCGACCTGCAGAAGGGCGACCGGCTGGTCGCCGCGCAAGTGAAGAAGGCCGCCGACGGCACCGTGGACAAGCTCAAGCAGCGCCTCGGCTCGCTGGTCGGCCAGGAGGAAGAGGGCGCCCGCGAACAGCCGCGGCAGGTCGACAGCGACCCGATCAGCGCCCACTTCGCCGAACTCAACAGCCTGGTCAGCAAGGGCGAGGGCGGCAACGAGCCGGCGCCGATCGACAGCCTGCTGGAGGACATGAACGCGCTCTACGTACAGGTCAGCGCCATGGCCGGAGCCAGCGGCGACTCGCTGCTCGGCGACGCCAAGAACCAGGTGGCCGCCGCCGCCTCGCGCGTGGCCCTCAGTGCCGAGCGCCAGCCGCCGGTGGTCCAGGGCCTGGTGAAGAACGTGGTCAACTCCACCACCAGCAGCATGATGGGCAGCGTGCGCAACCAGCTCAACGCGGCCTGGATCAGCGACGTGGTCAGCGTCTACCGGCAGTCCCTGGCCGGGCGCTACCCGATCGCCGCCGGCAGTTCGCGCGACGCCACCCTGGAGGACTTCGGCCACTTCTTCGGTGCCGGCGGGGTGATGGACAGCTACTTCCGCCAGTACCTGCAACCCTACGTCGACACCTCCGCCAGCACCTGGCGCTGGCAGCCCGGCGCGGCGCAGAAGCTCGGCATCAACCCCGGCGTGCTGCACACCTTCCAGCGCGCAGCGGCGATCCGCGACGCCTTCTTCCGCTCCGGCGGCATGCAACCGACGGTGCGCTTCGAGCTCAAGCCGGTGACCATGGACGCGGCGATCAGCCAGTTCATCCTCGACCTCGACGGCCAGCAGCTGACCTACGACCACGGCCCCAGCCGCCCGGTGGCGATGCAGTGGCCGAGCGCCAACGGCCTCGGCGTGGTCCGCCTGACGGTGACGCCGCCGCCCAGCAGCGGCCGTTCCGGCCTGACCCTGGAAGGCCCCTGGGCCTGGTTCCGCCTGCTCGACCAGTCGGACCTGGAACGCGGCAACTCGCCGGACCGCTTCACCCTGCGGCTGCGCATCGACGGCTCCAGCATCGCCTGCGAGCTGCGCGCCAGCAGCGCCTTCAACCCCTTCAAGAGCCGGGTCGTGTCCGGCTTCAGCCTCCCGGAGCGCCTTTGAACAGCGTCGGTTTCTACGGCAAGCTGGCAGGCCGCGGCGATTTCGTCAGCCGCGGCCTGCCGAACACCTTCGTCGAACCCTGGGACGCCTGGCTGGCCAGCGGCATGCGCGCCAGCCAAGACGAACTCGGCGCGGCCTGGCTCGACGCCTACCTGACCAGCCCGCTGTGGCGCTTCGCCATCGCCCCCGGCCTGCTCGGCGGCGAAGCGGTGGCCGGGGTGGTGATGCCGAGCATCGACCGGGTCGGTCGCTATTTCCCGCTGACCGTCGCCTGCCTGCTGCCGGCGAACGCCGACCTCGGCGGGCTGGTCGGCGGCGACGACGGCTGGTTCGAGCAGGTCGAGAGCCTGCTGCTCTCCACCCTCGAACCGGAGGCCGAGGTCGAGGCCTTCGAGCAGGCGGTGGCGCAGCTCCCGGCCCCTCCCTGCGGACCACGCATCGAACAATCGCTGATCAGCGGCAACCTGCTGCGCAGCGAAGCGGTGACCCCGGCGCAGCGCCTCGCCGCGCTGGCCCAGCATGCCTGCGACGGCGCCAGCCACTGGTGGGGACGCGGCTCGGCACGGATCTCCGCCGGCCTGATGCGCTACCAGGGCCTGCCGCCGGCGCCGGCGTTCGGACGATTCCTCACCGGAGAGGGCGAGGTGATCCCGCTCTTTCCCGGCATACCCGGTTAAGGACAACTGATGGTGCCCAACTCAGTCAGCTACTACAGGTCGGCCAGCTACAGCCACGTCGGCATGGTCCGCAAGGTCAACGAAGACGCCAGTCTCGACGCCCCCGAGTCGGGACTCTGGGTGGTCGCCGACGGCATGGGCGGCCACGCCGCCGGCGACTTCGTCAGCAGCCTGATCGTCGATACCCTGCGGCGCATCCCGGCGGCCTCCTCGCTACCGGCCTACGTCGGCGCGTTGCGCACCGGCCTCGCCCAGGTCAACGAGCGGGTTCGCCAGGAGGCCGGCCTGCGTGGCGTCAGCGTGATGGGCAGCACCCTGGTACTGCTCGCCGCGCGCGGCAACCAGGCGAGCTGCCTGTGGGCCGGCGACAGCCGCCTGTACCGCCTGCGCGGCGGCGTGCTGGAAGCCATCTCGCGGGACCACAGCTACGTCCAGGAGCTGCTCGACAACGCATTGATCAGCGAGGAAGAGGCGCGCCACCATCCGCGCGCCAACGTGGTCACCCGCGCGGTCGGCGTGCACGAGCAACTGGAACTGTCGGAAGCCGCGCTGCACGTGCTGCCCGGCGACAGCTTCCTGCTCTGCAGCGACGGCCTCAACAAGACCGCCGACGACAGCGAACTGCGCGACGTGCTCAGCCACAGCGATCCCTATGCGGTGGTCCGCAGCCTGGTCCACCTGGGCCTGACCCGCGGCGCCCCGGACAACATCACGGCCCTGGTGGTCAGGGCCTTCTGAGACGGACATGGACATAGAACTTCCGGGATTCGACATCGAACGCGAGCTGGGCGAAGGCGCCATGGCCACGGTCTACCTGGCCACCCAGCGCTCGCTGCAGCGCAAGGTGGCGCTGAAGGTGATGGCCGCGGCGCTGGCCGCCGACCCGAGCTTCGCCGAACGCT
Organism: Pseudomonas sp. RC10-4-2; assembly: GCF_050433085.1. Classification (NCBI taxonomy): domain Bacteria; kingdom Pseudomonadati; phylum Pseudomonadota; class Gammaproteobacteria; order Pseudomonadales; family Pseudomonadaceae; genus Pseudomonas; species Pseudomonas sp. RC10-4-2. The sequence continues at coordinate 205,927 of NZ_JBNPXX010000004.1, forward strand.
TCCTGCGCGAAGGTCGGACCCTGGCGCGGCTGTCGCACCCGAACACGGTGACCATCCACGACATCGGCAACGTCGGCAGTTGCTACTACATGGCCATGGAATACCTGCCCAACGGCACGCTCAAGGAGCGCATCCAGCAGGGCCTCGATCCCGAGCAGGGCCTGGCCTACGTACGGCAGGTGGCCGCCGCGCTCGGCTACGCGCACTCCCAGGGCCTGGTGCATCGCGACGTGAAGCCGGCCAACATCCTGTTCCGCGCCGACGGCACCGCGGTGCTCTCGGACTTCGGCATCGCCAAGTCGATCGAGGACAATACCCAGTTCACCCAGGTCGGCTTCGCCGTCGGCACCCCCAGCTACATGAGCCCGGAGCAGGCCCGCGGGCAGGAGATCGACGGCCGCGCCGACCTCTACGCGCTGGGCGTGGTGCTCTACGAGATCCTCACCGGCAAGCTGCCCTACAACGGCAAGGACTCGCTCTCCACCGCCCTGGCCCACCTCACCGAGCCGCTGCCGGAACTGCCGATCGAGCAGGGCCGCTACCAGGACATCCTGCGCCAGTTGCTGGCCAAGGACCCGGCCGAGCGCTTCCCCACTGCCGGCGCGCTGATCGCCGCCCTCGACCGCCTGGCGCCGAGCGCCCTGGAAGCCACCCAGATCCGTCCGCTGGCGACGCCGCAGGACTCGCCGCGAGCGAGCAACCCGCCGCCGGCCGAACCCGCGCCCCTGCCGCCCGCCGACCTCGGCGGCCTGCAACCGGTGTCGATCCAGTTGCCGCCGGTCACGCCCAGCGCCGGCGGCGCCACGCCGCCTCCGCCTCCGCCGTCGCAAGCGGCGAAACCGCCATCGCCCCCGCCGCCTCCGTTGCCGCCGGCGAAGCCACGTGCCGGCGGCAGCCGCACGCCGTTGATCGCCGCCGCCGCGGCCGCCGTGCTCCTGGCGATCGGCGGCGGCGCCTGGTGGCTGCTGGGCTCGGACGACGCACCGAGCCCTGTCGATCCAGCGCCGCTGGGACAGACGCCGACGGACAAGCCGCAGCAGCAGACCCCGGTGGCCGATGCCGAACAGGACGGCGGCGACCGTCCGCTGCTGATGCCGGGCAAGAAGACGCTGTTCCAGCGCGTCCTGACCAAGCCCGGCGCGGCCATCTCCGCCGAGGCCGGTGGCCCGCCCCGGGCCGGCGCGGTGCCGGCCTTCTCGGTGCTCTACGTATACGCCCGCAAGCAGGTCGGCGGCAGCCCCTGGCTGCGCGTCGGCGCCTCCAGCAACGGCGAGGGCGACGGCTGGCTGCCGGCCAGCGCGGTGAGCGACTGGAAGCAGAGCCTGGTGCTGAAGTTCACCGAACGCTCCGGCCGCGCGCCGGTGATGTTCCTCAACAGCGCCGAGCAGGTCGAGCGCCTGCTCGGCGATACCCGCGCAGCGCGCGACACCCTGACCCAGGCGGTGGATCACAAGGGCGATCCGCAGGTGGTCGCGGTCGAGCCCAACGACCGGGCGATCCCCCAGGACCAGTTCTACCTGCTGCCGATCTTCGACTCGAAGGAAAGCTTCGACGCCGACGGCCAGCCGGCGCAGTTGCTGGAGGTCGCCTCGATCGACCCCGGCGGCAGCGCCGCGGCACCCCAGGCGCCGGGCCAGGCCGGGCAGGGCGGCGCCAGCGGCGCGGCGAGCGACACCTTCCGCACCGGCATCGTCCTGGTGGTGGACACCTCGGTGTCGATGCAGCCCTACATCGACCGCGTGCGCGAGGTGATCGACGGCCTGCAGCGGCAGATCGGCGAGCGCGGCGACCTGGACAAGGTCAGCTTCGGCCTGGTCGGTTTCCGCAACAACACCGACAAGACCCCCGGCCTGGAATACGTCAGCAAGACCCTGGTGCCGCTGCAACCGGGCAACGACGCGCAGCGCTTCGCCGAGTTGAGTAGCCAGGTGCGCGCCACCGACGTCTCCAGCCACTCGTTCAACGAAGACGCCTTCGCCGGGATCATGAAGGCGGTCGACGAAATGGACTGGTCGCCCTACGCCGGGCGCGTGGTGCTGCTGGTCACCGACGCCGGCGCGCTGCGCAAGAACGACCCGCTCGGGCGCACCCAGATGAACGAGGCCGAGGTCCGCCAGGCGGCGCTGCGCAAGGGCGTGAAGATCTATGCCCTGCACCTGCGCACCCCGGCCGGGAAGAACAACCACGGCTACGCCGAGCAGCAGTACCGCAGCCTCACCGCCGACGCCAACCCGAAGATCGCCGACCTCTACATCCCGGTGGCCGGCGGCGAGGTGAACGCCTTCGGCAACACGGTGAAGGAGATCGGCACGGTGTTCGCCGACCTGGTCCACGACGCCGGCAACCGCAAGCCGCAGGCGCCGCGCTTCGACGCCGCGCCAAGCGTGGCGAGCAAGTCGGCGGCCATCGGCTACGCCATGCAGATGGAATTCCTCGGTCGCCGCGACCCGGTGCGCGCGCCGCAGGTCGTCACCGCCTGGACCGCCGACCGTGACCTGACCAACCCGGCGCTGCCGGCGTTCCAGGTCTGCGTGCTGCTGAGCAAGCTGCAACTCAACGAACTGCAACAGTCGCTGAAACTGATCGTCGACGCGGCCAAGCGCACCCAGACCTCGCCCAAGGACTTCTTCCAGGAAATCGCCAGCGCCAGCGCCTACATGAGCCGCGACCCGGCGCAACTGGTGAAGGGCAGCAACCTGGCGCAGAGCGGCGTGCTCGGCGAATACCTGGAAGGCCTGCCGTACCGCAGCAAGTCGCTGAACATGACCCAGGACCTCTGGCTGTCGCTGAGCGTCGCCGAACAGCAGGACTTCATCGACGAACTGGAGTCGAAGATCCACCTCTACGAAACCTTCCACAACGACGTCGCCAACTGGGTCCGGTTCGGCGACGCCGACGCCGGCGACGCGCTGTACCGCGTGCCGCTGTCGACGCTGCCATGATCCTGCGCCTGCACGAGGTCGCCCGCAGCCACGGCGCCGGTCGCCAGCGCTACCACCTGCGGGTGCCGGCGCTGGAATTGCGCGCGGGTCGCCAGCTGGCCATCGTCGGCCCCAGCGGCTGCGGCAAGAGCACCCTGCTCGACCTGCTGGCGCTGGCCCTGGCGCCGGACCCGGGCGGGCGCTTCGAATTCCTCGCCGGGGAACGCCCGCAGGACATCGCCGCGCTCTGGCGCGACGGCCGCCAGGACCGCTTGGCGGCGCTGCGCCGGCAGCACTGCGGCTACGTGCTGCAAAGCGGCGGGTTGCTCGAGTTCCTCGATGTGCGGCGCAACATCGGCCTGCCCTGCGCGTTGCTCGGCGCCCCGTCCGCCGAGCGCGTGCAGGCGCTGGCCGAGCGGCTGGAAATCGGCGACCAGCTGGACAAGAAACCGGCGGCGCTGTCGGTCGGCCAGCGCCAGCGGGTCGCCATCGCCCGCGCCCTGGCGCATGCGCCACGCCTGTTGCTGGCCGACGAGCCGACCGCGGCGCTCGACCCGCTGAACGCCGAACGGGTGATGCGCCTGCTGGTGGAGCAGGCCCGCGAGCGCGGTGCCTGCACCGTGGTCGCCACCCACGACGAACGCCTGGCTCGCGCCGCCGGCCTGGAAGTCCTGGCCATCCGCTGGCAACGCGAGGCCGACGACAGCGTCGGCGCCTGCCTCGAGGAAGTTGGCTGATGCGCGCCGGCCTGCTGCTCTCGCTGGCCTGGGCCGACTACCGCGGCGAGGCGCGCCTGTCGCTCTGCGCGATCTTCGCCCTGGCGGCGGTGATCACCCCGCTGCTGGTGCTGTTCGGCCTCAAGTACGGCCTGGTCAGCACCCTCACCGAGCGGCTGGAGCGCGCGCCTTCGGTGCGCGAGATCATTCCGGTCGGCGGCGCCCGCTACCGTGCCGAGGACATCGCCGCCCTGGCCGCACGCGCGGACGTCGCCTTCGCCGTGCCGCGCACCCGGCAGATCGCCGCCACCGCCGACCTCAGCGGCGGCGGCGAGACCGCCCTGAGCGTCGAGATGATTCCCAGCGCCGCCGGCGACCCGCTGCTGGCCGGCCTGCCGCAACCCGACCGGCCGACCCGCGTGGTGCTCAGCCACGGCGCCGCGGAAAAACTCGGCGCCCAGCCTGGCGAGCGCATCGTCGCGCGCATCGGCCGGCGCATGGATGGCCAGGCACAGAGCCAGCGCCTGGAGCTGGAAGTGCTCGCGGTGCTGCCGCAGGAGCGTTTCGCCCGCGACGCGCTGTTCGCCCCGCTGGCCCTGCTGGAAGCCGCCGAGGACTATCGCGACGGTCGCGCGGTGGCCGCCTACGGCTGGCCGGGGAAGGCCGGCGAGACCCCGCGCGCACGCATCTACCCGGGCTTCCGCCTGTACGCCCGAGACCTCGATGCGGTGGAAGGGCTGCGCCGGCACTTCGTCGCGAGTGGCGTGGAAGTCGCCACCCAGGCCGAGGCCATCGCCCAGGTGCGCAGCCTCAGCCGCAACCTCGGCCTGGTGTTCTGGATCGTCGCCGCGCTGGCCATCGGCGGTGCCTTCGCCGCCATCGCCGCCAGCAGCCTGGCCGCCGTCGAACGCAAGCGCCGCGCCCTGGCGGTGCTACGTCTGCTGGGCTTCCCGACCGCCGCGCTGGTCGGCTTCGTCATGCTCCTGGCGCTGTTCAGCGCCGTCTTCGGCCTGTTCCTCGCCGGGCTGCTGTACGCCGCCACGGCCGGCGCGCTGAACCACCTGTTCGACAACCAGAGCGGCGAGTTCGTCTGCCGCCTGCTGCCCAGCCACTACCTGACGGCGCTGCTCGCCACGCTGCTGTGCAGCGTCCTGGCCGCCGCCAGCGGCGGCTGGCGCGCGGCGCGGATCGAAGCCGCAGAGGGATTACGCGATGTTTGAGAAAGCCATTCTTCCGCTCGCCCTCGGCGCCTGCCTGGCATTTGCCGCGCCGGCCTGGGCCGAAGGCGACTCGCCGGACAATCCCAAGCCGCTGGCCGACGACGTCGCCCTGCCGCTGCCGTGTGGCGGCGAGATGGTCTTCCGGCATGTCTACGTACTCGCCGAAGGCGCCCTCGACGATCGCGAGGTCAACCTCGGCTACGCCTTCAACGAAGGCGAGGCGGGCTACCAGCAGTCGTTCATCTCCGGCTACCGGCGCGACTACGTGAACGGCCAGTTCAGCCTCGCCGACCTGGCACCGGCCTGGCAGCAGAAGCTCTCCGCCAGCCTGCCGAAGCCTGCCGCCGGCACCCCGCTGAAGCCGATGCTGTACTTCATCGGCAAGTACGAGGTGACCGCCCGCCAGTACGCCGCGGTGATGAGCCAGGCGGCCGCGCTCTCCGGCCAGGGCGAGGCGCCGGCCTGCGACGTGCCGGACGGGATGGCCGCGCGGCTGCCCAAGGTCAACCTCTCGCGCTTCGACGCCGAACGCTTCGGCGCGGTGTACAGCGCCTGGCTGCTGAAGAACCACCCGGAACTGCTGCCGGTCAGCGGCCGCGGCAAGAATCCCGAGGACGGCGGCATCGGCTTCGTCCGCCTGCCCACCGAGGTCGAGTGGGAGTTCGCCGCGCGCGGCGGCCAGGCGGTCAGCCGCCAGGAACTGGAAGGCCGGCTGTTCCCGCGCAAGGTCGAGGGCAGCGACCAGGAAGGCCCGCTGGGCGACTGGGCGGTGTACAACCAGGTCGCCGGCGGCACCGGGCAGGCCGCGCGACTGTTGCCGGTAGGGATGAAGCGGCCGAACCCGCTGGGCCTGTTCGACGTGATCGGCAATGCCGCGGAGATGGTCCAGGAGTCCTTCCAACTGGTCCACGCCGGTCGCCGGCAGGGCACATATGGCGGTTTCGTGGTGAAGGGCGGGAACTATCTCGAAGGCGAGATGACTCTATTCACCGGGATGCGCCGCGAATACCCGCTGTTCGCCGCCGACGGCAGCGAACAGCGCAACGAGACCACCGGTTTCCGTGTCGCCATCGGCGCGCTGTCCGCGCCGCGCTCGCGCTATCCCGAGCTGTTCGCCCAATGGCAGAAGGAAGGCCGACTAGCGGCATTGACCGATGCCATCGATGACGCTCAAGATCCCACCAAGCAATTGGACGGAATCATTGCCGCCACCCGCGACCCGCAGATGCAGGCGCAGTTGGCCCAGATAAACGAGGAACTCAAGCGTAACGTTTCGTTGATCGCCCGGCAGCGCGAAGAGGCCGCCGGAAACCTGATACAGTCGGCGGCACTGGTCGCCGAGACGATCAACAACTACAACATACGCCTGACCAACCTCAAGAAGGACAGGGAGAAAGCCGTGGCAGCCAGGGATCAGGCGACCGCCCAGCTCTATGCCGGCGCCATCGCCAACGGGCGCAGCGCCCTCGATGGCGCATTGGCCATCTACATCGACAACCTCGCCACCGGCACCCGTTACACCGACGCGGTGATCCAGGCGCAGTTCCAGCGCATCCAGGAAGAACTCAATCGCAACCCGGTTCTGGGCAAGAGCCTGGTCAAGCGCGCGACCCTGTTCGTCAAACACGTCGGAGATTATCGCCAGCAGCACCGGGCCGAGCCGGAGGCGGTATTGAAGGAATTGCTCGCGTCCAGCGGGCGTTGAAGGAGTTCCGTCCGGCCCCTCTCGGCAGCCGGGCGGTTCATCAAACCAGGAGTGAGATGCAATGAGCCAACCCAGCGAAAACCGTTTGATCACCTCGGCGCGCTACGCGCTCTGCCTGTTGACCGCCAGCGGCGTGCTGCTCAGCGGCTGCGCCAGCAGCGGCGTCGGCTCGGTCGCCCAGACTACCCGCGCGGAATACTACCCGTCCTGCTACGAGCCGGTGTCGCACCTGCGCAGCACCGATAACGCAGTGCGCAATTCGGCCATCACCGGCGCCATTACCGGCGGCCTCCTGGGCGGCCTGGCCGGCGGCCTGGCCAGCGACGAGAACCGCGGCCGCAATGCCGCCCTCGCTGCCGCAGGCGGCGCCCTGGCCGGCGGCGCGGCGGGCTACTACATGGAGAAGCAGAAGCAGATCAGCGATGACCGCGCGCGCATCGGCTCCTACGGTACCGACGTCGACCGCAGCACCGTCGAGATCAACCGTAGCGTGGCCTACGCCAAGTCGGCGCAAAGCTGCTACCAGAGCCAGTTCAAGGCTCTGCTCGACGGTCGCAAGAACAAGTCGATCAACGAAGCCGAAGGGCGCAAGCGCCTGGCCGAGATCGTCAGCGGCCTGCAGGAGACCAACGCCTTGCTGGTCGCCGCCAACGGCCGTGCCGGCGAGAACATCAGCAACTACACCCAGGCCTACGAGAAAGACCTGCAGCAGGTCGGCGTACCGCGCGCCGAGGTGACCAAGGTCGCCGAGGCCGAGAACCGCGCCAGCACTACGAAAGGCGGCAGCAAGCCCAAGACCGGCAGCAATCCCAAGGTGCCGAAGGAAGCGGTCGCCACCGAGCAGACCATCCGCAAGGCCCAGGACGCGCAAAGCGAAGGCAACAAGGTGGCCTCCCAGGGCCAGGGCATGATCCGGGAAGTCTGCAACAGCCCGGACATGGGCGACTGGGCGCCGCCGAGCTGCGCCAAGGCCTGATCGGCCTCGTTACCGGCACGAACGCGACGGCGACCTTCGGGTCGCCGTTTCGTTGAGGGGGCTGGCGCGCTGACCCGACCGGCCTGAAGGTCGAGCGTTCGCCGGGACGGCTGCTTCCGACGTTTCCGGCTTCCCGGCGGCAGCGATTCTTCCCGCAGGGCGGATATCGCCACCGGCACGCTCCGCCGCTACTCCGCCCTATACGAAATGCTGCACCGCGGGGAAAACGCTAGAACAACGCCATCTGCGCCCCCGGCACGGCGAACCGGCTGCAATCCAGCCCGAAGCCCTCGCGGCGGTCCAGCCCGAGGCGCTTCATCGCCACCGCGAAACGCTGCGCCAGCAGGTCGGCGAACGGTCCCTGGCCACGAAAGCGGTGGCCGAAGCGGCTGTCGTAGACCTCGCCGCCACGGCATTGGCGGACCAGGCTCATCACATGCTCGGCGCGTTGCGGGTAGTGCGCCGCCAGCCATTCCTCGAACAGCGGGGCGACTTCGCGCGGCAGGCGCAGGAGCATGTACGCGGCGCTGCGCGCGCCGGCGTCCCGCGCCGCCTGGAGCAGGCGCTCCAGCTCCATGTCGTTGACCATCGGGATCATCGGCGAGCAGAGCACGCCCACCGGGATGCCGTTGCCGCTGAGCGTGCGGATCGCCCGCAGTCGCGCCGAGGGCGCCGCCGCGCGCGGTTCGAGAATGCGCTTGAGCTCGTCGTCGAGGGTGGTCAGGCTGATCATCACCGCCACCAGGTTCTGCTCCGCCAGTTCGCGCAGCAGGTCGAGGTCGCGAAGGATCAGCGAGCCCTTGGTGACGATGGTCAGCGGGTGACGGAAGCGCAGCAGCACCTCCAGCACCTGGCGGGTCAGGCGGCGTTCGCGCTCCAGCGGCTGGTAGGGGTCGGTATTGGCGCCCAGGTTGATCGGCGCGCAGCGATAGCCGGGCTTGCTCAGTTCCTGCTCCAGCGCGCTGGCGACGTTGCTCTTGGCGATCAGCCGGGTCTCGAAATCGATCCCCGGCGAGAGGTCCCAATAGGCATGGCTGGGCCGCGCATAGCAGTAGATGCAGCCATGCTCGCAACCACGGTAGGGATTGATCGAACGATCGAAAGGGAGGTCCGGCGACTGGTTGCGGGAGATCACCGTGCGGGCGATCTCCTCGCGCACCTCGGTGAGCTGGATCGGCGGCACGTCCTGCTCCCAGCCATCGTCGAAGGCCTCGCTGTGGGTCGGGGCGAAGCGGTTGAGGGGGTTGCTGGCGGTACCGCGACCGCGCGGGGGCAGGGGAGCGCTCATGAGGGGAACCCGGCGAAATACTGTATATGGATACAGTATCGCACCGGGCCCCGGCCCACAGCCATCGCCGCCGGTCGGCGGCGAGCGGTCAGGCGTCGGGCTTCTTCTTCAGCTTGGGATTGGGGAAGAACTGCACCGACTGCACCTTCGGGTTGGCCGGCTTCGGCGCGTTCTGGTTGACCCGCGTACCCAGCTCCTTTGGGATCGACTGGCCCTGGGCGTTGAGCGTGTCGGCGTAGCCGCAGGCCACGCATTCGCGGTGCGGCACGCCGTCCTCTTCCCACATCTGGATCTTGTCCTGTTCGCTGCACGCCGGGCAGACCGCCCCGGCGATGAAGCGCTTCCTGGTGATCGCCGGGCTCATGCGGCCTCCCCGACCAGCCCGGAGTGACGCAGCAGGGCGTCGATGGAGGGCTCGCGACCGCGGAAATCGACGAACAACAGCATCGGCTCGCGGGAGCCGCCGCGGGCCAGGATCGCCTCGCGGAAGGCACGCCCGGTATCGGGGTTGAACACGCCTTCTTCCTCGAAACGCGAGAAGGCATCGGCGGACAGCACCTCGGCCCACTTGTAGCTGTAGTAACCGGCCGCGTAGCCGCCGGCGAAGATGTGCGCGAAGCTGTTGGCGAAGCGATTGTACGCCGGCGGACGCATCACCGCCACTTCGTCGCGGATGCCCTCGAGCACCTGCAGCACGCTGCGGCCGTCGCCGTGGGTGGCGTGCAGCTCGAAGTCGAAGAGGGAGAACTCCAGCTGGCGGACCATCATCATCCCGGACTGGAAGTTCTTCGCCGCCAGCATCTTCTCCAGCAGGTCCTGCGGCAGCGCCTCGCCGGTCTCGTAGTGGGCGGAGATCAGCGCCAGGCCTTCCGGTTCCCAGCACCAGTTCTCCATGAACTGGCTGGGCAGCTCGACGGCGTCCCAGGCCACCCCGTTGATCCCCGAGGCGGCGGCATGCTCGACGCGGGTCAGCAGGTGGTGCAGGCCATGGCCGAACTCGTGGAACAGGGTAGTGACCTCGTCGTGGGTCAGCAGCGCCGGCTTGCCGTTCACCGCCGGGGTGAAGTTGCACACCAGGTAGGCCACCGGGTCGATCAGCCGGCCCTGGGCGTCGCGCCGGCGGTCGCGGGCGCCGTCCATCCAGGCACCGCCGCGCTTGTTGGCGCGGGCATAGAGGTCGAAGTAGAAGCGGCCGACGTGCTCGCCGTTCTCGAGGATCTCGAACAGGCGTACGTCGGCGTGCCAGCGTTCGAAATCGTGCAGTTCGCGGATCTGGATGCCGTAGAGGCGCTCGACGATGGCGAACAGGCCGGAAAGCACCTTGTCCACCGGGAAGTAGGCACGCAGCGCCTCCTGGGACACGCTGTAGCGCGCCTCGCGGAGTTTCTCGGCGTAGTAGCCGGCGTCCCAGCTCTGCAATTCGGCGCAGCCCTGCTCGGCGGCATAGGCGCGCAGCTGCTCCAGGTCGCGGGCGGCGAACGGCTTGCTGCGCACCGCCAGGTCGCGGAGGAAGCTGAGCACCTGGTCGCTGGACTCGGCCATCTTGGTCGCCAGCGACAGCTCGGCGTAGTTGGCGAAGCCGAGCAGGCCGGCCAGCTCCTGGCGCAGGTCGAGGATCTCTTCCATCACCGGACCGTTGTCGTTCTGCCCGGCGTTCGGGCCCTGGTCGGAGGCGCGGGTGCAATAGGCGGCGTATACCTCTTCGCGCAGGGCGCGGTCATCGGCATAGGTCATCACCGCGTAGTAGCTGGGGAACTCCAGGCTGATCAGCCAGCCGTCCAGGCCCTTGGCCTCGGCGGCCTGCTTCATCTGGGCCTTGGCCGAATCGGTCAGGCCGGCCAGCGCGGCTTCGTCGGTGACATGCTTGGTCCAGGCCTGGGTGGCGTCGAGCAGCTGGTTGGAGAAACGGCTACCCAGCTCGGACAGGCGCGACTGCACCTCGGCATAGCGCTTCTGCTTGTCCGCCGGCAAGTCGATGCCGGACAGGCGGAAGTCGCGCAGGGCGTGTTCGAGGATGGTTTTCTGGGCCACGTCGAAGCCGGCCGCCTCGGGGCTCTTCGCCAGCGCCTCGTAGGCCTCGAACAGGGCGCGGTTCTGCCCCAGCTCGGTGGAGTAGGCCGACAGCTCCGGCAGGCAGGCCTCGTAGGCCTCGCGCAGCTCGGCGCTGTTGCACACCGCGTTGAGGTGGCTGACCGGACTCCAGGCGGCGCCCAGACGGTCGTTGAGTTCGTCCATCGCCAGCACCAGGCCCTTCCAGGTCGGCTGCTCGCGCTGGGTTTCCAGCAGGCGGGCGATGGCGGCGCGGTTATCGGCGAGGATCCGCTCGATGGCCGGCTTCACGTGTTCCGGGCGAATGGAGGAGAAAGGCGGCAGGTCGTAGGCCTGCAGAAGGGGATTCGCGCTCACGTTGGCAACCTTGGCTAAGGAAATACCCGACCATCTTAAATACAATCGGCGGCATCCGCAGCCTGAGGAAAACTATCGTGACCATTCGTTCCTACCAGGGCAAAACGCCACTGCTCGGCGAGCGGGTCTTCGTCGATCCCTCGGCCGTGCTCGTCGGCGACATCGAGATCGGCGCCGACAGCTCGGTCTGGCCGCTGGTGGTGATCCGCGGCGACATGCACCGCATCCGCATCGGCCAGCGCAGCAGCATCCAGGACGGCAGCGTGCTGCACATCACCCACGCCGGCCCCTTCAACCCGGACGGTTTTCCGCTGAGCATCGGCGACGAAGTGACCGTCGGGCACAAGGTCCTGCTGCACGGTTGCAGCATCGGCAACCGGGTGCTGGTGGGGATGGGCTCGATCGTCATGGACGGCGCGGTGATCGAGGACCAAGTGATCCTCGGCGCCGGCAGCCTGGTGCCGCCGGGCAAGGTGCTGGAGAGCGGCTTCCTCTACGTCGGCAGCCCGGCGAAGAAGGCCCGTCCGCTGAGCGACAGGGAGCGCGGCTTCTTCACCTACACCGCCGGCAACTACGTGAAGCTCAAGGACCTGCACATCGCCGAGGACTACCATGCGTGACGCCACGCTGCGCTACCCGAACATCCTCTTCGATCTCGACGGCACCCTCACCGACCCACGCGAGGGCATCACCCGCTCGGTGCAGTTCGCCCTCGCCCGCCTGGGCATCGACGAGCCGGACCTGGCGCGCCTGGAACACTTCATCGGCCCCCCGCTGTTGCAGTGCTTCATGCAGACCTACGGCTTCGACGAAGCGCGCGCCTGGGAGGCGGTGAACCACTACCGCGAGCGCTTCAGGGTCACCGGTCTCTACGAGAACCGCGTGTTCGACGGCATTCCCGAGCTGCTCGAAGCCCTGGTCGGACGCGGCCACACGCTCTACGTCGCGACCAGCAAGCCCGGCGTGTTCGCCCGCGAGATCGCCCGCCACTTCGCCTTCGACCGTCACTTCAAGGCGATCTACGGCAGCGAGCTGGACGGCACGCGCACGCACAAGGACGAACTGATCCGCCATCTGCTCGACAGCGAAGGCCTGGCAGCGGAGCATTGCCTGATGATCGGCGACCGCATGCACGACCTGCTCGGCGCCAGCCGCAACGGTGTCGCCTGCATCGGCGTCGGCTACGGCTTCGGCAGCGAAGACGAACTGCGCGCGCACCAGCCGACCCATTACTGCGCCGACCTCGCCGCCCTGCGGCAGGTGTTGGAATCCCACTGACCCATGCTCCGTTTCAGACAAGGACGCCTGACATGACCGACAATCCCTTCGCCACCCCCACCGCCCCGGTGCAGCCGCCGGCCAGAGAGGTGCCCGCCACCACCCAGCCCTATGCGTTCATCGCGGTGCTGGCGCTGGTCACCTGCCTGTCCTTCGCCGTAAGCCTGGGCATCCAGTGGTACAACGACATCGGCGAGATCCGCCAGCGTTTCTCCGAGCACCTGCAACTGATGGCGCCGCACTGGTTCACCGGCCTGGTGTTCTACGCGGCGGCCAACCTGCTGGTGCTGCATGCCTACCGCGAGAAGCGGCAGCTCATCGAGTTCCGCCCGCTGGCGCTGCTGCTGATCGGCTACGGTCTGCTCAACCTGGTCTGCGGCATGCTCGCCGGGATCGGCCTGGCACCGCTGACGCTGCCGTTCTACCAGTGGGTGACGGCGCAATCCAGCTACGGCGTCTGGCTGATGGCGTTCAACGAAGCGATGAGCTGGGTCTACCTGCTCCTGGGCAGCCTGCTGCCGTTGGGGCTGGTGCTGCTCGGCAGCCGGGTGAACTCGCCGCGCCTGGCCGAAGGGGAAGAAGCCCGCGTCGCTGCCTGGCAGGTCGCCCTGGGCGCCGCGCTGTGTTTCGCCACGCTGTGTTTCAAGCTGATGCAGTTCCTTCCCTACGCCCTGCTGCGCTACGACGAGCCTTGGCTATACGGCCTGTACCTGAGCGGCGTGGCGCTGCCCGCGGCGCTGCTCTTCGGCGCCGTCTGCACGCGCCTGCCGGCGCGCCTGCAACGCTTCGCCGCCGGCCGCGCGCTGCTGCTCGCGGTGGTCGCCATGCTGCTCTGGAGCGTCGCGCTGCTGGCGGTCGGCGGGGGGCTGGCGCTGCTGATGATCCTCGGCCTGGCGCCCGCTGGCATCGGCTATACGCTGCTGGTGGCGCTGCTCGGCGTCGGCCTGTTGGCGCTGCTCTGGCCGATCGGCCGGCTGGCCACGCGCTGGTGCTACGCCGACCAGCTCGCCGCCTGAGCAGGCGTCAGGGCGCTGCGGCGGCCAGCCGCTGCAACGACGCCTGGCGCTCCGCCAGGGGGAGCTGGCCAAGGGCACGGACCCGCGCATAGAACGCCGGCCAGTTGCCGCCGACCTGGCGGAACAGCACGGCGAACGCCGCCACCCATTGGTCGTAGAGGCCGAAGGGAAGCAGCTTGGCATTGTTGAACGGCGCGTCGATCCAGGCCTTGAACGGCGACTCGCCACCCCATTCGCGCTGGCTCAGCGCCGCGTACTCGCGGCGCAGGCGCTGGAATTCGGCAGCCTTGCCGGCACGCTTGGCGGCATCGTCCAACGGCCCGGCATAAAGTGCTTCGAGGCGCGCACGACTGGCCAGGACCAGCGCGGTGAACTGCTCGCGGCGCTTCTCCTCGCGGCCGTCCGCCGGCGGCAGTCCACGATATTCGCGCCACTGGCGGGTACCTTCCTGTTCGACGAAGGTGGCGAAGGATTCGTTGAAGGCGGTGTCGTCGCGCAGGTAGAACTTCTGGTGCGCCAGTTCGTGGAAGATCAAGGTCGCCAGCCGTTCGTCGTCCCAGCGCAGCATGCTGCTGAGGATCGGATCGTCGAACCAGCCGAGGGTCGAGTAGGCCTGCACCCCGCCGACGTAGACGTCGTCGCCGAGCGCCCGCTGGCGCGCCGCCTCGGCGCGCGCGGCGGCCTCGCTGTAGTAGCCGCGGTAGGCCACGCAGCCGGCGATGGGGAAGCAATGGGTGACCGGCTGCAGCGACAGCTCCGGGGTGGCGAACACGTTCCATACCACGTAGGGCCGGCCGATATCGGCGTACAGGCGATAGCTGCGGTTGTCCGGCAGGCCGAGGCGTTCGCTGGCGAATTGCCGGGCCTTTTCCGCCTTCGCCAGGCGTTCGCGCAAGCGCGCGTCGCGCTGCGGGTCGGCGATCACCGCGGCGGCCGGCTCGCGGGCGCGCAGCAGGGCGAACTGGCCGCTGGCCAGTTGCCCGTAGTAGGAGACGGTCGAGCAACCGCTCAGCGCCAACAGCGCCAGGCAGGGAACCCAACGGGGCAGTCGAAGGTCAGCAAGCGGATGGCGAAGGCGGCGTGGCATGGGCGGAACATAGCACAGCACGCGGACCGCCCGCCGCCCTACCAGCACCGGTCCGCGATCCGGCGAGGCGGAGGAACGCAAGGCGTTTTTCCAAGGCGCAACGGATGGCGGCCGGGTTAAAGGAGCTTCGGAGTCTTCTATGCGTACGCTGCTGCTTGCCGGTGGCCTGCTCGTCCTGAGCGGCTGCTCACTGATGATGCCCACCCCCGACCCGAACCGCGCCTGGGTCGACCTCGATACCCAGCCCGACGCCGATCTCGCCGCCGTGGAAGTCGACGACAAGAGCTGGGACCGCACGCGCTACTTCGAGGTCGATCCCGGCACCCGCGAACTCACGGTGCGCTACCAGTTCACCGTCGACCCGACCAACATCGGCCCCGTGGACAGCCCGCTCTGGCGCGATTGCCAGCTCAACCTCAAGTTCAAGGACTTCAGCGCCGGCCAGCGCTACCGCCTGGAGGCCGGGCACATCGGCTTCCGTCCCTGGGCGAAGCTCTACGACCAGGACAACAGGGAACTGGCGCGCGGCCGCGAGGGACGCTGCGCGAAGGTCTGAACGGCGCAAGGCGAGGGCGCTATGCTAGGAGCTGAACGCCCTCCGGAGCCCGCCCCATGCGTCCACTCACCCGTCTCGTCCCGCTCGCGCTGCTGCTCCTCGCCGGCTGCGCCGGACCGCTGCCGCAGCCGGACCCGCAGATGGCCTGGGTCGAGCTGCGCAGCGCGCCGGCCAACACCCTGCTGGCCGAGCGCCTGGACGGCGAGCGGTTGAGCGACGGGCGCTACTTCCAGGTCACTCCGGGACGCCATGTGCTGGAGGTGCGCTTCCAGTACGAACTCTATGGCGGTTCCGGCGGCGGGGGCGGCGGCTTCGGCGAGCCGGTGCAGATCAACTGCTACCAGCAGGTGGTCTATGACGGCTTCGAGGCGGGCCGGCGCTATCGCCTGGAGGTGCGCCCGCAATTGCGCAGGGCGCTGGCGCTACTGAGCGACGAGCGTGGCGAGGTGGTCGCCCGTTCGAACTTCCAGACCAGCCGCTGCCCGCCGTACTGAAACGCAGCGGCTCAGCCGTCGTTCTTCTGGTAGATGATCTTCTTGGTGCCGTTCTCGCAACTGCCGACCACCATGTTCGGGTCGCTGACTTCGTCGTTGCGCACGATCTCCAGGGTGTAGGAGGTCACCCCGGCCGACTGGATCTTGGTCTCGATCTCCGCCTTGAGTTCCTCGCACGGCTTCGGCGCGGCCAGCGCCGTGGCGCTGAACAGCAAGGCGGCAATCCCCAGCCCGATGGTTTTCATGACCCGTCACTCCTCGTCGATGCCTGGCAGCCGAGTGCTGCGCAGCGCATCCTGCCGCATTCGACTGCGGCAGGCCAGGGCCAGTTCGCCGGGCTGGGGAAGCGTTCCGCTCAGCCGTCGAGGCTGGCGTCCAGGCTGATCTTCGCGTTGAGCACCTTGGATACCGGGCAACCGGCCTTGGCCTTGTTGGCGATCTGCTCGAAGGTCTGCGCGTCCGCCCCCGGCACGCGCGCCCTGAGCACCAGGTGCACGGCAGTGATGGCGAAACCGTCGGACTGCTTGTCGAGGGTGACCTCGGCGCGGGTCTCGATACGTTCGGCGGTCAGGCCGGCCTCACCGAGCATCATCGACAGGGCCATGCTGAAGCAGCCGGCGTGGGCCGCGCCGATCAGCTCTTCCGGGTTGGTTCCCGGTGCGCCCTCGAAGCGGGTATTGAAGCCATAGGGGTTGTCTTTGAGCGCGCCGCTTTCGGTGGAAAGGGTGCCCTTGCCGTCTTTCAGGCCGCCTTGCCAGACCGCCGATGCCGTCTTCTTCATGTCGACTCCTCCGGAGCTGTGGATGGATATCCGCTCGCGTCGGCGAGCGGGCATGTCTACATGGGAGGACGACGCAGCCGGACAAGTTCAGTCCGCCTGCGCGGCGGCGGGATTCAGGCGCAACCGTCGATGCGGCAGAGCGGCGCCGCGGCCCCGCCCACGGCACCGCTGCCGCCGGCAAGGCGCAGCTGCGTTTCGAGGAAAGCCCGCCAGTCGTCCGGCTGGCCGAGGTAGCGCCCGGTGTCGAGCACCTGCAGGCGGCCGTCGCGCTCCAGGGCGAAGGTCGGGAAGCCAGCGGCGCCGAGACGGTTCATCAGCCGCCGACTGTCGGCGAAGTGCGCGCGCAGCGGCTCGCCGGAGCAGGCGTCGAACGCCTCGGCGAAGCCCTCGCCAAGCCCCAGTTCGGCACCCAGCTCGAGCAGCACCGGACGCTCGGCGATACGCCGGCCCTCGACGTAGTGGGCACGCTGGATCCGCGCCAGCATCGCCGCGCCGAGGCCGTCGAGCGCTTCGGCGGCAAGCACGGCGGCGGTCGGCGGGGCCGAGTCGAATACCGCGCTGGTGTCGCGCAGCAGGCCGTCGAAGTAGTCCTTGCCGAACGGCTGGCCGGTCAGTTGGGCGATCCGCAGGTCATGGGGCATCACGTAGTGGCGCAGACCGGCGCCGACCGGCTGGCGGTTGGCATCGGTCATCATGCCGCCGCCATGCAGGCGTACGTCCAGACCCGTCACCTCGCAGGCGGCGGCGAGCAGCGGCGAGGCGCCGTAGCACCAGCCGCAGAGCGGATCGTAGAGGTAATGCAGGGTGAGGTCGTTCATCTCGGTCTCCACGAGACGCCCCGCAGGGGACGCCTCGATCAGCGGCTATCGGCGGGCGCGGCTCAGGGCCACTGCATCTCGCCCTTGAGCACCTTGGCGCTCAGCTCCAGGCCTTCCTCGCCCGGCAGGTTCGGGTAGCGGCGCTTCATCGCCTCGACCAGCGCGGCGGAATCCCTGGCCTTGGGCAGTTCGGCTTCCAGGGCCTTCAGGTAGTCACGGGTGAAGCGCACGCCGTCCAGGCCCTTCGGCTCCTCGCCGGTGAAATGGCCGGGCACCACGCGCCGCGGTTGCAGCGCCTCGATCCGGTCGAGCATCGCCACCCAGGCCTGGCGCGAGGCCTGGGTCTGGGTATCGGCGGTCCAGACGTGCGAACCGGATTCCACCAGCACGCCACCAACCACCGTCTTCAGCGACGGAATCCACAGCACCGTGCGGTCCGGGCTCGGCCCCTTCAGGTCGACCACCTTCAGGGCATGGCCTTCCAGCTTCAACTGGTCGCCCTTCAGCGGCTCCGGCACCACCAGCGACGTCGGCGCGTTGTCCTTGAGGATCGGCCCCCAGTAGGCCAGCTTGGCGTCCTTGGTCGCCTGGATGTGTGCGACGGTCTGCGCCGTCGCGAGGATCTTCGCCTCGGGGAAGGCGGCCTTCAGCACGTCGAGGCCGAAGTAGAAGTCCGGGTCGCCGTGGCTGATGTAGATAGTGCTGAGGGTCTTGCCGCTGGCCTGGATACGCTTGACCAGTTGCTCGGCGTCGGCGCGGGAGAACTGCGCGTCGATCAGCATCGCCTCGCGCTGGCCCACCAGCAGTTCCGAGGACACGGCGAAGATCGCCTTCTCGCCGGGGTTGTAGACCTCCAGCCGCAGCGGTTCGGCGCTGGCGGCGAAGACGCCGGCGGCCCCCAGCAGGGCGGCGGCGGCGAACAGGGAACGAAGCAATCCATGGCGCGACATGAGCGGTTCTCCAGGCAGTGGGATCAGAGGCTTGCCATGTTAGTTGCTTGAAAGCGCGCAAAAAGCCCCGCAATAATCACAGCTTTGTTGCATGGATCGAGCGAATCATGGACCGCCTGACCGCCACTCGCGTCTTCGTCGAAGTCATCGACAGCGGCAGCCAGACCGCCGCCGCCGAGCGTCTGGACATGTCCCGGGCGATGGTCTCGCGCTACCTCGCCGAGTTGGAGGAGTGGGTCGGCGCACGCCTGCTGCACCGCAGCACCCGCCGCCTGAGCCTGACCGACGCCGGCGCGGAGCTGTTGCCACAGTGCCGCGAGATGCTCGCCGTGGCCGACGCCATGCAGGCCACCGGCCAGACCCGCCGCGACAGCCCGCGCGGCACTCTGCGCATCACCAGCAGCCTGTCCTTCGCCCAGGCCTGGCTGACCCGTGCCGCCGCCGCCTTCGTCGAGCGCTACCCGGGCACCGCCATCGACCTGCAGGTCAACAGCCAGGTGGTCAACCTGGTGGAGGAGCGCATCGACCTGGCCCTGCGCATCGCCAACCAGCTCGACCCCAACCTGATCGCCCGCCGCCTCGGCGAATGCCGCTCGGTGATCTGCGCCGCGCCGGACTACCTGCGCCGCCACGGCACCCCGCGGCGCCCGGAGGACCTGGCGCTGCACAACTGCCTGACCTACTCCTACTTCGGCCGCAGTCTCTGGCAGTTCGAGCGCGACGGCGAGCCGACCAGCGTGCCGGTGGGTGGCAGTCTCAGCGCCAACGAATCCACCGTGCTGCTGGAGGCCGCCGCCGCCGGTGCCGGGATCAGCCAGCAGCCGCTGTACTCGGCAGCCCCGCTGATCCGTAGCGGACGCCTGGTGGCGCTGCTGCCGGAGTGGTCGCCGCAGGTGCTCGGCATCCACGCGGTGTACGCCTCGCGCCGGCAGATGCCGCCGGCGCTGCGGGCGCTGCTGGACTTCCTGGTCGAACGGATGGCGGCCGATCCGCACTGGGACGAGGCGGGCCCCCTGGCGCTGGCGTGAAAGCCGGGTAGACTGCTGGACGCGCCGCCTTCGACGCACCTTTATCCCCTGTCTGGAGCACGTCCATGTCCCTGTCGATCTACCAGGCTTCGATCCCGACCTTCCTGCGCACCCTCGGCAACCTCTCGGCGATCCTGAAGAAAGCCGCCGCCCACGCCGAAGCGAAGAACATCGATCCGCGCATCTTCATCGACGCCCGGCTGGCGCCGGACATGTTCCCCCTGGCGCGCCAGGTGCAGATCGCCAGCGACGCCGCCAAGGGCGCCGGCGCGCGGCTGGCCGGGCTGGAAGTGCCGAGCTACGCGGATACGGAAACCACCTTCGACGAACTCCAGGCACGCATCGCCCGCACCGTCGAGTTCCTCGAGGGCATCCGCGAGGAACAACTGGACGGCGCCGAAGAGCGCAACGTGACCCTCAAGGTGCGCGGCCAGGAGATCAGCTTCAACGGCCGCGACTTCCTCTTCGGCTTCGCCCTGCCCAACTTCTTCTTCCACGTCACCACCGCCTACGCCATCCTCCGCCACAACGGCGTCGAACTGGGCAAGATGGACTTCCTCGGCGGCGCCTGAGGTTCCCGCGCCGGGATGGCACGCACAAGGACCATGGAATGGATCGGAAAACCCTCGACGACACCAGCAAGTTCCTCAGCTATGTCCTTCGCCACCAGCCCGAGGCCATCGGCCTGACGCTGGACGGCGAAGGCTGGGCCGACATCGACGCCCTGATCGCCGGCGCGGCGCGGGACGGCCGCGCCCTCGACCGCATGCTGCTCGGCGCGGTGGTCGAGAACAACGACAAGAAGCGCTTCGCCCTCTCCGCCGATGGCCAGCGCATCCGCGCCGTGCAAGGCCACTCGCATGCCGCGGTGGCCATCGCCTACGCCCCCGCGGTCCCGCCCGCAGTGCTCTACCACGGCACCGCCAGCCGCTTCCTCGACTCCATCCGCGAGCGCGGCCTGGTTCCCGGCAGCCGCCACCACGTCCATCTCTCCGCCCGCCGCGCCACCGCCCTGGAAGTCGGCCGCCGCTACGGCAGCCCGGTTCTGCTGGAAATCGACGCGCGCGACATGCATCTGGCCGGGCACCTATTCCACCAGGCGGAGAACGGCGTCTGGCTGACCGAGCGGGTAGCCGTGCGGTTCATCCGCGAGGCTTGAGAAGGCATCGCCTCTCATCGGGAAGTCGTAGGGCGCATAACGCGCAGCGTTATCCGCCGATGCGCCGAGGCTAAAAGGAGAAAGCCGCCGCCTGCGATGAACCAACCGCCTCCTTGATGGCCCGCTGCCGCCTAGCAGAAGCGGCAGTGGAGCAGGCGGTGAAAGCCGGCTTGACTGAGGAAAAACACCGACAAGCGCAGGACGCCCGATGGACCTTCGCCCCAGCCACGTGCATGTGTTCCCACCCAGCCGCGACCTCCCGGCCGCAACCAGTCCGCAGCGCGAAACCCTGCTGCGCAGCGGCTGCGCCTGGAACGGCTCGCTCTACCTCGGCTATCCCCTTGGCCAGCCGCAGCTCACCGTGCAGCGCCTGAGCCTGGCCGCCCACGAACGCCTGGACTGGCAGGTCCATCCGATGCCCAGCGCGCTTTACGTGCTCAAGGGCGAACTGCGCCTGGAGACCCGCGACGGAGCCCAGAGCACGCGGGTGCTGGAAGGCGAGGCGGCGGGTTGCCTGATGAACATCATCCATCGCCTGATAGCCGGGGCCGAACCGGTGGAAGCCCTGCTGTTCCATGCCGGCGTGGAAGGCATGCCGGTGGGGCTCGGCGAACGCGGCGAAATGCCCGACGCCTGAAGACGCCGGCGGGCCGGACAGCAGCCCGAACCCGCCACGCCCCGCGTCACGCTCAGGCGGAGAGCCCGTACAACCTGAGCCAGCCTTCCAGCGCCAGCGCGGTCTCCAGGTTGTGGCGGCTCACCTGGGTGTTGAAGTACCCCTCCGGATGCTCCAGTTCGGCGGCCAGGAACTCTCGCGAAACGATGCCGAACACCGGGTTCGCCGCGTCCTCCAGCAGACGCCGCACGCTCCCGCGCAGGAAACGCTCGTAGCCGAGGTTGGCAGAAGTCGGATAAGGGCTCTTGCGGCGCTTGAGCACGGCTTCCGGGACATAGTCGGCGCAGGCCCGCTTGAGCAGCCACTTCTCCTCGCCGTCCCGGCTCTTGATCGACCAGGGCACGTTGTAGACGTACTCCACCAGCTCATGGTCGGTGTAGGGCACCCGCACCTCCAGGCCGTTGCACATGCTCAGGCGATCCTTGCGTTCGAGCAGCAGCACCATCCAGCGCTTCAGATGCAGGTGGCTGAACTCGCGCATCCGCCGCTCCTCCGGGCTGTCGCCGGCCAGGTGTTCGACCTGGCGCAGCCCATCGTCGTAGCTGGCCTGCTGGTACTGGAGGAGATCGCAGCGGCGGTTGAAACCGGCGTCGATGAAGCCGGCTGGCAGGCGCACCCTGGAGGCCCAGGGGAAGCGCGCCGCAGCCACCGCCTGCGGATCGCGGAACCAGCCGTAGCCACCGAACAGCTCGTCGGCGCCTTCACCGGAGATGGCCACCGTGGAATGCCGGCGGATCTCGCCGAACATCAGGTGCAGCGAGGTATCCATGTCGCCGAAGGTGAAAGGTACGTCCTTGGCCCGGAATACCTCTTCGCGCGCTCGTTCGCAGACCAGTTCGGCATTGTCGATGAGCACGGTGCGATGACGGCTGCCGATGTACTGCGCGGCCAGCAGGGCGAACGGCTGGTCCTGGTCGGGACGCAGGTCGTCGCTGCGGAACTGCTCGGCCTGGCCGACGAAGTCCACCGAGAATGAATTGATGTCGCCGCCGTGCTCCGCCTTCGCGATGCGCTGGGCGATGCCGGTCAGGGCGGTCGAATCGAGCCCACCCGATAGCAGCGAACACACCGGAACGTCGGCGTGCAATTGCGCCCCCAGGGCGCGGGTGACCAGTTCGCGGGTGCGCTGCACGGTGCTCTGCAGGTCGTCGGCATGCTCCTGGCGGCGTACCTCCCAATAGCGGCGCAACTTCGCCTGGGAATTGGGACGCCAGGACAGCAGGTGGCCGGGCAGCAGTTCCTGGACCTCGCGGAACGGCGTCTGCGAAATGCCCCGGGACAGCGTCAGGAGGTCGACCAGGCCGACCGCGTCGAGCCTGGCGGCGAATTCCGGATGCGCCAGGATGGACTTGATCTCCGAGCCGAACAGCAGTCCCTCGCGGTGCCGCGCGTAATACAGCGGCTTGATGCCCAGGCGGTCGCGCACCAGCAGCAGGTGGCCGTCGCGGCCATCGAAGACGGCGAAGGCGAACATCCCGGTCAGGTACTCGCAACAACGCTCGCCCCATTGCAGATAGGCGTGCAGAACCACCTCGGTATCGCTGCGGGTGCGGAACTCATGTCCGGCCCGGCGCAACCGCTCGCGCAGGGCATCGTGGTTGTACACCTCGCCGGTGTAGACGAGGGTGACCTCCTGGCCGGTGGGAAAGCGATAGGACATCGGCTGCACGCCGCCGCTGAGGTCGATGACCGCCAGCCGCCGGTGACCCAGCAGGGCGTTGCGGTGCTTCCAGATGCCCTCGGCATCCGGCCCACGCAAGGCGAGCGTATCGGTCATGGCGAAGATCGCCGGAAACTCGTCGTCGAGCTTGCGCGTGTAATCCACCCAACCCGCGAGACCGCACATAGGGAAACTCCTCTAATTGATGTTTATCGGGAAACTCATCCAGAGACATGCTGAAAACATCCGTGCGGCCGGCCAGATTGCCGGCGTACGAATGCTTCGCCCAAGGCGGTCGATGTATGAACTTTTCGAGGACCTGAAGATAATCAGTTTCGGCAGGCCTGCGCCCAAGGAAGGCCAATGATAGAACAGGAAAAAACGTGGCCGAGTTAATTAATATCTATCTAAATCTGGTAGCTGTTTTTAAAAAAACAAAGGAAAAACAATAATCTACAAAATTAATGAAACATCCTGAAACATCATTACGCGGCTCTTCAACCAGATATTACAGGGTCGTTCACGGCTCTTTCCAAAGACTTAGAAAGCTAATCCAATTAAACTTATAATTGCTTTACGGCAATCATATGGATAGCCAACTAAGCAAATGACTACAACAAACTCAGATCGTACAACTATTGAATATAAGAGTTGTCCACCGACGCTGATTTCGTGGCAACGTTCGACGCGACGATGGACGAGCGGGAAAAGTAGGGCGGCGCGGGGAATGGAGAATTAAAGAAGGCAACTTCGAGCGAGCGATACATCCGGAAGCGGGCCCGCTGCACCGGGCCCGCCAGACGACCTACCTCAAGGGCATTCGCAGGTCGACGGACCGAACACCGGCCCGCTGCACGGGTCCTCGGACGGGCCGAAAACCGGGCACGCGGCCTGGGCGGTAAGAGAGAAGCCACAGAGCAGGAACACAGCCAACAGTACTTTCTTCATTTGCAACCTCCTGGTTGGTAATCGAACGCTCCCTGTCCCTGGTCGAGGGTACAGTCGGTCATCACGGGCACTCGCAGACGGTCGGTCCCAGCACCGGGCCCGCGCAGGGATCTTCCCCCGGCCCGAGCACCGCGCAGTCCGCCTGCGCCGTCAGCGAGAACATCCACAGCAGCAGCGAAGCCGCCAGCATCTTCCTTTTCATCTGACCTCCTTGGTCGAAACAGCGATCAACGATCCGTGTCCTTCTCCGAAAACAAGGGCATTTGCCTGCAGAAGGACCGAACGCCCGTCCGCTCGCGGCGCACCGCAAGACTCGCCGGCGAGCCGCCGGACCCCGGAGAGCAAAGACCAGCCCGAGCGAACGCACCAGTGCGGTGGATTGCCGCAGCGCCAGCGAAAGTACCGGGGCAGGGGGCTTCGGCACCGGTTCGCCATCAACTTTTCCTATCCCCGGCGGCCACATAAATTCGTTGGACGCACCGCGCCGGCGCCTCCAAGAATGCCGCACGGGTGCGAAGTCCGGCCGTGCACCCACCGACGCCCCACAACAGCAAGAACAACGATCGGTGCATCCATGGCAAAGGACCTGACTTTCCCAGACGCCTCCGCGTCGTCCCGCAACCCTCCCTCCGCGCGCCTCCGTCTACCGGCGACACGCGCCCCCTAGCACCGCCCTCGCGTCCGCCACCGCAGCAACCCGCGACGCACCTTGCGTCGGTCCCGGCCCCCGCCGCCGGCGGGCGCCGCTCGCCCGCGCTCCGCCCGCCGCACCGATCGACCCATGAACCGAACAAGAACAGGAGTCCACCCGATGCGCTACGCCCGTCACGCAAGCCGATACTCCCTCTTCGCCCTGGCCGTCTCGGCAGCCCTGCTGCCCGGCGCCGGCTGGGCCGCCAACGGCGACCTCGCCGGCGCCCGCAAGCCGCCCAGCGTCGCCTGCTCCTGGAACCGCGAGGCAGCGTTGTCCTACGAGGAGCGCCGGCTCGACACGCCGCTGCCGTTCAGCGGCGCCAACGTCGTCACCCATGACCAGACGCCGCTGGCCGAGCGCATCGTCAAGGGCGCCGGCTTCGACGGCTTCGAACCGGCCTTCGCCAAGCGCCTGTGCGCCGCCGACGGCCGCACCCCGGTCACCAGCTACGCCAAGGCACTGAAGCTGGTCACCGAAGAGGGCCGCGCGCTGTGGCGCGCCGCCGTCGACCGGGCCCAGGGTCGCCGCGCCATTCCCGCCGGCGCGCTGCCGGCCAGCGATGACCGCATGCTCTACTGGACGCGCCTCTACATGACCCGCACCCTGCGCCAGTGGGCGCCATCCTTCCACCTCGGCAAGGCCCAGGCCCAGGCGCTGCAATGGCGCTTCGAACGCGCCTCGCGCGGACAGCTGGACATCGACCTGCCGCGCCGCTACGCCGCCGACGGCTCGCGCTACCGGCGGATGATCATCAGCGGCTTCGACGTCTTCACCCTGGGCACTCCCGGGACGGCGAACACCGGCCTGCGCAACGGCAACCCCTCGGGCGCCACCGCCCTTGCGCTGGACGGCCGCGAGTTCAGGCTGGCCGACGGCAGCCTGCTGCGTATCGAGGCCTACCTGTTGCCGGTCAGCTACGACCCGTTCAACCGCGGCATGCAGGAAGACACCCTGGGCCCCTGGTTCCGCCCCGGCCCGCGCCGGGTCGACGCCTCCATCACCATCAGCCAGGGCGGCGCCAACCAGTTCTGGCTGGAGGCCTGGAACGGCCGCTTCCACGGCTCCTCCGCCGGCAACGACGGCATCGTCTACTGCCCCGCCGACAGCGCTTTGCCCAACTACGTGCTTCCCCTGGGCAGCGTGACCAATCCCGGCACCGCGCCGATTTCCCTGCGGGGCTCCGGCTGCAATATCAACCCGCCGCGCCGCTGGCTCGGCTACGACAGCGCCAGCCGCTGGCGGCAGAACCTGCCGGCACAGTTCTCCAAGGCCTCGCTGCCGGTCCGCCAGTTGCTCGCCGCCGATACCTGGCGCGGCATCGAGCGGCCGCCGGGCGCTACCAGCCAGGCCGCGGAAGGCTTCGACGTCACCTGGCACACCAACTACGACTTCTTCCCCGATTGCGCCAACCCGCGCACCGAAAACGTGCCGACCAACGGGGTGATGAACGCCATGCCCGATCCCTCCCTGGTGCTCCCGCCGAACCGACGGATCTGCGCGCGCAACGGCGGTGGCGGCGACTACCTGTCCAACGAGAGCGCCTACCGCAACACGGTGCTGCGCGACGCGTTCCGCCTGGAGATTCCCGCCGGGCACATCCATGTCCCGGTGATGAACAACTACTACACCGGCGTACCGGCGAGCGGCGGCGGCGCGCGCAACGACAACGCCATCAGCGACGCCCGCTACGAGGCCTACCGCAGCGCCATCGTGGCGCAGACCCGGGCGCTGCTGGTGGGCGTCGGCAACGCCCTGGCGCAGGGGGCGCAAGCGGACTAGTCCTCGCCAGGCGCAAGGCCCTCGCGTCCTATCGCTTCGCCGCGGAGCCAAACTGCCGCCGACGCAGGCCAACGGGACGGTAGCCCGTCGCTTCAGCCTCTACTGAATCGAAAAAGGCGGCACGCGGGGAAACCTCGGACTCACGACCCGGAGCTTTCCCAGGCCCGCGCCGGAACGGTAGGGCAGAGTCGAAGAGTGCGAACGCCGATGATGGAGACAACCGCCATCGCCCGCATCACCGGGGCGGTGGCAAGGATTTCCCCTGACTTGGAGAGTTTTCCATGAGCTTCGCGCAGAATCTCCTACGCCTACGCCAGCAGAACGCCCTGACCCAACGGCAGATGGCCGAGCGACTGGGCGTCACCGTGAGCCAGTTGCGGCACTTCGAAACCAAGGGCGGGCACCCGTCGCTGGTGGTGCTGCAAACCATCGCCGGACGTTTCGCGGTGCCCCTCGACTGGCTGGTCTGCGAGCGCAGCGAGCGGCAGGCGCTACCGGAAGACCTGCGCCTGCAGTTCGAGGCCATCGGCCGCCTGCGGCTGGACGAGCGGCGCGCCATCCGGGCGTTGCTCGACGACCTGATCCGCCAGTACATGGCCAAGCGCAACGCAGCGGCCAAGCCCCTCCCGGCGGCTTGCACCGAGGCCACGGAGACGTCCCCGTAGCCCCGGCGCACGGCTCAGTCGCTGCCGTACCTCGGCGAGCGCGGGCCGTACAACAGTCCGCCCGGCTGGCCGGCCGAGAGCAGGCGCGCGCTGGTCATCCCGGCGATCGGATAACCGGCGTCCTCCACCGAACTGTTGATGATCTGCTTGACCGCCGCGGTGATCAGCATGCCCACCAGGCCGCCGTTGTTGCCGCCGTTGCCTTCCTCGCTGGAGGCGGTCGCCGAGCCGGTCCACAGGGTGGTGCCGGATCGCAGGTCGACCAGCTTGGCGCTGGCGGTGACGATGGTCGCGCTGCTGATCACCATGTAGCGCGTGCCGTAGTCGCTCACCGTGACGTACAGCGCCGCGTCGGCGCCATAGATCTCGCGCAGCTTGGCCGGGGACACCTGGTGCACGTCGCCGGCGCTGGTCAGGCCGTTCTGGCGGAAGGTCTCGTCGGCCAGCGCCACCGGCACCACGTAGTAGCCGGCCTCGGCCAGCGGGAAGGTGACCTGCGAGAGCATGCTGTAGGTCGCCTTCACGTCGGGCGACTCGTTCAGCGGCGGCAGGACCAGGATCGAGCGCGGCTTGGCCTGCTTGAACGCCGAGTAGTCGACGCTCTTGGTCGGCGCGCAGCCGCCGAGCAGGGCCAGCAGGGTGAAACCGGCCACCAGGCCGGACAGTCGGGCGAGTTTCAACGGGCACCTCCACGGGCGTTGTTCAGGAGGAAGTCCATGTAGGTCGCCGACTCGGGAAACAGCGCCTTCTCGGTCTCGAACTCGCGGACCATCTGGTCGTCCTTGCCGATGCTGGAATAGAGCAGCCCCAGCTGGGCGTGGTAGCCCGGCGGCACCGCGCCGTTCTTCGCCCGGATCTTCTCGAGGTCGGCTTCCAGCGCCTGCGCCTGGGCCTCCTTGGATTCACCCTTGAAGTATTCGTGGACCTGGGCCTGGTAGCCCTCCCACTGGTACAGCGTCTTCGGTCCGCTGCACCCGGCCAGCGCCATGCTCCCCAGCAGCGCCGCCGTCCATGTGATCGTCTTGCTCATGTGTGCCGTGATTCCCTGGTTTCTGGTGGATTATTGGTTCTGTGGCTTCCAGGCGCCGCTATCGACCGCGTTGACCAACTTGTTCACCGCCTCGCGCATGGCCAGGTCGAGAACCTTGCCGTTGAGGGTCGAGTCGTAGCTGGCGGTGCCGCCGAAGCCGATCACCTCGCGGTTGGACAGGGCGTACTCGCCAGCGCCCTGGGTCGAATAGACGACCTCCGAGGTAGAGATGTTGACGATGTTCAGCGCCACCTTGGCGTAGGCGATCTGCGACTTGCCGCGGCCAAGGATGCCGAACAGCTGGCGGTCGCCGACTTCCTTGCGGCCGAACTCGGTGACATCGCCGGTCACCACGTAGTCGGCACCCTTCAGGCGCTGGGCCTGGCCCTTGATCGCCGCTTCCTGCTGGATCTCGCTCATGTTGTCGCGGTCCAGCACGTTGAAGCGATTGGTCTGCTGCAGGTGGGTGATGAGAATGGTCTTGGCCTGGCCGCCGAGGCGGTCGACGCCATCGGAAAAGATCCCGCGCATGTAGCTGGAGCGGTTGTCGAACTTGCCTACCGCAATCGGCGAACGCACGCCGCTGTAGGGTCGGTTGACGCTCTCGACCTGCTGTACCGGCAACGCGGTGGAGGTCTCGGTGGCGCAGCCCGCCAGGCCGGCCAGGGTGGCGACGGCGAGGAGCGGCAGTAGTGCTTTCTTGGCGCTGTGACTCATGGGGTTCTCCTGGAAAAAAACGCTATCGACGCGGAGCGGCTTCTAGCCGACCCGTGTGCGGAAAAGAGGGCGTAGTGAAAATCGAGGAAGGCCAGGCGGCACGGCGGCGCGCCAAGGCGAGGGGCGAAATGGGGTGGCCACGATTTCTTTCCTTGAAATACGAATGCGTCGATCAACCGGCGCTCCCGGCCGGCCTTGGAAATCCGAAACAATCGTGCGGGAAGCGATGCACGAACCGTATGAGCCATCAATAGGCCATCTCGGTGGGCGGCAAAGTTACCACAGTTATTCCGATCGTTTCGTTATGCAGGAAGCATACTCGGAGAATTCTGACTGCGTCTCGTTCGCAGGATCGAGGTGGGACGCCGGGCACCGGTGTCCGCCACCAACCGGTGGCAGCCAGGCAGGCCTCCTTGCCGCCCATTGCGCCCGACGCTGTACGGCGCAAATGAAAACGGACACCCCTTGGGAGTGTCCGTCTCTGCCGTCGACCGGTCAGGCCAGGTCGAGGCCGCGCATTCTCAGGCGCAGGTCCTGTTCCTGGGGCTTGCCTGAACGATCCGTCCCGGTTGCCAGGTCCAGGGCATCGAGCAGTCCCTCGCCGTGGCCGCTCCGTTCCCCCAGCGTGGCCTCTTCGAGCACCCGACGGGTCACACCCTGCCCATCCTTGGCGCTGAGAAGCACGCGCATGTCGGTCCCCTTGTCGTAGAGGATCTCCTGCTCATCGCCCTCGATCGATATCTCGCTGACATCGATCCCGGATCTGCCGAACAGGGTGGTTATCGTGCCCTGGCCCGCGAAGCTCCTGGCAACGCTGGGGTCCCGGGAGGTGGAGAGATAGCCGGCGTCGTGGCCGACCTGGCCCTCTTTCACCGCCTCGAAGGCATCCCTGCCCTGGGTGCCGCGGAAGGTCTTCACGACCTGTTCAGCCGGTCCGCTCTTTTCGAACGCGGCAGACATGCCCCGGTCGATCAACGCCTGGCCCGCATCCAGCTCTCGCCCCTGACGCAGGGAACGATTCAGGTGCTGGTACTCGCCGTTGGTATAAAGACCGAGCGCCATCACCTCGGCATCGCTGTACGGCCCGTCCGGGTGTTCGCCTAGGTACTGCTCCGCCTCCAGCCCGAAGTGCTCCACCAGGCCATCCGCCAGCGCCTTGTCGACAGGCTCGCCCTTTACCTCGCTCTCTACCGCGTGGCGCAACAGGGCGACCTTGTCCATTACCGCATGCAGTTGGACGGCGATTTCGCGCAGTTGCTCCGGGCTTGCGCTGAGTACATGCTGGCTGGCGGCACCGCCCGCGGTCCCCCACTGTTGCAGCGCGATCCCCCCAACGCTCTGTTCGAGCAGGCGGGCAGCCTGGGTACGGGAAGCCTCGATCCGGCTGCCATCGCGAATCCCGACCAGGGCGGTGGCCAGCGAGCGCAGGGCGCCGTCGCCGCTGGCCAGGCGCGTGTGATCCTTCGCCAGCCTCTCCGCTGTCAAAGTCGCCAGCTCGCTCGCCTTGCCAAGTCCGCCCAAGGTCAGGGGCAGTGCCTTTTGCAGCATCATCTGCTTGATCTCGGCGGCCGAGAGACTGGCGGCAGGCGGCGCGTCCTGACGGGAGAGCGGCGCCTGGGTGGAGGCGTGGGCACGGCTCCCCAGCAGTTTGCCCAGCCACTCGATGATCGCCACGAAGGGACGCGCGAGGGCAGCCCCCAGGCGGGAGAGCAGGCCCTCGCCCTTCGGTGCTTCCTGGCGCTGGGCCAGTTGTTGCGCCTCCCGGGGAGTGGCCACCTGGCGGGCCTCGACCTGTCCCAGGCGCCCGGCCACAGCCTGGCTCAACTCAGCCACGAAAGACGGGTTCTGCTGAGATGATTGAATATGCATGATGATTGACGTCTCCTGATGTTTCCCCGCCAGTCTAGGAACGAGGCGCCCCTCCGCCTATCAGGATTGGCCGTGGTTTTTTTACTGTTGGCGGCCGTCGGAGCACGCGGAAAGAGAACCGTCAGCGGCCGAAAAACAGCGGACTTTCCCTACGCCAGCTCCCGTGCGCCTACACCGGGGCGGAGAACCCGATGGATACCGGCGGCAGCGCCGGCCTCATGGCGGACGGCGTACCACCGCGCAGGCACCTCGGGGTCGTCTGCTGCTATGGTGCGCACAGGCACGTCGCCATCCTCTCTCCCGGCGAATGGAATCGAGCATGACGCTTTCCCTGGATCTGTTGTTGAGCCTGTGCACGGCCCTGGCCATCGGCCTCCTGATCGGCGCCGAGCGCGGCTGGCAGGAGCGCGACCACGAAGATGCGCGGCAGATCGCCGGAATCCGCACCTTCAGCCTGGCCGGCCTGCTCGGCGGCTTCGCCACCCTGCTCGCGGGCGAACTGGGCAGCGCAGTCTGGGTAGCCTTGCTGCTGGCCCTCGCAGCGCTGGCCGTGGCCGGCTACGTGAGCGACGTCAGGCGTGGCGGCGACCAGGGCATGACCACCGAGATCGCCCTGCTGATGACCTTCCTCCTCGGCAGCCTCGCCCTCACCGAACAGCGCCTGCTGGCTGCCGCCGGCGGCATCGTGCTGACCCTGCTGCTGAGCCTCAAGGACAAGCTCCACGCCCTGCTGAAGCGCCTGACCGCCGAGGAGCTGTCGGGCACCCTCAAGCTGCTGTTCATCTCCGTGGTCCTGCTGCCGGTGCTGCCCAACCAGGGCTACGGTCCCTGGGCGTTCTTCAATCCCTACCTGACCTGGTGGATGGTGGTGCTGATCGCCGCCCTCGGTTTCTCCGCCTACCTGGCCATCCGCCTGATCGGCTCGCGCAAGGGCCTGTTGCTGACCGCGGTGCTCGGCGGCCTGGTGTCCTCCACGGTGATGACCCTGACCCTGGCGCGCCTGCGCGAGCGCATGCCCGACGCCCTGTTGGCGTGCGCCCTGCTGGCGACCTCGGCGCTGATGTTCCCGCGCATCCTCGTCGAGATCGGCGCGATCCACCCGGCCTTGCTGAAGGAGCTGGCCCTGCCATTCGCCGCCACCACCCTCGTCTACCTTGGCGGCACGCTGTTCCACGCCCTGCGCGGCGGCCGCGCCAGCCAGGAGGCGCCCGACGAGCCAGGCCTGCGCAACCCCTTCGAACTGCTCCCGGCCCTGCGTTTCGCCGCCCTGCTGAGCGCGATCCTGCTGTTGGTGGAGGTCGGCCGGCGGCTGTTCGGCGATGCCGGCATCTACGCGGTCGCGTTGCTCTCCGGCCTCGCCGACGTCGACGCGATCACCCTGTCCCTGGCCCGCGCGGCGCAGGGCGAACTCGATCCAGGCGTGGCCAGCCGCGGCATCGCCCTTGCCGCCCTGAGCAACAGCCTGGTCAAGGCCGGCCTGGTCGTGCTGGTGGGCGGCAAGCGGCTGGCCCTGCAAACGCTACCCTTCAGCCTGGCGGGGCTGCTGGTAGGAGCGCTGCTGATCCTGCTGTGAGGCGCCGGGGAAACCCCGGAGCGCCGCTGGACGAACGCGACGACAACCGCCTGGCGCCCCGCATCAACCTGCGCGGCTACTGGCTGCAACGGCCGGGTTTCAAGGCCAAGGACCGGACCAGGACCCGGGTGAGGCAGGGCGGCCTGGCGATCACGGCGGAGCGAGGGGAGGGGACGCCTTCGGTTGGACTGAGGCGTCTCTGCGACGTCGGAGACAAGGCGGTGGCTGGCTGAGCCAATCGCCCTTTGCGGCGCGAAGGGCGCCCGGAACTAGCGGCACTCACCCCGCGCGGTCGCATCGACCACCCTGCCCGAGGCGTCGGCAAAGAACTCGTAGATGCAGGTGTAATAGCCGCTCTGGTTGGCCGTGCCGGTCTTCTGGTTCAGGACCGAGCTGTTGGGCGTATTGCCATGGCCCTGCTCGTAGTAGGTGTAGTCGTAGTCGTGGCTATAGTTCTCGTACTCCTTCCACACGTACTTCTGCCTGGCGGCATCCCCCGTCACACGTTCCGGCTCGCCGAAGCGCTTGATCACGTCCTGGATCGGCAAGCCGATCCAAGACTGCGCATCGCTACGCGCGCGACTGCCATAGGCCTCCATGACGCACCCCGACACGCTGATCGCAAGGGCCGCCAGGGCGGTGAGTCTCAGAGCCAGTACCGGCATATGTGCTTCTCCTTCCATGGCGGCCTGCCTACGCGGCATCCCGCTCCCTTTGCGCGGGTCGGTGTGCTGTGAATGGTAGGGGGCCGGGGCCCGCCCGTTCAACGGGAGACGGCGGTTTCCGGTGTACTAGTACATTGGGGCGCTGTGCGACGGGAGCAGTAAAAAGGAGGGCCGGCAAGCCGCCAGGAGCAGATGGATATGGGTGGTCATTCGGCAAAATGCATGGAGCTTGTTATCAAAGGCATCCTCGAGGTCCCGTAGATCGGAGAGGTAACGCTGGTAGTCCTCGTCCTCGGCGAATACCACTTGGCGACTGTGTCCCCGCTGGACCATGTGAAGCGGATAATTCGGTAAACCACTCGCCCTTGCCTAGGCATCGCGGAGCCTCCTTACGGCGTCTGCGCTGGAGCCTCCTTGCTTAGAAAATTAGAGTAGGAAAAATAGATCTGTCACTTTATTTTCTTGTCACTTTATTTTCTTTGTTTGATAACCCTAAAGAAGAGGACCCTGTCTGTTATTAGTAAAAAACCTAGTCTCTTGGTCCGAGGCTGGCTCCAAACCTCCATAGAAATTTTCGAAACCAAAATCAGCAGAGATTTCATTCATATACTTTTGAAACTCTAACATAATTTTACCCGCACTATTAAAATCATTCATATAAAAACACAACCCCACATCAACCTCCCCCTGATATTTCAAAACCCTTAAGAGAACGACTGGCAACTTCAAGCCATCCTTAACACTGAACCCTTCCATGGACACACCAAAATATAAATCACCATTAAAACCCAAGAAAGAATCGATCAATAATTCACTAAAAATATCAACATTAGAGCTAAAAAAATCTTCAGAAAAATTAAAATCAAAAATGCGATCACTTTTACTTTCAATCTCTTTTAAAAGGGAAAAAAGCCTACTAGGATTCACACCCTCAAAAATCAATTCAAACAATTCTTTCATCATTCAAAAAACCCTTTAAAATTTCCATCTGAAAAAAAGGGGACTGAAAAAAAGAAAAAAAGGGGACAGATTTATTTTCCCTGCTCTAATCTCGGCCGCCCTTGCCCACGCCGCTCTATTCTCACCCCGGCTACCCGCTCGATCTCGTCCACGAACCGTTGATTGCCCGTCAGTTGTCCACGCTGAACCGCCTCGCGAATCAGCCTCAATTCCTCGGCCGGTATCGCCTCTTTCATGAACGTTACGTATCGCCGATATCGCTCTTCGGCCGTCTGACCTAGCTCAATGAAGCAGGGATCCATATCCAACCAGTTTGGCTCCTTCAACCAATCCGCCCGCAGCCCATAACTTGACCAGGGATAGGCCGCCACATCGTCCACCATCCGCGCCCGAACAGGGTTCAGTTCTATGTACCGGCAACACGCCAGCAGGTAGGCATCGCTCTGTACGACACTCGATTTATAGCGACTTTCCCACAACGTTCCGGAACGGCCCTCCAAGCGATTCCGATATCGTGTCGTGCGCGCCGCCAGCGTTTTCATCAGTTGCGCCAAGCCAGACAGCGAATCACCAGGCGCCAAGAGCAGATGGACATGGTTGGTCATCAGGCAAAATGCGTAGACCTTGATACCAAAGGCATCCTTGAGGTCCCGTAGATCGGAGAGGTAACGCTGGTAGTCCTCGTCCTCGGCGAATACCACTTGCCGATTGTGTCCCCGCTGGACCACGTGAAGCGGATAATTCGGTAAAACCACTCGCCCTTGCCTAGGCATCGCGGAGCCTCCTTACGGCGTCTGCACTGGAGCCTCCCTGCTTAGAAAATTAGAGTAGGGAAAATAAATCTGTCCCCTTTATGCTGTCCCCTTTATGCTTGTCCCCTTTATGCTGCTGAAATCAAAGTATCGAATTCATATTTTCCGTCGGATAACACTAGAGTCAGGAAAATAAAAATCCCCATTATAAGCAGTCTCTTTATTTAAATATTACAGCAAATCTTCATTCTCTAAAGCTTGAGGCAAAAAAGCTTCCGCCCTACCATATATCTCATAGAACTCTTCAGAGCTTAGGGTAAAATTATCAGTTCTAGAATAAAAAACAAACTCAATCTTTCTTTCTTTACTCACTGATATCTCCATAAAAGGCTCTCTCTCCCCCTCCCTATATACACAAAGATATGGATAATCACTATTAATATCTCCAACTTTTTCAAAAATCAAATTTACCTTCATTTTTGCACGCCTCTAAAGCCAATAAATTTACCATCCCCACCCCAACTAGCAGCCCGTCCGTCTGGTAATGTATAAGTTATCCAGCCTCCCGGGTATCTTCCCCCGGCGCCATTACTCTTCACTCCACTCTGAAGTATTTCATTTATTGCCTTTCCAGCAAGCTCATTAATCTGAGAGTCTGTCCGGTATATCTTCCGTAGCTCCTGTGTTGTACTGAATCCAAAGTACTCAGGATGCTTCGTAACGGCCCTGCCAGTAAAAAAGGGGACAGATTTATTTTTACTACTCTAATTTCGGCGACTGCGCCCACTCTGAAACGCTCAAAGCAAATAATTCGCTAAACCATGCGCCCTTACCTAGGCATCGCGAAGTTCCTTTACGGCATCTGCGCTGGAGCCTTTGCTCAGAAGATTAGAGTAGGGAAAATAAACCTGCTCCCTTTATTCCCTTTATTATTTCATTTACGTTGAAACATTAAACCCACACATCAGAAGACACTTCCCTCTCTAGCAAAAATTTTTTGAAACAATTACATATCAACCCAAAATTTTCTGTCACTGCCGCCATAGGATATGCCTCGCCTAAAATATAAGTAAATCCATTACCTTCACCAGCCCCTCTTAACGTGAAAACCTCATGCTCACCATCTTCAGCATGCTGGCTAAGCATAACTATAAATCGTCCACTCTCTGCATGAAGCGCCACTTCATAAGCGCCAATCTCAGGTTCCGGCTTAACTCTTAGAACCAACACCCCCGAACTGTGGCGAAGCTTAGAAAGCGCTGCCAGAACTTCTTCTTCGTCAGGATCAGACACCACCGGAAATTGAGTTCTTTTAGCCTCAGGAGCAATCAAATACCCACCAAGAACAATCATATTTTTTTCTCTCTAATTGACTTCATTCCTACCTCCCAGTAATACGTCTTCGGCAAACCTGTAATATCATCCTTGGCTTGAATAGTTAAAGATTTCAAACCAGACTTGCTAGCTGCCGCAGCAATATCACCTCTGCAGTATCCACAAACATCCTTACCTACTACGTTCATGGTCATATCGGAGCCTACCGTTTTACCTTCATTAAATGCCTTCTGAATAACGCCAATCTCTGCATGAGCATCCGCCATATTCCCATTCGGGTGAGGCGTCCCCTTAGCCGCTATCTTTGCGTCCACTCGATCGGCAATCAAGGTCGGTTGGTTGGGATTCGCCTGGGCTGCTGGTCTAGCCGTCTGGTTAACATCCGTAAATACTGAGTTACCGATTCGCCCCTCAGCAGTTACAACAGGAGTCGCTCCCTTTGCACCCGCTCCAACACTCCCCCTCCCCCCAAGAAGCGCCATAGCCGCCGCGCCCCCCAGCTCCGAGAGCAGGTAAGCCTTCTCCTTGGGATCCAGTTGTCGGCCAGCAGTGCGATCCAGCCAGGAAGTGGACGCATTCCAGCGATCCAGATCAGCCGTTTCCTCCGGTGTCAGCCAGCCTTCCTTGAGGTTCTTGGCGAACGCCAGTTGCTTGTCCAGGGCAAAGAGATCTCCCCAGCCACTTGGATTCGGCGTCTGCGACACGACCGCGTCGGGATTGCCCTGCAACAAGCCGGGTGTGTCGTAGGTGGTCTGCCGCAGTAGGCTGAGCAGCTCTTTGGAAACCGGATCGTCCATCCGGATCGAACTGTCGACGATGTCGTCCACACACTGGCGCGAAGCACACTGGCCGATAGCGTTTGAACGCTCGGCCGACAGCTTTTCGTACTTGCCGAGGATGCCTTGCAACTTCTCCTCGCCACAGCCGCCTGCCGCGCGACAATCCTTGATTTCCTTGAGCAGGCTCTCCGCCGCCGCGTGATTCAGGTTGTTGTACACCGTGGCCTGCTGAGCCACCCAGGCGGCTTTCTCTTGGGCCTTGGTATCGCCTCCGGCCGCCGCAGCCACTGTCATCCCTATCAACTGCGAGGTCATCGCCAGCACGCGCTCATGAGCCTCGCCAGGGAAGATCTTTTCACCGACGAGGCTTACCAATGCCTCGTTGGCGCCAGCAGCCAGGGCTGCGGTACGGAAATCGCCGCCGGCAGCCTCGCCGATCAACCCGCCGACAATCGCATGGACCGCCACCTTCTTGGGAAGGCCGCTGCCGACCAACGCATCTCCGACCTTGTCGAAGATCGCGCCGCTTAGCGCGTCCGCCGCCATGCTGATCGCAGCCTGCGCGACGTTGTCCCTGAACTTGCCACCGTTCACCACGGTGTTCAGCGCGGAGCGAACGGCAAGCTGGGCACCCAGACTGCTGGGCATGAAGCCGCCGCTGATACCGGCGACCGCGTAGCCCTTCAGGCTGTCGCTGGAGGACACGTCTTTCGCCACCGCGCCAAGGTTGCCGCGGTTGTTCACCGTGCTGATCGCCGCGTTGGTGGCTACGGCACTGGCGACGGAGTTGGCAGCGACACCTGTTGCGCTTTTGGCCGCGACGCCTGCCATCGAACTACCCGCACCCCAGGTCAGGTAGGTAACCACAATGGCGATGGCCAATGCCGCGCCAGCGCCCAACCCCGAATGGCTGTACTTGAAGCTGTCATGTACTTCCCGGACTTTGCGCCAATCGACGTCACCCTGTTTTTCGGCCTCCCGCAACCAGGCGAGGCTCGGATCGGCCTTGACCATGACATCGATGGTCTCGGAAACGGTCTTCTGGTCGATATGCTTCACATCGATCTTCAGCCCGTCCGCTGCTTTGATCGCCAGATTCCCCTGGGCCACGATCTGGGTCTGCCGAAGCGTTTCATCGGTCTGCCCTTTCCCCTTGGCGCTGTTCCACGCCAGGTCGCCCTTGCTCTTCTCGTGGCTCTCCTGGTGCAGGTCCTTCACCGCGTCGAAGGTCACCGCGCCGCCGCTGACGATGGCCAGGTCGTTGCCCGATTCCAGCTTCGCGCCCTGGTAGGTCTGGTCGCCGCCGCTGAGCAGGGTGAGGTCGCCGCCGCTGCTGATCTGGCTGCCCACCGCCTTGACGTCGGTGACTTCGTCGCGCCGGGTTTCCTTGCGGCCGAAGTCGCCTTTCTTCTTGTCGTACAGGTAGTAGTTGCTGTCGTTGGCGGCCAGCAGTTCCAGCTTGTCGCCGGCCACCAGGTAGGCCTCGTCGCCGGCGCTGGCCTGGCTCGCGATCAGGCGCAGGTCCTGTCCGGCATTGATCGCCAGGTCGCCGCCGGCGTCCACGCGGGTGCCTTGCTGGGCAACCTTGTCTTCCTGGTAGGTGACCTTCCTGGTCTTGCTGTAGGCATGCTCCTCGTTCGCCGCCGCCGCCAGGGTCACGTCGCGCCCGGCGGAGAGGGCGATGTCGCGGCGCGCTTCGAGGGCGCTGGCCACTGCGCTGAGGTCGCGCCCGGCGCTGACGTTCAGGTCCCGCCCGGCGCTGACTTCGGCGCCGAGCTGGGTCACGCTCTGGAGCCGCGACGTGCTCCAGCGGGTCTGGCCCTGGCGGTCCTCGACGGCGGCGACGGTGACGTCGCGTCCGGCGTCGAGGCTGAGGTCGCCGCGGCTCTGCAGCACCCCGCCGAGGTTGGCGATGTCGCGTCCGGCCTGGACGTTCAGGCTGTTCGCCGCCTCCACCCGCGCGGCGCTGTCGGCGAAGCTGCGTTCCCAGGTGCGGCCGTCGAGCGCGCTGTCGTAGCGGGTCACGCTGCGTTCGTTGATCACGTCGCCGGTCAGCGCGGTGAGGCTCACGTCACGCCCGGCGATGACCCCGCCCTGGCGGTTGCGGATCGAGTCGCCGGCGAGCAGGTCGAGGCGCTTGCCGGCCTCGATCAGGCCGCTGTTGTCGAGGTTGTCGGCCGTCGCCGAGAGGTCGTTCCGCGCGCGCAGGGTGCCGACGTTATGCAGGTCGCCGCCGCTCACCAGCTTCACGTCGCGGCCCTGGATCAGCGCACCGTTGGGTGCCAGCCGACCCTCCGCCTGGGCCAGGTAGACCACTGGCGCGAGGACCTTCTCGCCGTTCACCTCGACCTCTTCCAGCCACACGATATCGTGCGTCAGCGCCGCCATCTGCTCCGCGCTCAGACCCACACCCAGTTGCAGGTGCAGTTGGTCCTTGTAGGGCGAGCCGGAAACAGGCAAGGCATGCGTTGCCCCGGCGAGCGACCCGTCAGGGATGACAGGGCCGGGGGTTCAGGACTCTGCGGATGTGGCGACAGGGAGGTCTTGCACGGTGCTCTTCTTCTAAATCGAAAAGGTAAATTTTTAAAGAGCAAGAAATTACTGAACAGGGAAAACCTACCTGCCTTTTATCTTTAGAGCAGCAAAAATAAATACGTCCCCTTTGTTTTTCAGCCTCTCTATAACATCTAACTCCCTATCGCCAGGCAAAACCCTCGCAACACGGCAAAGCTCATTTTCATCTACCGTAGACCTACTGACTGACAACCTGCCAATCAGATTATCAATTTTTTCAAAAATCGAATCGTCAATCATGGCTTCCATTAGTCATCATGCGGAGAAAAATTTTCTTGTGACAAACCCACTTTCGATGCAGCAGGTGCCGGTGACTAATAATGACTAGACATATTACCCCGACACTTAATTCCGACTTTTTGAGAGAACTGATTCACTCGACATCAGCGCCCTCGCCCTTGCCTAGGAATCGCGGATGTCTCCATACTCAGAAGTTAGAGCAGGAAAAATAAATCATTCATCTTTATGAAATTTTAAATTAACTTTAGATCTCGAAGCTTTCTCTCCGTTATAAACTCCAAACCGCCGACTTCTACTTTTGAGCCGTCCGAGTATTGCGAGTGCCCACACACATTGCATTGATAAGCCACTAGGTTATTATACTTCCCTATAAAGACATGCATCCCTTCAGAATTACAATTAGGACATTTTTTATCAACCTCTACAGTTATCAAAGTCTCAATAACATCTCTTAAAAATTGCGCAATATAGTCCACATCCTTAGCCTGATATTTGAAAGTAAATTTCTTAAAATTCTCTAACTCGGATGATGAAAAATTTGAAAAGTTAACAGGCATCTCCTCTCCACTTAGACCCAGGAACTCCTCAAACCCATAAACAGCAAATGAGCCAGACAGGAAAAATTTTCTATTCCTTTTTATCCAATTTAGAATTAAATCAAGAACTTCTTTTGGAGAAGCCTCAGCGCTCAGCAGTCTTACAGCTGATTGAAAGTCAGTCCATACACGTATTGGAAGATAGCTCAATTAATCCACCGCCTTGATTGGGAAGGTTGTGATCAAATTACCAGCTCTGTCAGTAAATATTTTTAATACCGAGGTGGGCACTCCTCCATCCTTTAAATTGGTAGTGCCAATTACTTTACCTACATCAACGGTCCTCACGAATTGCCCATCAGGCAATGCCATAACTGGTGACTTAACAACAGGGCTGCTCTGAAGTACATCCTTCAGTTCACTCGGAGTGATAGTGAACACAGACCGTGAGTTGGAAACCTCTACTCCGAAATGCCCTTGTAGAACATGGTCAAACCCCGCAGATACTGGCCTTCCGGTATCGCGAAGCGGTGTAGTTGCTGTGCGGCCATTGGCAATATTTATACGAGATTGGACACGACCGGGAACGGCTATGGCAGTTTCTCCCGCCCCTTTCCCAACCCACAACCCAAACCTACCCAACCCCGCAACAATCCCAAGGCCGGCAGCCTCCGCAACCATGGCCTCGCCCCAGGCCTTGATGAACTCATTCGCTGGCTGTACGCCATCGAAGCCCTGTCCCTGGGCCAGATCACGTTGCGCCTGGGTGATCTCCTCGGCTGTCGCCCCGTTCTTGCGCATGTACTCGGTCAAGGAGCTCGCTGCCTGACCATAGCTGATCAAGCCCGGCGGGGTTCCGCCGCCAAGGAAGTTGTTTTCCGTTGCGTTCTTCCCGCCTGCGGCCCCGGCAATGGCTCCTCCGCTGCTCCCATCGACAACGGAGCCGGCCAATCCGCCGGCCAGGCTGGCCAGCGCGGTGATAGTCTGCTTCTGCGCTTCGTTCAGCGTCGAGCTGTCCCGGGTTCCGTACAGTCGCTCGCTGATCACCTGCGCCGCCAGTTCGCTCCCCGCCGCTCCTGCGCCCCCCGCAGCAGCCGAATTGCCCTGGGCCTGCGCAACCACCGCGCCAAGAACCGCGTGGGCCATGATCCGCGCCGTGTCATTGTCGCCTGCCACCTGCTTGATCACACCCGCCACATAGGGCGAGGAAGCTCCCGCCAACGCCGAGCCAATGTCGCCGCCGGCCAGCCCTTGCAAGGCTGCGGTCACCGCCTGGGCGGCCTTCTGGTAGTCGCCTCCGGTGCCGTACTTGCCCATGATGTCCTGGTAGGCATTCGTGCCCAGAAGCGCTTTGCGGTAGTCCTCGACTTGCCGCTCGCTGGCGCCGGCGTCCGGCGCGGAGATACCCCGCGCTTCCAGTTCGGCCCGCGCCGCCTTGTCGGCGTCGAGTTGGCCCTGCGTCCGCAGGATATCCATGGCCTGGGTGCCGATCTCGCCGATCAGTTGGACCTGCTGCAGACGCTTCTGCTCTTTCTCCTTGTCGAAGATCGGACTGACGCTATCGTTGGCGCGGCTCGGGTCACGGCTGAGCGTCGCCACATCCTGTTGCTGGCGCGCCGGATCGCGAACCTCCAGGGTGCCTTCGGATATCGCCGAACCCGTGGTACCGCTGGCACTATCGCCGTGGTTGTAGGCAATGAGCATGCCGCTAGGCATGTTGCTGACGAACGCACCGGCGCCATCGTTGGCGCTGCTGACACTGACACTCTGAAGTTGGCTCTTGTACTCGGCCTTGTTACGGATCTCGCTCCAGCCCAAGGAGCCTGTGCTCAGGCGATTCTTCTCGGCTTCGGCGGTGCTGGCGATCACGCTGCCATCCAGCTGCGTGTGCTTGCCCACCTCCACCTGGAAGCCGCCCTTGCCGGCGAACAGCCCGGTCTGCTCCTGCACGCTGTCGTACTTCGAATGCAGCTTGCTCTGGCTGAGACTCAAGTTGGCGCCGCCACCCTGGCCAACGATAGCCAAACTCGCCCCACCACCGACGTTCTTCTGCTTGGAATCGTAGTAATCGCGATCCTGCAGGCTTTGCAGGGTAAGGTCACGACCCACTTTCGCCAGGATGCTTTCACCATTGACCTGCACCCCTTTCAGCGTGGTGTCGCGCCCGCTGACCAAGCTGGCCTTCTGGCCCGCGTCCAGGGTGGTTTCGGTCCAGGTGGTGCCGTTGCCGATTTCCTTGCCGGCGCCCTTGTTGGCGTTGGCGAAAATGCTGATGCCAGCCTCGCCCGAACCAACGCCGACGCTTACCCCGACAGCGCCGCCGCTGCTCTTGTTCTTGCCATCGAGCTTCTGCGTATTGGCCGCGGCTTCCAGCACGACGTCGCGGTTGGCGATCAGTTGGAGGTCCTTGCCAGCCTGCAGCTTGCTGCCTTGCACGCGCAAGTCGCCGTCTTCGCCGACAGCCCCGGAACCCGTGGCGATAATGTTCAGGTTGCCACCGGCGGTGAGCGTGCTTCCCTGGCTGATCTGCTGCTCCTGGCGCTGCCGAGAGCTGGACTTCTGCGAGCCCAGCGAAGCGCTGATGCCGACGAACTGCGCGCTGTTCTCGCCCGTCATGCCGCCGCTCTGCTGAGCTGCCTGCCAGGCCTGGACGCCGCTCAAGCCGGCCTTGATCCCCTGCAACGCGGAAAGGCGACTGTCGTCTTCGTTCCTGGCCTGCTTGGCATTCTGGTAGGTGGCGTCGATTGCGCTACCGACCGTTCCCGACAAGGCCAGCGTCAAGCCGCTCTTGCTGGTCTTGCGGGTCTGCTCGCTGACGTTCTGGTTGTCGGCAGCGAGAATGCTCACGTTCTGCCCGACGAGGTTGATGTCCTTGCCGGCCACCACATCCGAAGCCGTGATAGACAGGTTCTTGCCCGCCCGCATGTCGACATCGCCGAGCACACTGCCGATGGTGCTGCCCTGGTTGACGACGGTACGGGTGTCCTGTGTCGAGGCATTCTTCGCCGTGCCGAGCGTGATGCCGATCCCTCCGGAACTCATCAGGCCGGACTTCTTCTTCGACTCGCTGCGATGCGACTCCGACGTCTCCGCCACGCTGTCGATGATGATGTCGTTGCCGGCACGCAGCGCAGTCTTCCCGGTAGAAACCACATTGCTGGCGGCCACCGAGATGTCCCTTCCCGCCTGCACCACGGTGGTATCGCCACTCAACGTGGCGCCCTGAACGCTGGTGTAGGAAGAGGACTGGGCGTTGGCCTTGCTGGTGGATGACAGCCCCAAGCCTCCGGACTTGGATTTCGCGGACACGCTGGAGTAGCTGTTCTCAGCTGCCGTGAGGTTCACATCGCGCCCCGCCACGACCGCCAGCTCGCCCTTCGTGCTGGAGGCGGAAGAGGCCTCGACGTTGACGTCACGCTTGGCGACCAGTTCCGCCCCTTGTCCCGCCTGGATCGACGACGACACCACGGTACTGGCTTCGCTCTCGCTCATCCGGCTACTGCTGCGCCCGAACGAGCCTTTTTTCTTCTTCGAGTAGTAGGAATAGCTTTCGTCGTGAGCCGCCAGCAGATTGAGGTCGTTGCCGGCGTACAGATAGGCCT
This sequence comes from Pseudomonas sp. RC10-4-2, assembly GCF_050433085.1. Classification (NCBI taxonomy): domain Bacteria; kingdom Pseudomonadati; phylum Pseudomonadota; class Gammaproteobacteria; order Pseudomonadales; family Pseudomonadaceae; genus Pseudomonas; species Pseudomonas sp. RC10-4-2. The sequence continues at coordinate 249,380 of NZ_JBNPXX010000004.1, forward strand.
CGTTGCTGGCCTTCGCCTGACTGGCAACGAAGGTCACGTCATTGCCGCCTTGCACGCTGAGATCGCCGCCGGCGCTGACCACGGTCGATTGGTGTTCCACCCGATCGTTCTTCGCCGTCACCTTCTTGCCGGTGGCGAAGCTGTGCTCCTCGTTCGCCGCCGCCGCCAGGGTCACGTCGCGCCCGGCGGAGAGGGCGATGTCGCGGCGCGCTTCGAGGGTGCTGGCCACCGCCGTCAAGTCGCGGCCGGCGCTGACGTTCAGGTCCCGCCCGGCGCTGACTTCGGCGCCGAGCTGGGTCACGCTCTGGAGCCGCGACGTGCTCCAGCGGGTCTGGCCCTGGCGGTCCTCGACGGCGGCGACGGTGACGTCGCGTCCGGCGTCGAGGCTGAGGTCGCCGCGGCTCTGCAGCACCCCGCCGAGGTTGGCGATGTCGCGTCCGGCCTGGACGTTCAGGCTGTTCGCCGCCTCCACCCGCGCGGCGCTGTCGGCGAAGCTGCGTTCCCAGGTGCGGCCGTCGAGCGCGCTGTCGTAGCGGGTCACGCTGCGTTCGTTGATCACGTCGCCGGTCAGCGCGGTGAGGCTCACGTCACGCCCGGCGATGACCCCGCCCTGGCGGTTGCGGATCGAGTCGCCGGCGAGCAGGTCGAGGCGCTTGCCGGCCTCGATCAGGCCGCTGTTGTCGAGGTTGTCGGCCGTCGCCGAGAGGTCGTTCCGCGCGCGCAGGGTGCCGACGTTATGCAGGTCGCCGCCGCTCACCAGCTTCACGTCGCGGCCCTGGATCAGCGCACCGTTGGGTGCCAGCCGACCCTCCGCCTGGGCCAGGTAGACCACCGGCGCGAGGACCTTCTCGCCGTTCACCTCGACCTCTTCCAGCCACACGATGTCGTGGGTCAGCGCCGCCATCTGCTCCGCGCTCAGACCCACACCCAGTTGCAGGTGCAGTTGGTCCTTGTAAGCGATGGCGTTGTCCATCAGGTAGCGGAACAGCGCCTCGTCGCTGCTCAGCCCGTCGATGTAGCGCTGGCCGGTGCGCGCCACCACCGCGTCGCGGATCAGCCGCTGCTCGTAGAGACCGTCGCCGAGACGCTTCTTGCTATCGTCCGGGTTCATGCCCAGGCCGCTGAGCAGGTAGTCCGAGTTGAGGAACTGCTTCAGTTCGGTGAGCGCCGGGTTGGTCTCGATCAGGTACTTGTGGCTGGCGCTCGGCGTGGCGTTGCCGGGCACGCCCTGGACCCGGGCGACGCCCGGCAGGCTACCGCCGAGCGTGCTGCCGCCCTGACCCTGGACGTTGGCCGCGCCAGCCAGGCCGTCGACTCGCACGCCCTGGCCCTGCCAGGTACCGGCGACGTTGCCGGCGCCTTGCTGGCCGACCGAGACGCCGCTACCGCCCAGGGTTCGGTCGGCGCCGGCACCGAGCGCGGCGCTGCCATTGCCGTCCTCGGCGAAGCGCGAGCTGAGACGGAACAGGCCGTTGTCGCCCTGGGGCAGGCTGAAGCCGGGCAGGGTAACCGGGTTGACCTGGCGCCGCGCCAGGTCGGGCGGCAGTTGCGAGGTCAGCGGCACGACCACCGAAACCCCGCTGCCGCCCACCGCGCTGTCGCCCACCTGGCGGCCGCTGCCGACGAAGGTGTAGCCGGGGCGGGTGACGCCGTTGTCGATGCGCGTGCTGGCATTGACCGTGACGTCGCCGGCGGCCTGGATCACCGCTGCGTAGGACTGGTCGCCACTGCTGATCGGGGTCGGCCCCTTGCTCGGGAATTCGTACTCGAAGGACCAGTCGCTGAGGATCGCGTTGAGCGCGGCGGGGATCTCGCCCGCGCGCGCCGGGTCGAAGTTGGCGCTCTGGTACCAGTAGAGGTTGGTGAAGTTGCGCGACTTCTGGTCGATGCCGCCGATATCGCCGCCGCGAGCGGTACGCAGCACGCGGATGGTTTCCAGCTCGCCGGTTTCCAGGCCCTGGTTGTCGAGGACTTCGAGGTTGGCGGTGAGGTTGCCGCCGCTGCCGATCAGGCTGGAAAGGTTGTTCAGGGTGCCGCCGTCGATGGCGAAGTCGCCTCCGGCCAGCAGTTGCCCCATGGCGCTGCTGGCGGTGACCTCGGTCTTGTCGCGCTGGGTGATGGTCCAGATGGCGTTGCGCTTGCCGCTGCAGTCGCCCGCGTTGACGCCTTCGATGCAGGCGGTCTGCTCCATCTTCGCGGTGTACAGACCCGACTTGCTTTCCAGCACGGCGCGACGGTTCTCGATCAGGCTGGCACGCAGGCTGAAGTCCTTGCCGCTCTCGATCACCCCGGAAAGGTTGCGCAGGCTGGCGGCACGGTTGCCGGCATCGTCGCGGGCGATATCCAGCCTGCCGAGGCTGTACACATCCCCGTAGAGGTTGGTGATGTCGCCGGCGCGCAGGGTCATGTCGGCGCCACTGAACAGCAACCCGCGCTCGTTGAGCAGGGCGGGCGCGTTCAATCGCAGGTTGCCGCCGCCGCCCAGGGTGCCGTAGTTGTTCAGGCTCGCGGCGCTGGCCACGAGGTCGCCGGCGGCGGTGATCCGCCCACGGTTGACCAGCAGGTTGCCGGCGCCGAGCGTGACATTGGCGCCGCCGGCGAGGCTGGCGGCGTTGCCGAGGTCGAGGCTGGCGGCGTTCAGGGCGAAGTCGCCGAGGCTGGTGGCGCGGCCGTTGCCACGGTAGCCGCCGCTCAGCTCGAGTCGGAAGCTGCCGTCGCTGGCCAGCAGGCCGTCGTTGCTCCAGTCGCCGCCGCGGCCAGTGAAGGACTGCACCGCCAGCAGCTTGCCCTCGGCCGTCTGGCGGAAGGTGCCGATGTCCAGGTTCAGGCGTCCGGCTTGCAGCACGCTGCTGTTGGTCCATTCGCTGGCGCGGATGTCCAGCAGGCCATTGGTGGTCAGTTCGCCGCCGGCGCGGATCACCTGCCCGGAATCCAGGCCGAAGGTGCCGTTGCCGGTGTGGAGGATGCGCCCGCCGGCGTTGGCCAGGCTGCCCAGTTGCAGGTCGAGGTCCTGGTTGGCGCTTTCCAGCACGCCGTAGGCATTGTTCAGGCCGCCAGCGACCAGCCGCGTGCTGCCGCTGCGGCCGAGGGCGCGCAGGCTGCCGCCGCTGTTGTCGATCGCGGCGGCGCGCAGGTGCAGCTCGCTTTCGCTTTCCAACTGGCCGAAGCGGTTGGCCAGCGCGCCGGCCAGGCTGAAGTCGATGCGCCCGGCGCCGACCTTGCCGCCCTGGCCCGCCGCCGCGCCCTGGTTGAGGAAACGCTGGCCGTCGAGGCTGAGCAGGCCGCTGGCGTAGAGGCCGCCACCCTGGTTGTCGAAGTCGGCGGTGACGATGCGGTTGTCGCCGCCCAGCGCCGAGAGATGGCCCTGCTGGTTGCGCACGCCTTGCCCGGCGCGAATCTCCAGCGACTGCGCCTGGGTGACGCCAGCGCTGTTGTCGAACAGCCCGGTGACCAGCTTCAGCCAACCCTTGGCGCTGTTGAGCACGCCGCCGGAGCCGTTGTCGAGGCTGCCGCTCTGCAGGTCGAGGTTGCCGGCCCGGCTGTCCAGGCGGCCGCCCTGGTTGTCCAGCGCGCCGCCGATACGCAGCCGGTTGTCACCCTGGGCCTGGAGCGTGCCCTGGCGGTTGTCCAGGCTGCCGGCCTGCACCTCGAGGGCGCCGGCCTGGCTGAAGATCAGGCCGTCCTGCTGGTTGCGCAGGGCGCCGCCGACCAGGCGCAGGCTCATGTCGGCCTGGCTGGCGAGGGTGCCGGAGGCGCTGTTGTCGAGGCTGCCGGCGCTGATCTCCAGCAGCCCCTGGCTGACCAGCTTGCCGCCGCGGTTGTCGACGCTGGCGCTGCGCAGCAGCAGGTCGCCGCCGCTGGCCAGGCGCGCCGCGCCGGTGTTGACCAGGGCGCCGCCGAGGATGGCGTCGAGCCGGCCCTGGCTGATCAACTGGCCGTCGCTGTTATCCAGGCTGGCGCCCTTGAGCAGCAGGCTGCCGCCGTTGATCCGGCCGCCGGCGTTGTTCAGCAGCGTATCGTCGCGCTCGAAGCTCAGCGCGCGCTGCGCCGAGACCAGGCCGCCCTGGCCGTTGTCCAGCTTCCCGGCGATGCTCAGGGTCACGTCGCTTTCGCCGGAGACGATGCCCTGGGCGTTATCCAGGCTGGCGGCGTCGATCCGTTGCGCGCCCTTGCTGACCAGCGCGCCCTGGCCGTGGTTGTCCAACGCGCCGCCGAGGCTGATGGCCAGCTCGCCGTCCTTGCTCGAAAGGGTGCCGCCGGCGCTGTTGTCCAGGCTCCCGCCTGTCACCGTCAGGCCCTGCCATCCGGAGAGCAGGCCGGCGCCGGCGTTGCCCAGCGCGTCGGCGTCCAGGCGCAGTTTCCCGGCGCTGATGATGCGCCCCTGCTGGCCGTTGTCGATGCGCCTGGCCAGCAGCTCGAAGCCCTGCTGGCTGGAAATCTCGCCGCCCTGGCGGTTGTCGAGGACGTTCAGCCGCTCGATGCTCAGCGGGCCGCGGGCACTGATCAGGCCGCCCTGGTTATCCAGGTCGCCACCCCGCAGGTCGAGACTGACGCCGCGCTCGCCGACCAGCCGGCCCTGGCGTTGCACCAGGCGCTCGACCGTCAGGCGCAGGTCGCCCCGGGCGGAGATTTCGCCGCCGTCGGCGGAATCGACGCGCCCTGCCGTCAGTTCCAGTTCGCCGTCGCTGGTGAGCAGGCCGCCACGGTTGTCCAGGTTGGCGGCGCTCAGGCGCAGCGACTGCTTGCCACTGAGGGCGCCGCCACGGTTGTCGAGGTCGGCGCTGCTGACGTCCAGCACGCCCTGGCTGATCAGTTGGCCACCCTCAGCGTTGTCCAGCGCGCCAGTGACGACGGTCAGGCCGGAGTCGCCAGAGAGCAGGCCCTTGCCGCTGTTGTCCAGCGAGGCGCTGGCGAGCGTCAGGCGGGCGCCGGAGACGGTGCCTTCGGCGTGGTTGTCCAGCGCGCCGTCGACGCGCAGGTCGATGCCGGCGCGGCTGGCCAGGGTGCCCTTGGCGCTGTTGTCCAGGCGAGCGGCCGCGATGTCCAGGCCGGCGGCGCCGGAGATCACCCCGGCCAGGCTGTTGTCCAGGGCCTGGGCGATGCGCAGGGTCAGGCTGGCGGCGCCGATCAGGCGCCCGCCACGGTTGTCCAGGCTGGCGGCGGCGAGGGTGAAGGCGCGGTCGCTGGAGATTTCCCCGCCGGCGCCGTTGTCCACCGCGCCGAGCTGGCGCAGCAGCAGCGCGCCGGGCGTGGCGATCAGGCCGCCGTCGCGGTTGACCAGCGTGCCGCCATTGAGGTCGAGGGTGACGCCGGTTTCGCTGACCAGAACGCCGCCTCCGCGCTGGTCGAGGCCTTTCAGGTTGGCGTCGAGCAGGCCCTTGGCGCTGACCCGGCCCTGCTGGCCGTTGTCCAGCCGGGCGGCCACCAGGGTGATGCCGGCGTTGCTGCCGATGCCGCCGTTGCGGCTGTTGTCCAGCACGCCGGTGCGGATATCCACCGCGCCCTTGGCGCTGATCACGCCGGAACGGCTGTTGTCGAGGCTGGCGCCCTTCAGCGTCACGCCGGCATCGCTGAGCAGCCTGCCGCCCTGGTTGTCCAGCGCGGCCTGGCTGGTCAGCGCCAGCGCACCGGCGCTGGAGAAGGTTCCGCCACGGTTGTCCAGGCGCGCGGCGCGCGCCGTCAGGCTGCCTTCGCTGACCAGCGCGCCGCCCTGGTTGTGCAGCACGCCGCCGAGGCTCACGCTCAGGCCGTTCTGGCTGTCGAGCCGACCGCCGTCGCCGTTGAACAGTTCGCCGCCGTCCAGACTCAGGCCGTCGCGCCCGGCCAGCACCCCCTTGGCCTGGTTCAGCAGGCGCTGCACGGTGAGGCGCAGGCCGCTGTCGCCGATGACCTTGCCGCCGCGGTTGTCCAGTTGCTCGCGGGCGTTCACGGCGACCTTCGAGGTGCTGGAAATCTCGCCGGCGCGGTTGTCGACCTGCCGCGCCTCGATAGCGATGCCGCCATTCGCGGCGATCAGCCCGGACTGGCTGTTGTCGAGCGTGTCGGCCGCGACCTTCAGGGTCTTTTCGCTGACCAGTTCGCCACCTTGCTGGGCCAGGCTGCCAAGCGTCGCCTGCAGGTCGCCCTTGGCGGCGATACGCCCTCCGGCGTTGCCGACGGCGTTCGCTGCGAGGTCCAGGCGGCCATCGCTGAGCAGCTTGCCACCCTGGTCGTTGCGCAGGCTGGCGACCTCCACGCGCACGCCAGCCTTGCCGCTGGCGCTGCCGCCGTCGCGGTTGTCGAAGGCGCCTCCCGTGGCGCTCAGGCCGGCGTCGGCCACCAGCACGCCGCCACGGTTGTCCAGGCTGGCGCCGTGGACGTTCAACTCGCTGCGGCTCGACAGCAGGCCGCCGGCGCGGTTGTCCAGTTGCCCCACCGTCACGCGCTGCGCGCCCTGGCTGAGCAGGTTGCCTTCATCGCGGTTGTCCAGCAGGCCGCCGAGGCTGACCTCCAGGCCGCCCCGGCTGCTCAGCGTGCCCTTGCCGCTGTTGTCCAGGCTGCGCGCCCGCAGGTCGAGGCGGTTGGCCGCGGAGAACAAGCCGAGGCGGTTGTCGATGGCACCGCTGGCGACCACCAGCAGGTCGTCGCCGATCAGCTTGCCGCCGCGATTGTCGAGGCTGCCGACGCGGGCCTCGACGCGCTTGCCGGAGACTTCGCCATCCCCCCGGTTGACCAGCGCCTGGGCGCTGACGCGGGTGGACTGCTGGCTGCCGAGCAGGCCTTGCTGGCCGTTGTCGAGCGTCGCCGCACCGACCTCCAGATCGTTCAGGCCGATCACCTGGCCGCCACGGTTGTCGAGATCGCCACGGGTCTTGACCACGGCGCGGTCCCGGCTCTGCAACAGGCCGTCCTGGCGGTTGTCCAGGCTGCTCGCCTCGACCCGCAGTTCGCCCTCGGCGAGCAGCTTGCCGCCACGGTTGTTCAGGTGCCCGGCGTCGACCCGGACGGTCGCCCCCTTCAGGCTGCCGCCCTGGTTGTCCAGCGCCTGGCTCGCCTTCGCTTCCAGCGCGCGGCTGGCCACCAGGCTGCCGGCGTTGCGCAGGGTGCCGCTGCGCAGCTCGAGGTCGCCGCGCGCGTTGCGTCGCTCGTCTGGCTCGACGCCGGCTTCGATCACCCCGGCGTTGTCGATATGCGCCGCCTCCAGCGCGATGCGTTCGCGCGCCGCCAGGCTCTGCCGGTTGACCAGTTCCTCCGCGCTGCGGATCTCGGCGCTGTCACCGGCGTAGGTCTTGCCGTTCAGCTCCACGGCCTGGGCCGCGATCTTCAGGTCGCCCTGGCTGGAGGCCTGGGCCAGGCTCAGCTTGCCGCTGGCGTCGATGCGGATGTCGCCGCCGCTGGCGGCCATGTCGCCGGCCAGCTTCACCCCCACGCCCTGCTCGGTGCCGACCAGGCGGATCGCCCCGGCATACATCCCGCCCAGCGCCGAGCTGTCGATCGCCAGCTGTGGCTTCTCGCTGCCATCGGCGGCGCGCGGCGTGGCCTGCAGGCTGTCGGCCTGGACGTCGTTGCGGCCGGTGACGATGTTGAGGTTCTTCGCGTAGAGCTTGGCGTTGAGCTTGGCGCTGCGGGTGATCAGGTCGAACTGTTCGAGGTTGCCGACGTTCAGTTCGGCGCCTTCGACGACGATGTCGCCGCCATCCACCTGGAAGCGCTCCAGGCGCTGGCCGTCCATGATCGGCTTGCCGGTGGTGAGGGTCGCGCGCGGCGTGTTGATGAAGCCGCAGCCCTGGCAGGTGATGCCGTGCGGGTTGGCGACGATCACCCGCGCCGACTGCCCGGCCACCTCGGTGTAGCCGGCCAGGGTGCTGCGGTTGCCGCCGGTGACCTGGTTGAGGATCACCTGCGCCGCCTGGCCCTTGAGGTTGGGGTTGCCGAGGATGATCCCGCCGAGCTGGGTACCCTGGGTCTTGCCGGTAGCGTTGTTGAGGATCAGCCCGTTGGCGCCGACGTTGTAGTCGCGGAAATGGTTGTTCGACAGCCCGGCGCCGTTGGGCGTGGCGATATTGACGACGGGCACGCCGTTGCCCGCCTGGCTCAGGCCGGTGTTGCCGCCGGCGGCCTTGTCCAGCGCCAGCCCCGCCGCCGCGGCGACGATCGGGTTGAGGAACAGGATGCCGGCCAGGGACAGGGCGATGCACTGGTTCAGCGGGCTGCGGATGTCCATATCGTTACTCCTTGGCGGGTAGGGGCCCGGCGAGGTTAAGCAAGGTTTTCCAAGGAAAGGGCCTCGATGCAGGTAGGCGCTTTCCTAAAGCGTTCAGGAGGTCGCCGCGTCTTCAGAAGAACGCGTCGACCCGGAAATAGATCGGGTGCTCGCGCCGCTCGATGGCGCTGGGCCGCTCCAGCGAGCGGGCGAAGCCGACGCTGGCGGCGAAATAGCGGCCGCGGGCATCCAGTTCGATGGCGTTGCCGCTCATGCGCCCGCTGGCGCCGTCGTTGTAGCGGTCGTGGCGGATCACGCCGACGTCGTAGGCGAAGGCCACGCCGTATTCCTGCAGCCAGGGCCGCAGCGGCGCCCATTCCACCGCACGCCGCCAGCGCAACTGGTTGCGCCAGTAGCCGCCGCTGTCGCCGGTCAGGGTCTGGTCCTTGAAGCCGCGCACCGATCTGTTGCCGCCGAGGCTGATGCGCTGCGGGCTGAACAGCACGTCCTCGCTCCTTTGCCCGGTGGCCAGGCTGTCGAAGCTGAAGCGCTCACCCCATAGCTGGAACGGCTGCAGGTAGCTGAGGGTCAGGCTGTACTTGTCGTAGCGCGCATTCGGATCGCCCGCGTGCGGGTGGCCGCGACCCTGCGCGCCAAGGGCGCCGATGCCCTGCTGCCAGCCGAGGTCGAGGTTGACGAAGCCACTGCCGATCCGCCGGCCATGGTTGAAGCCGAGCTGGGTCTCGGTGATCCGCGTGCTCTGGTCTTCCAGGCGGGTGTCTTCGACATAGTTGTTGGTGCGCTGGTGGCTGAGCCCCAGGCTCATGGCGGTCTTGCTCACACCGTCGCGGTGCAGCACGCGTTCGGCGCGGAACTGGTGGCTGCGGCTGTCGCCATCGAGCTTGAAGGGGAAGCCGCTGGCCTCGTTGCGCGTGCGGTAGTCGCTCTGGCTGTAGCCGTAGGTGAAGGTCCACCAGCCCCAGGGCAGGCTGTAGAACAGGCTCTGGCTGTCGGAATGGCGCCAGCGGTCGGTCACCGCGTCGCGGTTGGCGCGCAGGTTGAGCTGGTCGGCCAGGCCCAGCGGGCTGTCCCAGTCCAGGCCCAGGCCCATCTGCTGCTCGCCGGTGCTGACGTCGCCGTCGTTGTTGCGCGTGGCGGAGACCCGCCAGGGCTTGTCGCGCTCGCCCTTGAGACGCACCCGGCTGCCGCCGACCTCGCTGCCGGGCACCAGCTCCAGTTGCGCCTGGCGCGACGGCAGGCGGCTCAACTGGTCGACCAGTTGCTCCAGCTCGCGCAGGTCGAGCAACTCGCCGGTCCTGCCCGGAAAGCTCATCGTCAGTTCGCGCGGGCTGGCCAGCGCGGAGCTGTCCAGGCCCTCCAGGCGGCCTTCGACGACGATGATGCGCAGGGTCCCGGAGGCCAGGTCCTGCTGTGGCAGGTAGGCGCGGGTGGTGACGTAGCCGCGATCCAGGTAATGGTCGGTGACGGCCTTGAGCAGCGCATTGAGCTGGCCGACGCCCAGGCAGCGCCCCTGGTAGGGCGCCAGCAGTTGGCGACGCGCGCTTTCGCCGAGGTGCCCGGCGCCCTCCAGCTCGATGCGGCGGATCTCGAAGCAGCGCTCGTCGTCGCCGGAGGCATCCGCAGCGGCGGGCGCTCCCTTGCCGGGCAGTTGCTGGAGTTCCTCCAGGCGCTTGCGCTGTTCGTCCAGCAGGCGCTGCTGGCGGTCGCGGATCAGGTCGCGGTCGCCGGGGGAGGTGAAGGGGGCGGCGCTGGCCATGAGCGGCAGGCACAGGAAGATAAAGGCCAGGCGATGGAGAGCCACGATTTCATTCCTTGAAATACAGAAAGGCGCGATGTTGGCCCAGCGGCTACAGCGGGTAAGCAGGAATATTCCGAAATCCGTCTTCCATGAGTCGGACAATCCGGAAGTAAGGCACAAGGCCATCTGGGCGTGCCGAAAAACCTAACACAGACTTTGGGATTAATCCGTTAGATGGCACGCTTTCTCGACGAGCTGCAACAAGACCCATCGTTGGCAGGGTACTCATCGCGGCAAAAAGAAAGGGCCGGCTCCCATGGGAAAGCCGGCCCCGGATACTGCTCGTCGCAGGCGCTGCATCAGCCGCGCTGGTAGACGATTTCCTTGGTGCCGCCGTCGCAGGTGCCGACTACCTTCTTGTCGGTGACGCTGCCCTTGTCGACGATTTCCAGGGTGTAGGCAGGAACGCCGTTGGCCTTGATCTTCGCATCGATCTCGGCTTTCAGTTCCTCACAGGGCTTGGCGGCGAATGCGCTGCCCGCCACGGCAAACAGGCCGACTGCCAACATCAACTTCTTCATGAACACATTCCCTCGTTGCATGGATGAAGACCCGAACGGGTCAGGCTTGCCAAATGCGGCAAGGTTGAGACGAGCGCGCCGCCCATGGAGGCACGCCGCCCTCATAGCCTGTGCATGATCCGGCGAAGCGGAAAGACACGGCGGCCTTTCCAGGGCGCAGGCGATCGTGGACAGGTTTCCAGGGTGCCATCAGCTATTGGCGATACGGAACCCTACTTTCAGGGTCACCTGGTAATGGCCGACGGCGCCGTTCTCGATGTGCCCGCGGGTATCCACCACCTCGAACCATTCCAGATGCTGGATGCTCTTCGCCGCTTCGGCGAGGGCGTTGTTGATGGCGTCCTCGATGCTGGTCTTGGACGAGCCGACCAGTTCGATCTTCTTGTAGGTGTGGTGATTGGACATGAACTCTCTCCCCGGACGATGCCTGGTTCTTCGCGCCCGACGGGCGCCTCTGTTCAATGGACACTAGCCGAGCCGGAAAAGTGCAGCAAATCGCCAGCGCTCAGCCTGCCAACTGCTCCCGCAACCATTGCGCCAGGCGCCCGGCACGCGGATCGTGGAGGCGTGCCGGTACCCACAGGGCCAGGCGCGCATCGGTCTCGATGAAGCCCCAGGGCGCCGCCAGGCGGCCCGCGGCGAGATCGTCGCGGACCAGCGGCTCCGGGGCGATGGCCACGCCGAGGCCCGCCACCGCCGCTTCCAGCAGGTAGTAGAGATGCTCGAACCCCTGGCCATAGCGCAGCGCCTCCGCCGCCAGCCCCTGGCTCGCGGCCCAGGCCGGCCAGGCCTGGGGTCGCGAGGCGGTATGCAGCAGCGGCTCCTGCAACAGCCGCGCGGCGGGCGCCTGGGCCAGGCCGGTTTCCTGCGCCAGGCGCGGGCTGACCACCGGGCCCATGCGCTCGGGCGCCAGTTCGAAGACCTGCATGTCCGCCGGCCAGGGCGGCTCGGCGAACCAGAGCATGGCGTCCAGGCCGGGACGACGCGGATCGAACTCGCCCTCGCTGGTGGACAGTTGCAGGCGCAGGTCGGGGAGGGCACGGTTGAGCTGGTCCAGCCGCGGGATGAACCAGCGCGCCAGCAGGCTGCCGGGTACGCCGAGGACGAACGGGGCCTCGGCGGTCTGCCGGCGCAGCTCGGCACAGACGCCACGCAGTCGCTCGAACGCATCGCCGCAGGCGTCACGCAGGCGAACGCCGGAATCGGTGAGTTTTACGCCGCGTCCATCCTTGCCGAACAGGGCCACCCCGAGATCGTCCTCGAGCAACCGCACCTGCCGGCTCACGGCGCCATGTGTAACGTGCAGTTCCTCGGCCGCCAGGCTGATGCTGTGCAACCGGGCAGCGGCTTCGAAAGCGCGCAGGGCATTCAGGGAAGGGAGGTCGCGGCTCATGGCTATTCGTGAGTTTTCCTGACAGGTTTGCGCAATCTTATCGGTTTCTTTTACCCGGCGGGGGGATTAGATTCTGCCCATACGTCATTTCCTGGAGCCCTCCATGACTTCCTATCGCAACGGCCCCGACGCAAAGGGCCTGTTCGGCCGCTTCGGCGGCCAGTACGTCGCCGAGACCCTGATGCCGCTGATCCTCGACCTCGCCCGCGAGTACGAGAAGGCCAAGGACGACCCGGCGTTCCAGGAGGAACTGGCCTACTTCCAGCGCGACTACGTCGGTCGGCCGAGCCCGCTGTACTTCGCCGAGCGCCTGACCGAGCACTGCGGCGGGGCGAAGATCTACCTCAAGCGCGAGGAGCTGAACCATACCGGCGCGCACAAGATCAACAACTGCATCGGCCAGATCCTCCTGGCCCGGCGCATGGGCAAGAAACGCATCATCGCCGAGACCGGCGCCGGCATGCACGGCGTGGCCACCGCCACCGTCGCCGCGCGCTTCGGCCTGCAGTGCGTGATCTACATGGGCACCACCGACATCGACCGGCAGCAGGCCAACGTCTTCCGCATGAAGCTGCTGGGCGCCGAGGTGATCCCGGTGACCGCCGGTACCGGTACCCTGAAGGACGCCATGAACGAGGCGCTGCGCGATTGGGTGACCAACGTCGATAGCACCTTCTACCTGATCGGCACGGTCGCCGGCCCGCATCCGTACCCGGCGATGGTCCGCGACTTCCAGGCGGTGATCGGCAAGGAAACCCGCGAGCAACTGGCCGAGAAGGAAGGGCGCCTGCCCGATTCGCTGGTCGCCTGCATCGGCGGCGGCTCCAACGCCATGGGCCTGTTCCACCCGTTCCTCGACGACGCCGGGGTGCAGATCGTCGGCGTGGAAGCCGCCGGCCACGGCATCGACACCGGCAAGCACGCGGCCAGCCTGAACGGCGGGGTTCCCGGCGTGCTGCACGGCAACCGCACCTTCCTGCTGCAGGACGCGGATGGCCAGATCATCGACGCACACTCCATCTCCGCCGGCCTCGACTATCCCGGCATCGGCCCGGAACACGCCTGGCTGCACGACACCGGCCGCGTCGAGTACACCTCGATCACCGACGACGAAGCCCTGGAGGCCTTCCACACCTGCTGCCGCCTCGAAGGCATCATCCCGGCACTGGAAAGCTCCCATGCCCTGGCCGAGGTCTTCAAGCGTGCGCCCAGCCTGCCCAAGGAGCACATCATGGTGGTGAACCTGTCCGGTCGCGGCGACAAGGACATGCAGACCGTCATGCACCACATGCAACAGGAGTCGAAAGCATGAGCCGCCTGCAGACCCGCTTCGCCCAGCTCAAGCAGGAAAACCGCGCCGCCCTGGTGACCTTCGTCACCGCCGGCGACCCGGACTACGCGTCTTCCCTGGAAATCCTCAAAGGCCTGCCGGCGGCCGGAGCCGACGTGATCGAACTGGGCATGCCGTTCACCGATCCGATGGCGGACGGCCCGGCCATCCAGTTGGCCAACATCCGCGCCCTCGACGGCGGCCAGACCCTGGCCAGGACGTTGCAGATGGTCCGCGAATTCCGCAGCGGCGACAGCGAGACGCCCCTGGTGCTGATGGGCTACTTCAACCCGATCCACCACTACGGCGTCGAACGCTTCATCGCCGAGGCGAAGGAGGTGGGGGTGGACGGCCTGATCGTGGTCGACCTGCCGCCGGAGCACAACGAAGACCTCTGCCACCCGGCCCAGGCCGCCGGCATCGACTTCATCCGCCTGACCACCCCGACCACCGGCGACCAGCGCCTGCCGACGGTGCTAGAAGGCAGTTCCGGGTTCGTCTACTACGTGTCGGTGGCCGGCGTCACCGGCGCCAACGCGGCGACCCTGGAACACGTCGAGGAAGCGGTGGCGCGCCTGCGCCGGCATACCGACCTGCCGATCGGTATCGGCTTCGGCATCCGCAGCGCCGAACACGCCGCCGCGGTCGCGCGGTTGGCCGACGGCGTGGTGGTCGGCTCGGCGCTGATCGACCGGATCGCCAAGGCCCGCGACAATGCCCAGGCGGTCAAGGATGTCCTCGCCCTGTGCGGCGAGCTGGCCGAAGGCGTGCGCAACGCACGCTGACAGACCCTGACAGCGGCATTCGCCAGGCGCAGGCAACCCGCTGCGCCTGGCCTTGCGTTGCACGCTGCCAGAACCGTGAGGAAAAATTCACGGTCACTTTCAGAAACGTCTTATTGTCCGCCGACTCTGCCGAAGCCTTGAATAGCGCCTCACCCAAATAGCCAACGCATTCAAAGAAGGTTCGCATGAGTAAGGTGCTGATCGTCGATGATCATCCCGCTATCCGCCTGGCCGTGCGCTTGCTGTTCGAGCGCGACGGTTTCACCATCGTCGGCGAGGCCGACAACGGTGCCGAAGCCCTGCAGGTAGCCCGCAAGAAGTCTCCCGACCTGGCCATCCTGGACATCGGCATCCCCAAGATCGACGGTCTCGAAGTGATAGCCCGCCTGAAGTCCCTGAAGCTGGACACCAAGGTCCTGGTCCTGACCCGGCAGAATCCGGCGCAGTTCGCCCCGCGCTGCCTGCAGGCCGGCGCCATGGGCTTCGTCAGCAAAAGGGAAAACCTCTCCGAGCTGCTGCTCGCCGCCAAGGCCGTGCTGGCCGGCTACATCCACTTCCCCACCGGGGCGTTGCGCAGCATCAACCAGCAGAGCCGCGACAACGAGGCCCGCATGCTGGAAAGCCTTTCCGACCGCGAGATGACCGTGCTGCAGTACCTGGCCAACGGCAATACCAACAAGGCCATCGCCCAGCAGCTGTTCCTCAGCGAGAAAACCGTGAGCACCTACAAGTCACGCATCATGCTGAAACTCAACGCCCATTCCCTGGCCGGCCTGATCGATTTCGCCCGCCGCCACGAGCTGATCTGAGGATCCCATGCGAACGTTCGACCTGACCGCCGCCCTGGGCGACCGCGCCAACCAACCGGAGATCAGCCGCCTGCTCGTCGCGCAGCTGATGACCAGCAACAACGAAGACACCCGCAAGCTGCGGCGCGCCCAGGAGCGCGAGCAGACCCAGGAACTCAACGAGCTGGCGCACCGCCTGGCGGGCATGGCCTCGCTGATCCACGCCCACGCCGTGGAACGCGCCTGCCACCAACTGGAGATCGCCTGCGGCGAAAGCTCCGTGCGCAAGCTCGCCGATGCCGTCGACGACCTGGTGACGGCACTGGGCGAGCTGCAATGCGAACTGCACGACTGGATGACGATGACCGCGCCTCAAGGCACGGCGAAGTCATAGCGTTGCGGGCCTTCGTCCAGGATCGACAGGTCCAGCGGGCGAATGGCTCCCATCCAGATGGCTCGGTCGCGATGGTCGAGCAGATCGTTGCCGGTGACCGGGTGGATGAACACCACCAGGTCCTGCCGATGGATGGCCAGCCAGGGCACCAGCTCGCCGAACACCTCGGGAGCGAATGCCAGCTGGCAGCTCCAGTCCGGATGCGGCCCTACCGGCCGCTCATGGACCCGCCCCATCTTCAGCGGAAAGCGCCGCGCCGCCTCTTCGCAAAGGGCGCGGGCTCGCTCGATGCTCTGCGCATCGAAATAGACGTGAGCATGGAAGCCCTGGATGCGGGGGGTGGAATACTCGTTCATCGTCACCTCTTCAAGCGCCGCCGGCCTGCAACTCGGCCTGCAGCCAGTCGACGAAACCGTCGACCAGCCGCTGGCGCCGCTTGCGCTCCGGCAATACCGCATAGTACCCGTATCGCGACAGGCAGCTCTCGCCAATGGGCCGGCAAAGCAGCCCCTGTTCGAGCAGGCCGTCGACCAGGTGGCGCCAGCCGATGGCCACGCCCTGGCCGGCGATGGCCGCCTGGATCAGCAAGGTGTAGTTGTCGAAGCTGAGCACCGCCGGAATCGGCTGCCGATCGATGGCCAACGCTTCGAACAACGCCGGCCAGTCGAACCAGCGGGCGTGCTGCGCCGGCTTCAGATGCAGCATCGGCAGGCGCGCCAGGTGCACCTTGGCCAGCGGCAACTGCAATCCCTCGACCAGGCGCGGGCTACAGACCGGGAACACCTCCTCGCGAAACAGCCGGTGCGCTTCGCCGTGCTTGGAACGACCGTCGCCGAACAGGATCGCCACGTCGATATCGCCGCGCTGGCCGGCCAGGCCGCGCTCGCTGGTCACCAGGCTCACGTCCAGATGCGGATGGGCCTGGTGGAAGCGCGGAAGGCGCGGCATCAGCCAGTAGGCGGCGAAGGCGTAGTCGGTGGCCACCTGGAGCACCTCGTGGCGCTGGCGCGCGCCCAGCGCGGCGATGCCGGCATCGATCGTCTCGAGGCCGGCGGCCACGTGGCGGAGCAGGAGCTGGCCGGCGTCGGTGAGCACGATGCCTCGATGGACGCGCTGGAACAGAGGGGTCGCCAGCTCCTTCTCCAGGCGTTTGATCTGCTGGCTGACCGCAGGCTGGGTGGTCCCCAGCTCCTCGGCGGCAGCGGTGAAGCTGAGCTGGCGGGCGGCGGACTCGAATACCCGGAGCAGGTCGAGGCACAGCGGCATGAGGCGTTCTCCCATAAGCCAGGCTTATCCAACGCATCCAGCCCCATGCGGTTTACCAGGGATTTCGATGCACTGATGATCGACGCAGCACTATCGCATAACCCAATCGCATGGGATAAGCCGCCCGATGAAGACCTCGCCGAACATCCTGTTCATCATGGCCGACCAGATGGCCGCGCCGCTGCTGCCGCTTCACGATCCGCGCTCGGTGCTGCGCATGCCTCACCTCTCGCGCCTCGCCGAACGGGCCGTGGTGTTCGACTCGGCGTACTGCAACAGCCCGCTCTGCGCGCCGTCGCGCTTCACCCTGGTCAGCGGTCGCTTGCCTACCCGCATCGGCGCCTGGGACAACGCCGCCGACTTCGCCGCCGATACCCCCACCTACGCCCACTACCTGCGCAACCTCGGCTATCGCACGGCGCTGTCGGGCAAGATGCACTTCTGCGGTCCCGACCAGTTGCACGGCTACGAGGAACGCCTGACCAGCGACATCTATCCGGCGGACTATGGCTGGGCGGTGAACTGGGACGAGCCGGAGGTGCGCCCGAGCTGGTACCACAACATGTCCTCGGTTTTGCAGGCCGGTCCCTGCGTGCGCACCAACCAGCTGGACTTCGACGAGGAGGTGGTGTTCAAGGCCCGCCAGTACCTCTACGACCATGTTCGCCAGCACGCCGGCCAGCCATTCTGCCTGACCGTGTCGATGACCCATCCGCACGACCCCTACAGCATCCCGGCGAGCTACTGGAATCTCTACCGCGACGAGGACATCCCGCTGCCGCGCCAGCGCTTCGCCCAGGAGGAGCAGGACCCTCATTCGCAACGCCTGCTGAAGGTCATCGACCTGTGGGACAAGCCGTTGCCCGAGGAGCGCATCCGCGCCGCCCGGCGTGCCTACTTCGGCGCCTGCAGCTACGTCGACGCGCAGATCGGTGCGCTGCTGGCGACCCTGGAGGAATGCGGGCTGGCCGACGACACCATCGTGGTGTTCTCCGGCGACCATGGCGACATGCTCGGCGAGCGCGGCCTCTGGTACAAGATGCACTGGTTCGAGATGGCCGCGCGCGTGCCGCTGCTGGTCCATGCGCCGGCGCGCTTCGCGCCGCGCCGCATCGGCGCTTCGGTATCCACCGTGGACCTGCTGCCGACCCTGGTGGAGCTGGCCGGCGGCCAGGTCGATCCACGCCTGCCGCTGGAAGGCCGCTCGCTGCTGCCGCACCTGCGCGATGGCAGCGGGCATGACGAGGTGATCGGCGAATACACCGCCGAGGGCACCCTCAGCCCGCTGATGATGATCCGCCGCGGCGACTACAAGTTCATCTACTCCGAGCAGGACCCCTGCCTGCTCTACGACCTGCGCAACGACCCGCAGGAGCGCGAGAACCTCGCCGCCAGTCCGGCCCATCGCGGAACGTTCGAGGCGTTCCTCGACGAGGCCCGGCGACGCTGGGACATCCCCGCGATCACCCGCGCCGTACTCGACAGCCAGCGCCGCCGACGCCTGGTGGCCGCCGCGCTGGCGCGAGGACGGCTGGCCAGCTGGGACCACCAGCCGTGGGTCGATGCCAGCCAGCAGTACATGCGCAACCATATCGACCTGGACGATCTCGAGCGCCGCGCGCGCTTCCCGCAACCCTGAGCACGAGGGCACCTCCATGAACCGGCTTCCCACCTGCCTGCTGGCCGCCACCCTGTTCCTGGGCAGCGCCTCGCTATACGCCGAAGACCCCGCCTGTGCCCGCGTCAGGCTGGCCGATCCAGGCTGGAGCGATATCGCGGTGACCAACGCCACCGCCGCGTTTCTCCTGGAAAGCCTCGGCTACCAGGTGAAGATCGATACCCTGTCGGTGCCGATCATCTATGGCGGCCTGCGCGACGGCCAGGTGGACGCCTTCCTCGGCGGCTGGATGCCCGCGCACCAGGACTATCACGA
This sequence comes from Pseudomonas sp. RC10-4-2, assembly GCF_050433085.1. NCBI lineage: Bacteria > Pseudomonadati > Pseudomonadota > Gammaproteobacteria > Pseudomonadales > Pseudomonadaceae > Pseudomonas > Pseudomonas sp. RC10-4-2. Next base: position 267,791 of record NZ_JBNPXX010000004.1, read on the forward strand.
CAAGTTCGTCGCCAGCGGCCAGGTCGAACGCCTCGGTCGCAACCTCGACGGCACCCGCTTCACCCTGGCGGTGCCGCGCTACGTCTGGGACGCCGGCGTACACCGCTTCGAGGACCTCGCCGCGCAAGGGCAACGCTTCAACCGCAAGCTGTACGGGATCGGCTCCGGCGCGCCGGCCAATCAGTCGATCCAGAAGATGATCGACGCCAACCAGTTCGGCCTCGGCGACTGGAAGCTGGTGGAGTCCAGCGAGCAGGCGATGCTCGCCGAACTCGGCCGGGCCGAGAAGCGCCAGCGCTGGCTGGTGTTCCTCGGCTGGACGCCGCACCCGATGAACATCCGCCATGACCTGCGCTACCTGGAAGGCGGCGAGCAGTACTTCGGCGACCGCGGCCAGGTCTACACCCTGGCACGCAAGGGCTACGCCGCGCAGTGCCCGAACCCGGCGCGGCTGCTGGCCAACCTGCGCTTCGACCTGGACATGGAGAACCGCCTGATGAGCGACGCGCTGGAAGGCACGGCGACTCCGGCCTCGGCGACCCGCGCCTGGCTCAAGGCCAACCCGCAGGTGCTCGAGGCCTGGCTGCAAGGGGTGACCAGCCGCGACGGCGGCGACGCCCTGGCCGCGGTTCGCGGCCAGCCATAGCGCCATGTGGACGCGCCTGCTGCCGTTCCTCGCCTGGCTACCGGGGCTACGCCGGGGCACGCTCGGGCGCGAGGCCTGGGTCGGCCTGAATGGCGCGATCCTGGCACTGCCGCAATCGATGGCCTATGCGCTGATCGCCGGCCTGCCAGCGGAGTACGGCCTGTACGCGGCGATGCTGCCAGTGGCGATCGCCTGCCTGTGGGGCTCGTCGCGCTACCTGGTGAGCGGTCCCACCGCGGCGATCTCGGTGCTGCTGTTCAGTTCGGTGGCCCCCCTGGCGCCGCTGGGCAGCCCGCAATACGTCCAGGCCGTGCTGCTGCTGACCTTTCTCGCCGGCGCCTTCCAGTGGCTGCTCGGCGTCCTGCGCGTCGGGTCGCTGGTCAATTTCGTCTCGCATTCGGTGATGCTCGGCTTCACCCTTGGCGCGGCGCTGCTGATCGTCCTCGGCCAACTGCCCTATCTTCTCGGCCTGGCCGCGAGCGGGGAGGGCGCAGCGCCGGGAAACGGCTGGCGGCTGCTGGCGCGGTTCGCCGAGTTCGATGGCCCATCGCTGCTGGTGGGCGGCTTCAGCTTCGCGCTCAGCCTGCTGGTCAGGCGCCTGCGACCGCGCTGGCCGGCCCTGCTGCTTGGCTTGCTGGGCGGTGCCACGCTGGTCTGGGCGCTACCCGGGACCTTCGCCTCGGTAGCCCATGTGCAGGCCTTATCGAGTGCACTGCCGGGTTGGAATCCGCTGGTCTTCGATCCCCGATCGATCCTCGACCTGCTACCTGCGGCGGTGGCCTGCGGCATGCTCGGGCTGGTCACCAGCCTGTCGATCGCCCGCGCCCTGGCCGCGCGCCAGGGAGACGCGTTCGATGCCAACCAGGAGGTCCGCGCCCAGGGCCTGTCGAACCTGCTCGGGCCTTGGCTGTCGGCGAGCCTGTCGGCGGGTTCCTTCACCCGCTCCGGGCTCAATCTGGAAGCCGGTGCGCGCTCCCCGCTGGCGGGTGCGTTTTCGGCGCTCTGGGTGGCACTGCTGGCCGTGCTCGGTGCGCGCCTGATCGAACATGTACCGTTGCCGGCGATGGCCGCAGGCATCCTGCTGATCGCCTGGGGCCTGATCGACCGCCCGGCGCTCCGCGCGCTCTACCGCAGCGGCCGCGCCGAATGCCTGGTGGCCGGCCTAACCGCCCTGGCCACGCTGCTGTTGCCGCTGCAGAACGCCATCTACGCGGGAGTGCTGGCGTCGCTGTTCTTCTACCTGCGGCGCACCTCGACACCACGCGTACTGCGCCAGCGCAACGACGAGGAAGAAGTGCTACGCATCGAAGGCTCGATCTTCTTCGGCGCCTGCGACTACCTGCAACGCCTCATGCGCCAATGCGACAGGCCACGGCTGGTGCTGGACGCCCGCCAGGTGAACTTCATCGACTTCGCCGGCGCAGTGCTGTTGCAGCAGGAAGCCCGCCGCCTGCACGCCGAGGGACGCCGCCTGGTATTGCGCCACGCTCGCCCGCAGGTCCGCGAAGCACTGGGCCGGCAGGCCGACGAAGGCTGCCGCCTGCACTACGAAGGCTGACGCTCAGGGCGCCGCCGGCGATGTCGGTGCGCTGTCGCCGGGCAGCAGTTGCGGCGATTCCCGCTGCAGCTTGTCGCGCATCATCTCCAACTGTCCAAGGGCGGCGCGAGCCTCGTCGATTTCCTCGGCGCTGCGCTCGCCACCCTGTTCGGCCGCCTCGATCCGCGCGCGGATTTCCGGGATCTGCTGTACGCCGCTGGTGTAGGCCTGTACCAGTTCGCGAGTCTGTCGTTCCTCGAAGGCCTGGTACTGCTTCGGATCGGCCAGCTCCTGCGCCGTCGCGCCCTGGCGTGGTTGCAGGCCGCCGAGCGGCGGGCTGCGCGGGTCGCCCTCGTCGCGCAGCATCTGCATGAACTGGATCGCCTGCTCGCGATCCAGTTCCGCCGCCGGCGGCTCCGCCTCGTACGCCGGTGCCACCGCTTGCGATCGTACCGGCGCCAGCGGCGGCGGACGGTCGTCGACCGCGGGCAGCGCCGCAACCGTCCTGGCTGGCGGCGGAGAAGACGAGGAAGCGGCCATATCGGCGGGCGCCAGCAACACGCCGGCGCAGGCCAGGGCGATCGCCAGCCCGCTGCAGCCGAGGGCAACGCCGAGCCAGCGCGTCACAGGCCTTCCACCCTGGCGCCGGCCAGCAGGTTGCGCAGGCGCGTCTCGAACTGTGCTGCCAGTTGCTCGCGCGCCACCGCCTGGTTCACCTCGAAGCGCACGCTGCGGTCGTCGAGGGGCAACTGGCGATCCTCGCGGCTACGCACCCGGACGATCTCGAACGCGCCGTCGATGCGCATCGGCTGGGAAACCGTATCGGCCTTCTGGATCAGCGCAGTCTTGCGCAGCAGGTCGAGCCGGCCGTCCTGGGGCCGTATCAGGCCTAGGTCGCCGGGCGGGTCGCGGTCCCTGTCGTCGGCCAGGGAATAGCGGCGTACCGCCTCGTCGAAGGCCAGGCCGCCGCGCAACTCGGCGTAGACCTTGTCCGCGCTCGCCTGGTCGGCCAGGCGGATATGCGCCGCCTGCACCTGCGCGACGTTGCGGTAACGCTCCAGGTTGCGCCGATAGTAGGCCTCGGCGTCCTTGTCGCTGACCTTGCCGGCGAGTTCCCGCAGCGCATCGGACTCATGGTGGAAATCACTGTAGAGGCCGATCTGGTGCAGATAGCGATGGCGCACCAGCTTGTCCCGCACCAGGGTCCTCACGCCCTGCCGCTCTGCCGGGCCGAAGCCGTCCCGGGCCAGGCGGTACCAGAGGTAGTCGCGGCGGATGCGGGTCTGGACCTGGCGCGCCAGGTAGGCGAGGTTGCCCTGTTGCAATTCCACCTGGCCCTGGACGTTGTCGCCTTCGTACAGCGATAGCAGGTCGAGGACCTGTGCCGGCTGGCCGGGAAACTGCCAGCCGATCAGCTCGACCCCGGCCGCCTCGCGGCGCTGCGTCTCATCCAGCAGCAGGCTGTTTTCCACCAGGCCGCGGCTCCTCGGCGCCAGCACCTCGCGCAAACGCTCCGCGCTCAGGGCCCGGGGCTGGCGCAGGTATGGCCCGAGGTCCTCGCGGTAGCGCCTGCCGTATACCTGTTCGAGCAGGTTGCCGGCCTCGATCTCCACGCTGGCGTCGAGATCGGCGCGGCTCTGCGCGGTGAGCTGGTCTTCCACCGCGCGCGCCAGCAGGCGGTTTTCCACCAGGCCGCGGCGCAACTGCTGCGGGTCGGTGTTGAACTTGACCCGCGACAGGGCCTGCTCGAGCAGGTCGACGCTTTTCCCCGGCAGCACCTCGCCGTCGATCCGCAGATCCTGCGGCGCCTTGGCGGGGACGCCATGGGCGCTCCACGCCAGCAGCCCGAGGACGATCCCGCACAGTGCGCGACGCCAGCCCCGGGCGCGATCAGAGAGCAGTCGGTGCATCGAAGCTGTTGGCGCCCTTGGTCAGTACGGTGACGGTCAGGGCGATGGACTCGGGAATCAGCTCCTTCGCCACCCGCAGGCGCGTCTCGTAGCTGGTGTCGTAGAGCGGTTCGGGACGTGCGTAGGCGACCTGGCCGGTCTGGGTGAGCAGGTCGCGGATGCTCTTGCTCGGATCGTAGCGCCCCACCAGGTTGGCCACCGCCGCCGGGTCGTTGAGCTTCTCGCTGGCGTAGTGGTCGTCGACCCAGCCTTCCCAGCTGGAATGGCCGTTGGCCGAGGTGATCCACACATGGTGCGGCTGGGCCACGTCGCCGGTGGCGTGCAGGGCATAGCCGATGGTCTGCAGCGAAGGCGCGGCGCGGAACTGCTCGAACCAGTAGGTGGCGAGGTTGTCGATCGGCTGGAAGGCGGCGGTCTGGAAGTCGCCGTAGTGCTCCTGCCAGTCCGAGCGGGTGCCCTGGCGGTAGTGCGCCTCGGTGGTGTCGAAGTCCTCGCGCTTCAGCTCGCGGTTGTAGAGATAGACCATGGCGTACCAGTCGACGTCGGCGATGCCGCCGTCGACCTTGTGGTAGCGGTAGTCGTAGCCGCCGTGGGGGTTGCCATGGGAGTCGCCGTCCCGGGCCAGGTTGAGGAAGTGCCAGTACGAGGTGTAGTTGACGATGCCCGAAGCCGCGCCCCACAGCGGCGCGTGTTCGTAGCCGACCCACCAGCCCCCGAGACGGGTGTCCTTGAAGTCGTCCACGTCGAAGGCCGCCTGGCCGAGGATCTCCCCGGCCTGCGCCTCGCTGCCGGCGGCGCTCACGTAGAACCGGTAGGCCTGGCGCATCTCCTCGGTGGCGTAGGAGGAGTTCATGAAGGCCAGGGCGTCCTTGACGATGTTCTTATGGGTCGGTTGCGACCAGGCGTTGGCCTGGCTGGCGATGGCGCAGATGCAGAGACCGGCGGCCAGGCGGGCGAAGGTTTTCATCGGCAGCGCTCGAGAGTGAGTGAAGCCTGAAGTCTTAACCCGGTTTTGTGATTCCTACATGTCAGATGGAAGCCAATTTGAGACGTACGTCTCAAATTCCGCCTGACAACTCAGACAGTTGCCAACTGTCGGCGCAGCGTCTCCAACACTGGCGCCGAGGCAGGACGCACGCCGCGCCAGAGGAAGAATGCCTCGGCGGCCTGCTCCACCAGCATGCCCAGGCCATCCAGGGTACGCGCCGCACCGCGTTCGGCGGCCCAGCGGTTGAAGGCAGTCGGTTCCTTGGCATACATCATGTCGTAGCAGACGGTACGGCCGGGCTCGATCACGCTCTGCGCCAGCGGCGGCACGTCGCCGGCAAGACTGGCCGAGGTGCCGTTGACGATCAGGTCGAAAGGCCCTTCGACCTCGGCGAAACCGCAGCCGTGCACCGCGCCGAGGTCGGCGAACCGCTCGGCCAGGTCCACGGCCTTCCGCGCCGTGCGGTTGGCGATCAGCAACTCCGCCGGGCACTCGCCGAGGAAGGGTTCGAGCACCCCACGCACCGCACCGCCGGCGCCGAGCAGGAGAACCCGCTTGCCGCGCAGCTCGACCCCGGCGTTCGCCGTCAGGTCCCGCAGCAAGCCCGCGCCGTCGGTGTTGTCGCCGCGCAGGCGACCGTCGGCCAGGCGGATCAGGGTGTTCACCGCCCCGGCCCGGGTGGCCCGCTCGCTCAATTCGTCCACCAGACGATAGGCCTCTTCCTTGAACGGCACGGTGACATTGGCGCCCTTGCCCTGCTCGAAGAAGCGCCGGGCGAACCCGGGGAAATCGTCCAGCGGCGCCAGCTGCGCGTCATAGACCAGCGCCTCGCCGGTCTGCTCGGCGAACAGGCGGTGGATCAGCGGCGACTTGCTGTGGCCGATGGGGTTGCCGAATACGCAGTAGCGGTCCATGGGTCGTTCCTTTGCCGGAGTGGGACGGGACGAGCGGACTCGTCCCCTGCGGGCGGGTCAGGGCTGGCCGGCGAGCCAATCGCGGTCGGCGAGGAAATACTCGGTCAGGCGCGCTTCCTCGCTGCCCGGCTCGGGTTTCCAGTCATAGCCCCAGCGCACCTGCGGCGGCAACGACATCAGGATCGATTCGGTACGGCCGCCGGACTGCAGGCCGAACAGGGTGCCACGATCGAAGACCAGGTTGAACTCCACATAGCGACCGCGACGATAGGCCTGGAACTCTCGCTGCCGTTCATCGAACGGCGTGTGCTTGCGGCGCTGGACGATCGGCAGGTAGGCGTCGATATAGGCATCGCCGATGGCGCGGATGAAGGCGAAGCAGGTGTCGAAGTCCCACTGGTTGAGGTCGTCGAAGAACAGGCCGCCGATGCCGCGCGGCTCGTTGCGGTGCTTGAGGTGGAAGTAGCGGTCGCACCATTCCTTGTAGCGCGGGTAGACGTCCGCGCCGAACGGCGCGCAGGCGTCGCGAGCGACCCGGTGCCAATGCACGCAGTCTTCCTCGTGGGCGTAGTAGGGGGTCAGATCGAAGCCGCCGCCGAACCACCAGACCGGCTCCTCGCCTTCCTTCTCGGCGCAGAAGAAACGCACGTTGGCATGGGACGTCGGCACGTGGGGGTTTTCCGGATGGATCACCAGCGACACGCCGAGCGCCTGGAAACCGCGCCCGGCCAGTTCCGGCCGATGGGCGCTGGCCGAGGGCGGCAGGCTATCGCCGAAGACGTGGGAAAAATTCACCCCGCCCTTCTCGATCAATGCGCCGTCGCCGATTACCCGCGTCCGTCCGCCGCCACCGGCCGGACGCTCCCAGGCGTCCTCGGCGAAGCGGGCCTTGCCGTCCTCCGCCTCGAGGGCGGCGCAGATGCGGTCTTGCAGGTCGAGCAGGTAGGTTTTGACAGCGGCGATACGGTCGGTCACGGAGTTCACCTTGGAGCGGGGAGGCCGCGCGGGGCGCGGGCTGGCGACGAAACGAGGGCGCAAGCATACCACCCTGGATGGGTAGCCGGCGCTTGACGGCCGTCAAGGGGAAGGCTTGGATGAAGGCCTTTACCCAGGGTCGCCCACCCGGCGCGACCGTCCGAAACCCTGACGAAGCAGGAGTTCCAGCATGGCCAAGCGCATCCAGTTCGCTGCCTACGGCGGCCCCGAAGTCCTCGAATACCGCGACTACCAACCCGCCGAGCCGGGCCCCCGGGAAGTCCGCGTGCGCAATCGCGCCATTGGCCTGAACTTCATCGACACCTACTACCGCAGCGGCCTCTATCCGGCCCCCGGCTTACCCTCGGGACTGGGTAGCGAAGGTGCCGGCGAGGTCGAGGCGGTGGGCAGCGAAGTGACCCGTTTCAAGGTCGGCGACCGCGTCGCCTACGCCACCGGCCCCCTGGGCGCCTACAGCGAACTGCATGTGCTGGCGGAGGAGAAGCTGGTCCACCTGCCCGACGGCATCGACTTCGAACAGGCCGCCGCGGTGATGCTCAAGGGGCTCACCACCCAATACCTGCTGCGCCAGACCTACGAACTGCGGGGCGGCGAAACCATTCTCTTCCATGCCGCCGCGGGCGGCGTGGGCCTGTTCGCCTGCCAATGGGCCAAGGCCCTTGGAGTGCAGCTGATCGGCACCGTCAGCTCGCCGGAAAAGGCACGCCTGGCCAGGCAGCACGGTGCCTGGGAGACCATCGACTATAGCCATGAGAACGTGGCGCGGCGGGTGCTCGAACTGACCGACGGGAAGAAGTGCCCGGTGGTCTACGACTCGGTGGGTAAGGATACCTGGGAAACCTCGCTGGACTGCGTGGCGCCGCGCGGCTTGCTGGTCAGCTTCGGCAACGCCTCGGGGCCGGTGACCGGGGTCAACCTGGGCATCCTCTCGCAGAAGGGTTCGCTGTACGTGACCCGGCCGACCCTGGGCAGCTACGCCGATACCCCGGAAAAACTCCAGGCGATGGCCGACGAGCTGTTCGGCCTGATCGAGCGCGGCGACATCCGCATCGAGATCAACCAGCGCTTCGCCCTGGCCGAAGCAGCCAGGGCGCATACCGAACTGGCCGCACGGCGAACCACCGGCTCGACCGTACTGTTGCCCTGAAGCGCGTACTCAGGCCGGGCGGATGACCTGTCCGGTCACCAGGTCGCGGATCAGGCTGGGGTTGCGGCGCCCGCCAAGGGCGCCGCCGAGGATAGCGTCCAGCTCGTCGTGGAAGTATTGCTCCACCCGCAGCCGCGTGCGCGCCGCCGGGCGCCCGGCCGGATTGGCCGAGGTGGAGATCAGCGGACCGGTGAGATGGCACAGTTCCTGTACCAGGGGATGGTCGGTGACCCGCACGGCGACGCTGTCGTGGACGCCGGTGACCCACTCCGGCAGGCGCTCCTGGTGCGGCACCAGCCAGGTGTTCGGCCCCGGCCAGGTACCGGCCAGGCGGTCCAGCCAGACGTCCGGCAGGTCTTCGAGAAGGAAGTCGAGCTGGTGGATGTTCGCCGCCACCACGATCAGGCCCTTTTCCACCGGCCGCGCCTTCAGCGCCAGCAGGCGATACACCGCATCCTCGTTCCACGGGTCGCAGCCGAGCCCCCATACCGCCTCGGTGGGATAGGCGATCACGCCGCCCTCGCGGACGACCCGGGCGGCGCATTGCGCACGAAAGCTGCTGATCATCGACTCACTCCAGCGGACAGGGTGCGCGAAGTGTACGGTTTCAGCCGGAGCGATGCACCCAGGTGCCGGCCTCGCAGGCGACCCGGCCGTCGAGTTCCAGTTCGCTGAGCGTCGCCAGCACGTCGGGCAGCGTCATGCCGCTGGCGGCGGCCAGGCCTTCGCTGGTGTAGGGCGCGGCGCGCAGCAGCGCCAGCAAAGGGTGGGGCAGGGGCTGCACCGGCGCTTCCGCTGGCTCCGCCTGCGCCCAGCCGCGCAGTGCTTCGAGCACGTGCCCGACGCTTTCCACCAGCAGCGCGCCATCGCGAATCAGCTGGTGGCAGCCACGTGCGCCGGGATGGTGGATGGAGCCCGGGATGGCGTACACCTCGCGACCCTGTTCCGCCGCCAGCCGCGCGGTGATCAGCGAGCCGCTGGCGGGACTTGCCTCGACCACCAGCACACCCAGCGAGAGTCCGCTGATGATGCGGTTGCGCCGGGGAAAGTTTGCCGGCAGCGGCGGGCTGTCCAGCGGCAGTTCCGAAACCAGCGCGCCGCCATCCTCGACGATGCGCCGCGCCAGCGCCTCGTGGCGGCGCGGATAGAGCCTGCGCAGGCCGGTGCCGAGGACTGCCACGGTCGCGCCGCCAATCTCCAGCGCGCCCTCGTGGGCGGCGCCATCGATTCCCAGGGCCAGCCCGCTGGTGATGGCGAAGCCGCCCTGCGCCAGGCTGCGCGCAAAGCTCCGGGCGGTGCCCAGCCCGGCGGGGCTGGCGCGGCGGCTGCCGACCATCGCCAGTTGCGGCCGTTCCAGAGTCTCCGGGGTGCCTTCGACGTACAGCAGCGGCGGGGCATCGGCGACTTCGGCGAGCAGTGCCGGGTATCCCGGGTCGTCCCACATCAGCAGGTGCCTGCGCGGACCTTCCAGCCAGCGCAGGGCTTCACCCGCCGCTTCCCGCACCGCCGGGCTGCGCCGCGCGGCAGCGGCCTCGGCAGGCACTCCCAGGGTGCGCCAGGCGCCGGCTGGCGCGGCAAGCGCGGAAGAGGCCGAACCGAAGGCCTCGATCAAGCGCAGGAAGCGCATGGGTCCCAGTTCGGGCAGGCCATGCAGACGCAGCCGTGCTTCCAGTTCGGCTGGAGAATGGTTCTTCATTGCGACTCATCCATAGCAGGCAGGTCCATCGCTGACAGGAAGAAGGGAAGGGTCCGGCTTCCATCCTGGAAACCGTCGTATGAAATTTCCTTCCCCCAGAAACGCGAAACCCCCGCCGAGGCGGGGGTTTCGAGTCAGGGATTCTGCACCCTGTCGGTTACCGAGAGCGGCCTGCTGGCCATCAGAACCAGGGCGTAGCTCAGCTTCTTGTAGGTACGGAACACCATCAGCAGGCCGGCGCGTTCGTCGGGAATCTTCACCGACTCACCGGTAACGCGGTCGCGCACCGTCTCGCCGACCTTGTAGATCGCCAGCACGTTGCCCTCGGCCAGCCCGTCGCGCTGGCCACGGTTCAGGGTGACCACGTCGAACTGGCCGATCTGGGTCACGCCGCGCGGTACGTCGATGATTTCGCCCTTCACCTCGCGGCTCGGCTCGCCGGGCATGAAGGTGGAATTCACCGCACGCTCCTCGGTGGGGAACAGGCGGTCGCCCAGGCGCACTTCCTGGGTGGTGCGGGTCAGTGCCAGGGTCGCGACGTCGCCTTCGGTGGCTACCACCTCGCCGCCGCCGATGTCGTCGGCGTTGATGCCGAGGACTTCCTTGGTCTTCGGATCGATGTAGACCTTGCCCTGGCGGAAGATGCCATAGGCCGGCTGGCCGTCGGCGAACTTGCCGCGAGCGTAGATGCGGTCGCCGGTGCCGCTGACGATCCGCTCGGCGTTGCCGGCGACGATGTACGGCGCACTGGTGAAGGTCTTCTCGTCATCGACGATGCGGTTGGCCAGCAGGAAGCTGTTGATCTTGTCCAGCGGGATGGTCGGGATGGCCTCGGCGATCGGCGTGCTGCGGATCTTCGGCGACAGCTTGATGGTCCCGCGCGATTCGCCACGGTTCAGCACCAGGCGCGGCTGGCCATCAACGTAGACCAGGCTGAGTGTGTCGCCGGGGTAGATCAGGTGGGGATTCTGGATCTGCGGGTTGGCGTGCCAGAGTTCCGGCCACTTCCATGGCTGGCGGAGGAATTTCCCCGAGATGTCCCACAGGGTATCGCCCCTGACCACCGTGTAGCGGTCCGGATGCCCTTCCCTGAGGTCGACCTGGGCCTGCGCCAGACCGCTCGCGGCAAGGAGCAGAAGGGCGACTAGTGATTTCCTCATGCAGTGAATCCCTTTATCATGTCGACATACGCGAAACGCCCGAAGCCCGCGAGAATCGCGGTCTGAAGCCGTTTTCAAGCTGCGCGCCATCTTAGCAGCGGATTTTCAATCGATTCCACAAGTGCATCACAAACGCATATGGCCATCCTGAACATTCTCGAATTCCCCGATCCGCGCCTGCGGACCATCGCCAAACCGGTGGAGGTGGTCGACGACGCGGTGCGCCAGCTGATCGACGACATGTTCGAAACCATGTACGAAGCCCCGGGCATCGGCCTCGCCGCGACCCAGGTGAACGTGCACAAGCGCATCGTGGTCATGGACCTCAGCGAAGACAAGTCCGAGCCGAGGGTATTCATCAACCCCGAGTTCGAACCGCTGACCGAGGATATGGACCAGTACCAGGAAGGCTGCCTGTCGGTACCCGGCTTCTACGAGAACGTGGACCGACCGCAGAAGGTCCGGATCAAGGCCCTCGACCGCGATGGCAACCCCTTCGAGGAAGTCGCCGAAGGCCTGCTGGCGGTATGCATCCAGCACGAATGCGACCACCTCAACGGCAAGCTGTTCGTCGACTACCTGTCCACCCTCAAGCGCGACCGCATCCGCAAGAAGCTGGAAAAGCAGCATCGACAGCAGGCGTGACCCCATCCCCCAAAGGCTTGCCCCGGCAAGCCTTTTTCTTTTAGCGAGCCCCGCATGAGCCAAGCATTGCGCATCGTCTTCGCCGGAACCCCGGAATTCGCCGCCGAGCATCTCAAGGCCCTGCTCGACACCCCACATCGGATCGTCGCCGTCTACACCCAGCCTGACCGGCCGGCCGGCCGCGGGCAGAAACTGATGCCCAGCGCGGTGAAGAGCCTGGCCCTGGAGCATGGCCTGCCGGTCATGCAGCCGCAGAGCCTGCGTAATGCCGAGGCCCAGGCGGAGCTGGCGGCCCTGCGCGCGGACCTGATGGTGGTGGTCGCCTATGGCCTGATCCTGCCCCAGGCGGTACTCGATATCCCGCGCCTGGGCTGCATCAACAGCCACGCCTCGCTGCTGCCGCGCTGGCGCGGCGCCGCGCCGATCCAGCGCGCGGTGGAAGCCGGCGACGCGGAGAGCGGCGTCACCGTGATGCAGATGGAAGCAGGGCTCGACACCGGCCCGATGCTGCTCAAGGTGAGCACGCCGATTTCCGCCGCGGACACCGGCGGCAGCCTGCACGACCGGCTCGCCGCGCTCGGCCCGAAAGCGGTGGTCGAAGCCATCGCCGGCCTGGCCGCCGGCACCCTGCATGGCGAGATCCAGGACGACGCCCTGGCCACCTACGCGCACAAGCTGAACAAGGACGAGGCACGCCTCGACTGGAGCCGTCCGGCCGTCGAACTGGAGCGCCAGGTCCGCGCCTTCACCCCCTGGCCGGTCTGCCACACCAGCCTCGCCGATGCGCCGCTGAAAGTCCTCGGCGCCAGCCTGGGGCAGGGCAGCGGGGCGCCCGGAACCATCCTCGAGGCCAGCCGCGACGGCCTGCTGGTCGCCTGCGGCGAAGGCGCCCTGCACCTGACCCGCCTGCAATTGCCTGGCGGCAAGCCACTGGCCTTCGCCGACCTCTACAACAGCCGCCGCGAGCAATTCGCCGCCGGCCAGGTGCTCGGCCAATGAACCCGCGTCTCGCCGCCTGCCAGGCGCTGGCCGCGGTGCTCGCCGGACGCGCCTCGCTGTCTGGCGCGTTGCCGCCGCAACTGGACAAGGTCGCCCCGCGCGATCGCGGCCTGACCCAGGAGCTGGCCTTCGGCGCGGCGCGCTGGCAACCGCGCCTGCAGGCCCTGGCCGTGCGCCTGTTGCAGAAGCCGTTCAAGGCCGCCGACACCGATATCCACGCCCTGCTGCTGATTGGCCTCTACCAGTTGCTCTACACGCGGATTCCGCCGCACGCCGCGATCGGCGAGACCGTCGGCTGCGCCGACAAGCTGAAGAAGGGCTGGGCCAAGGGCGTGCTCAACGCCGTGCTGCGCCGCGCGCAGCGCGAAGGCGAGACGCTGCTGGCCGAGGTCGACCGCGATCCCTCGGCGCGCCTGGGCCATCCGCGCTGGCTGCTGAAAGCGCTCAAGCAGGCCTGGCCGGAGCAACTCGACGCGCTCTGCGCAGCGAATAACGCACACCCGCCGATGACCTTGCGGGTCAATCGGCGCCACGGCGAGCGCGATGCCTACCTGGCCGAACTCGCCGAAGCCGGAATCGAGGCCCGCGCCTGCGACTACAGCCGCGACGGCATCCAGCTCGCCGCGCCGCGCGACGTGCGCGAACTACCGGGCTTCGCGGAGGGCCGCGTCAGCGTTCAGGACGAAGCCGCGCAACTGGCCGCCGAGCTGCTCGAAAGCGCGCCCGGCCAGCGTGTCCTCGACGCCTGCTGTGCGCCTGGCGGCAAGACCTGCCACCTGCTGGAAACCCAGCCGGAACTGGCCGAAGTGGTCGCCGTCGACCTCGAGGAGAGCCGCCTGATAAGGGTCCGGGAAAACCTCCAGCGGCTCGGCCTGCAAGCCAGCCTGGTCGCCGCCGACGCCAGGGCCACCGGGGAGTGGTGGGACGGCAAGCCGTTCCAGCGCATCCTCCTCGACGCGCCGTGCTCGGCCACCGGGGTGATCCGCCGCCACCCGGACATCAAGCTGGCGCGCAAGCCGGAAGACATCGCCGCCCTGGCGCACCTGCAGGGTGAATTGCTCGACGCGCTGTGGCCTACCCTGGAAGTCGGTGGCGTACTGCTCTACGCCACCTGTTCGGTGATGCCGGCGGAAAACAGCGACAGCATCGCCGCCTTCCTCGCCCGCACGCCCGGCGCCCGCGAACTGGACCTTCCCGGCCCCTGGGGCATGAAACAGCCCCACGGCCGCCAGTTGCTGCCGCAGGTGGAGGGCCACGATGGCTTCTACTATGCCAAGCTGATCAAGATATCCGCCCGTTGATCGAAACCTGACGAGCCGTTTCCTGCCATGAAAATCATCATCCTCGGTGCCGGCCAGGTCGGCGGCACACTGGCCGAGCACCTGGCCAGCGAAGCCAACGACATCACCGTGGTCGACACCGACGGCGACCGCCTGCGCGACCTCGGCGACCGCCTCGACATCCGCACCGTGCAAGGCAAGGCCTCGTTCCCCACGGTGCTGCGCCAGGCCGGCGCCGACGACGCCGACATGCTGGTGGCGGTGACCAATAGCGACGAGACCAACATGGTCGCCTGCCAGGTCGCCTACACCCTGTTCAACACCCCGACCAAGATCGCCCGCGTCCGCGAGCCGGCCTACCTGACCCGTACCGGGCTGTTCGACAACGAGGCGATCCCGGTGGACGTGCTGATCAGCCCGGAGCAGGTGGTCACCAACTACATCAAGCGCCTGATCGAACACCCCGGCGCGCTGCAAGTCATCGACTTCGCCGAGGGCAAGGCGCAGTTGGTCGGGATCAAGGCCTACTACGGCGGCCCTCTGGTAGGGCAGGAGCTGCGCCAGCTGCGCGAGCACATGCCGAACGTGGATACCCGCGTCGCCGCGATCTACCGCCGCAACCGGCCGATCATTCCCCAGGGCGACACGGTGATCGAGGCCGACGACGAAGTCTTCTTCATCGCCGCCAAGGCCCATATCCGCGCGGTAATGGGCGAGATGCGCAGGCTCGACGACAGCTACAAGCGGATCATCATCGCCGGCGGCGGCAATGTCGGCGAGCGCCTGGCCGAGGCCATCGAGAGCCGCTACCAGGTAAAGATCATCGAGCGCAGCCCGCTGCGCTGCCGGCACCTCTCGGATACCCTGGACAGCACCATCGTGCTCAACGGCAGCGCTTCCGACCGCGACCTGCTGCTGGAGGAAAACATCGGCGAGACCGACGTGTTCCTCGCCCTGACCAACGACGACGAGGCCAACATCATGTCCTCGCTGCTGGCCAAGCGGCTCGGCGCGAGCAAAGTGATGACCCTGATCAACAACCCGGCCTATGTCGACCTGGTGCAAGGCGGCGAGATCGACATCGCCATCAGCCCGCAACTGGCGACCATCGGCACCCTGCTGGCCCACGTTCGCCGCGGCGACATCGAGAGCGTACACTCGCTGCGCCGCGGCGCAGCCGAAGCGATCGAAGTGGTAGCCCATGGCGACGCCAAGTCGAGCAAGGTGATCGGTCGCTCGATCAACGAGATCAAGCTGCCGCCGGGCACCACTATCGGCGCGCTGGTGCGCGACGAGGAAGTGCTGATCGCCCATGGCGACACCCGCATCGAGAGCGGCGACCACGTGCTGCTGTTCCTGGTCGACAAGAAATACATCCGCGACGTCGAGCGACTGTTCCAGGCCGGCCTGACGTTCTTCTGAGGCACGCCCTATCGCGAACGGCGATAGGGCTTCGGCCTACGAACACCAAGGGGCCGCGTGCCTCCTTCGCAACGGCCGAATCCCTCTGTTCCGTGCAAAGCCTGGCCGGAGCCGGGCACAATGGCCGACATCGTTGGAAGAGGGCAGGATGATGATCGAAGGTCTGGAAAAGATGCTGGCCAAAGGCGTGGACAATGCGCTGCTGCGCTTCGGCCTGGGCAAGGGCTACCTGGACGCGGGCGACGCCGAACGCGCGGCGGAACACCTCCAGCGCTGCGTAGAGCAGGACCCGAAGTATTCCGCCGGCTGGAAGCTGCTGGGCAAGGCGCGCCAGGCTGCCGGCGATCTCGCGGGCGCCCGGCAGGCCTGGGAGCAGGGCCTGGCAACTGCCGCGACGCATGGCGACAAGCAGGCCGAAAAGGAAATGACGGTGTTCCTGCGCAAGCTCGACAGGGCGAGAACCTGAGCGTCCGGCCAAGGCTTGCGCAGCGCGTTCTCGCCACCCGCCGGCCGGAGTTCCGGCAGACGGGTCGGGCGTGCTCATCGAGCGCTGGCAGAACGGTTCGAGCACGCCCCGACGACACTTTTACAAAGACCTGTTCCACACATTCGTAGGCAACTTCTGTCAACGATGTAGCCTGCATCCCGAACGCCCAACACCCCATTGAGCGACCGCTGCCGGCCCTCTAGCTTCGACTCATCGCTTCGGTCAAAGCCCGAACGCGACACCTGACTTCAACTACTTTTCCGGAGCCAACATGTCGAAGCAAGAGCGTTCAGTCCCGTCCTATGTCGAATACCCATACGAGCAAGCGATTCTCTACGTTCACCGGAACGCCTCCGCCAATGAGATGCTCGAATCCGTACAGGAGCGCCTCAGGGCTCTCCTCGGCCTCCTCCATGCCTTGGAAAGGATCGAAGTGCGGACGGGGCAGGGCGTTCCCATTCAGCGCGTGGCGCACATCCTGGTCACGCTCGGCGGCGATGCCCTGACGCTGCTCACGGCCGCGCACCGGGCTACCACCTCCTGAACGAAGAAGGGCGCAACGGTCATCACGGCCTGTTGCGCCCTTCCTCCAGATTGCCTCGATGAGCCTCAAGCGTTGCTCTGCGGCCGCCCCGGCAGCATCTTCAGGATGCCGTTGAGTAGCATGCCGTAGAGCGGCACGAACAGTAGAAGACTGATACTCAGCTTCACTCCGTAGTCCACCGTGGCGATTTCCACCCAGTGCTGCGCCATGAACGGATTGTCGCTACGCCAGAACGCCACGAAGAAGAAGGTGAAGGTGTCCAGCAGGTTGCCGAGGATGGTCGAGGCGACTGGCGCGGTCCACCAGTGCCGGGAACGACGGAGGCGGTCGAATACCTGGATATCGAGGATCTGTCCGAGCACATAGGCGAGGAAGCTTGCCAGGGAGATCCGGGCGACGAAGGTGTTGAACTCGAGCAGCGCGGAGAAACCACGGAACGCCGCTTCCTGGAACAACACCGAGACCACGTAGGAGGCGATCAACGCCGGGATCATGACCCGGGCGATGACCAGCCGGGCAGGGCCCTTGCCCAGCAGGCGCACGGTGAGGTCGGTAGCCAGGAAGATGAACGGAAAGCTGAAGGCGCCCCAGGTGGTGTGCCAGCCAAACAGGGTGATCGGCAACTGCACCAGGTAGTTGCTGGCGATGATGATGAAGATGTGGAAGGCGATCAGGCCGGCCAGGGTGCCGCGCCAGGCCGCCGGAGAAGAGGCTGACATGTGCTGTCCTTTTTGCGCGATGGGGTGAGGGAACCCATGCCCGGCACCATGCCGAGCGGCGCGCATTCTAGCCGATAACCGGCAGCGGTTTCGCCAACTCTGTGATCAGTGGCTCATGCCTGGGGTTCCACGTGGAACACCACCGTTCAGGCTTCGCTGAGAAAGCGCAGGCCGACGCCTTCCGCATCGACTCGCACGACTTCCATCTGCAGGATCGGCGCGTCGATCGGCAAGTCCTGTACCTGGCCAGTAACGACACTGCCTGTTGGGAGCTGGGTCAGCTCCGGGTGTTTGACATAGACCCCGGTGTCGGAGAGGTCGCGTGTCTGCGCCATCAGCTCGCCAAATAACGGGTGACTGATACGGATTCGGCACTTGAGCGGGGTTCGTGGGTATTGTCGTTGATTATCCATCGAGTCCCTCGGGACCTGCGGAGGAGGCGGCAGAGCTGAGCATAGTACCCGGATATGAAAAAGGCGTCTTCCGACGCCCTTTCCTCAATACCATTTTTTCTCGCCATCCGGGCGGTTCTTGAAGCGCTTCATGCTCCACATGTACTGGCTGGGATAGGCTCGTACATACTTCGCCAACTCGCGGCTCATGGCTGCTACAGACACTTCCAGGTCCTTGTCGTACATGTCCGCCGGAGCCGCTTCGAGGATCACCTTGTAACCGCTACCATCGGGCAGGCGCACCGCATGGAAGAACACTCCACGCGCCTTGCCGCGTGAAAGCAACTGCGGGACGAACTTGCTGATCAATGCAGTGGTGCCCAGGTAGGGCACGAAGAGCCCAGCGGTACGCGCGGGCTCGGGGTCGGCGGGAATTCCTACGCAACCGCCTTTCTTCACTTCCTTGATGACGCTGAGGATACCCTCCGGAGTGGAAGGTGCGACGCGGTTGCCTAATTGCACGCGTTGCTTCTTCAGCAATTCGTCGACTGCCTTCAGCTTGGGCGGACGATAGAAGATGATCGGCTTGGCGTAGGAGCAATAGAAGTGGTTGAGTACTTCCCAGTTTCCCAGGTGACTGGTAATGCCGACCAGACCATCGCCGGAAGCCAGCGCTTCCTCCAGCACCTCCATGCCTTCGACCTCGCGGATGTATCTCAGCGACTTTTCAGGCGGCCAGATCCAGGCGCAGGCACTTTCGGTGAGGGTCCGGCCAATATCCATCAGGCTTTGTCCGACCAGCTTTTCCAGTTCGGTTTCAGACAACTCGGGGAAGCACTTGGACAGGTTGATCCGCACTACCTCGCGGGATCGATTCGGCAATTTCCACATCAGCCAGCCTATGCCGGCCCCGACGCCTTGCACGGCACGCCAGGGCAATAACGCGAACAGGCGTAGGGCCCCCACCACCAGGGCACCTTTGAATTTCTCCACGAAACACTCCTCGCTCGACTCGAACGCGCATTGTACGCCAGGAAGAAGGCGAGGGCGGCAGCCAAGGAAGCGGGGCGACCAGCTATGCTGCGCGCCGATGTTCCACGTGGAACATCCGAACGCATCCGTCAGGGAGCGCCCGGCTAGCCGACGAGTTGGGCGTAACGGTCGCAGTCCTGGGTATGGTCCATGACCATGCCGCTGGCCTGCATGAAGGCGTAGCAGATGGTCGGCCCGACGAAGTTGAAGCCGGCCTTGCGCAGCGCCTTGCTCATGGCCTCGGCTTCCGGGGTAATCGCCGGCACCTCGGCGCGACCGGCGAAATGGTTGATCTTCGGCTGGCCGCCGACGAAGGACCAGAGGAACCCAGCCGGGTCGTCCAGCTCCAGCCAGGCCTGGGCGTTCTGCCGCGCAGCGTTGAGCTTGGCCCGATTGCGAATGATGCCGGGGTCGAGCATCAGTTCGTCGATCTCCGCGTCGCTCATCTGTGCCACCCGCTGCACGTCGAAGCCGAACAGCACCTCGCGGTAGCGCTCGCGCTTCTTCAGCACGGTGATCCAGGACAACCCGGCCTGGAAGCCCTCCAGCAGCAGAAGTTCGAACAGCGCGTCGGGATCGCGCTGCGGCACACCCCACTCCTCATCGTGGTAGGCCATGTAGAGGGGATCGTCGTTGCACCAGAAGCAGCGTGGCATAAGGCTTTCCGTGGTTTTCCAGGGATCGGGGGGACGGGCGAGGCGGCGCGGGAATCGGGTATACTTCCGCGTTTTGTATCGAAGCCTCAGCACAGGTGAATTTCGTGAGCCAGACTACGCCCGCCGTGCGCACCTTCCAAGACCTGATTCTCGCCCTGCAGAACTACTGGGCAGAGCAGGGCTGCGTGGTGCTGCAGCCCTACGACATGGAAGTGGGCGCCGGCACCTTCCACACCGCCACCTTCCTCCGCGCCATCGGCCCGGAGACCTGGAACGCCGCCTACGTCCAGCCGAGCCGCCGCCCCACCGACGGTCGCTACGGCGAGAACCCCAACCGCCTGCAGCACTACTACCAGTTTCAGGTGGTCCTGAAGCCGAACCCGGAGAACTTCCAGGAGCTGTACCTCGGCTCGCTGAAAGCCATCGGCATCGACCCGCTGGTCCACGACATCCGCTTCGTCGAGGACAACTGGGAGTCGCCGACCCTCGGCGCCTGGGGCCTGGGTTGGGAAATCTGGCTGAACGGCATGGAAGTCACCCAGTTCACCTACTTCCAGCAGGTCGGCGGCATCGAGTGCTATCCGGTCACCGGCGAGATCACCTACGGCCTGGAGCGCCTGGCCATGTACCTGCAGGGCGTGGACTCGGTCTACGACCTGGTCTGGACCGACGGCCCGTTCGGCAAGGTCACCTATGGCGACGTGTTCCACCAGAACGAGGTGGAGCAATCCACTTTCAACTTCGAGCACGCCAACGTGCCGAAGCTGTTCGAACTGTTCGACTTCTACGAAAGCGAAGCCAACCGCCTGATCGCGCTGGAGCTGCCGTTGCCGACCTACGAGATGGTCCTCAAGGCTTCGCATACCTTCAACCTGCTGGATGCGCGGCGCGCCATCTCGGTCACCGAGCGCCAGCGCTACATCCTTCGCGTGCGTACCCTGGCCCGCGCCGTGGCGCAGAGCTACCTGCAGGCCCGCGCGCGCCTCGGCTTCCCCATGGCCACCCCCGAATTGCGTGACGAAGTACTGGCCAAGCTGAAGGAGGCCGAATGATGAGCGCCAAGGATTTCCTGGTCGAACTGGGCACCGAAGAGCTGCCGCCAAAAGCCCTCAACAGCCTCGGCGAAGCCTTCCTCAGCGGTATCGAGAAGGGCCTCAAGGCTGCCGGTCTGAGCTATGCCGCTGCGCGTTTCTATGCGGCGCCGCGCCGTCTCGCCGTGCTGGTCGAGCAACTCGCCGTGCAGCAGCCCGACCGTACCGTCAACCTAGACGGTCCGCCGCTACAGGCCGCCTTCGACGCCAGCGGTAACCCGACCCAGGCCGCCCTGGGCTTCGCCAAGAAGTGCGGCGTGGATCTGCAGCAGATCGACAAGAGCGGTCCGAAGCTGCGCTTCAGCCAGACCATCGCCGGCCAACCGGCCGCCGGCCTGCTGCCGGGCATCGTCGAGGCCTCGTTGAACGAACTGCCGATTCCCAAGCGGATGCGCTGGGCAGCTCGCCGCGAGGAGTTCGTGCGTCCGACCCAATGGCTGGTGATGCTGTTCGGCGACGATGTGGTCGAGTGCGAGATCCTCGCCCAGAAAGCCGGGCGCGAATCCCGTGGCCACCGCTTCCACAATCCGGACAATGTGCGTATTTCCAGCCCGGCAGCGTATCTGGAAGACCTGCGCGGCGCTCATGTGCTGGCCGATTTCGCCGAGCGCCGCGAGCTGATCGCCAAGCGCGTGGCCGAACTGGCCGCCGAGCAACAGGGCAGCGCCATCGTGCCGCCGAGCCTGCTCGACGAAGTGACTGCACTGGTCGAGTGGCCGGTGCCGCTGGTCTGCTCCTTCGAGGAGCGCTTCCTCGAGGTCCCGCAGGAAGCCCTGATCACCACCATGCAGGACAACCAGAAATACTTCTGCCTGCTGGACGCCAACGGCAAGCTGCTGCCTCGCTTCATCACCGTCGCCAACGTCGAGAGCAAGGCGCCGGAGAACATCGTCAGCGGTAACGAGAAGGTGGTTCGCCCGCGCCTCACCGACGCCGAGTTCTTCTTCAAGCAGGACAAGAAGCAGCCGCTCGAAAGCTTCAATGAGCGCCTGCGCAACGTAGTGTTCCAGGCCCAGCTCGGCACCGTGTTCGAGAAGGCCCAGCGCGTCTCCGGCCTGGCCGCCTACATCGCCGAACGTATAGGCGGCAATGCGCAGAACGCCTCGCGCGCCGGCATCCTGTCCAAGTGTGACCTGGCGACCGAGATGGTCGGCGAGTTCCCCGAAATGCAGGGCATCGCCGGCTACTACTACGCCACCCACGGCGGCGAAGCGGAAGACGTCGCCCTGGCCCTCAACGAGCAGTACATGCCGCGCGGCGCCGGCGCCGAGCTACCCTCGACCCTGACCGGCGCCGCCGTGGCGGTGGCCGACAAGCTCGATACCCTGGTCGGTATCTTCGGCATCGGCATGCTTCCCACCGGCAGCAAGGACCCCTACGCGCTGCGCCGCGCTGCGCTGGGCGTGCTGCGCATCCTCATCGAGAAGCAGCTCGACCTGGACCTGGTAGCCGCGGTCAACGCCGCCGTCGAGCAATACGGCGACAAGGTCAAGGCCGCCGGCCTGGCCGAGCAGGTGCTGGACTTCGTGTTCGACCGCCTGCGCGCGCGCTACGAGGACGAAGGCGTGGACGTGGCCGTGTACCAGTCGGTGCGCGCGCTCAAGCCAAGCTCGCCGCTGGACTTCGACCAGCGCGTACAGGCCGTCCAGGCCTTCCGCCAGTTGCCTGAAGCCGAGGCCCTGGCCGCGGCGAACAAACGGGTGTCGAATATTCTCGCCAAGTCCGAGGACGAGGTTCCGCCGAACGTGGATGCCAGCCTGCTGGTGGAAGCCGCCGAGAAGGCCCTGGGCAGCGCCGTGGCGAACGCCGAAAGCGAAGTCGCGCCGCTGGCAGCGGCACGCGACTATCGCGCCGCGCTGGCCCGCCTGGCGGCCTTGCGCGAGCCGGTGGATACGTTCTTCGCCGATGTGATGGTCAATGTCGACGACGCGGCGGTGCGCGCCAACCGCTATGCGCTGCTGGCCAAGCTGCGCGGGTCGTTCCTCGGGGTGGCGGACATCTCGCTGCTCGGCTGAGCCAGTCCCGCCTCGAAGAAAAGGCCCGGCGTCCTCGCGACACCGGGCCTTTTTCACTACAGGACCTTCAGATACTCCAGCAGCGCACGCTTCTCCTCGGCCGACAGGCTGGTGCCGTACTCATGGCCGCAGCGGCTGTTGCCGGAATCACGCTGCTCGCAGCCGGTGGTCTTCAGCACATAGCTGCCGAATTGGGTCTGCTGGGCGGCGAGGCCGACCTTTTCCACGTCGTAGGCCGAGCCCACCGGGAAGGATTCCACCCGCTCCGCGGCCGGCTTCAGCAACTCTTCCAGGGTCGGCACCGAGCCGTTGTGCAGGTACGGCGCCGCTGCCCAGATCCCCTGCAGGACCCGCGACTCGTAGGGGTAGGGGTCGGCCTGGGTACGCACCGGCTTCTGGAAGGCGGTCAGCAGTTGCCGGGTTTCGTCGGTCATCACGCTTTCCGGCTTGACCGCCGCCGCCTTGGCATCGTGCTTCTCACCGAGGATCGGCACGAAGTGCTGCAGGATCGAACCGGCCACCGCTACGGCGAGTACATCGAAGGCTCCGTCGGTCGCCTTCAGCGGCTGGCCGAACGGCATCCGCGCGCCCTCCATCACGCCGGTCTGCACCTGGCCATCGAGGATGGCGTGCTGGCGGCTGTCGCTGCCGACGTCCCTCAGCGGAGTGTCCCAAAGCACCAGGTCCTTGATCCGGATGCCGTGGCACTCCACGCAGCCACCCTCGTCGGTCTTGCGGGCGAAGATCAGCGCGCCTTTCCTGGCCAGGTGCTTGTCCACCGCCCAGGGCCACTTCGGCGGGCCGATCTTCTTGATCAGCTCCTCCAGCTTGCCCAACCCGTGGAAGTTGGCCGAGTTGACCTTCAGGTAGTCCATGCCCAGCAGGTGGAACTTGCTCTTCTGCGGGTGGAAGGTGGCGAACACCCCGTAGACCTCGCCGACATTGCGCGCCAGGCCGAGCAGGTCGTTGCCGTTGGCGGCGAAGCCGGGCCACTGGGTCTTGTTCTGCCGCGCCGCGTTCCACAGGAACGGGTAGCGCACCGGCGCATCCGCCGCCTTGATGTTGTCGGGAATCAGATAGGGCGGCGCGGTGCCGATATCCAGCCCGGTAAGGCGGTTGAAGATCATCGATACCGCGTCCAGTCGCGCCGGTCCCCAGGTGTCCTTGGGCAGCGCGCGCTCGATCAGCGTGTGATAGGGCTCGTACCATTCCTTCACCGCCGCGAGCAGGGCGTCACGCGCACCGGGAGGCGGATTGGCCCCGAGGATCTGCTTGGCGAAGGCGTCGAAGGCGGCGTCATCGCTGGTCAGCGGTCCCACGGCCCGATCAAGGTCGGCGAGGAATGCCTGGAAGTCGACGATCGCCGGACCGCCGTCGATCCGATAGGCCGTGCCCTTCACCTCGATCTGCCGGGTATGGCAGGCCGAACAGGTCATGCCGACCATCTGCCGGGCGCCCGTGCCGGCTACGGTGAAGCCCACCGGCAGGCCTTCCGCGGGCGCCTTGGGATTGGGCAAATAGCCGTAGCGGGCCAGGCTGTCGGCGAGGAAAGGCGTTCCATCCGGCTGTCGCAACGCCTTGAGCCAGGGCAGGGGCATCACCTGCGAGCCCTGGTCGCGGCTGTAGAAGTCCTGGCGGTGGCTTTCGGTCCATTCCTTGCCCTGGTCGAGCATGACCGGAGCGGCCGCCAGGGCGGCGGAAGAAAGAGCCAGGGAAACGAGGGACAAGCTTGAAAGGTGCAGTGTCTTTTTCAGGCGTTTCACGGTTACCGTCCTTGGGAACGGGCAGACGCCCCGGAACTCCCCGTCGTCATGCCCGCTCCACCTGTGGTGGAAACACGGCCGGTCGGCCGTGCTGGCATGCGATAGGCGCTTACTGCGTTACTCCGGTGATCCACCCGCCAAGGGGTTCGCACGTACTCCGAGACACCCACTGCTGCGTGCCAAATGACTCCCTGGCCTGGGATTGCCATTCCATTGCCATTATTGAATCTAGTACAGATTGTCCAGCGTAGGGGGCTCGTCGATCCATCCGCGATGCTCCGGCTGGCTGAGGTAGAATCGATCCTTTCCGTTCATGGCCAACTGCGCATCGATGTCCCGTTCCCTGCTGATTCTCGACCGCGATGGAGTCATCAACCTCGACTCCGACGATTACATCAAGACCCTCGACGAGTGGATCCCCATCCCCAGCTCGATCGAGGCCATCGCCCGCCTGAGCAAGGCCGGCTGGACCGTCGCGGTGGCTACCAACCAGTCCGGCATCGCCCGTGGCTATTACGACCTGGCGGTGCTCGAGGCCATGCATGCGCGCTTGCGCGAACTGGTCGCGGAGCAGGGCGGCGAGGTCGGCCTCATCGTCTATTGTCCGCATGGACCGGACGACGGCTGCGAATGCCGCAAGCCGAAGCCGGGTATGCTGCGGCAGATCGGCGAGTACTACGGGGTCGATCTGTCGGGTATCTGGTTCGTCGGCGACAGCATCGGTGACCTGGAGGCGGCGCGGGCCGTCGATTGTCAGCCGGTGTTGGTAAAGACCGGAAAAGGTGTACGTACGCTGGGCAAGCCCTTGCCAGAGGGCACCCTGATATTCGACGATCTGGCGGCAGTCGCCAGCGCATTACTTCAGTAAGGTCAGAATACATGTCGACAGTGCAGGCCATCAGAACCGTCCTCTTTTACCTGCTGCTGTCCGCCAGCGCGTTCGTCTGGGGCACCCTCAGCTTCTTCATCGCGCCGATCCTGCCGTTCCGCGCCCGCTACCGCTTCGTGGTACAGAACTGGTGCCGCTTCGCGATCTGGCTGACCCGCGTGGTCGCCGGCATCCGCTACGAGGTGCGCGGACTGGAGAACATCCCGGAAAAGCCCTGCGTGATCCTCTCCAAGCACCAGAGCACCTGGGAAACCTTCTTCCTCTCCGGCTTCTTCGAGCCACTCAGCCAGGTACTAAAGCGCGAGCTGCTCTACGTGCCGTTCTTCGGCTGGGCCCTGGCCCTGCTCAAGCCCATCGCCATCGACCGCAGCCAGCCGAAGCTGGCCCTCAAGCAACTGGCCAAGCAGGGCGACGAGTGCCTGAAGAAAGGCGCCTGGGTGCTGATCTTCCCGGAAGGCACGCGTATTCCGGTGGGGCAGATGGGCAAGTTCTCCCGCGGCGGCACCGCCCTGGCGGTCAACGCCGGGCTACCGGTACTGCCGATCGCCCACAACGCCGGGCAGTATTGGCCCAAGGCCGGCTGGGCCAAGTACCCGGGCACCATCCAGGTGGTGATCGGCCCGGCCATGCACGCCGAAGGCGAAGGCCCGCGCGCCATCGCCGAGCTAAACCAGCGCGCCGAAGCCTGGGTCAGCGAGACCATGGCCGAGATCAGCCCCATCCAGCAGCGGGTCAGCCATCCGGAGCCGTCGGTGGTCTCGTGAAGGGCCGCAAAGCCCCCTGCAAGGCGCACTGTGCGCCGATTCGATAAAAGAAGCCCCGCCATAGCGGGGCTTCTTGTTTTCACGCGAGGCGCAAAGCAAGGCCGGCTGGAAACGATCGACCGAACCGACCGGCGACCGCTGCCCACACATGGAGCCGTGGGTTTATGGAGAGCTAGTGGTTCTCGCCCTCGCAGTCTCGGGATAGATTGGCCTGGTCATGCACCAGAACATTCTGGTCATCCAAACCCTGCTCAGCGGCCAGACCCAGATAAGCGAGCTACGCCTCCGCACGATCATTGGGCTGGAACATGAAAACGCAGAGCTTAAAGCCATGCTTCGAGCCCATGAGGCGCAGTTGATACAGCTTTCAAGACGCATTGAAGTGAGTGAATCCGGCAACGAGCGAGCACTGGCCGTGCAGACAAGAATTTAACGTTGTAGTGGCTGTTTGCCTTTACCCACAAGGTCGGTCTGGATAATGTGATAGACGACACAGGCCCACTCCTATGAGGTAGTGCGCGCCCTACACTCCACGATTTGTGCAGGTCTGGGCTGTGTCCTCACGGAATTGGTATGGAAATGGATTGGGAAGCGCTGTTAGACGAACTGTGGAGCTATGCCGCATCGGATCCAAATGAGCTGGAGACGAAGATTCGCGCGTGCTTGAAAGGTCATTCCTCAGAAGGTCTGCTTCAAGCAGTTGCGCTTCTAATTTCCCAAGGGCAGCACGCCACCGCCCGAACGCATCTCAGTGAGTTCCTTAAAAGCCACCAGGCAGCAGCAGATATCGGCCGCCGTCTTGAGCTCATTCTGTATTTCAAGAAAAGTCGCGCCCCCCAACCCCTTTCGCTTAAGAGCAAGCAACACAACAAAGAGACTCTGCTACAAGACGTCAATCACCTCGTCGCCGCTGGCAAATTGCAAGCGGCTGAGTCACTCCTGCTTGAGGCTATCGATACAAGCGAAGAGCCTGACTTTCTGAACCTACTCAGCCGCGTGTATATGCTGCAACGCCGCCCTATTGACGGGGCCAAGGCAATGCAACGTGCACTACTGCTAAAACGCCAACAAGAGGCTTTTGTAGAGCCAGATCTAGATTCAGAAGACGACTTACCGACAGCTAGCGACCTGGCATTTCTAAATGACTCAGCCACGTCATTGGCGACACTGGAACTCCCATCGGTGCCCAGTGCCCAGACCTCGACTGTGGCAGTCGACAACGAGCTCAGTTTCATTCAACAGGCTTCTGCCCAGCTCCCTCCCTTAAACCAGGACGGTTGGTGGGAAAACCATGTTGAACCCGCCTCTATTGAAACGACTGAACTCACCGATGCTGGTGAGGAGACCGACGCTCTTGATGCAGCCCCGGCCATTACAGAAGATGTGGTAGAACAGATAGATGAAGACGAGACCTCTTCACCAACTCCTAAAAAGCCCCTTCTCAAACTTGGCTTGCCAAGAAAACCCACTGAGCCCGGCGAATCGAAGGCCAGCGTCAAAGTATTCAATAAATCGGGACGACCTCTAAGAATCATCCCTACATCACCGTTGAGCCCACCGGGGCCAGACACTGATGAGCTACCCGAGCCGCCGGATACTGCTCCAGTATCCGAAGAACCTGTCATCCCCTCCGAGGTTCATGACGAGATCCTCGACGAGTACGATGATGATCTTCCTCAAGATGAACTTGAGCTGGACGTACTTAGTCCGGTGCAAATGGGCCTGGGGCTTGAAGATCCTGAAGATGACATCGACTTCGATCATGACCTGCATGATCTGACCATCATCGAGCTGGGCAAAGAACACGACAGGGACACCAACGCCGCTCTGGATGACTTCCGTGATGTAGACGATGACTACGCTGCCTATGCCTTTGACCCGGATGAAGTCTTCGACAATGAGGAGCCGTCAGCAGCCGAATCCACTGATTGGCTGGCAGACAAGCTTTCCCGTGAAGATCGCGCACTTCAGAAAGCTGCGGAACTGATTGGAAAAGCCAACTGGCCACTCAGCACACTGCCCTTGGTTCAGCAGATTTTTGTCATGAGCGGCTGGGGGGCAACTCGTCTTGCATTGGAGAGAGAGATCGAAAAGGGGCTCACTCCTGAGGAGCTGATCCTTGCTGCGCACATCAAAGTGATCTGGGCCGAAAACGATATCTACTGGATCGCCTTCGATAAAACCGGCAGTAGTCGCCTGTCCTACTACGTTCTGTCCTGGCCGACAGCGCTGCTGATCGTGCGCTCCTTTGAGTCGCTTCCCCAGGTAGAAGAGATCGAGGTCTTCCTCGAAAACCTATTTGCGTCTTGGTACGAAAACAGCACATTGCGCCGCGCGTTTAAAGCCTTTGCACGCTACCTATGGTTCAGGTTTGCCAACCTGGAAGGTTGCTTGCCCGCCAGCCAGCACTTTGATTTCCATGTTCCTCGCGAGCTGCCAGCTGAGGAATACAGTGATCTGGGAATTTGCGACACGCTAGAAATCGAGAAGACCGAGCGCCTGCGGGAATTTGGTGTATTCCAGACAAAGCATCCTCAGGAGCCCAGTTGCTACTTCAGTGACAAGCCCTATGTCAGAGAAGAAGAGCCAAGCCTTAATGCCTCAGGAAAAAGAAAGCAGGTGAAGGCTGATCCCGCAGACACAGAGCCTCTTTCAGATATCGAGGATGACACCGCAGGTATCGACGGTGTTGAAGAGGATTCGGCTGTGCCTCAATGGTCAGCTGCACCGCTCGCATCTGCCTTGCACACACAGAATATCGACCAACCTTCGCCAAGCATTGAGCCGTAAGGATAAAGGACTAGCCCATGAAGCCCCTCAAACTCTCCCACGTTCCTGGTTGCTGGGTCAGCCAGACTCTACCCAGCGGCCAGGGCGAACGCCGGGGCATCGTCAAAATGGCCATTGCTAAAGAAGCCGAAGATCAGCTTCAGGTTCACTGGTTCAGTCCGGAGAAGAAACTGGCCTATGTCGATGCATCTGCCGTGCGCTCAGGCTTTCAAAATGGCATGGACGTAGTCGACGAAACACCTGGTAGCGGTGTTCGCTCACTAGGGCAGGGCGTGATCATGCAGCAACGCACCTTGGCGGGGAGCGAGCAAGTCCTTGTCGACTTTCCTGAGCGAGGCGAACGCCATTGGCTGCCCTATCAGTACCTGCGTCAGGTGAAGGGCGTTAAGCATCGGTTTGTCACTGCCAGTAAAGGCGAAGCGGTCGATGCGGAACGCATGCGACTGCGCATGCTCGCCCATGCCATCAAGGTATGGAATGAAAACACGGGGGCCCTTTCTCACCTAGAGATTGAACCGCTACCTCATCAGATTCACTTGGTGCACCACATTATCGCCTCCGGCAACTACAACTGGTTGATCGCTGACGATGTGGGCCTTGGGAAAACCATTGAGACCGGAATGCTCCTGCATGCGCTACGGCAACGAGACCTGATCAAACGCATCTTGCTGGTTACCCCCGCCGGCCTGACCAAGCAGTGGCAGGAAGAGCTGTACCACAAGTTCAAGATCGAAGACTTTGAAATCTATGGTGAGGACTTTTTCATCAATGAACCTCGCCAATGGAAGATGCACGACTGTGTCATTGGCTCCATGGATCGACTCAAGCAGGAGGGTCACTTGGAGAGCCTGCTCCAGGCTGAGCCCTGGGATCTGGTGATATTTGACGAAGGCCATCGACTCAGCCGTCGCCAATACGGCCAGAAGCTGGACAGCTCTGAGCGCTACGACCTGGCGAAAAGCCTACGTAGTCAAACCGAGCACATGCTGTTGCTGAGTGCGACCCCTCACCAAGGCATGCAAGACAAGTTTGTCGCTCTACTGGAACTGCTTCGCCCCGAGCGACGTACCGATCTCATGGCACTCAACGTCAAGCCGGAGATCCTGCATGACATGGTGTTCCGTAACCACAAAGCAGATGTGACGGATGCAGAAGGCAATTTCATCTTCCAAGGCAAAATAACCAGTGCCTTGCAGGTACCCAGCAGCACGGAATCCATCGAGTTCGATAAAACCCTTCAGGACTATCTGCGCAAGGGCTATGACGCGGGTGAAGCACTGGGGCGAACCGGTAATGCCATTGGCTTCGTGATGACCGTCTACCGCAAGTTGGCAGCCTCCAGTGCAGCGGCTATTCATCGGGCGTTGTGCAACCGCCTTCAGCGCCTGCTCGACGATGAGGCCAACGGGCTCTCAGATGAAGAGCCCAGAGACCAGCGTTACCTGGGTGAGTGGGAAGAACAGTTCACCAGTGATGCCCGCGAATTCTTCGCTGGTGAAGTGCAGCTGCTTAAAGACCTGATTGCCGAAGCAGCGGCCCTGAAAGCAAACGACCTCAAGCTGAAGCTGTTTATCGAAGATATCATCGGCAAGATCCACGCCGCCAATGCCGACGAGAAGGTGCTGATCTTTACCGAATACCGCACCACTCAAAACTACCTGCGCGAAGCATTGGCTGGCCACTATGGCAGCGACCAAGTCGAGCTCATCAATGGCTCCATGCAACATGCTGAGCGACGCGAGGCCATCAAGCGTTTCGAGGAGCAAGGCCGCTTTCTGATTTCGACCGAGGCAGGCGGGGAAGGCATCAACCTTCAGAGCAAATGCCACGTCATGGTCAACTATGACCTGCCCTGGAACCCAATGCGCCTCGTACAGCGCATTGGCCGCCTGTATCGCTATGGCCAGAAAAAGAAGGTTGTTGTATTCAACATCCAGCAAACCGACAGCTTGGATCAGAACATCGTCGACCTGATGTATGAGCGAATCGACAGCGTGGTGACCGACCTCGCCGAGGTTCAGCGGCATGAGTTTAACGAAGGTCTGAAGGATGAAATCCTCGGCCAGCTTGCCGAGCTCATCGACGTAGAAAACATCCTGCAAGAGGCAACAAAACTTGGCATAGACCGTACCCGGGAGCGCATTGACGAAGCGCTGAAGCAGGCGCGTACTGCTGCCGCTAAACAACGAGAGCTGTTTGCCCATGCGGCCACCAGCAACCCCAATGAACTGCGCGATGAACTCGAAATTACTGTCGATCATCTCTACAGCTTCGTCCTTGGGATGTTCGATCAATTGGGTATTGAGGTCGCTGAGCGCAGCCACAAAGAACGGTTGCTGCGAATCCGATTGTCCGAGCAGGTGATGCGCGAAATGGGGCTATCCCCGAAGGGCTCGCAGCGTATGGATGTGACCTTGGATCGCATGCTGGCAGCCAATCGCCCTGACACCCACATGCTCGACCTCAACTCCAAGCTGATGCAGTACCTGCTGGGCAAGGCCTGCGAGTACGAATTTGGCGGTCTGGCTGCAATGCTCAAAGCACCAGAACTAGAAGAGGGTGCTCTGCTTGGGGCCATGCTGCACTGGCAAGGCCCCCAGGGTAAACGCATGCGGCAGGAGTTTGTGACCATCCAGGTTAACGATGGTAAAGCCAAGCTGAATCCTGCAAAAGCCAGCCAATGGCTACTGGCACCTGCGGAGCACAGCCCCCATAACCCCGACCCTGAATCCTCCAAAGGGCTGTTCAAGGTTGCAGAAGAAATGGCTAACCAGCGACTGGCCGATGCCAGTAACCGCTACCTGATACCCGAGAATTTGGACTGGGCTGCCGCAGGCTGGACGCAGCAGCACTGAGTTCGCACACTTTAGGCCAAGCGCCGCCCCGTTTTAGTTAAGGAAGAACACCATGAGTCAACACGACGCCAGCCTGCACGACCTGATCCTTCAATTACTCCCGAAGGACGGCAGCAGCATCGGCAATATCAAGCTTCAGCAGCAGTTGAGCGAAGCAGCAGCGTTCAGCTTCAGCGAAGAGTGTAGTGGTCAACCCATCCCGGACAGTGGGTTGAGTTTTTCTTCGGCCACCGCAGGCGGTAACCCGTCGTTGAATTGATGCGCCCTGATCCAGTTGTAGCGGTGCATCAAGTAATGACTGATGTCCCGTTGGGCCTCCTGCGCCGTCAGGTAACCCGTTGACGGGACCCACTCCGACTTCAGACTGCGGAACAGGCGCTCCATCGGCGAGTTATCCCAGCAATTCCCTCGGCGACTCATGCTCTGCTGCATCCGATAGCGCCAGAGCCGTTGCCGAAACAGGCGGCTGGCGTACTGGCTGCCCCTGGTCTGAATGGAACAGCACCTGCTGTGGCTTGCCGCGCTGTTTGTAGGCCATGTCCAGGGCCTTGATCACCAGTTCGGCATCCGGCTTGGCCGAGAACGCCCAGCCGATCACCCGCCGGGTATGCAGATCCAGCACCGCGGCCAGGTAGTGCCAACGGCCTTGCGCCCAGACGTAGGTGATGTCGCCACACCACACCTGATTGGGATGCTCGGTCGCGAATTCGCGGTTCAGCCGATTCGGGATATCCGGCCGCTCAACCGTGGCCTGTTTGTAGGCGTGCGAGCCCGGTTGCTTGCTGACCAGGCCTAGCTCACGCATCAACCGACGCACTCGGAAACGGCCGATGGTCACGCCCTCTTCGCGCAGCATGTCCAGAATGCTGCGGCTGCCGGCCGAGCCTGAACAACTGGTTGACTTGGCTGCGTAGCGCCACGCGGCGAGCATCGACACGCCGCCGTCGAAGACGGTGGACGTAGTAGCAAGACCGCGCCACATCGAAAGCTGAACAGACCACTTCCACCGACTCCTGCTCACTCAACTGGTCTATCAGCGCGTACGATCGAGTTCGTCCGACATCAAGAGAGCGGTAGCCTTTTTTAATATCGCTTTCTCCCGCTCCAACCGGTTGATCCGGGCTTCCAGCTCCTGGATCTTTTGCTGCTCAGGCGTCAACGCCTTGCTCTTCGGGGTCACACCCTGGCGCTCCGCCTCGAGCTGCTTCACCCAACGGCGCAAGGCCGAATCCACCACCCCCAGCGAACGGCAGGCGTCGATATGGCTGTAGCCTTGGTCCAACACCAGGGCCGCGGCCTCTCGTTTGAACTCGGCGGAAAACGTACGTCGTTGCTTGCTCATCAGACACCTCTCTCACGGCGAGGATTTTCGCCTAAATCGGTGTCCGGGATCAGTAGACCACTACAAACCAGGCATATACCGGGAAACAAAACCAACAAAGCCTCGATGAATGCGACCTTCAGCAGAATGAAATCAGCTGGGATCGTTGAGGAGTACAAGACCAAGCATCGCCTGACTGAAGCCTTCTTGGCTGACTGGAACGCAGCCCAATAGCTCCTTCAGCTAAGCAAAAAGCCCCTGCTAACGTAGTCCAGCAGGGGCTTTTTCGTAGGTGGTCACAGGCAAATTACTTTGGCCGAACCATTTAACTCTGACCGAAACGGCAAATAACTTTGCCCACCTACAACCTGTCACACGTCCAGGTTCGACACCGCCAGCGCGTTGCTTTCGATGAAGTCGCGGCGCGGCTCCACGGCATCGCCCATCAGGGTGTTGAAGATCTGGTCGGCGGCGATGGCGTCCTCGATGGTCACCTTGAGCATGCGCCGGACGTTCGGATCCATGGTGGTTTCCCACAGCTGCTCAGGGTTCATCTCGCCCAGCCCCTTGTATCGCTGGATGCTGTGGCGCTTGGTACCTTCGGCCATCAGCCAGTCCAGGCCGTCCTTGAAGGCGCTGATCGGGCGCTTGCGCTCACCCTTCTGCACGTAGGCGCCGTCTTCCAGCAGGCTGTTCAGCTGGTCGCCGAGCAGCGACACCGAGCGGTAGTCATTGCTGGCGAAGAAGTCACGGTTGAAGGTGACGTAGCTGGACAGGCCGTGGGCCACCAGTTCCACCTCGGGCAGCCACAGGTGGCGCTCGCGGTCTTCGCGCAGGCTGGCCTTGTAGGTCAGGCCGGACTTCTCGGCGGCGGTCAGGCGCGCCTGGAACTTCTCCAACCAGCCCTGCATGGCCGACTCGTTAGCCAGGTCGTCCACCGACACGGTAGGCAGGTAGATGAAGTGCTCGGTCAGCTCCTGGGGGTACAGGCGCGACAGGCGCTTGAGGGTGGCGATCACCCCGCGATACTCGTTGACCAGTTTCTCCAGCGCCGCCCCGGACAGGCCCGGAGCGTGCTCGTTGACGTGCAGGCTGGCGTCTTCCAGGGCCGACTGGGTCATGTACTCTTCCATGGCCTGGTCGTCCTTGATGTACTGCTCCTGCTTGCCGCGCTTGACCTTGTACAACGGGGGCTGGGCGATGTAGATGTAGCCACGCTCGATCAGCTCGGGCATCTGGCGGAAGAAGAAGGTCAACAGCAGGGTGCGGATGTGCGAACCGTC
Organism: Pseudomonas sp. RC10-4-2; assembly: GCF_050433085.1. Classification (NCBI taxonomy): domain Bacteria; kingdom Pseudomonadati; phylum Pseudomonadota; class Gammaproteobacteria; order Pseudomonadales; family Pseudomonadaceae; genus Pseudomonas; species Pseudomonas sp. RC10-4-2. The sequence continues at coordinate 301,732 of NZ_JBNPXX010000004.1, forward strand.
GACGTCAGCATCGGTCATGATGATGATGTTGTGGTAGCGCAGCTTGTCGATGTTGTATTCCTCGCGGCCGATGCCACAGCCCAGGGCGGTGATCAGCGTACCGACCTCCTGGGAGGAGAGCATCTTGTCGAAGCGCGCCTTCTCGACGTTGAGGATCTTGCCCTTGAGCGGCAGGATCGCCTGGGTCCGGCGATTGCGGCCCTGCTTGGCGGAACCGCCCGCGGAGTCACCCTCCACGATGTACAGTTCGGAGAGCGCCGGGTCCTTTTCCTGGCAATCGGCCAGTTTGCCGGGCAGGCCGGCGATGTCCAGCGCGCCCTTGCGGCGGGTCATCTCGCGCGCCTTGCGCGCGGCCTCGCGGGCACGGGCGGCGTCGATCATCTTGCCGACCACGGCCTTGGCTTCGTTGGGATTCTCCAGCAGGAAGTCGGCGAAGTACTTGCCCATCTCCTGTTCCACCGCAGTCTTCACCTCGGAGGAGACCAGCTTGTCCTTGGTCTGCGAGCTGAACTTCGGGTCCGGTACCTTCACCGAGATGATCGCGGTGAGGCCTTCGCGGGCATCGTCGCCGGTGGTGGCGATCTTGAACTTCTTCGCCAGGCCTTCGGCCTCGATGTAGTTGTTCAGGTTACGCGTCAGCGCCGAACGGAAACCGGCCAGGTGGGTGCCGCCGTCACGCTGCGGGATGTTGTTGGTGAAGCAGAGCAGGTTCTCGTTGAAGCTGTCGTTCCACTGCAAGGCGACTTCCACACCCACGCCGTCCTCTTCACGCTGGACGTTGAAGTGGAATACCTCGTTCACCGCGGTCTTGTTGGTGTTCAGGTACTCGACGAAGGCCTTCAGACCGCCTTCGTACTTGAACAGCTCCTCCTTGCCGGTACGCTCGTCGCGCAGCAGGATGCCGACGCCGGAGTTGAGGAAGGACAGCTCGCGGATGCGCTTGGCCAGGATGTCCCAACTGAAGTGGATGTTGCTGAAGGTCTCCGGGGACGGCTTGAAGTGAACTTCGGTGCCGGAGCCATCGGTCTCGCCCACTTCGCGCAGTGGGAACTGCGGAACGCCGTGGTGGTAGACCTGTTCCCAGACCTTGTTGTGGCGACGGATGGTCAGGCGCAGTTCATGGGACAGCGCGTTCACCACCGAGACGCCCACACCGTGCAAGCCGCCGGACACCTTGTAGGTGTTGTCGTCGAACTTGCCGCCGGCGTGGAGGACGGTCATGATCACTTCCGCCGCAGAAACCCCTTCTTCCTTATGGATATCCACCGGAATACCGCGTCCATTGTCGCGGACAGTGATCGACTCATCCGTATGGATGGTGATGCTGATTTCGCTGCAATAACCGGCCAGCGCTTCGTCGATGGAGTTATCCACCACCTCGAACACCATGTGGTGCAGACCGGTGCCATCGTCGGTGTCGCCGATGTACATGCCGGGGCGCTTGCGTACGGCATCCAGCCCCTTCAGCACCTTGATGCTGGAAGAGTCGTACGTGTTGTTCTCGCTCATGCTTCACTCCCGATGGTCGTGGTCTGAGAGACTTTTCCATGTTCCACGTGGAACATGGATACCGGCGTATCCGTGCGCCAGCCGTCTTTCAATAGTTGCGGGTCTACGCAGGTGATGAATACCTGGCAACCCAAATCTTCAAGCAAGCGGCAAAGAGCCATTCGATGCTGCTCATCCAGTTCCGAGGGCAGGTCGTCCACCAGGTAGACGCACTGTCCGCGCTTGGCGCGATTGATCAGATGGCCTTGGGCGATGCGCAGGGCGCATACCACCAGCTTCTGCTGACCGCGCGAGAGAATCTCCGCAGCGTTATGACCTGCCAACCGTATGCGAAGATCCGCACGCTGCGGTCCCGCCTGGGTGTGGCCCATCTGCTGGTCGCGCAACAGGCTGGAAGCCAGGACCTCCAGGAGGTCCCGGTCCTTGTCCCAGCCTCGGTAGTAGCTAAGGGTCAGGTCATCCAGTGAAACCAATTCGGCGAGTGTTTCCTCGAATACCGGTTTCAACGCCTGGATATAGCTTCTGCGGTAGGCATCGATCTCATCGCTGGCCAGGCTCAATTCCCGGTCCCAGGCAGCTTGCGACGCGGGGTCCAGTTTACCATGCCGGAGCCAGGAGTTCCGCTGGCGCAGCGCCTTCTGCAGGCGCTGCCAGACGGGCAGAAACCGAGGTTCCACGTGGAACACTCCCCAATCGAGGAACTGTCGCCGGATCTTCGGCGCTCCCTCGAGCAACCGAAAGCTGTCCGGGTTGATCAGTTGCAGTGGGAGAGTTTCCGCCAATTGAGCCGCACTCCGGGCGTTCTGCCCATCGATGCGGATGGTGAACTCGCCCTGGCGCTCACGGGAAATCCCCAGGTTGCTGGCGATGCCGTTGGCCAACATCACCTGGCCGAATACGGTGCAGGCCGCTTCCTCATACTGGATCACCGGCTGCAAGCGCGCACTGCGGAATGAACGCGCCAGGCCCAGCAGGTGGATGGCTTCGAGCACACTGGTCTTGCCGCTGCCATTATCGCCGTAGAGGATGTTGATGCGAGGGGAGGGGGAGAGGGTCACCGGGTGCAGGTTGCGCACCGCGGTGACCGAAACGCGGGTCAGGGACATTCAGCGTGATTAGAGGCGCATCGGCATGACGACATAGGCAGAATCGTCATTGTCGGCCTCGTGGACCAGGGCGCTGCTGTTGGAATCGGAAAGGATGAAGCGGACCTGCTCGGTACCGATCACACCCAGCACGTCGAGCAGGTAACTGACGTTGAAGCCGATCTCCAGGTTGCCGCCGTTGTACTCGACCTGCACTTCTTCCTCGGCCTCTTCCTGCTCCGGGTTGTTCGCCTGGATTTTCAGCAAACCGTTGGAAAGCTGTAGGCGAATGCCGCGGTACTTCTCGTTGGAGAGGATCGCGGTACGGCTGAAGGCTTCGCGCAGTTGCTGGCGGTCACCGACCACCAGCTTGTCGCCACCGCGCGGCAGTACACGCTCGTAGTCCGGGAACTTGCCGTCCACCAGCTTCGAAGTGAAGGTGAATTCGCCAGTGGTGGCACGGATATGGTGCTGGCCCAGGACGATGCCGACTTCGCCGTCCTGCTCGGTGAGCAGACGAGCCAGTTCGAGGATGCCTTTGCGCGGCACGATCACCTGGTGGCGGTCCTGCGACGGGATCTGCGCATCCAGCGAGCACATGGCCAGTCGGTGGCCGTCGGTGGCGACGGAGCGCAGGGTGCCGCCGTTCACTTCCAGCAGCATGCCGTTGAGGTAGTAACGCACGTCCTGCTGGGCCATGGCGAAGCTGGTGCGGTCGATCAGGCGACGCAGCTTGCTCTGGGCAATGCTGAAGTTCAGCGAGCCGGGACCTTCCTCTACGGTGGGGAAATCGTTGGCCGGCAGGGTGGACAGGGTGAAGCGGCTACGCCCGGCCTTCACCAGAAGTTTCTGCTCTTCGACACGGATGTCGATCAGCACGTCGTTCGGCAGGCTCTTGCAGATGTCCATCAGCTTGCGCGCCGGTACGGTGATCTCGCCGGGTTCGGCGGCATCTTCCAGTACCACGCGACCAACCAGCTCGACTTCGAGGTCGGTGCCGGTCAGCGACAGTTGCTGGCCTTCGACCACCAGCAGGACGTTGGAGAGAACCGGCAATGTCTGGCGGCGTTCCACGACGCCGGCGACCAGTTGCAGCGGTTTCAACAGGGCTTCGCGTTGAATGGTGAAATGCATGGTCTAGTCCCTTGCCTCGTGGGCTGCGTCAGGTTGTCAGGGTACGCAGCAGGTTCTTGTAGTCCTCGCGGATATCCGCGTCGGATTCCCTAAGTTGAGCGATCTTACGACAGGCGTGCAACACCGTGGTGTGATCCCGACCGCCGAAGGCCACGCCGATCTCCGGCAGGCTGTGGTTGGTCAGCTCCTTGGAGAGCGCCATGGCCACCTGGCGCGGGCGCGCCACCGAGCGCGAACGCCGCTTGGACAACAGATCGGATATCTTGATCTTGTAGTACTCGGCGACGGTGCGCTGGATGTTGTCGATGCTGACCAGCTTGTCCTGAAGGGCCAACAGGTCCTTCAGCGACTCGCGAATCAGCTCGATGGTGATCGGCCGGCCCATGAAGTGCGAGTGGGCGATCACCCGCTTCAGCGCACCTTCCAGTTCACGCACGTTGGAACGGATGCGCTGGGCGATGAAGAAGGCCGCATCGTGCGGCAGCTCGATCTTCGCCTGCTCGGCCTTCTTCATCAGGATCGCCACCCGGGTTTCCAGTTCCGGCGGCTCGACGGCCACCGTCAGGCCCCAGCCGAAGCGGGATTTCAGCCGCTCTTCCAGGCCTTCGATTTCCTTCGGATAGCGGTCGCTGGTGAGGATCACCTGCTGGCCGCCTTCGAGAAGGGCATTGAAGGTGTGGAAGAACTCCTCCTGGGAGCGCTCCTTACGGGCGAAGAACTGGATGTCGTCGATCAACAGTGCGTCCACCGAGCGGTAGAAGCGCTTGAATTCGTTGATGGCGTTGAGCTGCAAGGCCTTCACCATGTCCGCGACGAAACGTTCCGAATGCAGGTAGACCACCTTGGCGTTCGGGTTCTTCTTCAGCAGGTGGTTGCCCACCGCATGCATCAGGTGGGTCTTGCCCAGACCGACGCCACCGTAGAGGAACAGCGGGTTGTAGCCGTGCTTGAGGTTGTCCGCCACCTGCCAGGCGGCGGCGCGGGCCAACTGGTTGGACTTGCCCTCGACGAAGTTCTCGAAGGTGAAGGTACGGTTGAGATAGCTGGTGTGCTTCAGCGCACCTTCGACCTGGACGTTGCGCTCGGTGCGCACCGCAGGCGCTGCTCCAGCCGGCATGGCGGCGGCCAGCGGATCGATGCTGGGTTCTTCCGGCTCGTAGGGATCGCTCGACACGCTGGGAGCCGTCGTCACTGGCGGCAGCTCTTCACGTGGCACTACCACGGGCGCGGCCGATACCGGCTGCACTGGCGCCGGCGGCGGAGCAACCGGAGGCGGGGGAGCCACGTGGGTCTGCGATGGGACGATGGCGGCGCGCGGCGTACGGCTACGCTTGCTGCCTATTAATAAGGAAAGCGCGGGCAACTGACCCTCGCCGCGTTCACCGAGCAGTTCCAGAAGCCGACCGAGGTATTTCTCGTTCACCCAATCGAGGACGAAACGGTTGGGTGCATACACACGCAATTCGTCGCCTTCGGCTTCGACCTGCAAGGGACGGATCCAGGTGTTGAATTGTTGGGACGGCAGCTCATCGCGGAGAAGATCCACGCACTGCTGCCAAAGTTCCACGGACACGGATATCCCCCAAAGATTGGAAAGGCGGCACAACGAAATAAGCGCCTATTGTAGCCGGACGGGCCGGACTTATCCACATGCCGATGCGCTGAGGCCCCAAGCAAATCAAGACCTTAATAAAAGCAGGCAGGCCGACGGACGGTCGTCCTGGACTTTGTGGATAACCCTTGCTTTGAAGGGGGTACATCCCTGCGCACAGCCGTGTGGAAAAAACCGCTGTGGATAACCATCTCGTTCATCCCCAGGCTTCGCTCAGGAAGGAAACAGCCTCGACACCGGTTCTCGACAACCTTTTGCCTGCCGGAGAAACACGCAATTGCTGGGCTTCATCGAGTTATGCACAGAAAAGCGCCGTCCCAAGAGCATTAACCGTTTCTATCCTTTAAAAGAAAAATGACTTCCTTGTATCTATCTATTACGTCATCGCTGGTTGGAAATTGACCTGCCCGTTCGATTTCACTAGAATCGCCGGTCTCTTTAAACGGGGTCACTGCGACCTCAAGTCGTCAACCCAGGTACCGAATCATGAAACGTACTTTCCAACCCAGCACCCTCAAGCGCGCTCGCGTCCACGGTTTCCGCGCCCGTATGGCCACCAAGAACGGCCGTCAGGTTCTGTCGCGTCGTCGCGCCAAAGGCCGTAAGCGTCTGACCGTCTGATTTATCCGGTACGGGTGGTGAGTCGGGACTTCGACCGGGACAAGCGTCTACTGACAGCCCGGCAATTCAGCGCAGTCTTCGACTCTCCGACCGGCAAGGTCCCCGGCAAGCACGTCCTGCTGCTGGCGCGCGAGAACGGTCTCGATCACCCCCGCCTGGGCCTGGTGATCGGCAAGAAGAACGTCAAGCTCGCCGTCCAGCGCAATCGCCTCAAACGCCTGATCCGCGAATCGTTCCGCCATAACCAGGAAACCCTGGCTGGCTGGGATATCGTGGTGATCGCGCGCAAAGGCCTGGGCGAACTGGAAAATCCGGAGCTGCACCAGCAGTTCGGCAAGCTCTGGAAACGCCTGTTGCGCAATCGACCTCGCACGGAAAGCCCTGCTGACGCCCCTGGCGTGGCCGACGGTACTCATGCATAGGTCGATGCCCGCGCATCCCGATCCCTGTAGTGTCATCCCCCCTTCGATGACCCGGCACCGTCGTTCCCAGCCAAGTTGTACTTCCCTAGCGTACGAGGCTATCGCGCAGCATGGCCCGCGACGCAATGGTCGCCCGAGTGCGGTTTCCTCCACTCGGCTCCATCACTGGCAATCCCGTAGCCGCGATCTGCTACTGTCAGTTTCCTTCAAGCACCGCCCTTTCTCGATGGCCGAGTAACCATGGACATTCAACGCTCGATTCTCATCGTCGCCCTTGCAGTCGTGTCCTACCTGCTGGTTCTCCAGTGGAACAAGGATTACGGTCAGCCTGAGCTGCCCGCCGCCAGCGCTTCGATGAACACCACGCAAGGCCTGCCGGACACTCCGTCCGCCTCGGGCACCAGCAGTGACGTTCCCACTGCCCAGAGCAGCGCGGCCGGCAGCGAAGCCGCCGACAAGCCGGTTGCGGTCAGCGACAAGCTGATCCAGGTGAAGACCGACGTCCTCGACCTGGCCATCGATCCCCGTGGCGGCGATATCGTCCAGCTCGGCCTGTTGCAGTATCCGCGCCGCCTGGACCGTCCGGACGTGCCGTTCCCGCTGTTCGACAACGGTCGCGAACGTACCTACCTGGCGCAGAGCGGCCTCACCGGTGCCGACGGCCCGGACGCCAGCAGCGCCGGCCGCCCGCTGTTCCACAGTGCGCAGAGCAGCTACCAGTTGGCCGACGGCCAGAACGAACTGGTCGTGGACCTGAGCTTCAGCCACGACGGTGTCAACTACATCAAGCGCTTCACCTTCCACCGTGGCCTGAAAGCCGATTGCTCGGACAAGGAAAAGGCCCAGAAGAAGATCGAGTGCATCAATGAAAACGCCTATCAGGTCGGCGTCAGCTACCTGATCGACAACCAGAGCGGCAAGACCTGGAGCGGCAACCTGTTCGCCCAGCTCAAGCGCGACGGCAGCGCCGACCCGTCCTCGACCACCGCCACCGGGGTGTCCACCTACCTCGGCGCCGCGGTCTGGACCCCGGATTCGCCGTACAAGAAGATCTCCACCAAGGACATGGACAAGGAACAGTTCAAGGAGTCCGTGCAGGGTGGCTGGGTCGCCTGGCTGCAACACTACTTCGTGACCGCCTGGGTTCCGACCAAGGGCGAGCAGCACCAGGTCATGACCCGCAAGGATGGCCAGGGCAACTACATCGTCGGTTTCACCGGCCCGACCCTGAGCGTTCCGGCGGGTAGCAAGGTGGAAACCGACCTGACCCTGTATGCCGGCCCGAAACTCCAGAAGCACCTGAAGGAACTCTCCCCGGGCCTGGAACTGACCGTCGACTACGGTTTCCTTTGGTTCATCGCCCAGCCGATCTTCTGGCTGCTGCAACATATCCACAGCCTGATCGGCAACTGGGGCTGGTCGATCATCGCCCTGACCGTCCTGATCAAGCTGGCCTTCTTCCCGTTGTCCGCCGCCAGCTACCGTTCGATGGCGCGCATGCGCGCGGTGTCGCCGAAGATGCAGGCGATCAAGGAACAGCACGGCGACGATCGGCAGAAGATGTCCCAGGCGATGATGGAGCTGTACAAGAAGGAGAAGATCAATCCGCTGGGCGGCTGCCTGCCGATCCTGGTCCAGATGCCGGTCTTCCTCTCCCTCTACTGGGTACTCCTGGAAAGCGTGGAAATGCGCCAGGCGCCGTGGCTCGGCTGGATCACCGACCTGTCGGTGAAGGATCCGTTCTTCATCCTGCCGATCGTCATGGGCGGCACCATGCTGATCCAGCAGATGCTCAACCCGACCCCGCCGGACCCGATGCAGGCCAAGGTGATGAAACTGATGCCGATCATCTTCACCTTCTTCTTCCTCTGGTTCCCAGCCGGTCTGGTGCTGTACTGGGTGGTCAACAACTGCCTGTCGATCGCTCAGCAGTGGTACATTACCCGCAAGATCGAGGCAGCCGCGAAGACCGCCTGACGTCTATCGCGAAAACTGTCCACAACAAGACGCCCCCTCGAGGGGCGTCTTGCTATCCGGAGATATCCACATGCAAGCCGCCACCGAAACCATCGTCGCGATCGCTACCGCCCAGGGCCGCGGCGGCGTGGGAATCGTCCGCGTCTCCGGACCTCTCGCCGGACAGATGGCCGTGGCCGTGAGCGGACGCCAGCTGAAAGCCCGGCATGCGCATTACGGACCGTTCCTCGATGCCGGTGGGCAGGTGATCGACGAAGGCCTGTCACTGTATTTCCCCGGCCCGAACTCGTTCACCGGCGAAGACGTACTCGAACTGCAGGGGCACGGCGGCCCCGTGGTACTCGACCTGCTGGTGCAGCGTTGTCTGGAATTGGGCGCCCGCCAGGCGCGACCGGGCGAGTTCAGCGAGCGCGCGTTCCTCAACGACAAGCTCGACCTGGCCCAGGCCGAAGCCATCGCCGATCTGATCGAGGCCAGCTCGGAGCAGGCCGCGCGCAATGCATTGCGTTCCCTGCAGGGCGAATTCTCGCGCCGGGTACATGCATTGACCGAGCAACTGATTTCCCTGCGCATCTATGTCGAAGCCGCCATCGACTTCCCCGAGGAAGAAATCGACTTCCTCGCCGATGGCCATGTACTGGGGCTTCTGGAAAAAGTACGCACAGAATTATCCACAGTGCAGCGCGAAGCTTCCCAAGGCGCCCTGCTGCGCGACGGCATGACCGTGGTCATCGCCGGACGACCGAATGCCGGCAAGTCCAGCCTGCTGAATGCCCTGGCCGGTCGCGAGGCGGCCATCGTCACGGACATAGCCGGCACCACCCGCGATGTACTGCGCGAACATATCCACATCGATGGCATGCCCCTGCATGTGGTGGACACCGCAGGCCTGCGGGATACCGAGGACCATGTGGAAAAGATCGGCGTGGAACGTGCGCTGAAAGCCATCGGCGAAGCCGATCGCGTGCTGCTGGTGGTGGACGCCACCGCCCCGGAAGCAGCGGACCCGTTTTCCCTATGGCCGGAGTTTCTCGACCAGCGACCGGAACCGGGCAAGGTCACCCTGATACGCAACAAGGCGGATTTGTCCACAGAGTCCATTGGCCTCGAGGAAAGCGCGGACGGCCACGTCACCATCACCCTCTCGGCGCGCACCGGCGCCGGCCTGGAGCTGCTGCGCGAACACCTGAAGGCCTGCATGGGCTTCGAACAGACCGCGGAAAGCGGTTTCAGCGCCCGCCGGCGCCACCTGGAGGCGCTGCGCCAGGCTGGCCAGGCGCTGGAGCATGGCCACAGCCAACTTATCCACAATGGCGCAGGCGAGCTGCTGGCCGAGGATCTGCGCCAGGCCCAGCAGCACCTGGGTGAAATCACCGGCGCATTCACCCCCGACGACCTGCTGGGTCGCATCTTCTCGAGCTTCTGCATCGGCAAGTAATGGGGCTCGGCCCACGCCGAGTTGTGGATAACCAGGGCAAGGTTCGCTCCGGTTCTGCGTACTTTCCTTTCACTGTGCCCCTTGCCGCCGGCACTCAACCACGCAGGCATGGATTGCCGGCGCGCCGCTTCGTCCCGGAGAAAACCATCTGCGCCGATGTCGGTCTGCATGGGATGGATATCCACCTGGGAGAGGTTTATGCACAGGCACCGCGCTCCGATCCGGAGTCCGCGAAGGCGCTGCGCTGTGGTCAATCTCCCTCTCGAACGGCGTATCTATCCCGTTGTCCCGCCTGGCGCTATCGCCACGCGCCGGGACGTTCCGTGCACGCAAGACAACCCGGTAAGCGGTTATCCACAAGCCTGGAAGAGATTCTGCGAAAAGAGCTGTTGCAGACCCTGGACTCCGTCGATACCGGCCAGGCGCGGCCCTCGCCTTCGGCTCCCAAGGCGTCCCAGGGCGAGCACTCGGACACTACAACATGGAGATCGTAGCCAACCTGGCGGTATGGCTCGGCGGCGAATGCCATGTCGGACAGATGATCGACTGGTTCGGCAGTTACGACCGCACTAGCGGGCTCAGTGCTCGGCTACTGCTGCGCAAACCCGCTAACGAGGGCTCCGAGCGGGATTTCCAGGTCTCCGCCAAGCGCCGCTTCGAGCGCCTGTCGTCATCCATCGATACGCTGGAAAGCGGCAACGACTGAGCCTTTCCCACGCCTTTCCACCTCCTTCTTCCTACCTGGCTGCGGTCCTGCCGCGGCCCGGATACGCTCGCCTGAAACCTGTGGAAAACCCCAGGGACAGGAGGGTAGATAAACCCGCCGAAGCTCTGTGCATAACTCCACATGTTGATAACGGGCCATTCCATCCACAGCTAAAAAACGCTTATCAACAGGGCCCAGATAGGGTTTGGGACAGCCTTATCATTCGCTACAGGCTATGTCTTTACTGGGCTCGAAGTACTTATCAACAGAAAAGCCGCTGCCAAGTAATAAACACAAGTTCTAAAAAGATATAAACATTCCTTTCCTTTTATTTTATTTTTTGTAAGCCCGCCGAGCCGTTTTGCTCCCTCGATCTGGATTGGCTATTTTTTGTCCAGGAGTCTTCATTCAGGTTCGCTAAATCCTTATACTGTCCGGCTTTCCTGAATTCCTGCTTCTGAACAGGCCGAGGTGCGCGGTGGATTTCCCTACCCGTTTTGACGTAATCGTGATCGGCGGTGGCCATGCAGGCACCGAAGCCGCACTCGCGGCTGCGCGCATGGGTGTGAAAACCCTGCTGTTGACCCACAATGTGGAAACCCTGGGGCAGATGAGCTGCAACCCCGCTATCGGCGGCATCGGCAAGAGCCATCTGGTCAAGGAAATCGACGCCCTTGGCGGCGCCATGGCCGAAGCCACCGACAAGGGCGGTATCCAGTTCCGCATCCTTAACAGCCGCAAGGGGCCGGCAGTGCGCGCCACTCGTGCACAAGCCGATCGCGTGCTCTATAAGGCCGCTATCCGCCATACACTGGAAAACCAGCCGAACCTGTGGATATTCCAGCAGGCCTGCGACGACCTGATCGTCGAGCAGGATCAGGTCCGCGGCGTAGTGACCCAGATGGGACTGCGCTTCCATGCCGACAACGTGGTCCTGACTACCGGCACCTTCCTCGGCGGACTTATCCACATCGGCCTGGAGAACTACTCCGGCGGACGCGCCGGCGACCCGCCGTCCATCGCACTGGCGCGTCGTCTGCGTGAATTGCCGCTGCGGGTCGGCCGGCTGAAGACCGGTACGCCGCCGCGGATCGACGGGCGCAGCGTGGACTTCTCGGTGATGACCGAGCAGCCGGGCGACACGCCGATCCCGGTGATGTCCTTCCTCGGTTCGAAGGAACAGCATCCCGAGCAGGTCAGTTGCTGGATCACCCATACCAACGCCCGGACCCACGAGATCATCGCCGCCAACCTCGATCGTTCGCCGATGTATTCCGGTGTGATCGAAGGCATCGGCCCGCGCTACTGCCCTTCGATCGAAGACAAGATCCATCGCTTCGCCGACAAGGAAAGCCACCAGGTCTTCCTCGAGCCGGAAGGCCTGACGACCCACGAGCTGTATCCCAACGGCATTTCCACGTCCCTGCCGTTCGACGTGCAACTGCAGATCGTGCGTTCCATCCGTGGCATGGAAAACGCCCACATCGTGCGGCCGGGCTATGCGATCGAGTACGACTTCTTCGATCCCCGCGATCTCAGGTACAGCCTGGAGACCAAGGTCATCGGCGGCCTGTTCTTCGCCGGCCAGATCAACGGCACCACCGGCTACGAGGAAGCTGGCGCCCAGGGCCTGCTGGCCGGCGCCAATGCTGCGTTGCGTTCGCAAGGCAAGGACAGCTGGTGCCCGCGCCGCGACGAGGCCTACATCGGCGTGCTGGTGGACGACCTGATCACGCTCGGCACCCAGGAGCCGTACCGTATGTTCACCTCGCGGGCGGAATACCGCCTGATCCTCCGCGAGGACAACGCCGACCTGCGTCTCACCGAGAAGGGACGCGAGCTGGGCCTTGTCGACGATCGGCGCTGGGCTGCCTTCGAAGCCAAGCGCGAAGGTATCGAACGCGAGGAACAGCGGCTGAAGAGCACCTGGGTGCGGCCGAATACCCCGCAGGGCGACGCCATCGCCGAGCGCTTCGGTACGCCGCTGACCCATGAATACAACCTGCTCAACCTGCTGAGCCGCCCCGAGATCGATTACGCCGGCCTGGTGGAGATCACCGGCGACGCTGTGGATAACCCCCAGGTGGCCGAGCAGGTGGAGATTCGCACCAAGTACGCCGGCTACATCGACCGCCAGCAGGAGGAAATCGCCCGGCTGCGCGCCAGCGAAGATACCCGCCTGCCTGTGGATATCGATTACCTGGGGATTTCCGGCCTGTCGAAGGAAATCCAGAACAAGCTGAACCAGGCCCGTCCGGAAACCCTCGGACAGGCTTCGCGAATCCCCGGCGTCACGCCGGCTGCGATTTCGCTGTTGTTGATCCACCTGAAGAAGCGTGCCTCTGGCCGCCAACTGGAGCAGAGCGCTTGATGTCTGCGGTAACCCAACACCACGCCGACGAACTCGCGCGCGGTGCTGACGAGCTAGGCGTCGCCCTCGACGCCGACAAGCAACGCCAGCTGCTGGCCTACCTGGCCCTGCTGATCAAATGGAACAAGGCCTACAACCTGACCGCCGTACGCGACCCGGACGAGATGGTTTCGCGCCACCTGCTCGACAGCCTGAGCATCGTGCCTTATGCCGAGGCTGGGGATAACTGGCTGGATGTCGGCAGCGGCGGCGGCATGCCCGGCGTGCCGCTGGCCATCCTGTTCCCGGAAAAGCGCCTGACCCTGCTCGACAGCAACGGCAAGAAGACCCGCTTCCTGACCCAGGTGAAGCTCGAGCTGAAGCTGGCCAACCTCGAAGTCGTGCACAGCCGGGTGGAAGCCTTCCGTCCCGAGAGCCCCTTCGATGGCATCGTTTCCCGCGCTTTCAGCAGCCTGGAGGACTTCGCCAACTGGACCCGCCACCTCGGTGGCCAGGAAACCCGCTGGCTGGCGATGAAGGGCGTGCATCCGAACGAAGAGCTGGCGGCACTCCCGGAGGATTTCCGGGTCGAAGCCGAGCACGCGCTGGCGGTACCCGGTTGCCAAGGTCAGCGGCATCTGCTGATACTGCGGCGCACAGCATGAGGGGGAACAGGGATAACCATGGCTAAGGTATTCGCGATCGCCAACCAGAAAGGCGGTGTCGGCAAGACCACGACCTGTATCAACCTCGCGGCCTCCCTCGTGGCGACCAAGCGCCGCGTCCTCCTGCTGGACCTGGATCCCCAGGGCAACGCCACCACCGGCAGCGGCATCGACAAGCACAACCTGGAGCACTCCATCTACGACGTGCTCACCGGCGAGTGCAACCTCGCCGAGGCCATGCAGTTCTCCGAACACGGCGGCTACCAGTTGCTGCCGGCCAACCGCGACCTGACCGCCGCGGAAGTGGTGCTGCTGGAAATGGACATGAAGGAAAATCGCCTGCGCAACGCGCTGGCGCCGATCCGCGAGAACTACGACTACATCCTCATCGACTGCCCGCCGTCGCTGTCGATGCTCACCGTCAACGCGCTGACCGCCGCCGACGGCGTGATCATCCCCATGCAGTGCGAGTACTACGCGCTGGAGGGGCTGACCGACCTGATGAACAGCATCCAGCGCATCGGCCAGTTGCTCAACCCGACGCTGAAGATCGAGGGTCTGTTGCGGACCATGTACGATCCGCGCATCAGCCTGACCAACGATGTCTCCGCGCAGTTGCAGGAGCATTTCGGCGACACCCTCTACAGCACCGTCATCCCGCGTAACGTGCGCCTCGCCGAAGCCCCCAGCTTCGGCATGCCGGCGCTGGTTTACGACAAGCAATCCCGCGGCGCCATCGCCTACCTGGCGCTGGCCGGCGAGCTGGTCCGCCGCCAGCGCGCCAAAGGCCGCGCCGCAACCGCATAAGGAACCCGCATGGCAGCCAAGAAACGTGGACTGGGACGCGGGCTCGATGCCCTGCTGGGCGGCTCGAGTCCCGCCAAACTGCAGGAGGAAGCCGTACAGGCCGACCGCCGCGAGTTGCAGCAGATCCCCCTCGACCTGATGCAGCGCGGCAAGTACCAGCCGCGTCGCGACATGGACCCTCAGGCGCTGGAGGAACTGGCGCAGTCGATCAAGGCCCAGGGCGTGATGCAGCCCATCGTGGTGCGGCCGATCGCCAATGGCCGCTACGAGATCATCGCCGGCGAGCGGCGCTGGCGGGCCAGCCAGCAGGCCGGACTGGAAAAGATCCCGGCGCTGGTGCGCGACGTGCCGGACGAAGCGGCCATCGCCATGGCGCTGATCGAGAACATCCAGCGCGAGGACCTCAACCCGATCGAGGAAGCCGCTGCCCTGCAGCGCTTGCAGCAGGAGTTCCAGCTGACCCAGCAGCAGGTCGCGGAAGCGGTCGGCAAGTCGCGCGCGACCATTACCAACCTGCTGCGCCTGATCGGCCTGCCGGAAGAGATCAAGACCCTGCTTTCCCATGGCGACCTGGAGATGGGCCATGCCCGTGCGCTCCTCGGTCTGCCGGCAGAACGGCAGGTGGAAGGGGCGCGACATGTTGTCGCACATGGGCTGACCGTACGTCAGACCGAAGCCCTGGTTCGGCAGTGGACGCATGCCCCGGGCAAGCCTGCGGGACCGGTCAAGAGCGACCCGGACATCGCCCGCCTGGAACAGCGCCTGGCCGAGCGCCTGGGCGCTTCGGTGCAGATCCGGCATGGTCAGAAGGGCAAGGGACAGTTGGTCATCCGCTACAGCTCCCTGGATGAACTGCAGGGCGTTCTCGCCCACATCCGTTGACACACTTTGGGTTGTAGCGGGTAGTCGGAAATCACTACCAGCCAGTTGAACAGGGGGGACTCCCCCCCTATACTCTGCGCGCTATTTTGTGGGCACTTTTTATGCCAAGTCGTTGATTTGGCAGTGCCGACACCAGAAGACTGAGAGCGCGATGGAGTCCCGCATGCCAAGTCGCCTGCCGGCATTCAGATTGCTGCTCGTCCAACTGGTAGTAGTGCTTGTTGCTGCGATCTCCCTGTGGATTTCTTGGGGACCGGTAGCCGGATATTCCGGACTGCTGGGAGGGATGATCGCCTGGTTGCCGAATTGTTATTTCGCCTACAAGGCGTTCCGTTTCAGCGGAGCGCGGGCTGCCCGGGAAATCGTTCGCTCTTTCTATGCGGGCGAAGCCGGGAAACTGATTCTGACGGCGGTGCTCTTCGCACTGACGTTCGCAGGCGTGAAGCCACTGATGGCGCCGGCTCTGTTCGGTGTCTATCTGCTGACCCTGATGGTCAGCTGGTGCGCACCCCTGCTGATGGGAAAAACATTTACAAGACCTTAGAGCGATTGAGGCAAACATGGCAGCAGAAACCGCTTCGGGTTACATCCAGCACCACTTGCAGAACCTGACCTTCGGGCGTCTGCCTAATGGTGATTGGGGGTTCGCCCACACCGCCGAGCAAGCCAAGGAAATGGGCTTCTGGGCATTCCACGTAGACACCCTGGGCTGGTCGGTACTGCTCGGCGTGGTGTTCCTGTTCATCTTCCGCCTGGCGGCCAAGAAGGCCACCAGCGGCCAGCCGGGTGGACTGCAGAACTTCGTCGAGGTGATGGTCGAGTTCGTCGACACCAGCGTCAAGGACACCTTCCACGGGCGGAACCCGTTGATCGCGCCCCTGGCCCTGACCGTGTTCGTCTGGATCTTCCTGCTCAACCTGATCGACCTGGTACCGGTGGACTACCTGCCGATGCTGGCCGCGAAGATCACCGGCGACGAGCACCTGTTCTTCCGCGCGGTGGCCACCACCGACCCGAACGCCACCCTCGGCCTGTCGATCTCGGTGTTCGCCCTGATCGTCTTTTACAGCATCAAGGTCAAGGGCATCGGCGGCTTCCTCGGTGAACTGACCCTGCACCCCTTCAGCAGCAAGAACATCGTCGTTCAGATCCTGCTGATTCCGGTGAACTTCCTGCTCGAGTTCGTGACCCTGATCGCCAAGCCGGTTTCGCTGGCGCTGCGTCTGTTCGGCAACATGTATGCCGGCGAACTGATCTTCATTCTGATCGCCGTCATGTTCGGTAGCGGAATGTTCCTGCTGAGTGCCCTGGGCGTAGCCCTGAACTGGGCGTGGGCTGTGTTCCACATCCTGATCATCACCCTGCAGGCCTTCATCTTCATGATGCTGACCATCGTCTACCTGTCGATGGCGCACGAAGACAACCATTAATCGATTCGCTTCAACCTTTAACCAACACGACAAAAAGTCGGGAGGAAAAATGGAAACTGTAGTTGGACTGACTGCTATCGCCGTTGCTCTGCTGATTGGCCTGGGTGCCCTGGGTACCGCCATCGGTTTCGGTCTGCTGGGTGGCAAGTTCCTGGAAGGCGCAGCTCGTCAGCCTGAAATGGTTCCGATGCTGCAGGTGAAAATGTTCATCGTCGCCGGCCTGCTGGACGCCGTGACCATGATCGGTGTGGGTATCGCCCTGTTCTTCACCTTCGCGAATCCCTTCGTTGGTCAAATCGCCGGCTAATCACTCGAATCATTCGATTTGAGTGTTTGACGGACAACGAACGAGCGAGGTGTTGGCGTGAACATTAATGCAACCCTGATTGGCCAGTCCGTTGCGTTCTTCATCTTTGTGCTGTTCTGCATGAAGTTCGTGTGGCCTCCGGTCATCGCGGCTCTGCAAGAGCGTCAGAAGAAGATCGCTGACGGCCTGGACGCTGCCAACCGCGCGGCTCGTGATCTGGAGCTGGCTCATGAGAAAGCGGGCCAGCAACTGCGCGAAGCCAAGGCTCAGGCAGCCGAAATCGTCGAACAGGCGAAGAAACGCGCTAACCAGATCGTCGATGAAGCCCGCGACCAGGCCCGTACCGAAGGCGAACGCCTGAAGGCCCAGGCCCAAGCGGAAATCGAACAGGAACTGAACAGCGTCAAGGACGCCCTGCGTGCCCAAGTGGGTGCCCTGGCCGTCACCGGCGCAGAGAAGATCCTGGGTGCTTCGATCGACGCAAACGCGCACGAGCAGCTGGTTTCCAAACTGGCAGCCGAGATCTAAGCGAGGGCGCTATGGCAGAACTGACCACGTTGGCTCGTCCCTACGCAAAGGCGGCTTTCGAGTACGCCCAGGCTCATCAGCAACTGGCCGATTGGTCGGCTGCGCTGGGTGTGCTGGCCGCAGTGTCGCAGGACGACACCGTGCGCCAGCTGCTCAAAGAGCCTCAGCTGACCTCTTCGGCCAAGGCCCAGAGCCTGATCGATGTGTGCGGCGACAAGCTGAATGCACCAGCCCAGAACTTCGTCCGGACTGTGGCTGAGAACAAGCGGCTCGAACTGCTGCCGACCATCGCTGAGATGTACGAGCAGTTGAAGGCCGAGCAGGAAAAGTCGGTCGAGGTAGAAGTCACCAGTGCCTTCACCTTGAGCAAAGAACAGCAGGACAAACTCGCCAAGGCTCTCAGCGCCCGGCTCAGTCGCGAAGTGCGGCTACATGCGTCGGAAGACGCGAGCCTGATCGGCGGCGTGATCATTCGCGCCGGTGACTTGGTAATCGATGGCTCGGTGCGCGGCAAGCTCGCGAAACTGGCCGAAGCGTTGAAATCTTGAGTTTGAAGGGGCAGCGGCATGCAGCAACTCAATCCTTCCGAAATTAGTGAAATCATCAAGGGGCGCATCGAGAAACTCGACGTCGCCTCCCAAGCACGAAACGAAGGCACCATCGTCAGCGTGTCCGACGGTATCGTGCGCATCTACGGTCTGGCCGACGTCATGTACGGCGAGATGATCGAGTTCCCGGGCGGCGTCTACGGTATGGCGCTGAACCTGGAGCAGGATTCCGTGGGTGCCGTGGTCCTGGGTGAATACCAGGGCCTCGCCGAAGGCATGAACGCCAAGTGCACCGGGCGCATCCTGGAGGTTCCGGTCGGTCCGGAACTGCTGGGTCGCGTAGTCGACGCACTGGGCAATCCGATCGACGGCAAGGGTCCGATCGACGCCAAGGCCACCGACGCGGTCGAGAAGGTCGCTCCGGGCGTGATCTGGCGTAAGTCGGTAGACCAGCCGGTACAGACCGGCTACAAGTCGGTCGACGCCATGATCCCGGTAGGCCGTGGCCAGCGCGAGCTGATCATCGGCGACCGCCAGATCGGCAAGACCGCCCTCGCGGTCGACGCCATCATCAACCAGAAAGACAGCGGCATTAAGTGCGTCTACGTGGCCATCGGCCAGAAGCAGTCCACTATCGCCAACGTCGTACGCAAGCTGGAAGAAAACGGTGCCCTGGCCAACACCATCGTGGTCGCCGCCAGCGCTTCCGAGTCCGCCGCCCTGCAATACCTGGCGCCGTACTCCGGTTGCACCATGGGCGAATACTTCCGCGATCGCGGTGAAGACGCCCTGATCGTCTACGACGACCTGTCCAAGCAGGCCGTGGCTTATCGCCAGATCTCCCTGCTGCTGCGCCGTCCGCCGGGCCGCGAAGCCTACCCGGGCGACGTGTTCTATCTCCACAGCCGTCTGCTGGAGCGCGCTTCCCGCGTTTCCGAAGAGTATGTCGAGAAGTTCACCAACGGCGCCGTGACCGGCAAGACCGGCTCGCTGACCGCGCTGCCGATCATCGAGACCCAGGCCGGCGACGTTTCCGCGTTCGTTCCGACCAACGTGATCTCGATCACCGACGGCCAGATCTTCCTGGAATCCGCCATGTTCAACTCGGGTATCCGTCCGGCCGTCAACGCCGGTATCTCGGTATCCCGCGTAGGTGGCGCGGCCCAGACCAAGATCATCAAGAAGCTGTCCGGCGGCATCCGTACCGCTCTGGCCCAGTACCGTGAACTGGCGGCCTTCGCCCAGTTCGCCTCGGACCTGGACGAAGCGACCCGCAAGCAGCTGGAGCATGGTCAGCGCGTTACCGAGCTGATGAAGCAGAAGCAGTACGCGCCGATGTCGATCGCCGAGATGTCGCTGTCCCTGTATGCCGCCGAGCGTGGCTTCCTGCAGGACGTCGAAATCGCCAAGGTCGGTAGCTTCGAGCAGGCGTTGATCTCCTACTTCCAGCGCGAGCATGCCGCTCTGCTGGCGAAGATCAACGAGAAAGGTGACTTCAACGACGAAATCGACGCGGGCATCAAGGCTGGCATCGAGAAGTTCAAGGCCACCCAAACCTGGTAAGCCGCAGCGGGAGCCGCGAGGCTCCCGCCTGCTAACCCGATAGGTGTCAAATGGCAGGCGCAAAAGAGATTCGCAGCAAGATTGCGAGCATCAAAAGCACGCAAAAGATCACCAATGCCATGGAAAAAGTGGCGGTGAGCAAGATGCGCAAGGCACAAATGCGCATGGCGGCCGGCCGTCCCTACGCGGAGCGTATTCGCCAGGTGATCGGCCATCTGGCCAACGCCAACCCGGAATACCGTCACCCGTTCATGGTCGAGCGTGAAGTCAAGCGCGTCGGCTACATCGTGGTGAGCAGTGACCGTGGTCTGTGCGGCGGTCTGAACATCAACCTGTTCAAGTCCCTCGTCAAGGACATGAGCGGCTACCGCGAGCAAGGGGCGGAAATCGACCTTTGCGTGATCGGTAGCAAGGGCGCTTCGTTCTTCCGCAGTTTCGGCGGCAACGTCGTGGCAGCTATCAGCCACCTCGGCGAAGAGCCTTCGATCAACGACCTGATCGGCAGTGTCAAGGTGATGCTCGACGCATACCTCGAAGGCCGTATCGATCGCCTGTTCGTGGTCTCCAACAAGTTCGTCAACACCATGACCCAGAAGCCGACCGTGGAACAGCTGATTCCGCTGGTGGCCGATGACGATCAGGAGCTGAAGCACCACTGGGACTATCTCTACGAACCCGACGCCAAGTCGCTCCTCGACGGGCTGCTGGTGCGTTACGTGGAATCCCAGGTGTACCAGGCCGTGGTTGAGAACAACGCCTGTGAGCAGGCGGCCCGGATGATTGCAATGAAGAACGCTACCGACAACGCCGGCGAGCTGATCAGCGATTTGCAGCTGATCTACAACAAGGCGCGTCAGGCGGCGATCACCCAGGAAATCTCGGAAATCGTCGGCGGCGCTGCCGCGGTGTAAGAACAGGTTCAAAATTCAGAGGAACCAGACATGAGTAGCGGACGTATCGTTCAAATCATCGGCGCCGTGATCGACGTGGAATTCCCGCGCGATGCCGTGCCGAGCATCTATGAAGCCCTGAAGGTTCAGGGCGTTGAAACCACCCTGGAAGTCCAGCAGCAGCTGGGCGACGGCGTGGTTCGTTCCATTGCGATGGGTTCCACCGAAGGCCTCAAGCGTGGCCTGAACGTGGACAGCACTGGTGCTGCCATCTCCGTGCCGGTCGGTAAAGCGACCCTGGGCCGGATCATGGACGTACTGGGCAACCCGATCGACGAAGCCGGTCCCATCGGCGAAGAAGAGCGCTGGGGCATCCACCGCGAAGCTCCGTCCTATGCCGACCAGGCTGGCGGCAACGAGCTGCTGGAAACCGGCATCAAGGTGATCGACCTGGTCTGCCCGTTCGCCAAGGGCGGCAAGGTAGGCCTGTTCGGCGGCGCCGGCGTGGGCAAGACCGTCAACATGATGGAACTGATCCGTAACATCGCCATCGAGCACAGCGGTTATTCCGTGTTCGCGGGTGTGGGCGAGCGTACTCGTGAGGGTAACGACTTCTACCACGAGATGAAGGACTCCAACGTACTGGACAAGGTAGCCCTGGTATACGGCCAGATGAACGAGCCGCCGGGCAACCGTCTGCGCGTCGCACTGACCGGCCTGACCATGGCCGAGAAGTTCCGTGACGAAGGCCGTGACGTTCTGTTGTTCATCGACAACATCTACCGTTACACCCTCGCCGGTACCGAAGTGTCCGCACTGCTGGGCCGTATGCCGTCCGCGGTGGGCTATCAGCCGACCCTGGCCGAAGAGATGGGCGTTCTGCAGGAGCGCATCACCTCCACCAAGAAAGGCTCGATCACCTCGATCCAGGCCGTATACGTTCCCGCGGACGACCTCACCGACCCGTCCCCGGCGACCACCTTCGCCCACCTGGACGCGACCGTCGTACTGTCCCGTGACATCGCCTCGCTGGGTATCTACCCCGCGGTCGACCCGCTGGACTCCACTTCTCGCCAGCTCGATCCGCTGGTGATCGGCCAGGATCACTACGACACCGCTCGCGGCGTCCAGTATGTTCTGCAGCGCTACAAGGAGCTGAAGGACATCATCGCGATCCTGGGCATGGACGAACTGTCCGAAGCCGACAAGCTGCTGGTGGCGCGCGCTCGTAAGATCCAGCGCTTCCTGTCCCAGCCGTTCTTCGTAGCGGAAGTCTTCACCGGTTCGCCGGGCAAGTACGTTTCCCTGAAGGACACCATCGCTGGCTTCAAGGGCATTCTCAACGGCGACTACGATCACCTGCCGGAGCAGGCGTTCTACATGGTCGGCGGTATCGAAGAAGCGGTCGAGAAAGCCAAAAAACTGTAATCCTGTGCGCCCGGCGACGGGCGCTCATGTGAGGCAAGCGTATGGCCATAACAGTCCATTGCGACATCGTCAGCGCCGAGGCGGAGATCTTCTCCGGCCTGGTCGAGATGGTTATCGCGCACGGCGCTCTGGGTGACCTGGGTATCGCCCCGGGCCACGCGCCGCTGATCACCGACCTGAAACCGGGCCCCATCCGCCTGGTCAAGCAGGGCGGCGAGCAGGAGGTGTACTACATCTCCGGCGGTTTCCTCGAAGTCCAGCCGAACATGGTCAAGGTCCTCGCCGACACCGTGGTTCGTGCCGGCGACCTCGACGAAGCGGCCGCCCAGGAAGCCCTGAAGGCTGCCGAAAAGGCGCTGCAGGGCAAGGGCGCCGAGTTCGACTACAGCGCCGCTGCCGCGCGTCTGGCCGAAGCCGCAGCCCAGCTGCGCACCGTCCAGCAACTGCGCAAGAAGTTCGGCGGCTGATTTCCAGCCGGTACTTCTAGCGGTGTCAGGGAAAAGGGTAGCCTGTGGGCTACCCTTTTTTCGTTTTGCATCTTCACTCACAGGTTTTGCCTGTGACCACCAGGAACGGTAGTCCAGTCCATGTCCCTTGAAATCGTGATTCTCGCCGCCGGCCAGGGCACCCGCATGCGTTCGGCCCTGCCCAAGGTCCTCCATCCCATTGCCGGCAAGCCGATGCTCGGCCACGTCATCGACTGCGCGCGCCAGTTGCAGCCGGAACGGATCCACGTGGTGATCGGCCACGGCGCGGATCTGGTGCGTGAGCGGATGGCCGCCGACGACCTGAATTTCGTGCTCCAGGCCGAACAGCTCGGTACGGGCCATGCGGTGGCCCAGGCCCTGCCGTTCCTCAGTGCAGACCAGGTGCTGATCCTCTACGGCGACGTGCCGCTGATCCAGCTGGACACCTTGCAGCGCCTGCTGGCGCAAGTCACCCCGGACCAGTTGTCGTTGCTCACCGTCGACATGCTCGACCCCACCGGCTACGGCCGTATCGTCCGTGACGACCAGGGCGCGGTGCAGGCCATCGTCGAGCACAAGGACGCGACCCCGGCGCAGCGCCAGATCGGCGAGATCAACACCGGCATCCTCGCGGTGCCGGGCAAGCGCCTTGCCGACTGGCTCGGCCGCCTGTCCAACGACAACGCCCAGGGCGAGTACTACCTGACCGACGTGATCGCCATGGCGGTCGGCGACGGCCTGGTGGTGGCCAGCGCCCAACCGCTGGACGCGATGGAAGTGCAGGGCGTCAATGACCGCATGCAACAGGCCCAGCTGGAGCGTCACTACCAGCGCCTGCGCGCAGAGGAGCTGATGCGCCAGGGCGTGACCCTGCTCGATCCGCAGCGCCTGGATGTCCGTGGCGAAATCTCGGTCGGCCGCGACGTGCTGATCGACGTCAATGTGGTGCTGGAAGGCCGCGTGGTGATCGAGGACGACGTGCGCATCGGACCGAACTGCGTGATTCGCGACAGCGTCCTGCGGCGTGGCGCGGTGATCAAGGCCAACAGCCACCTGGAAGGCGCGGAGCTGGGCGAGGGTAGCGATGCCGGTCCGTTCGCCCGCCTGCGTCCGGGCAGCGTGCTCGGCGCTCGGGCCCATGTCGGCAACTTCGTCGAACTGAAGAATGCCCGCCTGGGCGAGGGCAGCAAGGCCGGCCACCTGAGCTACCTGGGCGATGCCGAGTTGGGCGCCAACTGCAACATCGGCGCCGGCACCATCACCTGCAACTACGATGGCGCGAACAAGTTCCGCACCGAGCTGGGCGACGATGTGTTCATCGGCTCGAACAACTCGCTGGTGGCGCCGCTGAAGATCGGCGATGGCGCGACGACCGCGGCCGGCTCCACCATCACCCATGAGGTTCCGGCGAAGAACCTGGCCTTCGGCCGCGCCCGGCAGAAGAACCTGGAAAACTGGAAGCGCCCGGAAAAAATCAAGAAGTAACGGAGCGGCACGGATGCCGAAGCCTGCGAAACGGATCGTGCTGGGGCTGCTCATAGCCTGGGCGGTGCTGCCCGAATGGCCGCGGATACCCGTCGAAGGCGCCAGTGCCC
The DNA here is from genome assembly GCF_050433085.1 of Pseudomonas sp. RC10-4-2. NCBI lineage: Bacteria > Pseudomonadati > Pseudomonadota > Gammaproteobacteria > Pseudomonadales > Pseudomonadaceae > Pseudomonas > Pseudomonas sp. RC10-4-2. The sequence continues at coordinate 325,696 of NZ_JBNPXX010000004.1, forward strand.
GCGACTGGAATCCGCGAACCTTCTGGTTCGAGCCCTGGGGGCGCTCCGGAGTGCACAAGGGCATCGACATCTTCGCCCGCAGCGGCACCCCCGTACGCTCCGCCAGCTACGGCCTGGTGCTCTATCGCGGGGAGATCGCCCTCGGCGGCAAGGTCGTCCTGGTGCTGGCGCCCAAGTGGCGCCTGCATTACTACGCCCATCTCGATAGCCTCGACACCTATCCGGGCCAGCCGGTCCTCGCCGGTTCCCGCCTGGGTGCGGTCGGAACCACCGGCAACGCGCGCGGCAAGCCGGCCCACCTGCACTACGCGATCATCACCTTGCTGCCCTATCCCTGGCTGGCCGACGCCAGCACCCAGGGTTGGAAGAAAATGTTCTACCTCGATCCCAATACGGTGCTGCCGAGCCGATGAAAAGTCATTGACGGGAATCGCCGGATAAGTTTTGATTCGCACACTTTTCTTTCGAAACGAAACTTAAGTGATCTCGAAACGTAATACGCCGCAACGTCGCCATGCCATCCTCGCGCTGCTTTCCGAGCAGGGCGAGGTCAGCGTGGACGCACTCGCCAAGCGCTTTTCCACCTCGGAAGTGACCATCCGCAAGGACCTCGCCGCCATGGAAAGCCACGGCCTGCTGTTGCGTCGCTACGGCGGTGCGGTGCCGATGCCGCAGGAACTGATCGGCGAAGCCGCACAGCCCGTCTCGCCCTACAAGCAGGCTATCGGTCGCGCCGCCGCGGCGCGCATCCGCGAGCATGCGCGGATCATCATCGACAGTGGCAGCACCACCGCGGCGATGATCCCCGAGCTTGGGCACAAGCCGGGCCTGGTGGTGATGACCAACTCGCTGAACGTGGTCAACGCCCTGCGCGAACTGGAGCACGAGCCGGTGCTGCTGATGACCGGGGGGACCTGGGATCCGCATTCCGAGTCGTTCCAGGGGCAGGTTGCCGAGCAGGTGCTGCGTTCCTATGACTTCGACCAACTATTCATCGGTGCCGACGGCATTGATCTCGAACGCGGGACGACCACGTTCAACGAATTGCTGGGCCTGAGCCGGGTGATGGCCGAGGTCGCCCGCGAGGTGATCGTCATGGCCGAGGCCGACAAGGTCGGTCGGCGCATTCCCAACCAGGAATTGCCCTGGAGCAGCATCCATACCCTGATTACCGACGAGCGCCTGGAACCTTCCGCGCGCGAACAGATAACCGCCCGGGGCGTCACGCTGATCTGCGCCCCGGTCGAGGCCTGAAAGGAGAAAGACCCCATGTGTGGAATCGTAGGCGCGATCGCCGAGCGCAACATCACCCCCATCCTCATCGAAGGCCTCAAGCGCCTCGAGTATCGCGGCTACGACAGCGCCGGCGTGGCGGTCTTCGATAACGAAGGCAGGCTGCAGCGCTGCCGCCGGGTCGGCAAGGTCGCCAGCCTGGAGGAAGGCCTGGCCGGTACGCCGCTGCTCGGCCGCCTGGGCATCGCCCATACCCGCTGGGCGACCCACGGCGCGCCAACCGAAGGCAATGCCCACCCGCATTTCTCCAGCGACGAACTGGCGGTGGTGCACAACGGCATCATCGAGAACCACGAACCTCTCCGTGAGCGGCTCAAGGGCCTGGGCTACGTGTTCACCTCGCAAACCGACACCGAGGTCATCGTCCACCTGCTGCATCACAAGCTGCAGTCCATCGGCGACCTGACCCTGGCGCTGAAGGACGCGGTCAAGGAATTGCACGGGGCCTATGGCCTGGCAGTGATCAGCGCGGCGCAGCCGGACCGCATCGTCGCCGCCCGCAGCGGCAGCCCGCTGGTGATCGGCCTCGGGCTTGGCGAGAACTTCCTCGCTTCCGACCAACTGGCGCTGCGCCAGGTGACCGACCGTTTCATCTACCTGGAAGAAGGCGATATCGCCGAGATCCGTCGCGACAGCGTGCGCCTGTGGGATGTCCAGGGCAACGACGTGCAGCGCGAGACCGTGCAGTACCACGAAGGCGCCGAAGCCGCCGACAAGGGCGAGTACCGGCACTTCATGCTCAAGGAAATCCACGAGCAGCCCAGCGTCGTGCAGCGCACCCTGGAAGGCCGCCTCGGGCAGAACCAGGTAATGGTGGAAAGCTTCGGCCCGCAGGCGGCGGAGCTGTTCGCCAAGGTTCGCAACGTGCAGATCGTCGCCTGCGGTACCAGCTACCACGCCGGCATGGTCGCCCGTTACTGGCTGGAAAGCCTGACCGGGATTCCCTGCCAGGTGGAGGTCGCCAGCGAGTTCCGCTACCGCAAGGTCGCGGTGCAGCCGGATTGCCTGTTCGTCACCATCTCCCAGTCCGGTGAGACTGCCGACACCCTGGCTGCCCTGCGCAACGCCAAGGAGCTGGGCTTCCTCTCCAGCGTGGCGATCTGCAACGTTGCCACCAGTTCGCTGGTGCGCGAATCCGACCTGACCCTGCTGACCCAGGCCGGCCCGGAAATCGGCGTGGCCTCGACCAAGGCCTTCACCACCCAGTTGGTCGCCCTGCTGCTGCTGACCCTGGGCATCGGCCAGGTGCAGAAGCGCCTGGCCGATGGCGTCGAAGCCGAGCTGGTGGACGAACTGCGTCGCCTGCCGACCCGGCTGGGCGAGGCGCTGGCGATGAACCGGACGGTGGAGAAGGTTTCCGAGCTGTTCGCCGAGAAGCACCACACCCTGTTCCTCGGCCGTGGCGCGCAGTTCCCGGTGGCCCTGGAAGGCGCGCTGAAGCTCAAGGAAATTTCCTATATCCATGCCGAAGCCTACCCGGCCGGCGAACTCAAGCATGGCCCGCTGGCGCTGGTGGACAGCGACATGCCGGTGGTTACCGTGGCGCCGAACAACGAGCTGGTGGAGAAGCTCAAGTCGAACCTGCAGGAAGTCCGCGCCCGCGGCGGCGAACTGGTGGTGTTCGCCGACGAAGGCGCGGGCATCGAGGCCGGCGAGGGCACCCATGTGGTGGGCATGCCGCACATCGGCGACGTGCTCTCGCCGATCCTCTACACCATCCCGTTGCAATTGCTCTCGTACCATGTCGCCGTGCTCAAGGGCACCGACGTCGACCAGCCGCGCAACCTGGCCAAGTCGGTCACCGTCGAGTAACGCCGGCCGCGTACCCGAAAGCCGGGGCAGGCATGCGGCCCCGGCGCTCGCCGTCAATCGCGCAACGGCAGCGCCTCGTCGCTCCTGCGGCTGGCGAACCAGTCCAGCACGGTGAGCCAGGCGCCGATCCCCAGGCCGATGCCCAATACCCACAGGGTGGCGGGCGGCCCCTTCAGCTCCAGCAGTCGCACAGCCAGGGGCACGCTGGCGAGAATGGCGATGTTGTTGAACGTCTCGGCGAACGACAGCACCATGCCCTTGTCCGGCCCGGAGCGCGAGGCGAGTACCACCGTGCCCGCCGGCGCGCCCAGGCCCAGCGCGGCGCCCCAGGCGCCCAGGCAGCAGAGCGCCACGGGTAACGGTAGCGGCAGGAGCATGAAGGTCGACATCGATAGCACCAGGAGCGCCAGCACCAGCAGGAGCATGTCTTCGTCGCGCTTCAGATAACGTCGCAGGTAACCCGCGGCGAGGTTGCCCACGGCCAGGCCCACGCCGAAGGCGGCGATGCTGACGCCTATCTGCGCGGTGCTGAAGCCGTAGCGCTGGCGCAGCACCTCTCCCGAGAGAAGCAGGCCGGCGACCCCGGTGCCGTTCCAGGCACCCTTGGCGATCAGTGGCCTGAGGATGCTCCATTGCCTGCACCAGCCCAGCGCATGGCCCTCGGCGCGCGGTGCCACGGCTTGCACGGGAAGGCGCTGGCGTGCCATCAGGAAGACCAGCACGCAACCGCACGAGACCATCAGGAAGGGCGCCGCCCAGCCGAAGAAGTCCGAGAGGAGGCCGGCCAGTGCCGGGCCGGCGGCAATGCCGAGGGTCATGCCGAGCATCACCTGGCCCATGGCACCGGCCTGTCTTTGCGGGGCGACCACCTCCGCGACCAGGGCGAAGGTGGTCGGGATGATGATTGCCGAGGCGATGCCCCCGATCACCCGCAGGACGACGGCAATTTCCAGGGTCGGGGCGATGACGATGGCCAGAGTATCGACCGCGAAGAGGACCAGGGCGAGCAGCAGCAGCTTCCTGCGTTGCATGCGGTCGGAGAAGTAGCCCAGCAACGGCGCGGCGATCGCATAGGAGAACGCGTAGCTGGAGATCAGCCAGGCGGCGCCGCTGGTAGTGGTGTGGAACGCCTGCGCCAGCGGCCCGAGCATGGAGGACAGCATGAACTCGGTCACGCCGACGAAGAATACGGCCATCGACAGGGCCAGCAGGAACAGGCCGTCGAGCTTCTGTGAAGGCGGGGAAATTTTCTGCTTCATGATGTTCTCTTTGGCTGAATGAGCGGACGAACGCCAAGTGGGCGCCGGCTCGTGGAGCCGGCGCCAGGGTCAGGGATGAGTTGATCTGCCGAGGACTGGGGAAGGAAAGCCGACTTTGCGGCGGCTCTCCGGGGAATGCAGGTACTGCGGGGAGGAGGGTCAATATAGACCCTGGGTATTCTCTTGGTAAGTATTGTGCAGAATTTCGTTGAGGAACATTTCGAAATCTGCTTCCAGCACCAGGCCGTGGCCTGGAAGATAGCGAAACAGGCCAGGGCATGTCCGTGGGTCCAGGCTGCTATCCACGAACAGGGCATAGGAGAAGCGATCGGCTTGGCCTGGCAATTGTTCCTGCACTCGGTGAGCGACGGCGGCGACAGGAGTGGCCGAGTGACGGGTCAGTATCTCCATCGCGCAGCCGAAGTTGACGATGAATTCGCCGGGACGGGGCGAGACCGGCAGCCAGTCTCCCTCGCGAAGAACCTCAAGTCCAGGCTCCAGCGAGCGCAGGATGGTCACCCAACCCGAGTCCTTGTGCACATTCAGCCCGCGGGCCCGGACGTGGCTGCGGAAATGGTTAAAGGTCAGGTGATAGGTGCCTTGCATGGAGAGGCAGCGTCCCGTGGCCTCGTCCCACAGCTCTACCGGCAGGTCCAGTTCCGCGAGTACGGCCCGCAGCACCTCGAGACTGAAACTCCGCATCCGTTCGGCCTGCCGCAGCAAAGGGCCTGGGAACACTGTCTGCCAGAATCGGCTCTCGAGGAAGAACTGCTCGACCTGGTCGACGTCGCGGGAGAAATATCCTTCCCGGCGCGCCAGCCGATCTTCGGTCCACTGCGAGAAACCCTGGTAGGGCGCGCCGAGGCCCTCCTGGCGAGGCAGGTAGAAGTTGCGGGCGAAGGTATCGCCGGCTGCCAGGTCCAGGCTCGGTGACTTGACGAAGAAGAACCCGTCGGCGATGGCGCGGGCGAAGCCATCGCTGCTGTCGAAGCGTAGCTTTCCGTCGATCAGTTCGGCCGAAGCCAGAGCATAGGTGGCGTTTGGGTTCATCGTTTGTCATCCCCGGGACCGGTTGGGTGAACTCCTCTGGCATGGGGTCAGAGGAGGATGTCGTCGTTGTAGGTCCGGCTGACCTCCTGTTCGGCGAATTCGAGGACCGTCTGTACCTTCTGGGCTCCGGCCGGACCGTATCGGTAGATGTCGCCGCCCAGATCGCTATCCAGGAAAACGACATAGGAGTAGCGTTCGTCCGGGCTCGCGCGCTCGGTGCGGGCTACCCCGTGGACATTAGCGTGGACCTTTCTCGACAGGTGTTCGGAAAGTACTTCCATGGAACTGCCGAAGTTGATGATGAGATGGCCAGGCAGTGGGTTGATCGAGCGGAGCTGGCCGTCGATATAGGCGATCAGTCCGGGTTCGGTGGAGCGCAGGACGGTGACCCAGCCCGAGTCTCGATGGAACTTGGAACCACGGATCGGCTTGCTGGCGCGGAAATGATTGAAGCCGAACATCTGGTGGCCCTGTCCTTCGGACAGGCCGCTGGTCAGGCGTGCCCATTCCGCGCGGGGGATGTCTAGCTCCGCGAGCACCGCGCGCAGGACGCCAATACCCAGCTCCGCCATTTGTACGCCCAGTGCAGCCACGGCCTCAGGTATAAGAGACCAGTTGCCTCGTTCGATGTAGACGTTCTCCCACTGATCGTGCTCCCTGTCGAAATAGCCTTGGTAGGCCCCTGGTATCTGGCATTCCTTGAACCCCGTATAGGTGGACAAGGCGCCCTCTGCTCGGGGAAGGAAGCAATTGCGGACGAATAGGTCGCCAGGGCAGAAGTCCATCCGAGCTGGAACTTCCAGCAGGAAGAAGCCGTGCCTGCGCGCCTGTTCGAAGCCGTCTGGATGATCGAAGACGAGTCTGCTTTCCAGCAGGCGCGATCGCGCCATCTCGATGGGTGGGTATTGGTGGACCTGGCTCTCCAGTGGCATTGCCGGAAGGTTGACCGGAGCGCGTAGCGTCGGAGAGCTGGCGGTTTTCGGTTTCGTGTTCACTGGCGCCTCCTGCGAAGGATGTATGGGCTCAGCGATGAGCCGTCTCCACCTTGGGATGGAATTCGTAACCCATTTCCGCGGCTTTGCGTTTCTGAAACTCGAGGAAGGATTGCACCGGCTTAACGGTCTCGCCGCTGATCTGGTACAGGTCCTGGTCCCAGCGCGGACCGATGTAGGAACCGAAGGTGAACCTGTCCGCTTTTCGCTCTTGCGGTTCCATTCTGCGGACGCGGTGATAGCTGGCCTGGACAGGGGTGGCGGACTTCTCGGTTAGGAGTTCGAAGGAGTGTCCAAGTACCAGGGTGAAATGGCCGGGCATGGGATCGAAAGGAATCCAGGAGCCATTTTCCAGCGACTCCAGCCCAGGCTCCGTGGTGTAGAGCAGGGTGGTAAAACCGCTGTCCTTGTGGGCGGTGAGACCCACCGGGTGGGCGCTGTCAGCGCGGAAATGATTGAAGATGCAGTACTGCAGCGCCTGGTTGGAAGACATGCCGCCGGCTATCAGGTCGAAATGTCTTTCCTCGATGCCGACCAGCGCGAACAGTTGCGAGAGAACACTGCGGTTCAGGTCGTTCATTGCCCAAAGCAGGTCGGCGGCGGGGGCGGGAAGATATTCCCGCCACAGGCCGCATTCGATCTGCAGCAGTTCGTCCTGGTCGGCACCTGTGCGGGAATAGCCCAGCAGGGACTTGCCGAGATCCTTGCGATGGAACCCCCGGAAGGCGTTGTCGGCGTCTACCTCGGGTTCCAGATAATAGCTCTGGGCCAGGGCGATGCCGGCCGAAAAGTCCCAGCCCCGTGGGTGCTCGAGGTGGAAGGCACCTAGCTTGCGCGCGCGACTGAAACCGTCTTCTTCCTTGAAGTGCAGCATGCCGTCGAGCATCCGGGCGGATGGAAGGATATTGCTCATCAAGCGTTCTCCATGACGTACAGGTTCACAGGGCGGCGGCCCTGGCAGTGAGGATGATGTTTCCCGAACGTCGGGGCCGCGGCATGGAACTGTGAGGTGCCAGCGTGGAGTCGGCTTCTGTCACGCAGACCTTGTAGAGGCGGTACAGCTCCGTCAGGATCAGCGCCTGTTCCCTGACGGAGAACAGGCGGCCTGGGCATTTGCGCGGGCTTCTATGGGTGTTGACCATGTTGAAGGAGTTGATTTCGTAGCGGTTCCTGGCCAGCAGCGACACGGCCTGGCCGTGGCTGGTCTGGTTGCGGATGAGCTGCCGGATGTTGTCCGTATCGAACCGCTCGGCGTGGGGGAACAGCGACGCGTCGCGATTGGCCCGCCGTCGATCGAGCCAGAGCATCGTATTGGCGGGAATCGTAACCTCGGTGCCGCGATGGCGGATGCGTATCGGCCGGTTGGTCCGGCGCCACAATGCAGTGGGGTTGCTGCCACCCAGGCGGATCGCTTCAAGCACCAGTAGGTAGGCCTCGTCCAGCGCTTGTTCCGGGTTGTCTACTACACCCAGCAGACGTTCTTTCTCGGCTGGATTGTCCTCCAGGTAGGTGAGCGTCCAGAGCAGACTGAGGGCCGTGGTGTCATAGGTCGCGACGATGATCGTACCCAGTTCCTTGAGTGATGCGGCATCCAGCGCTCGTATGGTTTCGCGTGTGAAGGGCCGGGAGAAGCAGTCGAACTGGGCGAGGATCATGTTCGTTGGAGGAGCCCGGACAATCGATTCGTAGTTCGAATCCAGCATGTCGCGCGTCATCTCGACGATCATGTCGGCGTTCTCGATCGATTCCGGATTCATCTTGCTGATGACCTCCGAGGCGATCTCGAAGAAGTCCCTGGCGATCACTCCGTATTCGGTGCTTTGCAGGTAGTGGGTCAGGGGCTTCTGATGAAAATCCAGGACGCCGGGCAACCCGCTGTCGATGCGCGCTACCATGTGCAGGCAGAAGTCCTGCAAGGGCAGCGAGCGACCTGCCACCTCTCGCAGGTAGTGTTGGGCCATTTCGCGTACATGCGGGTCCAGACTGGTAACGAACCGGTTGCTGCCGAGCACGCGTTCGACCACGGCGCGCTTGGCCTTGCGTCGCTCGTCCTGCGCGGGCAGGGAACCGAGGAAGGAACCGAAGAGCTCGGCGTTCGCATTGATCGAGGGCGCCAGATCCTCGTCGTCGACGAGGGGCGCGTTGGTCGTCTGGTAGAGCGCCAGGTCGTCTCCGAGCCAGAAGGTACAGAGTCCTTCGTTGTTCTCCGCCAGTTCCGCGATGCCGGAACGGGCGAAGTAGGTGGAGGCGTCCAGGCCCTGGCACACCGTGGCATGGTGGAAAGCCTCGGCGTGTCCGGTAGCCGGACAAGAGCCGGAATGATGGGCGATGAGGCCGGGGAAGGGCGCGCTATTCTCTTTGCTGTTCATGGGCGCAGGTACCGGTTTGCGTGGTCGTCGGCTGGGGCGGCGGCCCCAGGCCCTTCGGCGATGCCGAAATCGGTATAGCTGTCCTTCCAGGTCTGCTCGTTGAATTCGCGAAGGAAGGTCTCTACCGGAATGACCGGCTCGGCGCGCTGGCCGTCGGCGGTGAGGCTGTAGAGCGCGCCGGTCGCAGGTGGATTGAGGAATGCCGCGAAGGAGTAGCGATCGCCCCGCTCCACCGTCGATGAACTCTGTCGGACCTGGTGGAGAACCGCGGCGGCCGGGATTGGCAACCTGGCGGTGAGAAGTTCCAGGCTGCCCCCGAAATTGATCAGGAAATGCCCTTCCATGGGGGGGACCTCGACCCATCCTTCCTCGAGTCGCGCCTGCAGGCCTGGCTGGTCGCAGTACAAGACGGTGACGAAGCCGGTGTCCTTGTGCGCTGGAGCGCCCTGCATGTTGCGCTCGGGTCGGTAGTGGCTGACGGCGAACCAGGTGACGCCCTTCCCTTCGCTGGTCCCGCCGGTGACGTCGGGCCACAACCGTGGCGCTACGCCGAGGCTGCCGAGGATCTCACGCAGGATGAGCCGGGCGATCTCGTGCATCCGTTCGCACAGTCGGTTCACTTCGTCTGGAAACGACGCCTGGCGTTGTCTGGCGTCGGCAAGGATATGTTCGGTCTGGAAGTTCTCCCGGTCGAAATAGATGTCGGGAAGGTTCCTGAAACCCCGGTAACGGGCGTCTGCATGGGGCTCTTCCACGGCAGGTTGGTAGAACTCTTGGGCGAAGCGGATACCTGGTGCGAGATCCAGTTCTTCTGGAATACGCAGGGCGAAGAAGCCGTCGCGTAGCGCCCGCGCAAAGCCATCCGCCTGGTTGAAGACCAGGTGCCTGGAATCATCCAGATAGGCCTTGCAGGGATGGAACTGGGGAAGCCCGCTCATGGATTGTCCGTCTCCCTGATGACCGTACCCTGGTAGATCTCCTCGTCGTTCGCGTCGATGATGTCGCGCGAACTGCAGACTCTCCTGAGTCCCTCTCCCGTTGCATAGCTGTAGATGCCTGCCTCGGTGCCGGGAGTGCAGTGACTGGAGGTGAAATGAGCGAAGCTGCAGCGGTCGTGGGTCTGATGCCTGACCCTGTGCATGATGGCCCTGACGGGTGTGGAGGAGCCGCGAGTAAGCACTTCCATGGAGAGACCAAAGTTGACCACGAAATGATCGGGTGAGGGCTCCAGCGCCTCCCAGCGATCATTGCGGTTGACTTCCAGCCCCGGTTCGGTGGTGCGTAACAGCGTCAGGAACCCATCGTCCTTGTGGGAAGCCAGCCCGACACCCGCGAAGCGCGGGCGATAGTGATTGAAGGTTAAATGGTAGGAACCCTGGGCGTCCGAGGCACCGCCGGTAGCCAGGCTCCAGAATTCCGGATCGATGTCGGTGAGCGACAGGATGGCACGCAGCAACTGCCGACTGTAAGCGGTCAGCTGTTCGCCGGCCTGGAGGATTTCCTCTGGGTAGTGGGTTTTCCAGAAGCGTCGTTCCAGCAGGAATTGCTCGATCTGGTTGATTCGTTCATGAAAACCCAGCAGGGGATCGTCGAAGGTTTCCGCTGTGAGTTCGCGAAATGCACCGTAGGGGGCGATGGCCGGGCCCTTGAAGAAATTGCTGGCGAACAGGTCGCAGTCGCGGACCTGGAAATCGTCCGGTATTCGCAACAGGAAAACGCCATCTCTCAACGCCGCCACGCGGGTTTGTTCGGAGGGGAAGACCAGATGCTCGTCCTCCAGATAGGCCTCTTGCAGTTTTGCCAGGGTATCTACAGGACGTTTATCGATTCTCTTCTCGTAGACATCCTGGTAGATCGAACCTCGGTTCAATTGCCAGGCCACCGGCTTGGGAGAGGAACTCATTCCTATCTCCTTTTCAATTGCAGGGAAACCACGGTAAGTTTCTGCAATTCATCGAGCATTCCTGGAAAGTCACCCGCTGCTATTTCTGCCAACGTACTGAAAGCACCGGGATAGGCCATGACTTTGAAGCCTTTTCTTACTAGGCAGGCGAATACGGAAAACTCTTCGAGAAAATATCGCGAGGAAAAGTCGAGGCGATGCCTCTGCTGTTCTTCACTCAACTTCTCCCAATTATGCCGGTGGTAGTTTCTTCCAAACTTTTCCACCGAATCTCGGAATCCAGAGTGCTCCAGGAAATAGTTACGCAAACTTGTATAGAAATCCTTGCATTCTGTACTGGCCTGGATCTCCGAACAGGTTATGTACTCGAAGTCCGTGGCGTGTCGGTAGGCATCGACGATGAGCCGGCTTTCCTCCATGAACGCGTCGCCCAGTCTGACGGCCTCGCGGCGGGCATCTTCCTCGGGCATGTCCCGCGTGGACTGCAAGGTAATCCGGTGAATATGGTCGCCTATCAAAATACTGCATTTCTCAAAGCGCCGAGCCGCCCACTCGACCATGGAATGGAAGCGGTTGGGAGTGAAATTTCTATTTTCCAGGCTGACGCCCAGAAAGCACTTTGGCTCGTCCTCAAAACTGTTACGCCTGGTGTGTGGTGAAACGAAAGCGATCTTCGCTTTATACCGCTCACCCGCTAGAAGGCTTCGTGTGCTGAAATCTTCCGCTATCAGGTTCATTGGCTAATTCCAGAAATAATGAATTGTTCGAATTATTTGCGTAAATTGGTTTTCGCAACTTCTGGGCGTTGTGAGGGTAAGCGCTGTAGAATATCGAACAACTATTAATTTTAATGGGCGGAGAAGAAATCCAGATTTCCGGATATTGCCGGAAGCCCTATAGGGCAAATAGCCACCAATAGGCCTAAGTCCAAGCCAGACCGAGAATTTTCTTTTTCGCTGACTGCCGCTTCGAGATGACCGAAGAGGTTTCCGGCAGACCAGATTCCTCTTGCCGGTTCCGACCAAACGTCGATCTGGTTTTGGCCATCGGTTGATGGCGAAAGGCTATTTTTCTGCGGGCATCGGCTTTTTCGCAGGCGATGGTTTCAGGCCAGCCAGCTTTCTTCGGCTCCGAAGGGGGAGCGCTACCAGCAGTCCCGTTTCAAGTGGGTTACGGTTCCTTGAGGCGAACCGGTCAGCGGAACGGTTTCCAGAAGCGCTCCAGCGCCGCCGCCAGCAGTTCCGTATCGCCGCGCGAGTCGCCCCAGGCGCGCAGGGAGTATTGGGTCAGCGGACCGTAGTGCCGCTCCAGGCGGCAGACTTTCTCGTCGCGCCGGCAGTTGCGGCCGACGATCCTGCCGGTCAGTACGCCGTCTACCACTTCCAGCTCGGTGGCGATCAGGTGCACGCCGAGCTTCTCGGCGAACGGCCTGAGTAGCAGCGAAGGGGAGGCGGAACAGATGGTCACGGTGCTGCCGCTGCTGACCTGGTCGGCCACCGCGGTCAATGCGTGGGGACGCATCAGTGTTTCCCAGAAGCGGTTCTGGTAGGCCAGCGCCCGCTCTTCCAGCACATCTACGGGCACATCGGTGAGGAAGGTGGCGATCAGGCGCGCCTTCAGGTCGTCGCGGTCGATACGCCGGCAGAGATAGGCCAGGCTGGGTCCTGCCATGCGCAGCATGCGGCGGACGAACACCCGGTTGCCGAAGGCGAAACGCAGGAAGGGCACGAAGCTGTCTCGGTATGTCAGGGTACCGTCGAAGTCGAACACGGAGAGAAAGCGTACTTCGCGTGTTTCGAGGGATACGGTCTCGTTCATCGGCATTCCTTATGTCGCTTCCGCTTCCTTTGACAGGGTGTATGCGTCATTCCGTTATTGCAGCAAGGGAAAGTTTGTATATCAGAACTGTCAACTATCCATGGGCAGACTGGCTGCTAACCTGAATCGGAGTGCTCAGGGGTTTTGCATCGATAGATAGGAGGCTAAGTAGTCGATAGCAAAACTCTATCAGGTACTGGACTATAGTGTTCCCGTCTTGTGACCAGGAGGTTTGGCATGATTGCACAGCTCCCCTCTGAGTTGCTGTCCCTGCAACTGCCGTTGCGGATCCGCATCGGCGATGCTCAGGCGTTCGATCTGGGGCCGGATCCACAGGTAACCATGGTCATTCGCGACCCCTCGCTGCTAACCGAGATCACCCATCCCAGCCTCGATGCGCTGGGCAAGGCCTACGTCGAGAAGCGTCTCGACATCGAAGGACCGATCAGCCAGGTCATCGGTATCGGCGATGCCCTCAGCGAAGCGCTCGGCGAACCCGATGGCGGCGCGCCGCCGGTTCGCGAAAGCCATGACAAGGACACCGACGCCGAAGCCATCCATTACCACTACGACCTGTCCAACGACTTCTACCAGCTCTGGCTGGATCCGGAAATGGTCTATTCCTGCGCTTATTTCGAGACCGGCAAGGAAGACCTCGCCACCGCGCAACTGGCCAAGCTCCGTCACCTGTGCCGCAAGCTGCGTTTGCAGCCGGGCGAGAAGCTGCTCGATGTCGGTTGCGGTTGGGGGGGGCTGGCGCGCCTGGCCGCTCGCGAGTTCGGCGTCGAGGTCACCGGCATCACATTGAGCAAGGAGCAGCTGGCGCTCGGCCGGGAGCGAGTCAAGGCCGAAGGCCTGGAGGACCGAGTCACCCTCAAGCTGCTGGATTACCGCGACCTGCCGCGCGATGGCCGCTTCGACAAGGTGGTCAGCGTCGGCATGTTCGAGCACGTCGGGCACGCCAACCTGGGGCTGTACTTCCAGCAACTGTACGATGCGGTGCGTCCCGGCGGCCTGGTGATGAACCACGGCATCACCTCGCGCTACACCGACGGCCGCCCGGTTGGCAAGGGGGCCGGCGACTTCATCGATCGCTACGTGTTTCCCCACGGCGAGCTGCCGCACCTGTCGCTGGCGGTGGCGCGGATGAGCGAAGCCGGGCTGGAAGTAGTCGACGTGGAAAGCCTGCGTCTGCACTACGCCCGGACCCTGGACTTCTGGAGCGCCAACCTGGAAGCCAGGCTGAAGGAGGCGGCTCGCCTGGTGCCCGAGGAAACCCTGCGGATCTGGCGGCTGTACCTGGCCGGATGCGCCTACGGCTTCAAGCGCGGCTGGATCAACCTGCACCAGATCCTCGCCATTCGCCCCCACGAGGATGGCTCCCACGAGCTGCCCTGGTCGCGGCGCGACCTGTACGCCTGAACGCCGGCGACCGGCTCCCTTGCGGAGCCGGTCGCGCAATCGGTCCTTGCTGATTGTCCTGCGTGGCGGGGCGGTCTAGTCTGCACGAAGTCCTGCGCGGTCGAAGGAAGCCGGGACGCTTCCGCGACAGCGCGACAACAACGATAAGAACAGGAGACTTCCCATGTCGCTGAGCAGACGCTTCGGTCTTTTCACGCTTGCCGCAACGGTGACCTTCAGTACCGCGGTCTTTGCCGCGCCGACCTTCATCAATATCCTCACCGGCGGCACCAGCGGGGTCTATTACCCCATAGGGGTCGGCCTCTCGCAGATCTACGGACACGATATCCAGGGCGCGAAAACCTCGGTGCAGGCCACCAAGGCTTCGGTCGAGAACCTCAACCTGTTGCAGGCCGGGCGTGGAGAACTGGCGCTGGCGCTGGGCGACTCGGTCGCCGACGCCTGGAACGGGGTCGCCGACGCCGGCTTCAAGGCGCCGTTGAAGAAGCTGCGGGCTATCGGCAATACCTATCCGAACTATATCCAGGTAGTGGCCAGCCAAGCCTCGGGCATCAAGACCCTGGCCGACCTGAAAGGCAAGCGCATTTCGGTGGGCGCGCCCAAGAGCGGTACCGAGCTGAACGCCCGGGCGATCTTCAAGGCCGCCGGCCTGAGCTACGAGGACATGGGCAAGGTGGAGTACCTGCCCTACGCCGAGTCGGTGGAGCTGATCAAGAACCGCCAGCTCGACGCTACGCTGCAATCCTCCGGCCTGGGCATGGCGGCCATCCGCGACCTGGCCTCGACCATGCCGATCACCTTCGTCGCGATCCCGGCGGACGTGGTGGCGAAGATCGACAGCCCGGCCTACCACGCCGCGAGCATTCCCGCCGGCACCTACGACGGCCAGGAGCAGGACGTGCCGACGGTGGCGATCGACAATATCCTGGTCAGCCACTCCGGGGTCAGCGACGAGCTGGCCTACCAGATGACCAAGCTGATGTTCGACAACCTGCCGCGCCTGGTCACCGCCCATGCTGCCGCCAAGGACATCGCCCTGGACAAGGCGGCGAAGAACCTGCCGATTCCGCTGCATCCCGGCGCCGAGCGCTTCTACAAGGAGAAGGGCGTACTGCCCGAGTGAGGCCCGTTTCTCCGTAGCCCCGGTCCGTGCGGCGGACCGGGTTCCCCGCGTTTCCGGCTGTAGGGAGTCGATGCATGAGCGATCATCAGAACGGGCTGCACCTCGAGGCGGAAAACTGGCCGCGCGCGTTGTTCGCCGTGGCCCTGGCCTTTTCCGTGTTCCAGGTCGTCACCGCGGCCTTTCCCCTGATTTCCACCCAGGTCCTGCGGGCAATGCACGTCGGACTGCTGTTGCTGGTGGTGTACATCAGCTATCCCGCCTTCGGCATAGGTCGCCCCTGGCAGCCGCTGGCCTGGTTGCTGGGCATGGCCGGCCTGGGCACGGCGGTCTACCAGTGGGTTTTCGAGGGCGACCTGATCCAGCGCTCCGGAGAGCTGACCCAGGCCGACATGGTCGTCGGCGTGGTGCTGATCGTCCTGGTCTTCGAGGCGGCGCGACGGGTGATGGGCATCGCCTTGCCGATCATCTGCGCGCTGTTTCTTGCCTATGGCCTGTTCGGCGAACACCTGCCGGGCGACCTGGCCCACCGCGGCTACGGCTTCGACCAGATCGTCAACCAGCTGTCGTTCGGTACCGAAGGTCTCTACGGCACGCCGACCTACGTATCGGCCACCTACATCTATCTGTTCATCCTGTTCGGCGCCTTCCTCGAGCAGGCCGGCATGATCCGCCTGTTCACCGATTTCGCCATGGGCCTGTTCGGTCACCGGGTCGGCGGGCCGGCCAAGGTCTCGGTATTCTCCTCGGCGCTGATGGGCACCATCACCGGCTCCGGCGTGGCCAACGTGGTCACCACCGGACAGTTCACCATCCCGCTGATGAAGCGTTTCGGCTACAAGCCGGCGTTCGCCGGCGGCGTCGAGGCGACCGCGAGCATGGGCAGCCAACTGATGCCGCCGGTGATGGGGGCGGTGGCGTTCATTATGGCCGAGACCATCAACGTCCCCTACGTGGAGATCGCCAAGGCGGCGCTGATCCCGGCCCTGCTGTATTTCGGCTCGGTGTACTGGATGGTCCACCTCGAGGCCCGCCGGGCCGATCTAAAGGGCCTGCCGCGCGATCAGTGTCCGAGCGCCTGGGGTGCCGTCCGCGAGCGCTGGTTCCTGCTGATTCCGTTGCTGGTGCTGATCGCGCTGCTGTTCTCCGGGCGCACGCCGCTGTTCTCCGGAACCATCGGCCTGGCGCTGACCGCCATCGTCATCCTCGGTTCGGCGATCATCCTGCGGGTGTCCTCGCTCGGCCTGCGCATCGCCTTCTGGGTGGCGCTGGGGCTGCTCTGCGCGGGGTTCTTCCGCCTCGGCATCGGGGTGATCTTCGTCGTGATCGCGGCCCTGGCCCTGGCCTGCTGGTTCGTCCGTGGCGGCCGGGAAACCCTGCGCATCTGCGTCCGCGCCCTCGCCGAAGGTGCGCGACATGCGATTCCGGTGGGCATCGCCTGCACCCTGGTGGGAGTCATCATCGGGGTGATTTCGCTGACCGGCATCGCCACCACCTTCGCCAGCTACGTGCTCGACCTGGGACGGGAGAACCTGCTGCTGTCGCTGGTCCTGACCATGGTCACCTGCCTGGTCCTGGGAATGGGCATCCCGACCATCCCCAACTACATCATCACCAGCTCCATCGCCGCGCCGGCGCTGCTGGAACTGGGGGTGCCGCTGATCGTCTCGCACATGTTCGTCTTCTACTTCGGCATCCTCGCCGACCTCACCCCTCCGGTGGCGCTGGCCTGTTTCGCGGCCGCGCCGATCGCCAAGGAAAGGGGATTGAAGATCAGCTTCTGGGCGGTGCGCATCGCCCTGGCGGGTTTCGTGGTGCCGTTCATGGCGGTGTATTCCCCGGCGCTGATGCTGCAGGAAGGCGGTTGGGGGGCGACGCTCTATGTCACCTGCAAGGCGGTGCTGGCCATCGGCCTGTGGGGCATGGCTTCCATCGGCTACCTGCAGGGGCCGCTGGCCTGGTGGGAGCGCCTGGTGGCGTTCGCCGCGGGGGCCAGCCTGGTCCTGGCCTTGCCGATCAGCGACGAGCTGGGCTTCGTCCTCGGCGCGCTGGTGATCGGCTGGCACCTCTGGCGCCAGCGTGCGCGCGAGGCGGTGGCGTGATCGCGCTGTGTCTGGGCATGGCCGGCAGCGTCTGGGCGACGCTGCCGCTGCAGTCGTTCACCCTGGCCTGGCAACACACGGTCGAGAAGGTGCTCTGGGAAGAAGACTATCGCCTGAGTGAGCGCGGCCTGCTGCTGGAAGAGGCCCGGGTGCGGGGCAGCGGGGCGGGGATGGAGATTCCCGAGGGCGCCGTGCTGCGTGACGGCGCCTGGCATTACCACCGTGGGGTGCCGCCGCTGCAACCGTTGCGGCTGGGGCGCACACCGGAGGCCGGCGACTACCGGATCTGCCGTCAGGGGCGCTGCGATGCGCTGGCGCGCTGGATCGGTCCGCCGGACCGTGAGCGCCCGGCGGTCGAACTCTGGGCGTGTCCGATACGGGACCCGAGCGACTGAACGTCCTGTGGATAACACTGCGACGCCAGTCCACATCCATAAAAACGACGAAGCCGGAGCTGCTTCCGGTCATAAGGAAAACGTCCATGCGTAGCTGTATATCAGTCTTCCGGCCGGCCCTGCTGGCACTGTTCGTCTCGGCAAGCGGCTCGGCCGGCGCCGACGCGGCTGTGGAAAACCCGCGGATCGGCCGTGCCGCCGATCTCTATGAACTGATCCCGGAATACCAGCCGGACACCTACCGGAACATGGACAAGGTCTATCCGACCCGGGTTATCCACAAGGGGACCAAGGTCCGTCCGCTGCCGGCGGGTGTGGCCATCGCGCCGCGCTACCGGATCGGCGGCGAGGAATACGGCGTCGACGATTTCATGCGGCGCAACCGCGTTGGCGGGGTGCTGGTCCTCAAGGATGGCAAGGTCGCCCTGGAGCGCTACGGCCTGGGCAACGACGAACGCACGCGCTGGACCTCGTTCTCGGTGGTCAAGTCGATCTCCTCGACCCTGGTGGGCGCCGCCGTGCAGCAGGGCCTGCTGGCTCTCGACCAGCCTGTGGACAAGTACCTGCCGAGCCTGGCCGGCTCCGCCTACCAGGGGGTGACGGTGGAGCAGGTCCTGCAGATGAGTTCCGGGGTCCGCTGGAACGAGACCTATCGCGATCCGAAGTCCGACCGCAGGCAGATGTTCGACGCCCAGCTCGCCGAACGTCCCGGTGGCATCCTGCGGCTGCTGGCGAGCCTGCCGCGGCAGTACCCGGCCGGTACCCACTTCACCTACAGCACCGGCGAGTCGCACCTGCAGAGCGAGCTGCTGCACGCGGCGACCCGCATTCCGGTGAGCGACTACCTGTCCGAGCGGATCTGGGCGCGGATGGGCATGGAGAGCGACGGCTTCTGGCAACTGGAATCGCCGGCCGGGCAAGAGATCGGCAGCAGCGGCTTGAGCGCGACCCTGCGCGACTATGGCCGCTTCGGCCAGTTCGTCCTCGAGGACGGGGTGATCGATGGCGAACGTATCCTCCCCGAAGGTTGGGTCGATCGTGCCAGTCGCGTCGAGGCTTCTTCCCACCTGGCCCCGGGCAAGCTCTACGATGGCGAATACGCGCTCGGCTACGGCTACCAGTGGTGGACCTTCCCGGTGGGCGCCAAGGCCCTGCCCGAGCATGACGGCGGGGCCTTCGAAGCCCAGGGCATCTTCGGCCAGTACCTCTACATCAACCGCAAGGAGAAGATCGTGGCGGTGGTCTGGAGCGCCTGGCCGAAGCCGGAGATGGACGATCGCGAGGAGGAGACCTATGCCTTCCTTGGCGCGGCGGTGAAAGCCCTGCGCTAGGGCCGTGGGCTAACGGATATCCACAGCAGGCTGTGGACAAGACTTCAGCGGGAAAACCGCAGGGGCAGTCCCTGGCAATCGTCGGACAGGCGTCCCGCGTGCCAGGCGAGTTGCCCGGAGACGATGGTGGTATCGATCCGATGGTGGAATGCCCGGTGGCGGAACGGCGTCCAGTTGCAGCGCGACAGCAGCGGCATGGCGCTGGCCAGCGCCGGGTGCTCCAGTTCGCTGACCAGCACCAGGTCGGCCCAGTAACCTTCGCGGAGGAAACCGCGATCGGCGATGGCGAACAGTTCGGCGACCCGGTGGCTGGTCTTCGCCACCAGGGTGGCCAGCGACAGCCAGCCTTCGCGGACCAGCTCCAGGAGTGCCGGCAATGCATGCTGGACCAGTGGCAGGCCGGCCGGCGCCTGTGGATAAGCCTGCTGCTTCTCGGCCCAGGCGTGCGGCGCGTGGTCGGTGCCGATCACGTCCAGGCGGTTGCCGGCCAGCGCCCTGCGCAGGGCGTCGCGGTCCTCGCGGCGCTTGATCGCCGGGTTGCACTTGAGCAGATGGCCGAGGCGGGCGTAGTCGCTGTCGTCGAACAGCAGATGGTGGACGCAGACTTCCGCGGTGATGCGTTTCTGGCACAGCGGCTTGTCCTCGAACAGGGCCAGTTCACGCGCTGTGGATAAGTGCAGGACATGCAGCAGCGTGCCATGTCGTTGCGCCAGTTCCACCGCCAGGGCGGTGGAACGGTAGCAAGCCTCGGCGTCGCGAATGCGCGGGTGGGCGGCTGCCGGAATACGTTCACCGAAGCGTTGTCGCCAGCGCGCCAGGTTGGCTTCGATCCGCGGCGTGTCTTCGCAATGGCTCAGCAGCAGGGTCGGAACGCTGGCGAACAGGCGCTCCAGGGTCGGCAGGTCGTCCACCAGCATGTCGCCGGTGGAGGCGCCCATGAACACCTTCACCGCGGCGACCTCGCGTGGATCGAGGGCGGCCACGGTGTCGAGGTTGTCGCGGCTGACGCCGAAGTGGAAACCGTAGTTGGCCACGCTATGGGCGGCGGCGAGGCGCTTCTTTTCCGCCAGCGCTTCGAGGCTCAGCGTCGCCGGGCGGGTATTGGGCATGTCCATGAAACTGGTGATGCCGCCCGCCACGGCGGCGCGGGATTCGCTGGCGATCGAGCCCTTCTGTGGATAACCCGGCTCGCGGAAGTGCACCTGGTCGTCGATCATTCCCGGCAGCAGGTAGCGTCCGGCGGCATCGATCTCCCGGCTGGCGCCGCAGTTTTCCAGGCAGCCGGCGATGCGTTCGATGCGACCGTGGCGGACCAGCAGATCGCCTTCGCGTACCTGCCCCTCGTTGACCATCCGGGCATTGCGGATCAGCAGGCTTCGCATGTTCAGAACTCGTTCTGCAGCGACTTGTAGCCGCGTACCAGGTCGACGTTGGTGCGCGCCACGTCTTCCGAGAACTCGCTGGCGGAAACGCTGACCCGCGGCATGCTCGCCAGGTCGGTGCGCGGACCGATGCGCTCGGTGGACGGTACGTAGAAACCCGCTGGCAGGTCGCAGCCGTCGACCACCGCGTTGTGGCGGACCACGCAGCCATCGCCGACCCGGCAGTTGAACAGCACGCTGTTGAAGCCGATGAAGACCCGGTCGCCGACTTCGCAAGGACCGTGGACGATGGAGCGGTGGGCGATGGAGCTGTGCTCGCCGATGGTCACCGCGGCACCCGACTTGGAATGGATCACCACGCCGTCCTGGATGTTCGAGTTGGCGCCGATCACGATCGGTTGCATGCCGCCGTCGGCGTCGACTTCGTCGGCACGGATCACTGCGTAGGGACCGACGAAGACGTTGGCCTGGATGATCACCTTGCCGCAGATGATCGCGGTCTTGTCCACATAGGCCGATTCGTCGATCACCGGCAGGTCGCCGGAGGGATTCTTGCGGATCATGCTGCACCTCGCTGCCAATGGCTTTCGGCGACGGCGTCATGGGCATGCAGGCTTTCCGCATGGACGACCCGTATGGAGAACCGGCTCGCCTGTGGATAACCCTGCAGGGCGCGGTGCAGCCGGCGCACCGCGTCCTCGCAGAACATCAGGTTCTGCCCGTTGGCGAGGGCGAAGGCCTGCTCGTCGGCGCGTTTCACCGCAGTCTGCACCGCGGTGCCGAGGGCGCTTTCGCCGAGATCCGCCAGCTCTTCCAGGGGCAGTCCGATGCAGTCTTCCGCCAGGCCGATGCGCAGGTGCGCGCTGCTGCGCTGGCTGTGCGGGGTGGCGACGATGCCGGCGCTGCTGCCGAGCCAGGCAAGCACGCTGGCATGATCGAGCGGCTGTCCGGCGAAGTCCTGGTCGAAGCGCTCCTGGATCAATTGCCGGGCCAGTGCCGCCGAACAGGGGCAGGTTGAGGAGTAGGTCAGCTCGAGATGGACTTCGGCCTGGAAGTCATCGCCTTCCAGGCGCGTGTCCAGCACCAGTGGATAACGTTTCCAGCCGCTCAGCGGGCTGACCAGCGCCGGACGCCGCAGCAGCGGCGCGAGGCGTAGGCGCAGGTAGGCGCGACGCGACAGGCCGGCGTGGCTGTCGAGGAAGCGTTGCAGGACGGCGCGCAGGCAGGAAAGGTCCAGCTCGCCCTGTTCCAGTTCGGCCAGCGCCAGGTAGAGGCGCGACATATGGATGCCGCGGGCCTGCGGGTCGTCCAGGCTGACACCGGCATCGGCTTCGGCGGCGACCCTCTGCCCGCCGATCTGCACGGGAAGGGCGATGCCCTGCATGCCGACCCAGTCCAGGGGAAGATCGGCGGTGGTGGTCTGGCGGGCGATATCGGGAAGCGTCAAGGCATTCATGGAGAACTCGAAGAAGGGTAGGCAAGGCCTGGAAATGGCTTGAATGTTATAATATAACGTATTAGCTAATGCCGACCCTTGCAATCGGGTATTTCGTCGATGAAGCGCCGTCGTCTCCTGCAAAGCCTGCTCGCCGGCCTGGCCCTCCAGCCGTTCCTGGCCGCCAGCGCCAATGTACGAATCCGCCAGGCCCGGGCCTGGAATTCCTCGGAAAGCTGGCGCCTGGTGCTGGAACTGGACGGCCCGCCGCGTTATCGAACCTTTTCCCTGCAGGCCCCCGAGCGGTTGATCCTCGACCTGCCCGACGCGCAATTGCTCGCAACGCTCTCCGAGCTACCGCTGGACGGCCCCGTGCGCGCCATACGCAGTGGCCAACTGGGTGGCGGCGGGACGCGCATCGTCCTCGACCTGCGCCAGGCGGTCAGGCCGCGCAGCTTCGCCCTGGAACCGCAGGCAGGAAAGGGCCATCGCCTGGTCCTGGACCTTTATCCACAGGCGCTGGCGGCGCCCCCCGAGCCGATGCTGGCGCTGGCCCGCCCGCTACCCTCGACGGGCCGCGACATCCTCGTGGTGGTCGATGCCGGCCATGGCGGCAAGGACCCCGGCGCGGTCGGTAGCAAGGGCGAGCGCGAAAAGGACGTGGCGCTGGCCATCGCCCGCCTGCTGGCGCGGCGGATCGACCGCGAGAAAGGCTTCAAGGCGCGCCTGGTGCGCAACGGCGACGTGTTCGTCCCGCTGCGCAAGCGGCCGGAAGTGGCTCGGCGCTACAACGCCGACATGTTCGTCTCGGTGCACGCCGACGCGGCGCCGCGACTGACCGCCTCCGGCGCGTCGGTATATGCCCTCTCCGAGCATGGCGCCAGCTCGACCATGGCGCGCTGGATGGCCGACCGCGAGAACGGCGCCGACCTGATCGGCAACAGCGGCAACCTGCCGCTACAGGGCCGCGACAAGGTACTCGCCGGGGTGATCCTCGACATGGCCCTGAGTTCGACCATCGCCAGCAGCCTGGACCTTGGCCACAGCGTGCTCGGCCAGTTGTCGGACGTCACCGCGCTGCACCAGAAGCGTGTCGAGCAAGCCGGCTTCGCCGTGCTCAAGTCGCCGGACATCCCTTCGATCCTGGTGGAGACCGGCTTCATCTCGAATCGCGGCGATTGTCGCCGGTTGATGGACGAACGCCATCGCCAGCGCCTGGCCGAGGCGATCTTCGTTGGCGTGCAGGGCTACTTCAGGCAACGCCCTCCCGCCGGCAGCTACCTGGCGGCGCTCAGCGCGCAGTCTCCCGGCTAGGGCCTTCGCTGCAGCCGCTGACCCGCCCGCAGGTCAGGCGTTGGCGCTGGCCCGATGAACTGCTCAGGCGGCTGACGTTGGTCCAGCCGATGTTGCGGCTGAGGCCGACCCAGATTTCCCCGTCGCTGGCGATGCCGCTGAAGAAGGTCAGGCGCCCGTAGCGCGTATTGGTCTGGGCCCAGCGTCGTCCGCTCGCCGCGTCGTAGCCGCGCAGCCAGGTGTCGTTGCCGCCGGTGGCGACGCTGTAGTGGTTGCCCAGCCGATCCATGCAGGCCAGAACGGTGCGCAGGTAAGCGCATTCCGCCGGGCGGGTGCCGGGAAGAAAGCCCTGCGCCTGTGCCGCCGGAGCGAGCAGCAGGAGGGCCAGGCAGTAAAGGCGGAGGACGCGGCGCATCGGTGGATCCCGGGATGACGTGGGCCCAGGGTAGCCGGAAGGCGATTGGCGGGCCATCGATTGTGGTGTTAATTGTTATAGTATAACGTTTTAAATTTCCCAGGTTCAGCCTATGACCGAACAGGAACTGCTTGCCCAGCCCGACGCTGCCTACATGGACGAAGCCCAGCAGGACTTCTTCCGCGACCTGCTGCTGCGCCAGCGCCAGGAACTGCAGGCGCGCATCGAAGGCGAATTCGGCGAGCTGCGCGATCTCGAACGCCCCAGCGACGAGGCCGACCTGGCTTCCCGCGAGGAACAGCGGCAATGGCAACTTCGCCTGCTGGAGCGGGAGAAGAAGCTTCTCGACAAGATCGACGAAGCGCTGGAGCGCCTGGCCCGCGGCGACTACGGCTGGTGCCAGGAAACCGGCGAGCAGATCGGCCTGCGCCGCCTGCTGTTGCGTCCCACCGCCACCCTCTGCATCGAGGCGAAAGAGCGCCAGGAGAAGCGCGAACGCCACGTGCGGCACAACTGAAGAGGTTACCAACCGTGAACCAACGCCTACCTGTCACCGTGCTGTCCGGCTTTCTCGGCGCCGGCAAGAGCACGCTGCTCAACCATGTGCTGAAGAACCGCGAGAACCGCCGGGTTGCGGTGATCGTCAACGATATGAGTGAAATCAATATCGATGGCAGCGAAGTCCAGCGCGATGTCAGCCTGAACCGCGCTGAAGAGCGCCTGGTGGAGATGAGCAACGGCTGTATCTGCTGCACCCTGCGCGAAGACCTGTTAGAAGAGGTCGGCCGTCTCGCCCGGGAAGGCCGCTTCGACTACCTGCTGATCGAGTCCACCGGGATTTCCGAGCCGATGCCGGTGGCCGAGACCTTCACCTTCCGCGACGAGCTGGACCGCAGCCTGTCCGACGTGGCGCGACTGGATACCATGGTCACGGTGGTCGACGGGATGAATTTCCTCCGCGACTACCAGGAGGCCGCCAGCCTGGCCAGCCGTGGCGAAACCCTCGGTGAGGAGGATCAGCGCTCGATCACCGACCTGCTGATCGACCAGGTCGAATTCGCCGATGTGATCCTGGTCAGCAAGATCGACCTGATCTCCAGCGAGCAGCGCGAGGAACTGCTGGCGATCCTGCGCCAGCTCAATGCCGAGGCGGAGATCCTGCCGATGGTGATGGGTCAGGTGCCGCTGGCGAAGATCCTCGATACCGGTCGCTTCGATTTCGATCGCGCGGCGTCCGCGCCGGGCTGGCTGAAGGAACTGCGCGGCGAGCACCTGCCGGAAACCGAGGAATATGGCATCGCCTCCATGGCCTACCGGGCGCGCCGTCCGTTCCACCCCGCGCGCTTCCACGCCTTCCTGCACAATCCGCTGAAGCAGGGGCGGCTGCTGCGCTCCAAGGGCTTCTTCTGGCTCGCCAGCCGGCCCCGCGAGGCCGGCAGCTGGTCGCAGGCCGGCGGCCTGATGCGCTACGGCCTGGCGGGCCGCTGGTGGCGCTTCGTGCCGACCGGACAGTGGCCACAGGACGAAGAGGGCCTGCGGGCGATCATGCGGCACTGGGAGGAAGGCGTCGGCGACTGTCGCCAGGAGCTGGTTTTCATCGGTCAGAACCTGGACTTCGCGGCCCTGCGCGCAGCCCTGGACGCCTGCCTGCTGGATGACGCCGAGATGAACCTGGGCATCCCCGGCTGGCAGGGCCTGGACGACCCCTTCGAGGACTGGGGGCACGCCGCATGAGCGCACTGCCGCAGGAAAAACCGTTGCCGTGCCAGGCGTTCGATGACGACCCCCAGGTGCTGGCCGAGGTGCTTCGCGAGGGCGTCAACCTGGCGGTCTGGACACGCCGGTTGAGCCCGGCGCTGCGCGACTTCGCCGCCGCCCTGGTGCGCAACCGGCCGGGACTGGCGCTGAGCCAGACGCTGGAGATGGAAGAGGAACGGCTACCCGTCTTGGACGGCCTGCTCGACGCGCAGCAACTGCCGGGACAAACCGATTTCCTCGACGACCTGGGCTGGCTGGTCGAGGCCTTCTCCTGCCTGACCGGGGCGCGGCGTATCGGCCTGCGCCTGCGCGTTCTGGATAAACCGATGTGCCCGCGTTTCCACGTCGACCACGTGCCGCTGCGGCTGGTCACCACCTACCAGGGCGCCGCCAGCGAATGGCTGGACGAGTCCGGCCTGGACCGTCGGCTGCTTGGCGGAGCGCAGGCCGAAGTTGTCGACGAACAGCTTATCCACAGCTTGTCCACGGGCGACGTGGCGCTGCTCAAGGGCGAACGCTGGGAGGGTAACGAAGGTGCCGGGCTGGTGCATCGCTCGCCGCGAGCGGAGCCTGGGCTGGCGCGCCTGCTGTTGACCCTGGACTGGCTTGCCTGAGCCTGTGGACAAGTGTCTTTCGAGGAATAAAAAAAGGCCATCCGCAGATGGCCTATCACCAAAAAGTCGTCCTACCTTGGGGATGGGGACGAAGGGTGCTGAGGTACCCGACTCCCATTTAGCCCTGACGCTGTGACAGGCTGATGACGCGCTCAGGGCTTTTTCGCGGCGCTAGGCTCTTCCCAGCGACCTTGGCTCTGGCTGGCGCAGAACGGCTCCAGGTAGCGTGCGTCGGTCGCGATGCCGTAGTAGAAGATGTCCTGCCGATAGGGCGCGTTGGGTACCCTGGCGTCGCGGCAGACACCGAAGGCGCCCGTCGGACATTCCTCGGCGAACGTCACCTCGACCTTCTGGCCCTGCAGTTGTGGCTGGCAGAAGCCTTCGCGGAACAGCTTGGCCGGGATGCTGCGGTTCTGCTGGCAGACCTTCACGTCGAGATTCTTCGCCTGGCTATGGACGATGCAGGCTTCGGCCAGGGCCAGGCCCGGCAGGCAGGACAGGAAGAACAGGAACGGACGCATGCGAGGACTCCATTGCAGACGGGCGCGACTCTAGCACGGGGCCGGGCTCCCCGCAGGCAAGGACCGCATTGATCCACAGGCTTTCACATTCCGGTTGCGCAGATGCTTCGAGAGATACCCACACACCTGATCGGCGGCCCCCTGGGGGCCGGCAAGACCAGCCTGATCCGCTCGCTGCTGGCGCAGAAGCCGGCGGGCGAGCGCTGGGCGGTTCTGGTCAACGAGTTCGGCGAGATCGGCCTGGATGCCGCGCTGCTGGCCACGGACGTCGACGGCGTGGCCATCGGCGAGGTGGCGGGCGGGTGCCTCTGCTGCGTCAATGGCGTGCCGTTCCAGGTGGGGCTCGGTCGCTTGTTGCGTCGGGCACGGCCGGACCGGCTGTTCATCGAACCCTCCGGGTTGGGACATCCGCTGGCGCTGTGGAAACAGCTGCAGGCTCCTCCCTGGTCCGGCGTCCTGGCCCTGCAACCCCTGGTAGTGGTGCTGGATGCCGCGGCGCTGGCCTCCGGCCAACCGCTGCCGGAGGCACAGGAACAGGCGCTGGAAGCGGCCGGCATGTTGCTGCTGAACAAATCCGAAGCGCTCGACGCGACGCAGCGCTGCGCCGTGCGCGCGCGCCTGCCGGTCCTGCCTTTGCGCTGGAGCGTGCGCGGCCACCTGGCATTGCGCGATCTGCCGACCAGCGTTGCCGGGGAAGGTAGCGCGACGACCTGGGCGGCCCTGCCGGAGGCGCCTGCTCAGTTGGGAACGGTGCTGCCCGCCGAGCGACCGCTGCGCGCCGTGCGCGAGCAGGACGGCCAGTTCGCCATCGGCTGGCGGCTGGCGCCGTCGGTGCGTTTCGATCGGGTCGCAGTGGACGCCTGGCTGAACCGTTTGTCCGGACTGCGGCGGGCCAAGGCGGTGCTGCATTGCGCGGACGGTTGGTATGCAGCGAATGCCGCGCCGTTTGTGGATAACTGGGGCAAATCCTCGTGGCGGCGGGATAATCGGCTGGAACTGATCCTCGCCGCAGGCGCGGATGAAGAGGCGCTCGAAGAGGCGTTCCTGGCGTGTCGGATGGTCGCGGAATGATCCGCCAAGGTTGCCCTGAGGACGCGACTGAATGATAATAATTATCAGAAGACTCTACTTCCTTACCTTTCACTTCTCCGCAGGTCGCCCTCATGTCGCCACAGCCTTCACGGTCGCCTGACCGTTTTTCGCTGGCCGCGCTCGCCGAAGACCACCCCACCGCTCCCGCCCAGGGAGACGAAAGCGAGTCCCTGCCATGCGTGAATGCCCAGCGCGGAGAACCCAACCTGCGCGTGGTGGACTGCTCCGGTGCGCGCCGCGACGAGGAAGTGGCGGTCGAGGAAGTGCTGATCCCCTACGCCCATGGCAGCGATCCCGAAGACGTCCCCGGCGAGCCGCCCAAGTCGCGCTGGTGGTTGTCCTCCGGCGCGGCGGTGGCGATGCATGTGGCGATCATCGGTGCGCTGGTGTGGGTGATGCCGACCCCGGCCGAACTCAACCTTGGCCACGGCGAACTGCCGAAGACCATGCAGGTGAATTTCGTCCAGCTCGAGAAGAAGGCCGAGCCGACCCCGCAGCCGCCGGCTGCCGCGCCGGAGCCGACGCCGCCGAAGATCGAGGAACCCAAGCCGGAGCCGCCGAAGCCGAAGCCGGTGGAAAAACCCAAGCCCAAGCCGAAACCCAAGCCCAAACCGGTGGAAAACGCCATTCCCAAGGCCAAGCCGAAGCCGGAACCCAAACCCAAGCCGGAACCCGAGCCGAGCACGGAGGCATCCAGCCAGCCCAGCCCGTCCAGCGCCGCCCCGCCGCCGCCCGCACCTACCGTCGGGCAGAGCACGCCCGGCGCGCAGACCGCGCCCAGCGGCTCGCAAGGTCCGGCCGGCCTGCCCAGCGGCAGCCTCAACGACAGTGACATCAAGCCGTTGCGCATGGATCCTCCGGTCTATCCCCGGATGGCCCAGGCCCGGGGTATCGAAGGCCGGGTGAAGGTGCTGTTCACCATCACCAGCGATGGCCGCATTGACGACATCCAGGTGCTGGAGTCGGTGCCGTCGCGCATGTTCGACCGCGAAGTGCGCCAGGCCATGGCCAAGTGGCGTTTCGAGCCGCGTGTCAGTGGTGGCAAGATCGTCGCCCGCCAGGCGACCAAGATGTTCTTCTTCAAGATCGAGAAGCGCCGCTGAGGCGGTTCTCTGACAACGAAAAGAGCCGCGCCTTCGAGCGCGGTTTTTTTATTCCCGGTAGGTCTCGCAGACGGGGCTTCGCTGCCTGGGGACGGCAGGCCCCTTGCGCTGTTCCACCGTGGGAACGCGAGGAGATCGGCGTTTGCGCGCCAAGGTTCCAGCCCCGCCGGAATGACGAGCCGCAGGGCGAATAACCGCTTGCGGTTATCCGCCGTGGAACGCAGGGACACCGGATGATTACGCCGCCGGCGTTGCGCGCCCTAGGGCTCCGGTCGGGATGCCGTGCCGTAGACCAACAGTCGGCGGGTGTGGGGGAGTCGGTTGCCGCGCCAAAAAGCAGGACGGCGACCCGAAGGTCGCCGTCCTGTGGATAAAAAGGCCCGGAGTGTGTCGGGGCCATGAGCACGAGGCTCAATCAATCGGTCGTGATCTTCGAGTGCTTCTGGGTGTCCTTCATGAACACATAGACCAGCAGCGAGCAGGCGATACAGGCGGTGACGTACCAGTAGAAGCCGCTCTCCAGGCCGACGCTCTTGAACCACAAGGCAACGTATTCGGCGGTGCCGCCGAAGATCGACACGGTCAGGGCATACGGCAGGCCGACGCCCAGGGCGCGGATCTCGGTGGGGAACAGTTCGGCCTTCACCACCGCATTGATCGAGGTGTAGCCGCTGACGATCACCAGCGCCGCCATGATCAGGAAGAACGCTCCCCACCAGCTGTCGACGCTGTGCAGGGTGCTGAGGATCGGGTAGGTGAAGACGGTGCCGAGTACGCCGAAGGCGATCAGGATCGGCCGCCGGCCGATCTTGTCGGAGAGGGCGCCGACGATGGGCTGCAGTAGCATGAAGAGGAACAGGGTGGCAGCCGAGATCATGGTCGAATCGGTCTTGCTCATGCCTACCGTGTTCACCAGGTACTTCTGCATGTAGGTGGTGTAGGTGTAGAAGGCCAGGGTGCCGCCCATGGTCAGGCCGACCACGGTCAGCACTTCCTTCGGGTGGCGCAGCAGGGTGCGCAGCAGGCTTTCCTTCGGCTCTTCCTTCTTCTTCGAGAAGGACTCGGTCTCTTCCATGCCGCGACGCAGGAACATCGCCACCACTGCGCACAGCGCGCCGATGAAGAAGGGGACGCGCCAGCCCCAGCTTTCCAGTTGTTCTACGGTCAGGGTCTGTTGCAGGACGATCAGCACCGCCAGGGCGATGAGCTGGCCGGAAATCAGGGTCACGTACTGGAAGCTGGAGAAGAACCCGCGCTGTTCCTTGTTCGCCATCTCGCTCAGGTAGGTGGCGGAGGTGCCGTATTCGCCGCCGACCGACAGGCCCTGGAGCAGGCGCGCGACCACCAGCAGGATCGGCGCGGCGACGCCGATGGTTTCATAGCTGGGGGTCAGGGCGATGATCAGCGAGCCAAAGCACATCAGCAGCACCGAGGCCAGCAACGCCGCCTTGCGGCCCTTGCGGTCGGCATAGATACCCATCAGCCAGCCACCGATCGGGCGCATCAGGAAGCCCACGGCGAAGATAGCTGCGGTGTTCAGCAGTTGGGCGGTCATGTCGCCCTGGGGGAAGAATGCCTTTGCGAAGTACAGCGAGAAGGCGGCGTAGACGTACCAGTCGTACCACTCGACCAGGTTGCCGACGGAACCGCTGAAGATCGACTTGATGCGTTGCGAAGTGGTGCGGGGCTGGGCAGACGCGGAAATGGCGTTGGCGCTTTCCATCGTGTTTCCTCTTTTCGTTGTTGTCTTGGATGTGCTGATCAGGGCGCAGCACACCGGCACATCGCGAGGGCGACGTATTGGATGGCTCGATAGCAGGTGCCGTGCCAACGCGGGAAAGCCGCGTGGGGACTGGGTTGGAAGAGGAGCGGGGTGGTCTTGGCCGAGCGGGAGTCCGCCGACCGGGAGAGTGGATAAGCGGAAATCCGCCGATCCTTCAGGGCAAAGGGTCCGATAGCGACACCAGGTGCAGGCGAGGGCGAATAACCGCAGCGTGGTTATCCGCCGATTCGACGGCAGGCCGGGATCGCTTGGCTCTCAGTGGCTGCCCTTTTCCTGGTCGAGGGTTTCCATCAGCGCGATCTGCATCCGCGAATGCACGCGGATCAGCCAGCGCCAGAGCACTGCGATCACCAGGCCGGCGACCAGCACCACTACGACCAGCAACTCGCCCGGCGGCAGGATGCTCGAGCTGAGCGCCGCCAGCAGCACCATCATGCCGGCCAGCGACAGCAGCGGGATGATCTCGGAGATCACCCGACGTACCCGCGCCGTATGGCGTCCGGCTTTCTCCGGCTTGACCCCGAGTTCGGCCAGCAGCATCGATAGGGCCTTGAGCTTGCGGTACGCGGCGATCAGGAAGGCCAGCGAGACCAGCAGCGCGCCGCCCCAGATCAATGCCTTGTGTAGCCCGTCGTAGGCGACCCACTGGCTCATCCAGGCGGAAAGCGTATCGGCGAAATAACCGCCGGCGAGGAAGATCGCGATCACCAGCGCCAGGTTCACCCCGACCTGCAGCAAGATGCGCCGGATCATCGCCGCCAGCACCGCACGGTCGCCCTGCGGCTGGATGCTGCGCAGCCAGTCGCCGTAGTGGCCGAAGATCCTCGCCATGCGCTGCGGCATGGCGTTGGCCAGGTGCTGCGAGAGCGGGTCGGCGGCGCGGATCAGGTACGGGGTGAGCAGGGTGGTGATGGCCGAGACCGCTACCGCCACCGGGTAGAGGAAGTCGCTGGTGACTTTCAGAGTCATGCCCAGGGCGGCGATGATGAAGGAGAACTCGCCGATCTGCGACAGGCCCATGCCGACCCGCAGCGAAGTGCGTCCGTCGTTGCCGGCGATGAACGCACCCATGCCGCAGGAGAACATCTTGCCGAGCACCACCGCGACGGTGATCAGGGCGATCGGCCAGGCGTACTCGACGAGGATCTTCGGGTCGATCAGCAGGCCGATGGCGACGAAGAAGATCGCACTGAACATGTCACGGACCGGCTCGATCAATCGTTCGATCTGCACCAACTGGCGCGACTCGGCCATGATCGCGCCGATCAGGAAGGCGCCGAGCACCATGCTGTATTCCAGCTTCACCACCAGCAGGCAGAAGCCGAAGCACAGGCCGAGCACGGTGACCAGCAGCATCTCGTTGCTCTCGAACTTCGCCACGTAGGCCAGCAGGCGTGGCACCAGGAGGATGCCGACGACCAGCGCGACGATCATGAACAGGCTGAGCTTGCCGACCGTGGAGAACACCTCGCCGGTTTCCACCGAACCGCTCACGGCGATTCCCGACAGCAGGGCGATGATGCCGATGCCGAGGATGTCCTCGACGATCAGCACGCCGAAGATCAGTTGGGCGAAGCGCTCGTTCTTCATCTTCAGGTCGCTGAGCGCCTTGACGATGATGGTGGTGGAGGAGATCGCCAGGATCGCGCCGAGGAACAGCGAGTCCATGGTGCTCCACTCGAAGAAGCGACCGATCTCGAAGCCGATCCAGATCATCAGGACGATTTCCAGGAACGCCGCGATGAACGCCGTGGCGCCGACCTGGAAGAGCTTGCGCAGGCTGAACTCCAGGCCGAGGCAGAACATCAGGAAGATCACCCCGAGTTCGGCCAGGGTCTTGATCGTGTCTTCGTCGTGGATCAGTCCGAAGGGCGGGGTGTGCGGGCCGATGATGAAGCCGGCGACGATGTAGCCGAGGACCACCGGTTGGCGCAGGCGGTGGAAGAGGATAGTGACCACACCCGCCACCAGCATGATCACGGCGAGGTCCTGGATGAAATCGACGGCATGCATGGCGGCGGTCCTCGCTCGGGGAATGGGTCGGCAGACGCGGCGACCGGGCGGCCTCGCAGACCCGCAGACTAGCATCCGCAAGTGCTTGATCGGTGGGCTGAAAAAAACTGTAACAGACGTTTCGGCGAGGCTCTGCGTTGTGCTTCCCGGGTCGCCGGGCGGATCTTCGCGCGCCGATCCGCGTGCATGCCTGTCGTCCCCGGCAACGAAGGTGTACCCTGGCGCCGACCCGCGAGCCAGACGCGGCGGGCGAAAAAACGGCGGCCGGGGAGCAATAGCCCGAAACAAAATCCGGCTGGTCCTGTCGCCCGTACCGCCGCAACATGGCGCGCGTCGATTCCCCCAAGAGAGAAAGACTACAATGCAGCGTGTTCTCAGCATCGCCCTCGCCTTCTGCCTGGCGCTGACCGTCAGCCTGGATGCCAATGCCAAGCGCTTCGGCGGCGGCAAGAGCCTCGGCTCGGCACCCAGCCACCAGACCCGCCAGGCGCAGCCGGCCACTGCGCCGAACGCCACTGCTGCCGCCCCCAACGCCGCTCGTCCCGCCGCTGCCGCCAGCGGTGCTTCGCGCTGGCTCGGCCCGCTGGCCGGTATCGCCGCGGGCGGCCTGCTCGCTTCCATGTTCATGGGCGACGGCTTCGAGGGCATCCAGATGCTCGACATCCTGTTGATCGCCCTGGTGGCCTTCATCGCCTTCCGCTTCATCGCCGCTCGCCGGCGCCAGCAGAACCAGGGCCAGCCTGCGATGGCCGGGCACGCGCCGATGCAGCGCGAAATGCCGGCCCAGGCGCCGATCTTCGGTGGCGCCGCCGCTGCTGCCGCTGCGCCGAGCCCGGTGATCAACGCGCCGAGCTGGTTCAACGAGGAGCGCTTCGTCGGTGCCGCTCGCGAACACTTCATGTCCCTGCAGCAGCATTGGGATGCCAACGAGATGGACAAGATCGCCGAGTTCGTCACCCCGCAGATGTTGCAATGGCTGAAGCAGGAGCGCGCCGAGATCGGCGACGCCTACCAGTCCACCTACATCGACAACCTGGTCGTGCAACTGGACGGCGTCGACGACCAGGCCGACAAGACAATCGCCACCCTGACCTTCAGCGGTGTGTCGAAGACCTCGCGCTTCGACCAGGGCGAAGCCTTCAGCGAAAGCTGGCGGATGGAGCGCGCCCAGGGCGAGAACCAGCCATGGCTGGTGGCCGGTATCCGGCAGAACTGATCCCGAGTGGTTGCGGTCCCTTCGGGGGCCGCCGAAACCCCCGCTTCCGCCAGGGAACGGGGGTTTTTTCATCTCCGTTGGCGGGTTGACCGACCATTCGTCCGGCGCCATGGCCGAAGGCCAGCCGCGACACTTGTCTTGCGCTCGGTGCGGCTACTGTATAAAAAGCGCGCCACCCGTTGCGAGAGAGCCTGTCGTGGAAGACGTCATCGAAAAACTGCGTGAACTCAACGAACCGGTTCCGGTGCCCCTGGAACTGCCGGAAGAAGAACTGCTGGTGGAAATCGAGGAAGAGCTGCTGATCGGCATTCCCGCCGAGTTCCGCGAATTCCTCCTGCTGGTCAGCGATGTGGTCTACGGCCGCCTGGAGCCGGTGACCGTGACCGATCCGCACTCGCACACCTACCTGCCCGAAGTGGCGGCCACTGCCTGGGACCTGGGCGTTCCGCGCGAGCTGATCCCGCTTTGCGAGGACGACGGCAGCTACTACTGCGTGGCGGAGGACGGCGAGGTGGTGCTCTGGGCCGATGGCGACCTCACCGATGAAAGCTGGGATTCGGTGTGGGTCTGGGCTCGCGACGTCTGGCTGGAGAGCTGAGCCTGAACCGCCGCAAAGGCTCTGCAACGCGCCTTTGCCGCTGACTTCCCGACGTCGCGCGAGGCTGCCTGGAGGCCCTGCGCGTCGCCGTCGGCGCTTCGTCTCCGACAAAGCGCCGCTGCGCTAAGGAATTTCCCTCGATTGCGACGGTCACAAGGGCAATTCCGCACTTGTCGCTCCGGATGTAGGCAAGTGCGCTGCCCCGTGTGGAGATTCTATGAAGTTCAAAGCTCTGTTCGCTGCATTGCTGCTGACCAGCCTGGCGGGTTGCGCCAACCAGGCGGTGGTCACTTTGCAAGATGGCAGCGAGGTCCTGGTCAAGGATCAGTCGGATTACGACAAATACAATGACTACTACGAGTTCGAACAGCTGAATGGCGACACCATCCTGATCAAGAAGGACAATGTGCGCACCATTCGCCCGCAGTAGCGGCGCTTATCTCCCGTCAGGCGTGCTCGCCGGAACGGTGTCGCTTTCGTGGCCGGGCCTCCAGCTCCAGGAGGTTCAGCAGGTACTGACCGAAGTAGGCCAGGTCCTGTTCGATCGCCGCGCGCGCGGCCGGGCCGTCGCCGCGGCGTAGCGCGTCCAGGGCGTCCTCGTGGAAATCGTTCAGACGTAGGGAGAGGTCGGCCTCGGTGAACAGCCGGTTGAAGAACGGCCCGACCTGTAGCCAGAGCGTCTCGATGAGACGCAGCAGCACCGGGTTGCCGCAGGCGCGGTAGAGCGTCAGGTGGAATTCGCTATTGGCGTCCAGGTAGGCCTGTACCTCGCGTCGGCGCAAGGCGTCCTCCATTCGCCGCAGACAACCTTCGAGTCCTTCCAGTGCCTGCTCGTCCAGCCGGCCGCTGGCGCTTTCGGCCGCCAGCCCTTCGAGGGACAGGCGCACCTGGAGGATCTGCAGGAAACGCTCGCGGGTCATCAGCGGCACCCTGAGCGAGCGTTGTGCCTCGCCCTCCAGCGCCCCTTCCGCCACCAGCCGTTGCAGGGCGGCGCGAACCGGCATCGGGCTGGTGTCCCACTGGTTCGCCAGGTCGCGGATCTTCAGTCGCTCGCCGGGCTGGAAACGTCCGGCCAGCAAGTCTTCCCGCAGTCGTTGGTAGAGTCGTTCCTGGAGATTCTCGGCCATGGTCAGCTCCGGGTCGCCGGTGGCGCCGGAAGCTGGGAAAGCGTCAGGCTGCAGTTGCACATGTTCAGCTCCGTTTGTTTTCGATCAGGCAGTTGCCGCCATCCACCACCAGCAGTTCGCCGTTGACGAAGCTGGCTTCGGGCGAGGCGAGGAAGGCCACCGCGGCGGCCACCTCTTCGGGCCGGCCGGCACGTCCGCTGGGGCTGGCCAGGGCGGCCTGGCGTTCTTCGGCGGTGCTCGAGGCGGTGGCGATCCAGCCCGGCGCGACGCTGTTCACCGTGATGCCGCTCTTCGCCACCTCCAGCGCGAGGCCCATGCTCCAGCCGACCAGACCGGCCTTGGCCGCGCTATACGCGGCTTCGCCCGGGTTGCTGCCGCGGGTTCCGGTGGTGGAGGCGACGTTGACGATCCGCCCGTAGCCGCGCTCGCGCATGCCCGGCAGCAGGCCGCGGGTGAGCAGGAAAGCGCTGGTCAGGTTGCGCGACAGGGACAGTTGCCAATCCCGCAGCGAGGTCGCTTCCACTGCGCTGAAGGGCTCCGCGCTGTCCAACTGGGCCATGCCGGCATTGTTCACCAGGATGTCGACCCGTCCCCACTGGGCTTCGGCCCAGTCCAGCAGGCCCTGCACCTGGGCTTCGTCGGTCAGGTCGGCGCTCGCGGCGCGCACGTCGTGACCACATGCGCTCAGTTCCTCCGCTCGTTGCCTAATCCGCTCGCTGCTGGCGGTGATCAGCAGGCGCACGCCTTCGCGGGCCAGCCGCCGGGCAATGGCGAAACCGATGCCGAGTTCGCTGCCGGCGCCGCTGATGAGCGCGACCTGACCTGTCCACTTCGAAAAGTCATTCATTTTTGTGATCACAAAATTGACATGGAAAACAGATTATCAGTGCTTTCAAATACTGTATTGACTTTTTTGTGATCACAAATGAAAGTTGTGCGAAATAAAAAACGAGGTGTTCGAAATGACCGCCAGTGGCATCGCCGAAGCCGCCGTGGAAACCTTCATGGCCCGCGAGCAGCAACGTTTCCTTGCGCAGAATCCACAGTCCGTCGCGCTCGCCGAGCGAGCCCGGCGCGCCTTGTTCGACGGCGTACCGATGCACTGGATGAGCGATTGGTCAACACCCTGTCCGCTGTTCGTGGCGCGTGCCCACGGCGCGCGTTTCCATGATGTGGACGGCCACGCCTACGTGGACTTCTGCCTGGGCGATACCGGCAGCATGTTCGGCCATTCTCCGGCGCCGATCGCCCGGGCGCTCGCCGAGCAGGGCGCGAACGGCCTGACCACCATGCTTCCGGGGGAGGATGCCATCGTCGCAGGCGAGTTGCTGGCGCAGCGCTTCGGCCTGCCGTTCTGGCAGGTAGCGACCACCGCTACCGACGCCAACCGCTTCGTCCTGCGCTGGGCGCGTGCGATCACCGGTCGCAAGGTGGTGCTGGTATTCGACGGTTGCTACCACGGCACGGTCGACGACACCCTGGTTCGCTGCCGCGACGGCCGCACCGTGCATCGCTCCGGCCTGCTCGGCCAGGCCCACGACCTCACCCAGTTCAGCCGCGCGGTGCCGTTCAACGACCTCCAGGCCCTGGAGCGGGCGCTGGCCGGCGAAGACGTGGCCGCCGTGCTCTGCGAGCCGGCGATGACCAACATCGGCATGGTCCTGCCGCAACCCGGCTTCCACCAGAAGCTACGCGAGCTGACCCGTCGTCACGGCACGCTGCTGATCATCGACGAGACCCACACCATCTCCACAGGTCCTGGCGGCTGTACCCGCGCCTGGAAGCTCGAGCCGGACTTCATCACCCTCGGCAAGCCGATCGCCGGCGGCGTACCGTGCTCGGTGTATGGTTGCAGCGCGGCGATGGCCAGCGCCATGCAACTGGCCAGGGCACGTGCCAGCGAGCAGAGCGAAGGCCACGGCCACAGCGGCATGGGTACCACGCTGTCGGCCAACGCCCTGGCGATGCGCTGTATGCGCGCCAACCTGGAAGAGGTGATGACCGATACCGCCTACGCCCACATGCTGCCCCTGGCGGCGCGTCTGGCCGAGGGCTTCCGCAGGATTATCCACAAGCACGGCCTGGCCTGGTCGGTGACCGAGCTCGGCGCGCGCAGCGAGTTCCAGTTCTGCCCGCAACCCCCACGCGACGGCGCGGCCGCCGAGGCGGCGTTCCACGACAGCCTGCAGATGGCCTTGCACCTGTATCTGATCAACCGCGGCATCCTCATCACGCCGTTCCACAACATGACCCTGTGTTGCCCGGACACTCGCGAAGAAGATGTCGACCGCCTGCTCTCCAGCCTCGACGAGGCGCTCGGCGAGCTGCTCGCCATACCCGGCGCGCGGGAGGCCTGAGATGCATTTCGCCGATCCGCGGGAAGCCCGCGAGTTCCTCGCCGCACACCCCGAGGTGCGCAGCATCGAGCTGTTCCTGATCGACGCCAACGGCGTGCCGCGCGGCAAGCTGCTGCATCGCGACGAGCTGCTGGCGGTCTACGAAAGCGGGCGGCCGCTGCCGAGCACCATCCTCGGCCTGACCATCAATGGCGATGACGTCGAGGAGACCGGCCTGGTCTGGGACGTCGGCGATGCCGATTGCTGGACCTTCCCGCTGCCCGGCAGCCTGACCCTGCAACCCTGGCGGCAGTCACCGACCGGCCAGGTGCAGGTAAGCATGCATCCCGAGCTCGGGCTACCGGCCGCGGCGGGCGATCCCCGGCATGTGTTGCAGCGGGTTATCCACAGCCTGCAGGCGGAGGGTTTCCACCCGGTGATGGCGGTGGAACTGGAGTTCTACCTGCTCGACCGCGAACGCGACAGCGACGGCCGGCCGTTGCCGGCGTTACAGATGAATGGCCAGCGGCCGCGGGCGACCCAGGTCTATGGCGTCTACGAGCTGGAGCAGTTGCAGCCATTCCTCGATGACTTGTATGCCGCCTGCGAGGCCCAGGGCCTGCCGGCGCGCACGGCGATTTCGGAGTACGCGCCGGGGCAGGTGGAAATTACCCTGCAGCATCGCTTCGACACGCTCCAGGCGATCGACGAAGGCGTGCGCTACAAGCGCCTGGTCAAGGGCGTGGCGAATCGCCATGGGTTGCAGGCCTGCTTCATGGCCAAGCCGTTCGCCGATCTTTCCGGCAGCGGCCTGCACCTGCACGTCAGCCTGGCCGACGCCGCTGGCAACAATCTGTTCGCCAGCGAGGACCCGGCCGGGACCCCGCTGCTGCGCCAGGCCATCGGTGGAATGAAGGCGTGCCTGCTGGAGTCTTTGGCGCTGTTCTGTCCGAACGCCAACTCGTTCCGCCGCTTCCAGGCGAACAGCTACGCGCCGCTGGCGCCGACCTGGGGAATCAACAACCGCACCGTGTCGCTGCGGGTTCCCGGCGGCCCGGCGTCCAGCCGGCACATCGAGCACCGCATCTGCGGCGCCGACGCCAATCCCTACCTGGCGGCGGCGGCGTTGCTCGCGGCGGTGCGCCTGGGGATTCGCGAGCGACTCGACCCCGGTGCGCCGATCACCGGCAACGGCTACGCTCAAGCCACCCAGGCGTTGCCGAGCGACTGGCTGACCGCGCTGCGCGCGCTGGAGGGCTCGGCCTGGGCGCGCGAGGCGCTCGGCGAGGATTTCCTGAAGATCTACCTGGCGATCAAGCAGGCCGAATACCGTGCCTTCATGGGCGAGGTCGGCGAGCAGGACTGGCGCTGGTATCTCAACCAGGCCTGAATGAACGGCTGCCGGCGTTGCCGGTCAGTCATTGAAGCGGGCGGCCGATTGGCCGTCGGTGTTTTCCACGCGGCACAGGAGTAAGGAAAAGCAGATGAGCACGCCCGTCGTTCTTATCACTGGTGCAGCCGGCGGCTTGGGCCGGGCAATCGCCAAGCGTTTCGCCCAGAGTCATTGGCGCATCGCCGCCACGGATGTGGATAAGGAGGGCCTGCACGCGCTGAACGCGCAGGTGCCGTTGGACGCCAGCGGGGTCGCCGACCTGCGCAGCGCGGATAACTGCCATACCCTGATGTCGAAGATTCTCGCCCGTACCGGACGTCTCGACGCCCTGGTGAATGCCGCGGGCGTCTGGCGCGAGGGGCCTGTGGAAAATTTCACCGAGGAGGATTTCGACCTGGTCCTGGGAGTCAACCTCAAGGCCTCCTTCTACATGTGCCAGGCCGCGATTCCCTACCTGAAGGAAAACCAGGGCAGCATCGTCAACATCTCCAGCGACTCCGGACGCCAGGCCTACCGGGGTTCGGCGGCGTATTGCGCGAGCAAGGCAGCGCTGACCATGCTGAGCAAGACCCTGGCGCTGGAACTGGCCGAGCAGGGCGTGCGGGTCAACGCCGTGTCGCCGGCGGATATCGCCACGCCGATGCTCGACTACCAGGCCGAACGCTATGGGATGGGCAATCCGGATGGCTACAAGCGCGCGCTGCTGAAGGATTATCCACAGGGCAAGGCGGCACGCTTCATCCGCCCGGAAGAAGTCGCCGAGCTGGTCTGGTATCTCTGCGGCCCTCAGGCCGAAGCGATCACGGGCGCCGACCTGGCGGTGGACTTCGGCCTGTCCGCTGGCCGCTGAGTGGATTTTCCACGGGTCGCTCCGCTGGAGCGGCCTGTGGAAAAGTTTCAGTCGTCCCTGGCCTGACTGGATATCTTCACCCAGTTACCGGCGGCGGCGATGCCCATGCCGCCGTAACCCTGGCAGTTCCCGCCAAGGCTCTCCACCACTCGCAGGTCGATGCCTTCCTGCCATACCAGCAGGCTGCAGCCGGCGCCCAGGCCTTCGCTGCGCAGCCGGTAGAGCGCGCCTTGCCCCTCCAGCCGACCGGACAGCTCGCCGACCGCCGCGGGCCCATATTCCATCAGTTTCTCCGGATTGCCGATGCGCATCAGGGCGAAGCTCGCCTGGTAGCCGCCCTTCACCGGTTCGATCTGCAGGCTTTCCCATTCGGCCTGCCCGGCGTAGCGCAGGTAGTGCCCGGCGAGGCCCTGGAGGGACGGATAGTCGACTTTCAGGGCAACCTGTTCCAGGTTGTAGCGCGTGGCTTTGCCGCTGTAGCCGCGATCCAGCGCCAGGTTCATCCAGGCGCGGGCGCGTCCCGGTTGCCCGGCCTTGAGGCTGGTCAGCGCGAGATTGTTCAGCGCCTGTTCCGAGTCGGCTCCGCCCTGCTCCTGGCGCTCGGCCAGGCGCAATTGCCAGGCGAAGGCGTCCAGCGCCTGTGGATAACTCCCCTGTCGATAAGCCTGGGTGCCGCGCGTGTTGCATTCCGCGGCGGTGGCGCAGGGCGTATCCTCGGCCTGGATGGCAGCGGCACCGATGCCGGCAAGCACGGCCAGGGCCAGGAGAAGGATGCGTATGGCGGCAGGCATTGGAGCGATTCCCGGTGGAAAAGGGCCAGTCTAGAAAAGCCCGCGGATGTCTGCACGACCCGGCGCGATTTCGATCATGACGATTGAAAATTTGTGGCCGCTGCCGTCTTCGTTTGCGTCTATGGTGTCCCCCGCCCGTCCTGATGAGAGAAAAAGCGCTATGCAACCCGGAAACAACCAACTGTCGATGACCGTGCTGATGACTCCGGACATGGCCAATTTCTCCGGCAATGTCCATGGCGGCACCCTCCTGAAGTATCTCGACGAAGTCGCCTATGCATGCGCCAGTCGCTATGCCGGTCGCTACGTGGTGACCCTGTCGGTGGATCAGGTGATCTTCCGCGAGCCGGTGCATGTCGGCGAACTGGTGACCTTCCTCGCTTCGGTCAACTACACCGGGCGGACTTCCATGGAAATCGGCGTCAAGGTCATCACCGAGAACATCCGCGAGCAGTCCGTGCGTCATACCAACAGCTGTTTCTTCACCATGGTCGCCCTGGATGACGAGCGCAAGCCGGTGGCCGTCCGCCCGCTGGAGCTGGAAACCGCCGAGCAGAAGCGCCGCTTCGCCCAGGCCCAACAACGCCGCCAGCTGCGCGCGGAGCTGGAGGCCCGCTACCAGGCGATTCGCGAAGACGGATGAGGAAGGCTGCCGGTGTCCGGTCGAGCCCGCTTCGGACCTGCTGCCGTTTCGCGAATTTTCGCAGCTTTTCATAAGAAAACGCAGAGGTTTGCCTCTGCTGGCGTCCATTCCTGACATTTCTTGATAAGAAACCGGCGTGCCTGTTAAAACTCCAGCAACGTCAACGGGTTAACCTGTCGGTATCGCGCCGGGTTTCGCCACGAACCATAGCCGCCGTCGGGTCGCTCGAATGCCATGGGCCGGTCGCTCTGCCCGGCTCCGTTGGCGGAAAGCCTTTCCGCCTTGCCGTCACGGGCGCGGGTCCGTGATCCATTTCGAACGTCGTCGTCCGCCGGCCAGGCCGCGGAGGACGCGTTCCCCGTGTTGCCGGGAGTCCTGATGCACCATACGCCGTTACTCACTACACTCGCCGCGGGGTTCGTCCTCGCCTTCCTCTTCGGGGCCCTGGCCAATCGCCTGCGCATTTCGCCGCTGGTCGGCTACTTGCTCGCGGGCGTCCTGGCCGGGCCGTTCACTCCCGGTTATGTCGCCGACCAGGCGCTGTCGCAGGAAATCGCCGAACTCGGCGTGATCCTGCTGATGTTCGGCGTCGGCCTGCACTTCTCGCTCAAGGACCTGCTCTCGGTGAAGGCCATTGCCATTCCCGGGGCGCTGGTGCAGATCGGCGTCGCCACGCTGCTTGGCATCGGCCTGGCCAAGCTGCTCGGCTGGAGCTTCGGCGGCGGCCTGGTATTCGGCCTGAGCCTGTCGGTGGCCAGTACCGTGGTGCTGTTGCGCGCCCTGGAGCAGCGCCAGTTGCTGGACACCAAGCGTGGCAGGATCGCCATCGGCTGGCTGATCGTCGAGGACCTGGCGATGGTCCTGACCCTGGTGCTCCTGCCGGCGCTCGCCGGCACCCTCGGCGGCAAGACCGACGGCGGCGACGCCGGTCTGCTCTGGCCGCTGCTGATTACCCTGGGCAAGGTCGCCGCCTTCGTCGCCCTGATGATCTTCGGCGGTCGCCGGGTGGTGCCCTGGGTGCTGGAGAGGATCGCCGCCAGCGGTTCGCGGGAGCTCTTCACCCTGGCCGTGCTGGCCATTGCCCTGGGCATCGCCTATGGCTCGGCGGTGCTGTTCGGGGTGTCCTTCGCGCTAGGCGCCTTCTTCGCCGGGATGATTCTCAACGAGTCCGAGCTCAGCCACGAGGCGGCGGAGAACTCGTTGCCGCTGCGCGACGCTTTCGCGGTGCTGTTCTTCGTCTCGGTGGGGATGCTGTTCAATCCGATGATCCTGTTGCAGGAGCCACTGACGGTCCTGGCCACTTTCCTGGTCATCGTCTTCGGCAAGTCGGTGGCCGCCTACCTGATCGTCCGCGCTTTCGGCCATCCGAACAGCACCGCACTGGTGATCGCCGCCAGCCTGGCGCAGATCGGCGAGTTTTCCTTCATTCTCATCGGCCTGGGCATTGGCCTCGAACTGGTGCCGGAGCAGAGCCGCGACCTGGTGCTGGCCGGGGCGATCCTGTCGATCCTGGTCAATCCGCTGCTGTTCATCGCCATCGATCGCCTGCAGCAACGCAAGGAGCAGCGCCTGGCGGAGG
The DNA here is from genome assembly GCF_050433085.1 of Pseudomonas sp. RC10-4-2. Lineage (NCBI taxonomy): Bacteria > Pseudomonadati > Pseudomonadota > Gammaproteobacteria > Pseudomonadales > Pseudomonadaceae > Pseudomonas > Pseudomonas sp. RC10-4-2. Next base: position 368,504 of record NZ_JBNPXX010000004.1, read on the forward strand.
CCGCTGGCGGGGTCCGCGAGATGCCGGCGCAGGACCTGCCGCCGCCGATCCTGGAGCGCGAGCATGCGGTGCTGATCGGTCATGGCCGGGTTGGCGGGTTGGTCAGCGCTCGCCTGCGCGCCGCCGGGACGCCCTTCGTGGTAGTGGTGGACAAGCGCGACAAGGCCGACGAACTGCGCGAACAGGGCTACAGCGTGGTCCTCGGCAATGCCGCCAGTCCCGGCGTGCTGGAACTGGCCAACATCGCCGAGGCGCGCTGGTTGCTGATCGCCATTCCCAACGGCTTCGAGGCCGGGCAGATCGCCAGCCACGCCCGCGCGGTGAACCCGCCGCTGGACATCGTCGCCCGGGCGCATTTCGACGCCGAGGTGGACTACCTGGAGCAGAACGGCGCCAACCTGGTGATCATGGGCGAGCGCGAGATCGCCTGCGGCATGGTCCATCGCCTGGGACTCGACCGTGACGAGCGCGGCGCCGACGCACCGCTGCCGCAGTCGGCCTGACATGTTGCGCCGTCTCTACGACTGGACCCTGCGCCTGGCCGGCCATCCCCGCGCGGAGCTGGCCCTGGGCGGGGTGACCTTTGCCGAAAGCTCGTTCTTCCCGATTCCGCCGGACGCCTTGCTGGTGCCGATGGTCCTGGCCAACCGGGCCAAGGCCTGGCGCTACGCGGCGATCTGCGCGATCAGCTCGGTGCTGGGCGGCATCGCCGGCTATTTCATCGGCTTGCTGCTGTTCGAGAGCGTGGCCATGCCGATCCTGGCGTTCTACGGCTTGCTGGAGAACTTCGAACAGGTCGCCGAACGCTACAACGAACTGGGCTGGCTGATGGTGCTGCTGGGCGGCGGCTTCACGCCGCTGCCGTACAAGGTGATCACCATTACCAGCGGAGTGACCCAGCTCGACCTCTGGCTGTTCGTCGGCCTCAGCCTTGTCGCCCGCAGCCTGCGCTTCGCCGCTACCTGCGCTTTGCTGTTCTGGGCTGGCCCACGCCTGAAGACCCTGATCGAGCGGCGTCTGGGCATGGCTTTCGTGCTGATGGCGGTGATGGTGGTCGGTGGGTTGATGTTGGGGAAATACGTTCTTTAGCCAGCAGTCGGGTGACGGCCCAGGCGCTTGAGCGCCAGCATCGGTTTGCCCAGCAGAGCGCTGAGTTGTCTGGAGCGTTGCATGGCCGGACTTTCTATGAAACGGAAGGATAGATACGACGCGAGCACTACCAGGGGAGTGATCGCACCTATGACCAGCCAGTGTTCCAGAGCGGAAAACGCCTTGGCGTTGTCCCTGCCGATCAGCAGTTCGAAGCTGATGAATAGGATGCACCCGTGCAGCAGATACATGCTGTAGGTCATTTCGCCGAGGAAGCGGGACAGTGCTTGAGTCAGCAGGCCGAATAGGCTCGAACCCGCCGCAATCAGCAGGAAAGCCAGGCCGAGAATGAGGATCGCCGTTTCCTGATAGGCGCTGGGAAAGAGCACTCCGGGTAGGAGCAGGAGCGCCAGGCATAGGAGATTGCCGGGGATACTCGCGGCGAATCGCTGCAGGTGCGTCGAGCGTACCGCGAGCGCTGACAACCCACCAGCGACGAACATATAGGCGAGCGTCCAGTTCGGCTGCCAGGCTTTCAGTACCAGCCAGATCATGCCTGCCATGATGGCCATGGCTACTGGGGAAGGACGGTTCCCGAGCAGGACGCCGAGGAATGGCAGGCAGAAGTAGAACAACCACTCATAGGGCAGCGTCCAGGTCACCCCTGCCACGATGCGGAATGTCTCGATGAAACCGTTCATGTCAGGCTTGCTCGGTATCGAGAAGAGCAACCAGTCGAGCATCTTGCCAAGCAGGGCCGAGGGCGCCTCGCGTAGGGAAAAGCCGGTGGCCGTGAACACCAAAAGGAATAGCAGTGCCATTGCCAGGAGATAGGCTGGGAGCAGCCGGGCAATCCTCGATGCATAGACATCCAGCCATCTGATCGGCGTGCCGCGGCTGTGCAGGAGCTTGTGAGCGAAGAGGAAGCCGGTGACCATGAAGAACAGCGCGACGCTGGTCTGGCCGAAATGGGCGTAGAGCCGGGACGGCGGTAGTTGCCAGAGACCATCCTTCAGGTAGTAGTACCAGATGGACGAGTGATGGAGAAAAACGAAGAACGCCAGGTAACCGCGCAGGCCGTCGATGGTGACGAACCGGGAAGCGGGCAGGCGCGCGCTGCCAAGGCGACGAATGAACTCACAGGTGGCGAGCGCAACAGCCAGGCAGGCTAGGGCAGGTAGGGCGCTGGTGGGGCTCATTCGTCGGTCTATCTCTGTCGGAAGACCGAGAATGATATGTCAGATTCCTACATTGCGAGTGAGCGAGCTTCGAATTTGAGACGTGGATGTGCGATCCGATCCTGCGCCCGCACCAGCTCCAGCTCGTAGCTGCCGCAGGCCTGGGTTTCCAGCAGCACTTCATGGACCGCGGCGCCGGTGAATTCGAAGGCGTTACGCAGGTCGTCGCCGAGCAGCAGGCGAGAGAGGAACAGCCCCGAGGCCAGGTCGCCGACTCCGACCGGTTGCCGCGGGAAGGCCAGCAGCGGGCGTTGCAGGTGCCAGGCCTGGTCGGCGGCCACCAGCAGCATCTCGAAGGTGTCGCCGGACTTGCCCGGATAGTTCAGGTGCTTTACCAGGATTGCCCTGGGACCGCGTGCCAGCAGGCTCCGTGCCATTTCCACGCAGTCGGCGAGGGAGTTCGGCTGGCGGTCGCAGAAGCTGTCCAGCTCCAACTGGTTGGGGCACAGGTAGTCGGCGACCGCGGCGGCTTCTTCCAGCAGGAAGTCGCTGACTTCCGGGGCCACGATGCAGCCTTTTTCCGGGTGGCCCATGACCGGGTCGCAGAGGTACAACGCCCGAGGGTTGGCCTGTTTGATCCGTGCCACCACATCGAGAATGGCGCGGCCCTGGGCGGCGCTGCCGAGATAGCCGGACAGCACCGCGTCGCAGTTGCCCAGTTCGCCGATGCCGGCAATACCGTCCACCAGCGCCGGAATCTGCTCCGGCGGCAGCACCTGCCCGGTCCATCGACCGTACTGGGTGTGGTTGGAGAATTGCACCGTGTTCAACGGCCAGACGTTGATTCCGATGCGCTGCATCGGGAACACCGCCGCGGCATTGCCGGCGTGGCCGAAGACCACATGGGACTGGATGGCGAGCAGGTGGGGCGTACGTGGCATGAGACGACTTCCTACAGCTGAGTCGGCGCAGTATGGGGGCTAATTCACATGGCGAAAACACCCCCCACTCGCTGCCTGCCGGGAGAACGGGTAAGCTGGCCGTCCCCCTACACCGGATTCCGCTCGTGACCCTGGGTAACCTTTTCGTCATGCTCCTGTTGGGCGCCGCCGCAGCCTGGTGGTGGCGCGCCCATGGCGTGCGCGAGCGGGCGTTGCTGCTGGCCAAGCAGCATTGCGCCAAGCAGGGCGTGGAACTGCTCGACGAGAATGTCGCGCGCCGGCGCCTGCGCCTGGCCCGTGACCGCCGTGGTCAGTGGCGGCTGAGCCGCGAGTTCGGTTTCGAATTCACCGTCAGCGGCGAGGAACGCTACGCCGGGCGCATCGTCATGTATGGCTATCACCTCGGCGCCATCGAATTGGCCCCGCATCGCTTCGAGGCGGCCGCCGAGGTCGACAACCCGCCGGTGCATAGCGCCGAGGTGATTCGCCTCGACGAGTGGCGGCAGTCCCGGCAGAAAAAGGTCGGCGACTGAGGCGGCAGAGCGTCAGGGCAGTATCCCGAGAGCCTTGAGACTGGCCTTGCCCAGTTCGACGCGCTTGCCGATGTCGGCCTCGCCGCCGGGCATGTCGATGTTCAGGGCGAAGCCGTAGAGCCGCTCGTTGCGCTTCACCCAGCCCACCCACCAGCCGAGTTCCGGCGTGCAGTCGAAGCACCAGCCGGTCTTGCCGTGCAGCTCCCAGCCCGGGCCGCTTTCCAGCAGGGTCATGGCGCGCACGGTGGACTGCACCGGGGCGGGGAATGGCAATTCTCCCTGCGCCAGTCGGAGCAGAAAGCGGGTCTGTTCCATCGCGCTGATCTTCAGCGGTCCCACCAACCAGAAGTTATCCACAACCTGGCCGATTTCCGCGTTGCCGTAACCCAGGCGCGAGACATTGGCGCGCATCCGCTCCAGGCCGATGCGCCGCGCCAGTTCCTGGTAGACCGGTACGTTCGATGCCTTGATCGCGTCGCGCAGGCTCATGTCGTGCTCCCAGGCCTTGAAGCGCTGGGGCTTGCCGCCATAGGGAAGAACCTCGTCGGCGGATCTAACCGCCCCTGTGGATAAGCCGATCAGGCTGTTCGCCACCTTGTAGGTGGAAGCGGGAACGAAGCGGGTTTCCGCGCGCTCCCGGTCATGGCCGACATAGCGCTGCCGCTGCACATCGTAGAGGACGAAGGTGCCTTTCACACCGGCCGCGCCGAATAGCTTGTCCACGGCCTGGCTGTCGTTCCATTCGCTGGCCTGGGCATGCCCGGAGAGCAGGAGAAGGGCGCTGAAGAGGAGAGGGCGCATGGCTCGGTCCTGTGGGGGTCACCCTCCCTGGGACCGATGGATGAGCGCCGGATTCCCTACGGAAGGAGCGTTCATGGATTGGGCAGGAGAAAGTCGCGTACGCGTTCGGCGGCAGCGGCCGGGTCTTCCTGCATGAAGCAGTGGCCGCCGACCACCGCGTGGGCGCTGACCTGGGGGTTGAACGAGCACCAGCGCGCCACCGACTTGGCGACGAAAGGGTAGGTGCGGTCACCGTAGAGCACGCGGGTCGGCGTGGTGATCTTGCCCAGCGACGGCCACAGCCGCCTGGGGAAGGAACTGAAGATCTCCGCTTCGCGGCTTGGCCGGCACTTCAGCTCGACTCCGCCGTCGCTCTCCTTCAGCGCATATTCCACGTAGGCCCACAGCGCCTCGTCGGTCCAGCCCTTGAAGATACCGCGGCCGCGCAAGCCGGCGTAGGCGGCTGCGCGATCCGGCCACTGGCTGCGGCGCAGGCGCGCCTTCTTCGCCAGGCTGCCGCGCAATTGCAGGCCGAGGGTCTCGGAAAGCGCCATCACGCCGATCATCGCCGGGGTGAACAGTACCGGGTCGAGCAGCACGGCGCGGGCGAACAGGGTGGGATGGCGGGCCAGGACGAGGCTGCTGAGGACGCCGCCGAAGCTGTGCCCGCAGGCCAGTCGCTGGACATCGCCATAGGGACCGCGCCCGGCCTCGAAGGCCTCCACCGCCATCTCGGCGTTGCGGTTCCAGCCGTGGAAGCGGCCGCCATGGTCGCTTTCGCCGTGGCCCTGGATGTCGCACAGCCAGAGGTCGAAATCCTCCGCCAACAGACGCAGCATCGGTTCGTAGGTGCGGCCGCAGAAGCCGTTGCCATGGAGGAAATGCAGCAACGGCTTGCCGCTCGGTTCGCTGCGCCAGCCGCGCAGGGTGAAACCGGCCGAGCAGGAATGGGACCAGGGGGATAGCGACATGGGCAGACTCCTCGTACGGCGCGCAGTGTAACCGGGCGCCGTGCTATCGTCGCCGCTTCCCGCCGCCGTTTCGATCCGCCGATGTCCTTGTCCCGTCCGCTGCGCCTGTTCCTGCTGTTGCTGCCGCTGCTCGGCGGCCTGCTGCTGTCCATGGACTGGGCGGGACGCCAGGCGCGGCAGCAGGCGCTACGCGCCGAGGGCGAACAGGTGCGCAAGCAGCTGGACCTCTACGCCGGCTCGCTGCAGACCCTGATCGAACGCTTCCGCAGCCTGCCGGCGGTGCTGGCGCTGGATCCGGACCTGCGCGCGGCGCTGGCCGGGCCGATCGACGGCGAGTTGCAGCAGCGCCTCAACCTCAAGCTGGAAAGCATCAACCTGGCCGCCCGCTCCTCCACCCTGGAGCTGCTCGACCGTACCGGGCTGGCCGTGGCGGCGAGCAACTGGAACCTGCCGACCAGCTACGTGGGCCACAACTACGGTTTCCGTCCCTATTTCCGCCAGACCATCGCCCAAGGCTCCGGACGTTTCTATGCGGTCGGGGTGATCAGCGGGATTCCCGGTTATTTCCTGTCCCACGCGGTGCGCGCCGAGGACGGCAGCTTCCTGGGCGCAATCGTGGTCAAGCTGGAGTTTCCCGATCTGGAACGGCAGTGGAACCAGACCCCCGACCTGGTCCTGGCCAGCGACGCCAAGGGCATCGTGTTCCTCGCCAACCACGCCGGTTGGCGCTACCGCGAACTGGAACCGCTGGATACCGTGGACCGCTTCGAACTGGCGGAGACCCGGCAATACGATCGCCAGCCCCTGACACCCCTGCGCCACCAGACCTTGCGCAGCTACGGCGAAGACAGCCGTCTGGCGCGGGTGGAAAGCGCCGACGGCGAGAAGGACTACCTCTGGCAATCGCTGGACCTGCCCAACGACGGCTGGACCCTCCACTTGCTGCGCGACACCGCGAGCATCCAGGACGACGTCGCCACCGCGCGCCTGGCCGCCGCCGGCACCTGGCTGGCGCTGGTCTTCCTCGGCTTGTTCCTGCACCAGCGCTGGCGTATCGCCCGCCTGCGGCAACGTAGCCGGGAGGAGCTGGAGCGCCTGGTCGAGCAGCGCACCGCCGACCTGCGTACCGCGCAGGACGGCCTGGTGCAGGCGGCCAAGCTGGCCGCCCTGGGGCAGATGTCGGCAGCCCTGGCCCATGAGATCAACCAGCCGCTCACCGCCCAGCGCATGCAACTGGCCAGCCTGCGCCTGCTGCTCGACGCCGGACGCCACGACGAGGCGCGCCAGGCGTTGCCGCGCATCGACCAGATGCTCGAACGCATGGCCGCGCTCACCGGCCACCTGAAGACCTTCGCGCGCAAGAGCGCCGGCGGCCTGCGCGAGCGTATCGAGTTGGGTCACGTGGTCGAACAGGCGCAGCAGTTGTTGCTGCCGCGAATCCGCGCCGAACGGGTGGAGATCGAGCAGGCGCTGCTCTGGCCGGCCTGGGTGATGGGTGACGCGATCCGCCTGGAACAGGTGCTGGTCAACCTGCTGCGCAACGCCCTGGATGCCGTTGCCGGCCAGGAGCGGCCATGGATCCGCCTGGCCCTGCAACGGCTTGGCGGCGACTGGGTGCTGAGCGTCGCCGACAACGGCGGCGGGATTCCCGCCGAGCACCTGGGCAGCGTCTTCGATCCGTTCTTCACCACCAAGCCGGTGGGAGAGGGACTCGGCCTCGGCCTGGCGGTATCCTATGGGATCGTCCACGAACTCGGCGGCCGCCTGCAGGTCGCCAATGCCGAGGCGGGAGCGGTGTTCAGCCTGATCCTGCCGGCGGCCCCCGATGACACGAGCGTAACGACATGAGCGACCAGGTGATCTTCGTCGACGACGAAGCGACGATCCGCGAAGCGGTGCAGCAATGGCTGGAGCTGTCGGGCTTCGAGGTGCGCCTGTGCCTGCGCGCCGAGGAATGCCTGGGAGCGTTGGACAAGTCCTTCGCCGGGGTGGTCATCAGCGATGTGCGCATGCCCGGCATGGACGGCCTGCAACTGCTCGCCAACCTGCAGGCGGTCGATCGCGACCTGCCGGTGATCATGGTCACCGGGCACGGCGACGTGCCGATGGCGGTGGAGGCCATGCGCCAGGGTGCCTACGACTTCATCGAGAAACCCTTCACGCCCGAGCGCCTGCTCGGCAGTTTGCGGCGCGCGCTGGAAAAGCGCCGCCTGGTGCTGGAGAATCGGCGCCTGAAGGAGCAGGCCAGTCTCAAGGACCAGGTCGATGCGCGTCTGCTCGGCGTGTCCAAGCCGATGGAAGCGTTGCGCCGGCAGGTTCTGGCCCTGGCGCCGACCCCGGTGAACGTCCTGATCCGTGGCGAGACCGGCAGCGGCAAGGAACTGGTTGCCCGCTGCCTGCACGACTTCGGGCCGCGCGCCGACAAGCCGTTCGTGGCGCTGAACTGCGCGGCGATTCCCGAGCAACTGTTCGAGAGCGAGCTGTTCGGTCATGAGAGCGGCGCCTTCACCGGCGCGCAGGGCAAGCGCATCGGCAAGCTCGAGCATGCCCATGGCGGCACCCTGTTCCTCGACGAGATCGAAAGCATGCCGTTGGCGCAGCAGGTCAAGCTGCTGCGCGTCCTACAGGAGCAGCAACTGGAGCGGCTCGGCTCGAACCAGAGTATCCACGTCGACCTGCGGGTGATTGCCGCGACCAAGCCCGACCTGCTGGCCGAAGCACGTGCCGGACGCTTCCGCGAGGACCTGGTGTATCGCCTGAATGTCGCCGAGCTGCGCCTGCCGCCGATCCGCGAGCGTCGCGAGGACATCCCGCTGCTCTTCGAACATTTCGCCAGCGTTGCCAGCCAGCGCCTCGGCCGCGAGCCGCAGCCCGCCGCGCCGGCGGAACTGGCGCGGCTGATGGCCCACGACTGGCCGGGCAATGTACGCGAGCTGGCCAACGCCGCCGAGCGTCATGTCCTCGGCCTGGAGCGCGGGGACGCGGAGGAAGGCGGCGGCCTCACCTCGGGGCTGGCGGAACGCATGGAAGCCTTCGAGGCGGAGTGCCTGCGCCAGGCGCTCGGCCAGTGCCGCGGGGACATCAAGGCGGTGATGGAGTTGCTGCAACTGCCGCGTCGGACACTCAACGAAAAGATGCTGCGGCATGGCCTCAGCCGCAGCGATTTCGTCGGTGAAGAGCCGGCCTGAAGCAGCCCTCGCGAGGCGTCAGAGATCCTTGGCCAACTCCGTTGGCGCCTGGCGCCCGCCGCGTTGCAGCAACGCCAGGTAGACCAGCCCCACCGCGATCCAGGCCAGTCCGAGCAACTGTGCGTCGAGGCTCATGCTGTACAGCACGTAGGCGATGATCGCCAGGCCCACCAGCGGGAACAGTAGATGCCGCAACCATTGGCCGGAGCGCTGGCGGCGGTAGTAGTGGTTGATCACGCTCAGGTGCAGCAGGCAGAAGCCGGTGAGGGCACCGAAGTTCACCAGTGAGGTGAGCACGTCCGGTGCGTCGAGGAAGGCCCAGCCGATTCCCAGCGACAGCACCGCCACCAGGTACAGGCTGACGTGCGGCGTCTGGTAGCGCGGATGGACCCTGGCCAGCGCGCGCGGCAGCCTGCCGTCGCGGGCCATCGAGTAGAGCAGGCGCGAGACCGCTGCCTGCGAGGTGATCGACACCGTGACACCCCAGGCCAGCGCGGTGGCTACCGCGGTCAGCATCGACAGCCACTGGCCACCGGCCGCTTCGGCGATCTCGTAGAAGGCGGTGTCCGCCGACTTGAAGTTCATCCCGGCGGCGAGGTCGGTGGCCAGCCAGGTCTGCGCGATGAAGATGCCGCCCATGATGAACAGCGCGATCAGCGCGGCGCGGCCGATCTGCCGGGCGGGATCGCCCTTGACCTCCTCGGCGAGGGTGGAGATGGCGTCGAAGCCGAGGAACGACAGTACGGCGATCGAGGCGGCCTTCATTACCAGGCCGAGATCGAAGGCTTCCGGGCGATACAGCGGTTCGAGGGTCAGCCGGCCGTTGCCCAGGCCGCCTTCCAGCGCCTGGTAGCCGACCACCAGGAAGATCGCCAGCACCACCAGCTCTCCGATCAGGAACAACAGGTTGGCGCGGGCGGCGAAGGTGATGCCGCGCAGGTTGACCAGGGTCGCCGAGACCAGGAACAGCAGCATCCAGGCCAGCTTGGGGATCGCCGGGAACAAGTGGTTCAGCGCCAGCGCGCTGAACACGTAGAGCAGCGGCGGGATCAGCAGGTAGTCGAGCAGCAGCACCCAGCCGGCGATGAAGCCGACATGGGGGTGGATGCCGCGCTGGGCGTAGGAATACACCGAGCCGGCAATCGGAAAGGCCTTGGCCATGGCTCCGTAGCTGAGGGCGGTGAAGAGCATCGCCAGCATGCCCACCAGGTAGGCCATCGGCACCATGCCGTGGGCATCGGCATGGACCCAGCCGTAGACCCCGAACGGGGCGATGGGGATCATGAAGATCATCCCGTAGATGATCAGGTCGCTCAGGGACAGGCTGCGGCGCAGCTGTTGCCGGTATCCGAACTGTTCGATGGCCATGACGGGCTCCTCGGGAAAAGGCAGCGTATTGTCGTTATCGGCGCCGCACGCGAAGCGGGCCTCTTTCTCGTTATTGGCGACCGGCGGTGCCGGTCATCGCATCAGAGCCAGGGATACAGACGCTCGGCCCAGGCGTACACCGCATCCGGCGTGCGCAATCCATCGTTGCGGATCTCCAGCAGCACCGCTTCCAGACCGCGTGCGTCGCCATGCACCGGAACGGTAGTGTCTTCCGCCGGGTCGATCGCATAGGGCTGGTTGCCGGCGACTTCCAGGCCGTGCCGGCGCAAACCGTCGAGGATGCGCCTGGCGTAGGCGCCGGCGTTGCGATAAAGCACCCCGGCAACCAGCGGGCGGGGTCTGCCGTGGTACACCGGGGTAAAACTGTGCACGCCGACCACACGGGTCGGCACGCCGGCGGCCTGGCGCTCGTCGAGCAGTTGCGTCAGGCGCTGGTGGAACGGATGGAACAGGCAATCCTGGCGATAGCGGCGCACCGTCTCGGACAGCTCGCGGTTGCCGGGAACGGGGTAGACCTCGCTGTGTGGCGGAATGCTGTCGGGGGCCTCCAGCGGTCGGTTCAGGTCGATCAGCAGACGCGAGTAGCCGGCCGCCAGCAATGGCGCGTCGAGTCGCCGGGAAAGCTCTTCGGCCAGCGCCAGGGCGCCGATATCCCAGGCGATGTGTTCTTCCGCCGCGGCCTGGTCCAGGCCGAGGCGCTGCAACTCCAGCGGAATGTGCCGGCTGGCATGCTCGCAGACCAGGACCACCGGGCTGCGCCCTTGGGGATTGAGCAGGTGGTAGGGCGGCAGCTGGTAGATGCCGAGTTCGGGGTTGTCAGTAGAGCTCGGCATAGTGGCGGCACAGGTCGTCGTCGGAAAGGCCCGCCGTCAGCGCCAGTTCGTGGCGCTTCATGGCGAGGTAGGTGTCCAGCAGCGGCTTTGGCAGCTCGGCACAGAGCGCCTCGTCGCGTTGCAGGCAGTCGAGCGCATCGCCGAGGGTCGCCGGCAGGGCCTGGATGCCGCGGGCCTGGCGCTCTTCGTCGCTGAGGCCGTGCGGATCGACATCGGCCAGGGCGCGCAGCGGCAGGCGTCGTTCGATGCCCAGGCGGCCGGCGATCAGCACCGCGGCCATCGCCAGGTGCGGACAGGCGGTGGCGTCCATCGGCCGGAATTCCAGGTTGTACTGCTTGCCCAGCGGCTTGCCGCCGACGCTCACCACCGGGCAGATGCGCAGCGCCGCTTCGCGGTTGCGCAGTCCCAGGCAGGCGTAGGCGGCGCTCCAGTGGTGGGGTTTCAGGCGCAGGTAGGAGGCGGCGGTAGGCGCGGTCAGCGCGCACAGCGCTGGCAGGTGCGCGAGCACGCCGGCGGCCCAGTGCTCGCCGAGTTCGGAGAGATCGTTGGGTCGACCGGGCTCGTACAGCAGCGGGCTGCCGTCGGCATGTTGCAGGCTCAGGTGCAGGTGCACCCCGTTGGTCACCGCGCCGGGTGCCGGCAGCGGTGCGAAGCAGGTACGCAGGCCCATCTGTCGCGCCACTTCGCGAGTGACCTCGCGGACGTTCACCGCGCGGTCGGCGGCGGCCACGCCCTGCGCCGGGCGGCAGGTGACCTCGTACTGGCGCTGGCCGTATTCGGGGAGGAACATCTCCGGCTCGGTGCCGGCCTGGGCCAGGGCGCTGACCAGCCAGCCGGGGAACTGCCCGGCGGCACGCTGGGCCTGCAGCGAAAACGCCGCGGCCGGACGCTCACCGGGCAGGCCGAGCAGGCTGAATTCGTGTTCGAACGCCGCGATGACCTGCAGGCCGCTGTCGCGATAGCGTTCCACCTCGGCCCGCAGCAGGCTGCGCGGGCAGGCCGGCCACGGCGTGCCGTCGGTTTCCACCAGGTTGCCGTGCAGGTAGTCGAGCGCCGGCGCAGCGGCGTCGGGACCCTGCTCGACGCGCACCCGGCTGTTCGGGTCGGGCAGCAGGCGCAGGTCGCCGTGGCTGCCCCAGGGGCTGCTCTCGTCGATCAGGTCCTGCGGGGTCAGCGAGCTGTTCGCCGGTACCCAGCCGCAACCGCTGGCCAATTGCTCCTCCAGGGTCGCCAGGGGCAGCGAACGCCCGCGGGTGATGCCGGCCAGGTCGGTGGTGACGAAGCTGACCAGGCGTACCGGCTGCAGGCGGTTCACAGGTTGCTCCGGCCGAGGGCGGCGATGCGTTGCAGGACGGTCTCGGTGTCGCTGATCCAGCAGTAGCCCTTGATCGCTTCCAGGCAGGCCTGGTGGCGTTCCGGGGTATGGGTGGCGCAGGCATCCTCGACCAGGGTGACCAGGTAACCGCGGTCGGCGGCATCGCGCACGGCCATGTCCACGCACTGGTCGGTGACCACCCCGCAGACGATCAGGTGGCGGGTGCCGAGGTTGCGCAGTACGTAGTCGATGGCGGTGGAGTTGAAAACGCCGGAAGAAGTCTTCGGCAGCACGATCTCGTTGGCGGTCGGCTCCAGGGCGTCGATCACCCTGGCGTCCGGGCTGCCCTTGGGCAGGTGCATCTCCGACAGCTTGTGATCCAGCGAGCGGTCGCGACCATCGGCGGTGAGGCTCTCGATGACGGTGTGCAGGACGTTCTCGTCCACTGCGCGCATGGCCCTGAGCAGGCGCTGCTGGTTGGGGATCACCTGGTTCTGCACGCGCTCGTAGAAGTAACCGGCTGCCTGCGGATCGACGTGCGGGTCGCGCCCCGGCTCGACCCAGGCACGCTGCATGTCGACGAACAGGATGGCGGTCTGCCGGCGGCCGAATGGCAGGTCGCGCGGCGAGTGGTGGGGCAGGCTGAACATCGGGTCATTCCTCCAGTATATGACTGCTGAACGCGTTGCGGAGCTGGTCGATGCCCTCCAGGCGTTCGTCGAGCGGCGCGCCCATGCGCGCCACCAGGGTCGCTACCAGTGCCTCGACCTGGGCCATGGCCGGCACCAGCGAGTCGAAGGGCGAGGCGGATTCCACTGGCGAACTGACGATCAGGTCGGCGTGTTCGCGCAGCGGCGAGGCGTAGATGTCGGTGAACAGCACCAGCCGTGTGCCGCGTGCCTTGGCGGCCTGGGCCACGTGCTGGGCCTGGCTCTGGTAGCGGCGATAGTCGAACAGGACCAGCAGGTCCTGGCGGCCGAGGTCGTAGAGCTGGTCGGGGAGCAGGGCGCCGTCGTCGAGCAATCGGCACTGCGGACGCAGCAGGCGCAGATGGGTGACCAGGTAGCCGGCGAGGAAACGGCTGAAGCGTCCGCCGTGGCAGTGCACGCGCAGGCGGCTGTCGAGCAGCCAGTCGGCGAGGCGCTGGATGTCATCGGGGCGGGTCAGGCCGAGGGTCTGTTGCAGGCTCTGGCCAGCCTGGTCGAGGTAGCGCGCCCAGGTGTCGTCGCGGCCCATCCGCTCGCGGCGTTCGGCGAGCAGGGTGCGCGGCGAGCGCAGGCGGTCGTCGACGTCGGCCAGCAGCGCTTCCTGGAAGTCGCCGTAGCCGGCGAAGCCGAGCTTTTTCACCAGGCGCATGATCGTCGGGTCGCTGACTCCGGCGTGCCGGGCCAGGCGCGTCATCGGACCGAGGCCGAGGCGCGGGTAGTCATCGAGCAGGGCACGCACCACCTTGCGCTCCGCGGGCGTCAGTTCGGCGGGCGGGGAGGCCAGGCGTTGTTTTAGTTCTTGCATGGGGCATCCTCGAAGGTGGGTCGATTGTGTAGTGAATTTTTCAGATTGTTCAATATGTGACGGAATGTTTTTTTCACTACATTTCCCGCAAACGGCCGAATGACCTCTGTCGTGGCACGGCAGGCAGACGTACGGCCGGGACGGAAACGAAAAAGCCCGGTCGAAGACCGGGCTTTTTCCAGGGGCGGTTACGCGGCTTGGCTCAGAACGCCGGTACCACCGCGCCTTTGTACTTCTCCTGGATGAACTGCTTGATCTCGGCGCTGTGCAGGGCCTTGGCCAGCTTCTGCATGGCGTCGCTGTCCTTGTTGTCCGGCCGCGCGACGAGGATGTTCACGTAGGGCGAGTCGCTGCCTTCGATGGCCAGCGCATCCTTGGTCGGGTTCAGCTTGGCTTCCAGGGCGTAGTTGGTATTGATCAGCGCCATGTCGACCTGGGTCAGCACGCGCGGCAGGGTCGCGGCTTCCAGTTCGCGGATCTTGATGTTCTTCGGATTGTCGACGATGTCCTTCGGCGTGGCGGTGATGCTCTTGTTGTCCTTGAGCTTGATCACCCCGGCCTTGTCCAGCAGGAGCAGGGCGCGGCCGCCGTTGGTGGCGTCGTTGGGAATCACCACGGTAGCGCCGGAAGGCAGTTCGTTGAGCTTCTTGTACTTGCTCGAGTAGGCGCCCAGCGGCTCGATGTGTACGCCGGTCACGGCGACCAGGTCGGTGCCCTTGGCCTTGTTGAACTCATCGAGGTACGGCTGGTGCTGGAAGAAGTTGGCGTCCAGGCGCTTTTCCGAGACCTGCACGTTCGGCTGCACGTAGTCGGTGAACTCCTTGATCTTCAGGTCCACGCCTTCCTTGGCCAGCAGCGGCTTGACCACGTTGAGGATCTCCGCGTGCGGCACCGGGGTGGCCGCGACGGTGAGGGACTCGGCGGCCTGGGCGGCGGTGAGGCCGAGCGCCGCGACAGCGGAGAAAGCAGCAAGCAGTTTTTTCATCTTCAACTCCTTTCGAGGTGTTCCTGGCGGCTGTGGATAACCGCGGCGCTCAGGGTTTTGGGCTTGGCCGGCAAGCTTACTTGCGCGAGAAGTGCACCACCAGCTTGTCGCCCACGGTTTGCAGAATCTGGACGAGGATCAGCAGCATCACCACCGTGACCACCATCACGTCGGTCTGGAAGCGCTGATAGCCGAAGCGGATCGCCAGGTCGCCCAGCCCGCCGGCGCCGACCACTCCGGCCATCGCGGTGTACGAGACCAGGGTGATGGCGGTGACGGTGATGGCGGCGATGATGCCCGGCCGGGCTTCCGGCAGCAGGGCGTTCCAGATGATCTGCCGGGTGCTGGCGCCCATCGCCTGGGTTGCCTCGATGATGCCCTTGTCGACCTCGCGCAGGGCGGTTTCCACCAGGCGCGCGAAGAACGGCGTGGCGCCCACCACCAGCGGCGGGATGGCCCCGGCGACGCCCAGCGAGGTACCGGTGATCAGTACGGTCAGCGGGATCATCACGATCAGCAGGATGATGAACGGCAACGAACGGAGGATGTTCACCACTAGCGAGAGCAGGGTGTAGACCGCCTTCTGCTCGAACATCTGCCGTGGCCCGGTAAGGAACAGCAGGACGCCGAGGGGCAGGCCGAGGACCACCGTGAACAGCAGCGAACCGCCGAGCATCCAGAAGGTGTCGACGCTGGCCAGCCAGATTTCGTACCAGTCGATGTTGGCGAAGCTCATGGTTTCGAAGAAGTCCATCAGCGCAGTACCTCCACATGTACGTCAGCGGCGTTCAACTGGCTCATGGCGGCTTCCAGGTCACCGCCGACCAGGGCCAGGGTCAACTGGCCGTAGGGCGTGTCCTTGATGCGGTCGATGCGTCCGGAAAGGATGCTGTAGTCGACCCCGGTCTGCCGCGCCACGGTGCCCAGCAGCGGCGCATAGGTGGCTTCGCCGCGGAAGGTCAGGCGCAGGATGAGACCCGGCACGTGGGCGAAATCGTCGTGGCGCTCGTCCTCGTCGACCCGTTCGGCCTCGAACACGAAGCGGCGGGTGGTCGGGTGCTGCGGATGGAGGAAGACATCGGCGACATCGCCCTGCTCGACGATGGCGCCGCCGTCCATGACCGCGACCTGGTCGCAGACACGGCGGATCACGTCCATCTCGTGGGTGATGAGGACGATGGTCAGCTTCAGCTCGCGATTGATTTCCGCCAGCAGTTGCAGGACCGAGGCGGTGGTCTGCGGATCGAGGGCGCTGGTGGCCTCGTCGCAGAGCAGGATGCTCGGCCGGCAGGCCAGGGCGCGAGCGATGCCGACGCGCTGTTTCTGTCCGCCGGAGAGCTGGGCCGGATACTTGCGCGCGTGGTCGGACAGGCCGACCCGCGCGAGCAGCTCGGAGACCCGCGCATCGACTTCGGCACGGCTGAAGCCGCCGGCCAGGCGCAGGGGCATGGCGATGTTGTCGGCGACGGTCTTCGAGGACAGCAGGTTGAAGTGCTGGAAGATCATCCCGACGCGCTGGCGGAAACGGCGCAGGCCTTCGGCGTCGAGGGCGGTGACGTCTTCGCCCTCGACCAGGATGCGGCCGCCGCTGGGCTCCTCGAGGCGGTTGATCAGGCGCAGCAGGGTGCTCTTGCCGGCACCGGAATGGCCGATCAGGCCGAAAATCTGCCCGGCCTGGATGTTCAGGCGGGTCGGTTGCAAGGCGGGGATTTCCCGACCGGCAACTCGATAGGTCTTGTGGACGTCGTGGAATTCGATCACTGGGCGAACCTTGTGGGTGCGGCGATGCTGTTACGGCTGGAGCACGGGCTTGGCGGGAAGCATGGGCGGTCAGCTAAACCGAGCATTTTACCTTGCTTTCTTATGCATTATTAATATTTATTGGTGATGAAAAATCATTGAAATGGAATAAGCGTCTGGTGCGCTCCCGACAAGCGCTTTCTGCTGCGGCCGGGGCAGGACCGGTCTCAATTCCGGGGGGTAAGTATCAATCGGGTTGGCTTGTCGGCCTGTACGACATGGCTGAGATGCAGGTCGAAATCGGGTGAGAGCTTCTTCACCCGCGCCAGGAGCTGGTCGGAAACCAGCGGATAGTCGCTGTCCCGGCGCACTTCGATATGCACCCTGCAACGGTAGGCGACGACATCCGCGGCCACCGCGTCGAGCACCGCACCGAGGCCGCCCTGGCCGGTGCCGTCGAGCATCGGCAGGGGCACGGCGCTGCTGGCCGCTTGCGGATCGATCAGGTGGGGAGCGCCGGGTAGCGGCTTCAGCTCGCCGCCGGGCGGCGTCTGGATGATCTGCTGCATCTGCTGCTGGGCCGCCTGCTGCATGCGTCGGGCCTGCTCGGCGCGGGCGGGATCGACCTTGGCGCGGTTGATCGCACCGTCCAGCCCGGCGGTCAGCGCCGGCGCTTTGGGCATCAGTCCGCGGGCATGGCCGAGGGCGCTGGTGGCGGTGTTGAGGTCTCCTTGACGCAGCGCGGTTTCCCCGCGCTGCATGTAGGCCTCGGCCAACTGGCGGCGGAACGCTTCGACGCGCTCGTCGCCGGCGGCTGCGCTGCGCAGGGCCAGCCATTGTTGCTCGGCCTGTTCGAGCTTGCCGGCGGCCAGGGTTTGCTGCAGTTCGGCGTAGGGATCGGCGGGCTGCGCCTGGGGCGCGACCACCGGCGTCGGTTGCGACGACGCATTGCCCTGGCAGGCGCTGACCAGCAGCGCCGCCGCCAGGACGGACAGCAGGCGAAAGAAGGACGACATCATTCCTGCGGGTTCTCGTTTGGTCAAAAAATCGCCAGATTCTACACCGTGCGGCGGGGCAGGACAAAACTCAGCAGGAACAGGCCGGCGGCGCTGACCACGATCGAGGGGCCGGCGGGGGTATCCTTGAACCAGGACAGGGCCAGGCCGGCGCACACCGCGACCAGTCCCAGCAGGCTGGCGCCGACCGCCATCTGCTCGGGACTGCGGGCATGGCGCTGGGCGGCGGCGGCGGGAATGATCAGCAGCGAGGTGATCAGCAGTACGCCGACGATCTTCATCGCCACGGCGATGACGATGGCGATCAGCAACATCAGCGCCAGGCGGATCGCTCCGACCGGCAGGCCTTCCACCTTCGCCAGTTCCTCGTGCACGGTGATCGCCAGCAGCGGCCGCCAGAGGAAGCAGATCAGTGCCAGGACCAGCGCGCTGCCGGCGATTATCCACAGCAGGTCGCTGGCGCTTACCGCCAGCAGATCGCCGAACAGGTAAGCCATCAGGTCGACCCGCACTTCCTTCATGAAGCTCAGGGTGACCAGGCCCAGCGACAGGGTGCTGTGGGCGAGGATGCCCAGCAGGGTGTCGGCGGCCAGCGGCTGGCGCTGCTGCAGGGTCACCAGCAGCACTGCGAGCAGCACGCAGCCGACGGTCACAGCCAGGGTCGGGCTGACATCGAGGAGGAAACCCAGGGCTACCCCGAGCAGTGCGGCGTGGGACAGGGTATCGCCGAAATAGGCCATCCGCCGCCAGACCACGAAGGAGCCCAGGGGGCCAGCCACCAGGGCCAGGGCGAGGCCGGCGAGGAGGGCGTTGAGCAGGAAGTCAGCCATGGTTGCAGTCGGGGCCGTGCTTGTGGACAGGAGTGAAGCGGGTGCCTGGAGGCAAGGCGCCGGGACCGGCCTTGACCACCTCGCCGTGGAGGTCGTGGGCGTGGTCGTGATGGTGGTGGTAGATCGCCAGGCTGCGAGCGTCCTGGCCGAACAGCTCGACGAAGGCCGGGTCGCCGCTGACCTGCTCGGGGTGCCCTGAGCAGCAGACATGGCGGTTCAGGCAGACCACCTGGTCGGTGGCGCTCATCACCAGGTGCAGGTCGTGGGAGACCATCAGCACACCGCAGCCGTAGCGGTCGCGTAGTTTGCCGATGAGGCGGTAGAGTTCGGCCTGGCCGGCGACGTCGACGCCCTGCACCGGCTCGTCGAGCACCAGTAGCTCGGGCTTGCGCAGCAGAGCGCGGGCCAGCAGCACGCGTTGCAGTTCGCCACCGGAAATGCTTTGCAGCGGGCGCTCCAGCACGTGCGCCGCGCCGACCTCGCGCAACGCCGCCAGCGCCTGCTCGCGCCTGACCCCGGGTACCAGGCGGAGGAAGCGCAGTACGCTGAGCGGCAGGGTGGCGTCGACGTGGAGTTTCTGCGGCATGTAGCCGATGGTCAGCCGCGGCCGTCGCCAGACCTCGCCGACGTGCGGCTTGAGCAGGCCGAGCACGCTGCGTACCAGGGTGGTCTTGCCGGCGCCGTTGGGGCCGATCAGGGTGACGATCTGGCCGGGCTCGATGGCCAGGTCGACATCGCTCAGCACCGCCTGGCCGTTGAAGGACACGCCGACCTGGGTCAGCCGCACCAGCGCGTTGTCCATCAGGCGTCCTTCTGGTCCCGGCAGGTGCCGCAGAGGCCGACCACCTCGACGGTCTGGCTTTCCACGGCGAAGCCGACGCTGTTCGCTCCGGCGACGATGGCCCGGCTGATATCCGGCTGTTCCAGCTCGATCGCGGTGTGGCAGGTGCGGCAGATGAGGAACTGGCCCTGGTGGCTGTGCTCCGGGTTGTTGCAGCCGACGAACGCGTTGAGCGAGGCGATGCGGTGCACCAGGCCGTTCTCCTGGAGGAAGTCCAGCGCGCGGTAGACGGTCGGCGGCGCGGCGCGGCGGCCGTCGGTTTCGCTGAGCACCGCGAGGATATCGTAGGCCCCCAGCGGCTTGTGGCTCTGCCAGACCAGCTCCAGCACGCGCCGCCGCAATTCGGTCAGGCGTACGCCCTGGCGCGCGCACAGCGCATCGGCCTCGGCCAGCGCGGTGCTGACGCACTGGCTGTGGTCATGGGGCTGGCAGGCCAGCGGGGTCTTGGGCGCAATCTTGTACATGGGCTGCGACGCTCGAGGGTAGAGACGTTATTATATTACCCGCTAACCACCTTTCATGTGAGTGCCGCCGTGACCCTGCGTCCCTTTGCCCTGCTGTCCGCCTGCTTCGCCCTGTTCCTGCTGGCTTCGCCGGCGCGCGCCGAGGTCAGCGTGCTGACCAGCATCAAACCGCTGCAACTGGTCGCCGCGGCCATCCAGGACGGCGTCGGCCAGCCGGACGTACTGCTGCCGCCGGGCGCCTCGCCGCACCAGTACGCCCTGCGTCCTTCCGACGTACGGCGGCTGCGCGAGGTGCAATTGTTCTACTGGATCGGCCCGGACCTGGAGAACTTCCTGCCCAAGGTGCTCGCCGGCCGCCAGGGCGCCAGCGTCGCGGTGCAGGACCTGCCGGGCATGCACCTGCGCAAGTTCGTCAATTTCGAGGAAGAGGAGCATGCCGGGCACGACGAGCACGACCATGACCATCGTCCCGGCATGCTCGACGCCCACCTCTGGCTGTTGCCGGCCAACGCCCGCACCATCGCCGCGCGGATGGCCGAGGACCTGGCCCAGGTCGACCCGGCCAACGCCGGGCGCTACCGGGCCAACCTGAAGGCCTTCGAGGAGCGCCTCGGCGGGCTCGACGGCAAACTCCGCGAACGCCTGGGCAAGCTTGCCGGCAAGCCTTTCTTCGTCTTCCATGAAGCCTTCGACTATTTCGAGGAAGCCTACGGATTGCGCCATACCGGCGTGTTCGCGGTATCCGCGGAGGTCCAGCCGGGAGCACGCCATGTCGCCGCCATGCGCGCCCAACTGAAGGCCGCCGGTCCGGCCTGCATCTTCAGCGAGCCGCCGCTTCGACCGCGGCTGGCCGACACCCTCAGCGAAGGCCTGCCGGTGCGCCTGGCCGAACTGGACGACCTGGGCGTGAACGTGAGCGTGGACGCCAACGGCTATGAGAATCTTCTGAACAACCTGGCAGGCGAATTTGCCGGCTGTCTGGAAAAGCTCTGAAAACCCGTGACTGATGGCCGCGCCCTCTTGCGCGCGGCGTCCCGATGACTAAGGTTGTCTGTTGCTGCCTGACACAAGATATTGATTCCCGTCAGGTACGGATAACTAGATGTTGCGTACGGTGGCCGGCTTCGGACGCCCCAACAACCATCGGGAGGTTAATCAGCGGATGGCCAAGACAGACGCACGCAGTCCCCGCACCGAACGCGGGACCATCGCCCTGCAGGACGCGTCGCAGGATATCTGGGACAAGAAGTACCGGCTCAAGAGCAAGGACGGTACGCCGGTGGATGCCAGCGTCGACGGTACCTGGCAACGCGTCGCCCGCGCCCTTGCCGATGTCGAGGAAAAGGCCTCCCGCGAACACTGGTACGGGCGCTTCCTCTGGGCCCTGCGCAACGGTGCCATCCCGGCCGGCCGGATCATCTCCAACGCCGGCGCCCTGGGGCACAAGCCGGCCACCTCGACCATCAACTGCACGGTGTCCGGGACCATCCAGGACTCCATGGACAACATCCTCGAGAAAGTCCACGAGGCCGGGCTGACGCTCAAGGCCGGCTGCGGCATCGGCTATGAGTTCAGCACCCTGCGCCCGCGCGGCGCCTACGTTTCCGGTGCCGGTGCCTACACCAGCGGGCCGCTGTCGTTCATGGACATCTACGACAAGATGTGCTTCACCGTCAGCTCCGCCGGCGGCCGCCGCGGCGCGCAGATGGGCACCTTCGATGTCAGCCACCCGGACGTCCGCGAATTCATCCGCGCCAAGCGCGAGGACGGGCGCTTGCGCCAGTTCAACCTGAGCCTGCTGATCACCGACCAGTTCATGCAGGCGGTGGAACAGGACGCCGACTGGCCGCTGGTATTCCCGGTGCACGTGAAGGAGCGCGACGAGATCGACCTCGACGACCCCAACGCGGTGGTCTGGCGCGAATGGCCGATCCAGGACGACTACGTCCAGCGCGCCGACGGGCTGGTCGCCTGCAAGGTCTACGGCCAGGTCCGCGCCCGCCACCTGTGGGACATGATCATGGTCTCCACCTACGACTATGCGGAGCCGGGCTTCATCCTCATCGACCGGGTCAACGAACTGAACAACAACTGGTGGTGCGAGGCGATCCGCGCCACCAACCCCTGCGGCGAGCAGCCTCTGCCGCCGTACGGCTCGTGTCTGCTCGGCTCGGTCAACCTCACCTGCTTCGTCGAGCAGCCATTTGGCGACGAGGCGCGCTTCGACTGGGACCGTTTCCGCGAAGTGGTGCGGGTGTTTACCCGGATGCTCGACAACGTGGTGGAAATCAACGGCCTGCCGCTGGAACAGCAACGCCAGGAAATCCTTGGCAAGCGCCGGCATGGCATGGGCTTCCTCGGCCTGGGCTCGACCCTGACCCTGCTCAAGCTGCGCTACGGCAGTCCCGAGGCCTGCGTATTCACCGAGGAAGTGGCGCGGGAAATGGCCCTGGTGGGCTGGGAAGTGGCCCTGGAGCTGGCCAGGGAGAAGGGCCCGGCGCCGATCCTGGCGCAGGACTACGAAGTCACTGCGGAAATGCTTCGCAAGCGTCCGGAAATGGCCGCCGATGGCTATAAGGCCGGCGACCGCATCCGCGGCAGCGTGCTTCACGCCAAGTATTCCCGCTACATGCAGCGGGTCGCCGAACATGCTCCGGAACTGATCGAGGCGTTGGCTGAAACCGGCGCGCGCTTCACCCACCACAGCTCCATCGCGCCGACCGGGACCATCAGCCTGAGCCTGGCCAACAATGCCTCCAACGGCATCGAGCCGAGCTTCGCCCACCATTATTCGCGCAACCTTATCCGCGAAGGCCGCAAGACCAAGGAAAAGGTCGAGGTCTACAGCTACGAGCTGCTGGCCTACCGGACCCTGGTCAACGCCCAGGCCCTGCCGGACAGCGACGACCCGGCGCGACGCCTGCCGGACTACTTCATCACCGCCGACAGCGTCACCCCGGCGCAGCACGTGGACATCCAGGCGGCGGCGCAGAAGTGGGTCGATTCGTCGATCTCCAAGACCGCCAACGTGCCCACCGACTACCCGTTCGAGGACTTCAAGGACATCTACCGCTACGCCTGGCACCAGGGACTCAAGGGCTGCACCACCTTCCGCTTCAATCCCGAGGCGTTCCAGGGCGTGCTGGTCAAGGAGTCCGACCTGGAGAAGACCCGCTACCGCTTCGAACTGGAGGACGGCAGCGTGGTGGAGTTCAAGGGCAACGAGCAGGTCGAGTACGACGGTGAGATCCATACCGCCGCCAACCTCTTCGACGCCTTGAAAGAAGGCTATTACGGCAAGTACTGAGGCCGGGGGAATCGATATGTCAGCAGTCAAGATCACGCAGAAGATCAAGGGCTTCAAGGTCGTCAACGAAGCCGAGGAGCAGGCCCTTGCCGCCGCCGCGGAAGCCGCGTCGGTGGTGCAGATGGACGAGACCCTGGAACGCCCGGATACCCTGATCGGCGCCACCTACAAGATCAAGTCGCCGCTGTTCGAGCACGCGCTCTACGTGACCATCAACGACATGGTCCTCAACGCGGGCACGGCGCATGAGCAGCGGCGTCCCTTCGAGATCTTCATCAACTCGAAGAACATGGATCATTTCCAGTGGATCGTCGCACTTACCCGCATCATGTCCGCGGTTTTCCGCAAGGGCGGCGACTGCACCTTCCTTGTCGAGGAACTCAAGGCGGTATTCGACCCGCGCGGGGGCTACCTGAAGAAAGGCGGCATCTACATGCCTTCCATCGTCGCCGAGATCGGCGGCGTGCTGGAGCGCCACCTGACGGCCATCGGCCTGTTGCGTGGCCCTGAACTGGACGAGGAACAGCGTCTTTTCCTCGCGGAAAAACGCGCCGCCTACGAGGCCGCCCAGGGCACCAGCAAGGTCGAGCCGGGCGAAGGCTTCCCCGCCGGCGCGCAACTGTGCGGCAAGTGCAACAGCATGGCGGTGGTACAGATGGACGGCTGCGCCACCTGCCTCAACTGCGGACACTCGAAATGTGGGTGAGCACTTGAAAAACGCATGCGTTTTTCAATGCGAACGACCGGCCAGGATGGCCGGGCCGGGGGTGGGCTGAACGACGAAGCCTCGACAGGATGTCAACTCGGCCTCACCCAAGACGCCAAACCGCATGGGTTTTGAAGGGGGAGCGGCCGCAGGACGGCCGTACTCCTGCGGTTCCTGCCTACAACGCAAACGGCAAATGAATCTCCACGTCCTGCCGTTGCGCCAGGCGCATCTCGAACTCCGCCGGATCGTGGATCAGCACGTCCTGTCCGGCGAACGCCTCGGCGGCGATCAGTCGCGACAGCCAGAAGCGCACGCAGGCGACCCGCAGCATGCTCGGCCAGTGCTCGGCTTCCAGCGCGGTGAACGGCCGGCGGTTGGCGTAGGCGGCGAGCAGGGCGCGGGCGCGGGCCGGGTCCAGGCTGCCGTCGGCATTGGAGCACCAGTCGTTCAGGGTGATCGCCAGGTCGTAGAGCATCCAGCCGGAGCAGGCGTTGTAGAAGTCGATCAGGCCGGCCAGGTGCGGGCCGTCGAACAGCACGTTGTCGCGGAACAGGTCGGCATGCAGGTTGGCGCGCGGCAGCGCAGGGCGCTCGGCATCCAGCGCGGCGATCTCCGCCAGGGCCGGGGCGAGCAGGGCGCGGGCCTGTTCCGGTAGTCGCGGGGCGAGGTTGGCACCTTGTTCCAGCATCCAGGGCAGGCCACGGTCGCTCGGGCGTTCGAGGATGCGCCCGCGGGTGGCGGCGTGAAGGTGGCCGAGCAGATCGCCCACTTCCTGGCAGTGGTGGGCGTTCGGCTGCCGCTCGTGGCGGCCGGCCAGGCGCGGTTGCAGCAGCGCCGGCTTGCCTTCGAGACGGCGCAGGGCCTCGCCGTCGCGGGTGCGCAGGGCGTAGGGCACCGGCAGGCCGTCCTCGTGGAGCACGTCGAGCAGTTCGATGAAGAACGGCAGGTCCTGCACCGGGCCGCGCTCGACCAGGGTCAGGACGAACTCGCCGTGTTCCAGGCTGACGAAGAAGTTGCTGTTCTCGGAGCCTTCGGCGATGCCACGGAAATCCCGCAGGCGGCCCAGGTCGTAGGGGGCGAGGAAGGCTTCCAGGGTCGAGCGTTCGAGTGGGGTGAACACCGACATGTCAGCGCGGCCTCGCCAGGTTGGAAATGCACATCACCAGCTGAAGATCTCCCATTGTGGAATCAGCTTGTCCGGCTGGTCGGAGCGAATGAAGTTGCCATCGCTGCCGTCGGCGCGGACCAGGAAATAGGGTTTGCCATGCTTGGGAACCACCTTGATGGCGTAGAGGAAGCCATTCACGCGGTATTCCTGGATGGTCTTGTCGCCCTCCTGGCGGATGGTTACGTCGGGCTCGCCGGAGGGCGCGTCGTCGTCCGCCGCCATCGCGACGAGCGGGGCGAACGCCAGCAGTCCGGCGAGCATCAAGCGGTTCAGCGTACGCATGGTAACCTTGCTCCTTTATCGAATCGTCCAGGGTTCATTCTACACGCCCTGGTCTCCGGAAAAGGTTGATTCCCCTCATGAGCCAAGCGCCCCTCGTCCTGGTGGACGGTTCCTCGTACCTGTACCGCGCCTTCCATGCCCTGCCGCCGCTGACCACCTCGACCGGCAAGCCCACCGGTGCGGTGAAGGGCGTGCTGAACATGCTCCTGAGCCTGCGCAAGCAGTACCCGGACAGCCCGTTCGCGGTGGTCTTCGACGCCAAGGGCCCGACCTTCCGCGACGAGCTGTTCGCCGAGTACAAGGCCAACCGGCCGTCGATGCCCGACGACCTGCGGGTCCAGGTCGAGCCGCTGCATGCCAGCGTCCGCGCCCTCGGCCTGCCGCTGCTGTGCGTGGAGGGGGTCGAGGCCGACGACGTGATCGGCACCCTGGCGCGCAGCAGCGCCGCGGCTGACCGCCCGGTGGTGATTTCCACCGGCGACAAGGACATGGCGCAACTGGTCGACGGGCACATTACGCTGGTCAACACCATGACCGGTAGCCGCCTCGACGTGGATGGCGTGAAAGAGAAATTCGGCGTCGGTCCTGAGCTGATCATCGATTTCCTCGCCCTGATGGGCGACAAGGTCGACAACATCCCCGGCGTTCCGGGTGTCGGCGAGAAAACCGCGCTGGGCCTGCTGACCGGTGTCGGTGGCGGCCTGGAGGTGCTCTACGCCAGCCTGGACAAGGTGCCCGAGCTACCGATCCGCGGCGCCAAGGGCTTGCCGGCGAAGCTCGAGGAAAATCGCGAGCAGGCGTTCCTGTCCTATCAACTGGCGACCATCAAGACCGACGTCGAACTGGACGTGGAGATCGACAAGCTGTATCCCGGCGAGCCGCAGCGCGAAGCGCTGATCGCCCTGTACCGCGAGCTGGAGTTCAAGAACTGGCTGGACGACCTCCTGCGCGAGGCCAAGGAGGCCGGCGAGAACGGCGAGGCGGAAACGCCTATCCAGGCCGAGGTCGACTACGACGTGGTGCTCGACCAGGCCGGATTCGACGCCTGGCTGAAGAAGCTGGAGGAGGCCGAGCTGATCGCCTTCGATACCGAGACCACCAGCATCGACGCCCAGCAGGCGCAGGTGGTGGGGGTGTCCTTCGCCGTGAAGGAGGGCGAGGCCGCCTACGTGCCGCTGGCCCACAGCTACATGGGCGTTCCCGAGCAACTGGACCGTGACGCGGTGCTGCGTGCGTTGAAACCGCTGCTGGAGGATCCGAAGAAGCTCAAGGTCGGCCAGCATGCCAAGTACGACATCAATGTCCTGGCCAATGCCAGCACCCCCATCGCGCTGCGGGGCGTAGCCTACGACACCATGCTCGAGTCCTATGTGCTGGACTCCACCGCCACTCGCCACGACATGGACAGCCTGGCCCTGAAGTACCTCGGCCACAGCACCATCCGTTTCGAGGACATCGCCGGCAAGGGCGCCAAGCAACTGACCTTCGACCAGATCGCCATCGAACAGGCCGGGCCCTATGCGGCGGAGGACGCCGACGTGACCCTGCGCCTGCACCAGGCCCTGTGGCAGAAGCTGGAGGCGATCCCGTCCCTGGCCAGGGTCCTGACCGACATCGAGATGCCGTTGGTACCGGTGCTGGCGCGGATCGAGCGCAACGGCGCGCTGGTCGACGCCAACCTGCTGGGCATCCAGAGCCGCGAACTGGGCGAGAAGATGGTCGCCCTGGAGCGCCAGGCATACGACCTGGCAGGGCAGGAATTCAACCTCGGCTCGCCCAAGCAGCTCGGCGCGATCCTCTACGACAAGCTCGGCCTGCCGGTTCTGAGCAAGACCGCGACCGGGCAGCCGTCCACCGCCGAGGCAGTGCTCGCCGAACTGGCCGAGCAGGACTTCGAGCTGCCCAAGGTGATCATGCAGTACCGCTCCATGAGCAAGCTCAAGAGCACCTACACCGACCGCCTGCCCGAGCAGATCAACCCGCGTACCGGACGCATCCATACCTCATACCACCAGGCGGTGGCGGCTACCGGGCGGCTGTCGTCGAGCGACCCGAACCTGCAGAACATCCCGATCCGTACCGCGGAGGGCCGGCGCATCCGCCAGGCGTTCGTCGCGCCGCAGGGCTACAAGCTATTGGCCGCGGACTACTCGCAGATCGAGCTGCGGATCATGGCCCACCTGGCCAAGGACGATGGCCTGCTGGATGCCTTCCGCCACGACCTGGACGTACACCGCGCCACCGCGGCGGAAGTCTTCGGCGTGCCGCTGGAAGACGTCAGCGGCGACCAGCGACGCAGCGCCAAGGCGATCAACTTCGGATTGATCTACGGCATGAGCGCCTTCGGCCTGGCCAAGCAGATCGGTGTCGAGCGCAAGGAGGCCCAGGCCTACATCGACCGTTACTTCGCCCGCTACCCCGGCGTCCTGGCGTACATGGAACGGACCCGCGCCCAGGCCGCGGAGCAGGGCTTCGTCGAAACCCTGTTCGGCCGTCGCCTGTACCTGCCGGAGATCCATTCGAAGAACGGCGCCATGCGCAAGGCCGCCGAGCGCACCGCGATCAACGCGCCGATGCAGGGCACGGCGGCGGACATCATGAAGCGCGCCATGGTCGCTGTGGATAACTGGCTGCAGGAAAGCGGCCTCGATGCCCGGGTGATCCTCCAGGTGCACGACGAACTGGTGCTGGAAGTGCGCGAGGAGCTGGTCGAGCAGGTGTGCGAGGGAATCCGCCCGCTGATGAGCGGAGCGGCGACCCTGGACGTACCGCTGGTGGTCGAGGCGGGTGTCGGTTCGAACTGGGACGAAGCCCACTGATGAACGGTTGCGAGGCCCGTGTGGCGGGCCTTGCGAGCAGGTCCGGAGTGCCCGGTGAGGGTGCCGTGGAAAAGTTTTTCGCGGTGCGCTGAACTTTCCCGTTTTGCCGACAGTCAGAACACACGAATGGCTTCTTGAGCCCTTCGATGCTCCTTTGCAGTGTTTAGTGTTGGCAGATTCCTGGACCCCGCCCTAGCGGTCCGGACTTGAACCCCGAACTTCCCCCTCCCCATACGAAGCTCGGGGTTTTTTTTGCCTGGAATTCAGGCTTCCTCGAACGCCTCTTGTTCCTCGTCCAGCAGGCCCAGCCATTGCGCCAGGACCATTTGCGCCTCGTCGATGCCCTGGCGCTTGGGCGCGGAGAACAGTTGCAGGGTGGCGACGTCGCCCCAGCCTTGCTGGACTTCCCGGCGTACCTTGAGCAGGGCGTTCTTGGCCGCGCCGAAGGCCAGCTTGTCGGCCTTGGTCATCAGCACATGGATCGGCAGCTGGCTGGCCTGTGCCCAATCCAGCATCAGTCGGTCGAAGTCGGTGAGCGGGTGGCGGATGTCCATCATCAGGAACACCCCGGCCAGGCTTGCGCGGCTGCTCAGGTAGGCTTCCAGGTGGCGCTGCCAGTGCTGCTTCAGGGGGATCGGCACCTTCGCGTAGCCGTAGCCGGGCAGGTCCACCAGGCGCCGCGAGTCGTCCAGGGCGAAGAAATTGAGCAGTTGGGTACGTCCCGGGGTTTTCGAGGTGCGCGCCAGGTTGGCGTGAGTGAGGGTGTTCAGCGCGCTCGACTTGCCGGCATTGGAGCGCCCGGCGAAAGCGACTTCCAGGCCTTCGTCGGGGGGGCACTGGTCGACCTGGGCGGCACTGATGAGAAAGCTGGCCTTCTGGCACAGGCCGACGATGGGGTTCTTCTCTGACATGGGTTATCCACAGGGGTGCGACTCGGTGTCGCGGGGGGCTGTTTCGTTTCCGTTTCGGTATCGGAAGTATATAATGCCGCGGATTTTGTGTGCGCTTTATCCCCCAGGGTCGAGCGCGCGCGGGAACGGACAGAGCATTTTCCGCGCGGTAGAACGCGGGCGTTCCCCCTGATGAGGACGATCATGAAGAAACTGCTGCTCGCAGCGACAGTCGTTGCGGTGGCCGTTACGGCGCAGGCGGCGCAGGACCCGGAAGCAGTGTTCAACCGGACCTGTGGCGCGTGTCACGACGGCCAGCTGCCGATGGCGCCGAAAAAGGGCGACCATGCCGCCTGGGAGCCGCGGCTGGCCAAGGGCATGCCGACCCTGGTCCAGCATGTGACCAACGGATTCAACGCCATGCCGCCCCGCGGCCTGTGCACCGACTGCAGTGCCGAAGACTACCAGGCAACCATCCAGTGGATGGTGAAGAAGTAGCCGAAGCCCACTATCTTTCACCCTTAGCCGTAATTGGATTAGCTGATGAACAAACTTCTCGTGAGTCTGCTGTTGACCCTGGGTCTGACCGGCCTTGCCCATGCCGCTGGCGATGCCGCCGCGGGCCAGGCGAAAGCCGCGGTGTGCGGCGCCTGTCACGGTGCGGATGGCAACAGCCCGGCGCCGAACTTCCCGAAACTGGCCGGCCAGGGCGAGCGTTACCTGCTCAAGCAGATGCATGACATCAAGGACGGCAAGCGTACCGTGCTGGAAATGACCGGGCTGCTGACCAACCTCAGCGACCAGGACCTGGCCGACATCGCCGCCTACTTCGCCAGCCAGAAGATGAGCGTCGGCATGGCCGATCCGAACCTGGTGGCCCAGGGCGAAGCGCTGTTCCGCGGCGGCAAGATCGCCGAAGGCATGCCGGCCTGCACCGGTTGCCATTCCCCGAGCGGCGTCGGCATCGCAACCGCCGGTTTCCCGCACCTGGGCGGCCAGCACGCGACCTACGTGGCCAAGCAGCTGACCGACTTCCGCGAAGGCACCCGCACCAACGACGGCGACACCAAGATCATGCAGTCCATCGCCGCCAAGCTGTCGAACAAGGACATCGCCGCGATTTCCAGCTACATCCAGGGTCTGCACTGATCGCTGCGTAGCACGGCAAAAAAGATGTATGAAAAAGGGTGGCCTCGGCTGCCCTTTTTTGCGTCCGCCATCGCTACAATGCTGGAACCCGTGACCGCTCCCCCCGGTCGAACTGACCGGGCCGAACCCGGCCGGAGAGCGGCACTGACCTCGCCTAGGAGTGAACGATGCGTAACCTGATTCTCACCGCCATGCTGGCCATGGCCAGCCTGTTCGGCATGGCCGCCCAGGCCGACGACTATACCGCCGGCAAGGAATACGTCGAGCTGAGCAGCCCGGTGCCGGTGTCCCAGCCGGGCAAGATCGAAGTGGTGGAACTGTTCTGGTATGGCTGCCCGCATTGCTACGCGTTCGAGCCGACCATCGTGCCGTGGAGCGAGAAGCTGCCGGCAGATGTCCATTTCGTGCGCCTGCCTGCCCTGTTCGGCGGTATCTGGAACGTCCATGGGCAGATGTTCCTGACCCTGGAAAGCATGGGCGTCGAGCATGACGTACACAACGCCGTGTTCGAGGCGATCCACAAGGAGCACAAGAAGCTCGCCACTCCGGAAGAAATGGCCGATTTCCTCGCCGGCAAGGGCGTGGACAAGGAAAAATTCCTGAGCACCTATAATTCCTTTGCCATCAAGGGCCAGATGGAAAAGGCCAAGAAGCTGGCGATGGCCTACCAGGTCACCGGCGTACCGACCATGGTGGTCAATGGCAAATACCGCTTCGACATCGGCTCCGCCGGTGGTCCGGAGGAAACCCTCAAGCTGGCCGACTACCTGATCGAGAAAGAGCGCGCAGCGGCCAAGAAGTAGGCAAGGTGATTCGGCATGTTGCGCCGCTGGCAGCGTGAACCTCGGGTCGCAGGTAGCTGCGACCCGCGAGTGAACCCCTCCTGTGACGATTCGCGGGAGCTGCCCGACGACGGCCGCCTGCGCCTTCTCAGCTTCAACATCCAGGTCGGTATCAGCACCGAGCGCTACCGCCACTACCTGACCCGCGGTTGGCAGCACCTGCTGCCCCACGCGGGGCGGGCGACCAACCTGAAGCGGATCGGCGAACTGCTCGCCGACTACGACCTCGTCGCCCTCCAGGAAGCCGACGGCGGCAGCCTGCGTTCCGGCTACGTCAATCAGGTCGAGCACTTGGCCCAGTTGGGGGCGTTCCCCTACTGGTACCAGCAGCTCAACCGCAACCTCGGGCGTATCGCCCAGCACAGCAACGGCCTGCTCAGCCGCTGGCGGCCGACCCTGCTGGAAGATCATCCGTTGCCCGGTCCGCCGGGACGCGGCGCGATCTTCGTGCGCTTTGGCGAAGGCGCCGACGCGCTGGTGGTAGTGATGATGCATCTCGCTCTCGGCGCTCGCACCCGCACCCGCCAGCTCGCCTATATCCGCGAGCTGATCGGCGACTACCGCCACCAGGTGCTGATGGGCGACATGAACACCCACGCCGTCGATCTTCTGGAAAACTCGCCCCTGCGTGACCTCGGCCTGATGGCGCCGCAGGTCGAGGCGACGTTTCCCAGCTGGCGGCCGCAGCGCAATCTCGACCATATCCTGCTCAGTTCCGATCTCGCTCTCGAGCGGGTCGACGTGCTCGACCAGCCGATCTCCGACCATCTGCCGGTATCGGTGGAGATTCGCCTGCCGGACAACCTGCGCGACAAGGCCTTGGTCGTGCGCGGGGATGCCGGGAGTCCGCCATGAGTCGCGACGACGTCCAGCGCTGGAAAGACAAGTACCTGGAGAACATCGAGCAGCAGGAGCGCCTGCAACGGCGCTGGGATGCCCGGATCGACCTGCTGCGTCGCGGCCTGGTGCGTAGCAGTCTGGCGGCCGAAGGCAGCGACAAGGCGGTCGACCAGTGCATGAAGGAGCTGCGCGAGATCCTCCGTCGCGACGACATGGACGCCGGCCTGTCGGGCCTGATTCCGCGCCTGGAAAAGGCCGTGCTCGACTCCGAACAGCGCCGCCAGCAACGCACCCAGCAGAACATCGATGCTCTCGGCGAACTGGCCCAGCAGTTGCTGGCCCTGGACCTGCCGCGGGAACTGCGCAAGCCGCTGAAGCAGTTCGCCCGCGATATCGAGGAGCGCGCCCGGCAGTCGCGCGAGATTCCGATCCTGCTCAGCGAGCTGAGCAGGCTGCAACGCCAGGCGCTGGCCGAGCGCAAGGGCGGCGATGCCGAAGACGGTCGCCCGAGCCTGTTGCAACGCCTGTTCGGCGGCAAGGAGTCGGAAACCACCGCGGAGCCGAGCGCATCGGTGCCGTCCGTTGTGGCGGCAAGCAATACACCGATCCAACCGGCGGCGGCCGCGCCGTCCCTGCCGGTCGCCGAGCACGACGAGGCGCCAGGCGGTCCGCCGCAGCCGTTGCCCGCCCGCACGGTCGCCGCCATCGAAAGCGCGCCAGCGGGTTGGGTCGGGGTCGCCGAGCGTGGCGAGCCGAACCAGATCCTGCTGGATGAGCCCCGGGAAATCTGGCTCGACAGCCTGCCGCTACCGGCCGGCCTGAGCTTTAGCGAGACGCTGGAAGAAGCGGGTGCGGAGCCGTCGCCCGCAATGCCGGCGGACGTTGAAAGCGCGCCCGAAGCTCCGGCCACTCCTGTGGATAACCTCGACGGGCAGGCGGTAGACGAGGCCTACGAACTGCCGCCGCCGATACCGGAGCCCGGCTACAGCGCGGTGGCGCCGCACATCGAGGCCAGCCTGCTGCGGCTGCTCGACGGCCTGTCCCTGCCGAGCAGCCACCAGCCCCAGGCCGAGGCGCTGCGGGAGCGGATCGATGGCAGCCTGAACTGGTATGAGCTGGTGCCGGTACTCGACGACCTGGCGGTGCTGGTGCTGTCCCTGGCGGACAGTGGCCAGCGCGACTTCGAGGAATACCTGCGGCAACTCAACGAGCGCCTGGAAAGCTTCCTCGGCCACCTGGGCGACGCCCACGCCGGCTATACCGACGTGCTGGACAACGCGCGCGGCTTCGACCAATCGCTGCGTGAGCAGGTCAGTGGCCTGCAGGCCAGCGTGCAGCAGGCGACCGACCTGAACAGCCTCAAGCTGGCGGTGGACAGCCGGCTGAACGGCCTGCTTGCCTCCATGGACGAACACCAGCGCGAACAGGCCGAGCACGAACAGGAGGTGTCCGGCCGCCTGCAGGCGCTGATGGAGCGGGTCAACAGCATGGAGCAGGATGCCAAGGCGTTCCACAGCCACCTGGAGGACCAGCGACAGAAAGCCCTGACTGATCCGCTGACCGGGCTGCCCAACCGCGCGGCGCTCAGCGAGCGCCTGGAACAGGAGGTGGCGCGCCGGCACCGGGACGGCGGCGATCTGCTGCTGGCGGTGCTGGACATCGACCACTTCAAGCGGATCAACGACGACTTCGGCCACCTGGCCGGGGACAAGGTGCTGAAGATCATTGCCGGCGAATTGCGCAAACGGTTGCGCCAGGCCGATTTCATCGCCCGTTTCGGCGGCGAGGAGTTCGTCGTCCTGCTCCCGGCCACGTCCCTGGAAGCCGGCCGGCAACTGCTCGAACGGCTGCGCGCGGCGATCGCCGCCTGTCCGTTCCATTTCAAGGGCGAGCCCCTGAGCATCACCTGTTCCGCCGGCATCACCGCGTTCGAAGGCAACGAGGCCGGCGAAGCGGTTTTCGAGCGTGCCGACCAGGCGCTGTATCGAGCCAAGCGCGCCGGCCGGGACCGCCTGGAAGTGGCCTGAAGGGCGACCAGCGCACATTCCGACGACTCGGGACGGGCTCGCCTGCAGGTGTTGCCGCGGCTCGCTAGAATGGTCCCGCCCGGTAGAATGACCGGCTGTCCCGCTCTGGAAACTCCCATGGATATGTTCGGCGTCGCCGTCCTGATCTTTCTGGTCACCGACCCCTTCGGCAACATCGCCGTGTTCCTCGCCGCGCTGAAAGGCGTCGCACCTGGGCGCCGCCTGCGCGTGGCGTTTCGCGAGCTGGCCTTCGCCCTGGGCCTGCTGCTGCTCTTCCTCACCCTCGGCGAGCACATCCTCAGCGGCCTCGGCCTGTCCCGCGAGGCGACCGGGATCGCGGGTGGCATCATCCTGTTCGTGATCGCCATGCGCCTGATCTTCCCGTCGCCCCAAGGGCTGCTCGGCGAAGTGCCCGACGGCGAGCCGCTGCTGGTACCCCTGGCCACCCCGGCGGTGGCCGGGCCCTCGGCGCTGGCGATGCTGATCACCCTGCGCACCACCTTCGACGGTCCGCTGTGGGAGCTTTACCTGGCGGTGGTGCTGGCCTGGGCCGCTACTGCGCTGATCCTGCTGCAGGCGGCGTTCCTCCAGCGTTTCCTCGGCCCGCGCGGGCTGACCGCCATCGAGCGGCTGGCCGGCATGCTGCTGATCATGCTCAGCGTCGATATGCTGTTGGACAACCTGCGCAGCGTGTTGCACATCGCCGCCTGACCGCGCTGCCCATTTTTTTCGGAGTCATCATGCGTTCGTTCGTTCTACTGGCTTTCACCCTGTCGCTGCTGGCCGGCTGCTCCAGCGGCCCGCGCCTGAACACCGACTACACCTCGGCGAACCAGGACAGCCGCGTCCAGTTCATCGTCCTCCACTACACCTCCACCGATCTGCCGCATTCGCTGGGCATCCTCACCCACGGCGGCGTCAGCGCGCACTACCTGATCGGCGACGACGAGCCGGCCACCGTCTACCGCCTGGTGGATGAGAACCGCCGCGCCTGGCACGCCGGGGTCAGTGAATGGCAGGGCCGGACCTGGCTGAACGCCACCTCGATCGGCATCGAGATCGTCAACCAGGGCTATCGCGATACACCCCAGGGGCGGGTCTGGTATCCGTTCAGCGAAGCACAGATCCAGGCGCTGATCCCCCTGCTGAAGGACATCGCCAAGCGCCACGGCATCACCCCGGACCGGATCATCGGACACAGCGATATCGCGCCGGGCCGCAAGGTCGATCCGGGTCCGCTGTTCCCCTGGAAGCGCCTCGCCGACGCCGGCCTGGTGCCCTGGCCGAAGCCCGGCGAATTGGCGCGCCGGCTCGCCGAACTGAACGGCCAGCTGCCGGATGTGCGCTGGTTCCAGCAGCAGTTGGCGCGGCACGGTTACCTGGTGCCGCAGACCGGCGAGCTGGAGAAGGACACCCGCGACGTCATCGGCGCTTTCCAGATGAAATACCGTCCGGCCCGCTTCGATGGCGAGCCGGACCTGGAAACCGCCGCCCTGCTGCTGGCGGTGCCGACTTCCTGAGGCCTGTGGAAAAGCCTGCCGGGAGCGGCCCCGGTCACACCGGCAGCAGCATGTAGAAGCGCGCGCCCTGGCCCGGTTGCGAGCGCACCGCGATGCGCCCGCCATGCAGCTGGATGATTTCCTTGCACAGCGCCAGGCCGAGGCCGGCGCCGCCCTTCTTGCGTCCGACCTGGACGAAAGGCTCGAAGATCCGTCCTTGCTGGCTGAAGGGAATGCCTTCGCCATTGTCTTCCACCGCGATCAGCACCCGGTCGCCCTGGCGCCGGGCCTGCAGGTGGATCTGCCCGCCTTCGCTGCTATGGCGCAGGGCGTTTTCCAGCAGGTTGTCGATCACCCGCTCGATCTGCAGGCGATCGAGCTGCAGGCGCGGCAGCTCATCGCCCAGCTCCAGTTGCAGCGAGACCCGGCGGGCCTCGCCCTTGGGAATGAAACGCTGCTGCGCCTGGGTGAGCAGGTCGACGAGGTCGCAGGAAGCCAGTTCGAGCTTCTGCATGCCGGTCTGGTAGCGCGAGAAGTTCAACAGGTCGTTGATCAGCAGGACCAGCCGCGACATCTCTTCGTCCACCGTCTGGATCAGGTCCGCTTCCCGTGACTCCGCGGGGAAGTCCAGGCGTTCGCGGAGCAGGCTGAAGGCCATCTGCATGCCGGTCACCGGCGTACGCAGTTCGTGGGAGGCGCGCAGGACGAATTCGCTGCGGACCCGTTCGAAGGCGCGCTGCTCGGTCACGTCGCGGACCACCAGCACCGCGCCGACGCTATGCCCGCCGGGATGGGTGACCGGATACAGCGACCAGGCCAGCAGGCGCGACTCGCCGGCGACGTCCACCACCAGGTCGGGCATCGCCTCGTCCTGGACTTCGCCGAGCAGGGCCTTTTCCACCGCCTCCTGGACATCGACATCGCTGAGTAATTCGTCGATCCGCTTGCCATGGGGGTCGTTGGAGACGAACAGCTGGCGGATCGCGACCGGGTTGGCGTGTTCGATGCGTCCCTGGTTGTCGAAGATCACCAGGCCGTCGTCGATGCTGTCGAGTACCGCCTGCAGGCGCCGCTCGCCGGAAAGCACCTCTTCGACGCTGGTCTTGCGATACTGCCGCAGGGCCTCGGCCATCAGGCCGAAACGCCGGGTCAACTGGCCGACCTCGGCGACGTTGGTCATCGGCAGGGTCACGTCGAAATCGCCTTCGCCGATCCTGTCCGCCGCCCGCGCCAGGGTTTCGATCGGCGCGCCGAAGCGCCGGGCGATGCTGTGGGCGGTGACGAAACCGATCAGCAGGATGGCGACGCCCACCAGGCCAAGCAGGCCGGCGACCAGGTAGGCACGATGGCGGGCGCTGGTCTCGGCTTCGCTGATGCCGGCCAGCGCCAGTTGCTGCAGGTCCTGCAGGCGCAGGCGCAGGCCATTGAAGGCTTCGCTGAAGCCGTCGTTGTCGGCCATGGGCGCTTCGAGCAGGGCCGGGGTGTGCGCCTGCAGTTGCAGGTAGGCGTCGCGGACGCCATCCAGGGCGGCCTGCTCGGCGCTGTCGACGGTATTCGCCCGGCCCTGTTCCAGGACTCGTCGGAAGTCGTTTTGCGAGCGCTCCAGGGCCTGCCCGTCGGGGGTTTCGCGGAGCAGTATGACCAACTGGTCGCCGAGCAACTGGCGCAGTTGCTGGCTCACCTCGATGGTCGCGTAGTGGTGCGACATCCGTTGTTCCTGGGCGCGGCCGAGCTGCATCACGCTGAACAGCCCGAGCAGCAGGCCGAACAGCGAGACGGTGATCAGCGCGGAAATGCTGAGGAACAACCGGGTCCGGAGCTTCATCGGCAGCGGCATGCTCATAGGCCGTACTGCTTGCGCTTCCGGTACAGGGTCGAGGCATCGATACCGAGGGTCTTGGCGGCCTGGTCGAGGGTCGCGCTGGAGGCCATCACCGCCGTGATATGGGCTTTCTCCAGGTCTTCCAGGCTCAGCGATTCGCCGATCCGCGGCGCGCTGCTGGCAGATTGCGCAGCGCTGAAACCGAGGTGGTCGACATCCACCAGTTCCTGGTTGCAGATGATGCTGGCGCGTTCGATCACGTTGCGTAGCTCGCGTACGTTGCCCGGCCAGGGGTATTGCCGCATGGCCTCGCGGGCGGCTTCGCTGAAGCCGCGGGCGGGGCGGCCGTAGTCCTTGACGAAGCGGGCGAGGAAACGTTCGGCCAGGCCGAGGATATCCTCGGCGCGTTCGCGCAGGGGAGGCAGGTTGAGCACGATCACGTTGAGGCGGTAGAGCAGGTCCTCGCGGAACTGGCCCTGGGCGACCATCGCGCCCAGGTCGCGGTTGGTCGCGGCAAGGATGCGTACGTCGGCGCGGCGGGTCACCGGATCGCCGACGCGTTCGTATTCCTTGTCCTGGATGAAGCGCAGCAGCTTGGGTTGCAAGGTCAGCGGGAAGTCGCCGATCTCGTCGAGGAACAGGGTGCCGCCGTCAGCCTGGCTGACCCTGCCCAGGGTGCTTTCGGTGGCACCGGTGAAGGCGCCGCGACTGTGCCCGAACAGTTCGCTTTCCATCAGTTCGGCGGTCAGCGACGGGCAGTTGATGGTGACCTGGGGCTTCTTCGCGCGTTTGCTCCAGGTGTGGATGGCGCGTGCCAGTTCGCCCTTGCCGGAGCCGGATTCGCCGAGGATGAGGATGTTGGCGTCGGTCGCCGCTACCTGGCGCGCGGTCTCCAGTACCGCGGCCATGGCCGGGCTGTGCGATTCCAGGCCGTCGCCCTGGCGGCGCACTTCGTCCTCCAGGGCCTCCAGGCGCGCGGTCAGTTGGCGCACCTCCAGTTGCTTGGCGGCGGCCAGGCGCAGTTGGTCCGGGCTGCAGGGCTTGACCAGGTAATCCACCGCGCCGGCCTGCATGGCGTCGACCGCGGTATCCACCGCCGAATGCGCGGTGACGATCACCACGCGCATCCATGGCGCCTGGACGCGCATCTGGGCGAGAACGTCGAGCCCGTTGTCTTCGCCCAGGCGCAGGTCGAGGAAGCACAGGTCGAATACCTGGCGCTGCAACAGGGCCTCCGCCTGCGGCGCGCTGCTGGCGGTGGCCACGCTGTAGCCTTCGTCTTCGAGGCAATAACGGAAAGTGCGCAGGATCGCCGACTCGTCATCGACCAGCAGGATGCGCCCCTGTTTTTCGGAAGTGGTTTCCATCGTTGCTTTTTATCCTCTAGGGAATTCACTGCCATTCGGCTTCTGGGTTAGTCCCCGGAAAGCCCATGCAAGTTGCAGAGCGCCCCGCCGCCCATCCGGGCGGCCAGGGCGGCGTGCAACCTGCCGATGTCTGTTCTTGGGTTTTCGGGAAGCCGTGGCGGCTCCACGGATGGCTCCGGGTAGCAGGTGCCGGGTCGCTTCCCTGTTGCATGTGACAGCGTACCGCGCCGATCGTGCAAAACGCCCGGAATAATTTGTCGCGTCGTGCAGGATGAACTGCGCAGACTACCTGGGTTGTTTTATAACTTATTGAATTAAAAGTGTTTTTATTTTTCAGAAAGGCTGGCATGCGGCGTGCAATGAGGTAGTCACGGTCTCCCTGAAGAAAAAATGGACACAGGCCGGTTCGCTACCCCGATGGGCCTGGCCCCGAGGCGGTACCGACAGTTCCGAAGGCACACAGGAGAAAACATCATGCTTAGTTGGGCTATCACCTTTCTGATCATCGCCATCATCGCTGCCGTCCTCGGGTTTGGTGGCATCGCAGGTGCCGCCACCGGAATCGCGAAGATCCTCTTCGTGCTGTTCCTGGTGCTCTTCGTGGTCTCGTTCTTCTTCGGACGCCGTCGCGGCTAGCCGGATGCCAAGGAGAAAGCGATGCGACTCATGCGTAACCTGATGAACGCACTGCTGCTCGGTGCCGCCGCCAGTTCGCTGGCGGTGGCGGCCGACAGGGACGGCGAATACCGCTTGAACGAACTGCAGAGCACCGATGCCGGATACCGCAAGGCCTGGCAGAACCTGGTGGAAGACGAGAGCCGCTTGCCCGACTGGGTGATGAATCTCTCGGGAACCGCTACGCCGATGCATGCCGTCGACGACCAGGGCGACAAGTATCTGGTTGGCGGTCTCTGCGAGAAGTCCGATTGCAAGGGCCAGCGCCTGCTGGTCGCCTTCGATTGGGACAAGAGTCATGCCTACGGGCTCTACGTGCAGGTGCCCGAAGGGCTGCCGCAGGACAAGTCGCCGAGCAAGCACGCCAGCTTCCGCTGGCTGGGCAAGCCGGAACCGGCGGTACAGAAGATCCTCGACGAACAACTCAAGGCCGATCCGAACTGGTACTGAGGCGGAACGGGCTTGCGTGACACCGCCCCGCCCGCAGCGGGGCATGGCCAGGGGACCGGGATGCGCTGGGTGAGGTCGATCCGGCGGGTTCCAGGGGTACAGGGAGTACCTCCTTCGGGGTCGGGCCAGGCGAAAACGCGCCGGAGGGGAGCCACCGATGTCTCGCTGCCTTCCGGCGCGCTTCTATATATAGAAGGGGTACGATGCTCCGCCGTCCGGCGGAGCGTCGGCTTCCGCAGCGATACTCCGCGAACTTCCCTGATATCGATCAATGCCTGTGGATGGCGGAGTCGTTTTACAATCGACCGCCCGCGCGTTCCGAGGCGCCCTCCCAGAAGGGCTTTACCGCGCGGTTATCCACAGAATGCCGCTTATCCACAGCCAGCGATGGCGTGCCGGACGGCCTTGCGTGTCCTGCGACCATCCATCGCAGCGATGATGAGCGACTTTCAACTTCCCAGGATGGGCACGAGGCTCCCGGGCCTTGCACGGAGTGCCTTCCGCTCCCTGTTCTTGTACGAAAATCAAGGGCAATTTCCTGTGGGACGGACGTTTCATTAGTGATTTCTCATGCCGATTCGGCATGGGGCAGTCACTTACGGCATTAGACGGGGTAGGGGAGCGCATGAATCATTGCGCCCTTTCGCCTGTCGGGAGCGACTCTCCCGTTGGAGCGACTCCCGACTTCCACAAGAATTAAGGGTGACGAAACATGGGTAAAGCCAAGCTAAGCCTCGCCTGGCAGATCGTGATCGGTCTGGCACTCGGTATCGCCGTCGGCGCAGTGCTCAACCATTTCAGCGCCGAAAAGGCCTGGTGGATCGCCAACGTGCTGCAACCGGCCGGCGACATCTTCATCCGTCTGATCAAGATGATCGTGGTGCCGATCGTGATTTCCTCGCTGGTGGTCGGCATCGCCGGCGTCGGCGACGCGAAGAAGCTTGGCCGCATCGGCCTGAAGACCATCATCTACTTCGAGATCGTCACCACCGTCGCCATCGTCGTCGGCCTGCTGCTGGCCAACCTGTTCCAGCCCGGCACCGGCATCGACATGAGCACCCTGGGTACCGTGGACATT
The DNA here is from genome assembly GCF_050433085.1 of Pseudomonas sp. RC10-4-2. Taxonomy (NCBI): domain Bacteria; kingdom Pseudomonadati; phylum Pseudomonadota; class Gammaproteobacteria; order Pseudomonadales; family Pseudomonadaceae; genus Pseudomonas; species Pseudomonas sp. RC10-4-2. Next base: position 409,033 of record NZ_JBNPXX010000004.1, read on the forward strand.
TCCCAGTACCAGAAGACCACCCAGGAAGTGCAGCATGACCATGCGTTCATCGCGACCATCCTCAACCTGATTCCCTCCAACGTCTTCGCCGCCATCGCCCGTGGCGAGATGCTGCCGATCATCTTCTTCTCGGTGATGTTCGGCCTCGGCCTGTCGAGCCTGCCCAACGATCTGCGCGAGCCGCTGGTGAAGGTGTTCCAGGGCGTTTCCGAGACCATGTTCAAGGTCACCCACATGATCATGAAGTACGCCCCTATCGGTGTCTTCGCCCTGATCGCGGTGACCGTCGCCAACTTCGGCTTCGCCTCGCTGCTGCCGCTGGCCAAGCTGGTGATCCTGGTCTACGTGGCCATCGTCTTCTTCGCCCTGGTGGTGCTGGGCCTGATCGCGCGGATGTTCGGCTTCTCGATCATGCGCCTGATCCGCATCTTCAAGGACGACCTGGTCCTCGCCTATTCCACCGCCAGCTCGGAAACCGTGCTGCCGCGCATCATCGAGAAAATGGAAGCCTACGGCGCGCCGAAGGCGATCAGCAGCTTCGTGGTGCCCACCGGCTACTCCTTCAACCTCGATGGCTCGACCCTGTACCAGAGCATCGCGGCGATCTTCATCGCGCAGCTCTACGGCATCGACCTGTCCATCGGCCAGCAGATCATGCTGGTGCTGACCCTGATGGTGACCTCCAAGGGTATCGCCGGCGTGCCGGGCGTATCCTTCGTGGTGCTGCTCGCCACCCTGGGCAGCGTCGGCATCCCGCTCGAGGGCCTGGCCTTCATCGCCGGCGTGGACCGCATCATGGACATGGCGCGCACCGCCCTCAACGTGATCGGCAATGCCCTCGCGGTGCTGGTCATCTCCAAGTGGGAAGGCATGTACGACGCGGCCAAGGGCCAGCGCTACTGGGATTCGCTGCCGCACCTGCGGCAGGCGGTCGGCGAAGCCAAGGGCAAGCAGGCCACCCTCGAATAAGGCGGCTTGTGGCTCCAGGAGGCCCCGGCATCGTCCGGGGCCTCGGCGTTTCTGGCGCCGGCACCGCCTGCGCCGCTATCATCCGCGCAACGCGGGGGATTCTGAATGCTGAACGGCTTGTGGTTGGGTTTTTTCCTGGTGGCGGCGGCGAGTGCGCTGGCGCGCTGGTTGATCGGCGGCGATGCGACGGTGTTCGCGGCGATGGTGGAGAGCCTGTTCGCCATGGCCAAGCTGGCGGTCGAGGTGATGGTCCTGCTGTTCGGCACCCTGACGCTCTGGCTCGGCTTCCTGCGCATCGCCGAGAAGGCCGGGCTGGTGGAGCGCCTGGCGGTGCTGCTCGGTCCGTTGTTCCGCCGGCTGATGCCGGAAGTGCCGCCGGGGCATCCGGCGATCGGCCTGATCACCCTGAACTTCGCCGCCAATGGCCTGGGTCTGGACAACGCCGCCACGCCGATCGGCCTGAAGGCGATGAAGGCGTTGCAGGAGCTCAATCCCAGCAGCACCACCGCGAGCAATGCGCAGATCCTCTTCCTGGTGCTCAACGCCTCGTCCCTGACCCTGCTGCCGGTGACTATCTTCATGTACCGCGCGCAGCAGGGCGCGGCCGATCCGACCCTGGTATTCCTGCCGATCCTCCTGGCCACCAGCGCCTCGACCCTGGCCGGCCTGCTGTCGGTGGCGCTGATGCAGCGCCTGCGCTTGTGGGACCCGGTGGTGCTGGCCTACCTGATCCCCGGCGCGTTGCTGCTGGCCGGCTTCATGGCGGTGCTCGGCACGCTCTCGGCCACCGCGCTGGCGCAGCTGTCCTCGCTGCTGGGCAACCTGACGCTGTTCAGCCTGATCGTGCTGTTCCTGATCGTCGGCGCGCTGAAGAAGGTGCCGGTCTACGAGAGCTTCGTGGAGGGGGCGAAGGAAGGTTTCGACGTCGCCAGGAACCTGTTGCCGTACCTGGTCGCAATGCTTTGCGCGGTTGGCGTGTTGCGCGCTTCCGGGGCGCTGGAAGTGGTACTCGGCGGGATACGCTGGGCGGTCGAGGGGCTGGGTTGGGACAGCCGCTTCGTCGAGGCGCTGCCCACCGCGCTGGTCAAGCCGTTCTCCGGCAGCGCGGCGCGGGCGATGCTGCTGGAGACCATGCAGACCCACGGCGTCGACAGTTTCCCGGCGCTGGTCGCCGCCACCGTGCAGGGCAGTACCGAGACCACCTTCTACGTGCTCGCCGTCTATTTCGGCTCGGTCGGCCTGCAGCGCGCGCGCCACGCGGTGGGCTGCGCGCTGACCGCGGACCTGGCCGGGGTCATCGCCTCCATCGGCGTGTGCTACTGGTTCTTCGCCTGAGGTCGCCAGGCTTCGACGTCACTGGGTGACGTCGAAGCGCAGGGTGCCGATCATCTGTCCGGCCTCGGTGAGTACCTTCACCTGCCAGTGGCCGACCGGGTCGCCGGGGAAGTTCTGCTTGTGGGTCCAGGCCCGGTAGCCCTCCTTGCGGCCGCCGTGGATATCCAGGGCGATGCGGTCGAACTCCTTCCCGTTGAACATCCACACGTGATAGATGCGCTCGTCGAGGCCGCGCGGCGCGTTGATCGCGGTATAGGCGAACAGGCCCTGGCTGCGCAACTGGGCGGCGCCGACCTGCTCCAGGCTGTCGCCGGGCGTGCGGCTCTGGTCGTCGAACTGGCTGCTCACCGCCACTTCGGTCAGCCACAGGGTGGCCGGCGGTACCCAGGTGCGGCCGAACCATCCGGCCAGGCCCACCGCCAGGGTCAGGCCGAGAAGCAGGAAGCCGCGCCACCAGTGCTGTAGCGGGAAGGTCACGAGCAGGCTGGGGAAGGACAGCACGACGGCGATGCCCAGCGACAACCGGTAGCTTTCCGGGGTGGTCAGGTGCAGCAGGATCGGCAGCGAGGTCAGCAACACCGCGAACAGGGTCAGGGTGTGGTAGGCGAGGAACACCCAGCGACGCCTGGACAGCCAGCGATAGTAGAGCGGATCGGTGATGGAGATCAGTGCCGCGGCGGCCAGCGTCCCTGTGAACAGCGCCTGGCCGCTGTTCCAGGTGGTGGTGATGAGAAAGAACGGGAGGACGAAGAACAGGCTTTCCTGGTGGATCAGTTGGGTCGCGTAGCGCAGCAGCGGCGCCGGGATCTCCCAGCCGAAGCGGCGGGCGAAGGTCTCCCGCAGGAGGTTCTCGAGGATCAACCAGACCCAACTGACCAGCATGATGATCGCCAGCACCTGGGCGAAGCCCTTCTGCCGGTCGACCATGATGAAACTGAACACGCCCGAACAGAAGCCGAACAGGGCGATGGTGCGCGGATAGCGGGCCATCAGGCCGCCGACCAGGGCGATCAGTTGCTCCAGGCGGGCCTTGAGGACGGGGCGTTGTTGGTTGGGCATGGGGACCAGCGGGTTCTCGATCGGAGCTGCTCGGCCAGCCGGCCGGGGCGCGCAGCATAACCCCGGCCGGGTTTCCTGGGTATGAACGAAGGACAGCTGCCGCGTGGCGAATGTTTCCTTCGCCCGACAGAGGCTCCGCTCTCCTTTCTGGAGGTCGACCAGGGAAAAAGGCGTCGCTTTCCCGACCGATGGTCGCGAAGCTTTCGACAGCCTTTCAAACCCCTTCAATTCGCACCTTTCGGGCAATTTTAGATTGTTCGACAGGAGTTTTTACACATATGGTTACAACTCGGTCGATGGATGACGTACCCGCCTGCGTGGCCATCGACGCCGCCATGGACCGCTTCCCCGTGTCTGCCTGAGTGTGTGTCCCATGGCCTCTAATAAATCCAAAGGTGTCGCCATTTTCCGTGTGGTCAGTGGCAACTTCCTCGAGATGTACGACTTCATGGTGTATGGCTTCTACGCCACCGCCATCGCCAAGACCTTCTTCCCCGGCGACAACCCGTTCGCCTCCCTGATGCTGTCCCTCGCCACCTTTGGCGCCGGCTTCCTGATGCGGCCGCTGGGTGCGGTGTTCCTGGGCGCCTACATCGATCGCCACGGCCGCCGCCAGGGCCTGATCATCACCCTCGGCCTGATGGCCATGGGGACCCTGCTGATCGCCTTCGTTCCCGGCTATGCCACGCTGGGCGTGGCGGCGCCGTTGCTGGTGCTGTTCGGCCGGCTCCTGCAGGGTTTTTCCGCCGGCGTCGAGCTGGGAGGGGTTTCGGTCTACCTGTCGGAGATCGCCACGCCAGGACGCAAAGGCTTCTTCGTCAGTTGGCAGTCGGCCAGCCAGCAGGTCGCGGTGGTCTTCGCCGGCCTGCTCGGCGTGCTCCTCAACCAGTGGCTGAGCCCGCAGGACATGGGCGAATGGGGCTGGCGCGTGCCGTTCTTCATCGGCTGCCTGATCGTTCCGGCGCTGTTCGTCATCCGTCGCTCGCTGGAGGAAACGCCGGAGTTCGAGGCGCGCACCCACCGACCGTCGCTGTCGCAGGTGCTGCGCTCCATCGGGCAGAACTTCGGCGTAGTGCTGGCCGGTACCGCGATGGTGGTGATGACCACCGTATCGTTCTACCTGATCACCGCCTACACGCCGACCTTCGGCAAGAACGAACTGCAACTGTCGGACCTCGACAGCCTGCTGGTGACCATGTGCATCGGCCTGTCCAACTTCATCTGGCTGCCGGTGATGGGCGCGTTCTCCGACCGCATCGGGCGCAAGCCATTGTTGCTGGGTGCCTCCGCGCTGGCACTGCTGACCGCCTACCCGGCGCTGTCCTGGCTGGTCCGCGAGCCGAGTTTCGCCGGCCTGCTCGGCGTCGAGTTGTGGCTGTCGTTCCTCTACAGCAGCTACAACGGCGCGATGGTGGTGGCGTTGACCGAGGTGATGCCGGCGGACGTGCGCACTACCGGTTTCTCCCTCGCCTACAGCCTGGCTACGGCGACCTTCGGTGGTTTCACCCCGGCGGTCTGCACCTGGCTGATCCACACCCTGGACAACCGCGCGGCCCCGGGCATCTGGCTCAGTGGCGCGGCGCTGCTGGGGCTGCTCGCCACCCTGGTGCTGTTCCGCCGGCGCGGCAAGGAGATCGCCGAGGCCGAGCTGGCCAACGCCTGAGGCGTTTCGCCGCATGCCGTGCGTCGGCTCCCGCCGGGGCTGCGGCGGCGGCGTTGATGTCGATCAACCGGAGCTGCGCCAAACCGCGTAGACAGGAAGGAAGTGGTTGTACCGACTTCCTTCCCTTCCTGGAGATCGCATCATGTCCAATGTACAAAATGCCAGCCGGTCTTCCGCGTTCGCGGCGGTAGAGGGCGACCATTGGGTCGAGTCCCTCGACGATGGCCGCCACGTGCTGATCCGTCCCCTGCGCGAGGAGGACCGGGAGCGCGAACGCCAGTTCATCAACCGGCTGTCCCCGGCGACCCGCCACTTCCGCTTCCTCGGCGAGATCAAGGAAGCCAGCCCGGCGCTGCTCGATCAACTGATGGACATCGACTACCAGCAGAGCATGGCCTTCGTTGCCCTGGTGCACGAGGACGGTGAGCTGCGCGAGGTCGGTATCAGCCGCTACGCCGCCTGCTGCGAGGAAGGGCAGTGCGAATGCGCGGTAACCATCGCCGACGACTACCAGGGTCTGGGCCTCGACGCCGTGCTGATGCGCCATCTGATCGACGTGGCGCGGCGCAACGGCTTCCGCCAGATGTATTCGGTGGACTCGGCGGCCAACCGGGCGATGCGCGACCTTTGTTGCGCACTGGGCTTCGTCGGCCAGCGCGACCCGGACGACTCGACCCAGGTCATCCACCGCCTGGCCCTGTAGCCCGGTCAGGCGCGCCGGCGGCGCAGGCCGAACCAGAGCAGGCCGCTGGCCAGGAGACCGGCGGCGAGCAGCAATGGGTAGAGCATGTCGTCGTCGAATAGCGGCTTTTCGATGCGCAGGTAGCCTTCGCCGTCGAACAGCCGCTTCGCCAGCGCGTTCGCCTGTTGCAGGCTGACCTTCGCCAGGCGGCGCTCCTCATTGGGGAAATGGCCGTCCTCGTAGTCGGCCAGCGAGCCCCAGTAATAGTCCGCCAGCGCCGCGTTGCCCTGGGTGCTCCAGGCCAGCCTGGCGCGCTCGGCGAATTGCACCCGCTTGAAACGCCCCGGGTCCAGGCCATGCTGGCGGATGCCGCCGAGCAACTCGCGCAGGGCGGCCTCGGTGGCGGGTAGGTCGCTGCGCTCGACATCCGCGTCGAGGCTGAAGAAGCCCTGGTTGGCGAACACCTGGCGATCGGTCGATGGCCCGTAGGTGAGTCCGCGACGCACACGCAGGTCGGCGTACAGCGCGTCGTTCATATAGGCCTGGAGCAGGACCATGGCGTCCGGGTCGGCGTCGTCCGGCTCCGGATAGATCCAGTGCAGCATCGCACCCTCGCCGAATGGCCGGGTGATCAGGGTGCGCCTGGCCTCGGCATGCCCGTTGGCCGCCGGCAGCTCGCGGCGCTCGGGGAGCTCGTGGTCTTCCAGGGTGCCGAAGGTCCGGGTCAGATAGGCCGGCAGGCGCGGATCGAGGTCACCGACCAGGATCAGGGTCATGTTGCCCGGTACGTACCAGTCGCTGCGCAGCCGCTCCAGCTGCTCCGCGCCAAGCGGCGCCAGCGGCGCGCGCTGGGAGCAGGCCAGGCCCAGTTCCACCGCCAGTTGGTCCATGGCGCCACGGCCCAGGTTCTCGCGGTCGAGCCAGCGCTGCAGGTGCGAGTAATGGCCGCCGCCTTCGCGCTCGATCACTCGCTTGGCGGCGGCGATGCGCGGCTCGTCCAGTTCGGTGCGGGTGATGGTGTCCAGCAGCAGGTCTAGGACCTGCCGCTGGGTGGCGGCAGGTGCCTCGATGACGAAGGTGGTGTCGCCTTCGCTGGTGTAGGCGTTCCATTGTCCGCCGAGGGCCTGCATGCGGGCTTCCAGGTCGGCCTCGTCGCCGCCGTCCAGGCCGCTGAAGAACAGGTGCTCGAGCAGGTGCGGCAGCTGCTTTTCACGGCACGAGAAGTCGGCGAAACCGACCCCCACCACCAGCCGGATCGAGACGTGTCGGTGCTGCTCGGTGGGCTTGAGCAGCACGCCCATGCCGTTTTCCAGCTGGAAGGCTTCGACCTCGCTGCGCTGGTCGGCGTACGACCAGGGGCAGAGCAGGCAGAACAGCAGCAGGGTGGACAACGAACGCATGGGCCGAGCCTGGAACTGAAAATACCGAGAATAGCGGATGCTTCATGACGAACCTACCCGCAGAACGGCTAATGTCGCGAACGGCGCGTTTCCGCTCGCTCCTCGGCGAGCGCTGGCTCGGCCAGCGGCGCCGAGGTCATGTCGTCGACTTCGTCGGCCCAGTCGTCCTCGTCCCGCCGAGTGCCCTCGTCGGCCGCGCTGCTCGGCGCGTCTGGATTGTCCAGCACGGCGTAGGCGATGGCGCAGAACAGCGAGTTGAGACGCTTCATGTCGCTGATCAGGTCCAGGTGCAGCGAGCTGGTCTCGATGCTCTGTACCACCTGCTGGTGCAGGCGGTCGACATGGGCATGGGCGTAGCGCCGTTCCTGCAGACGGAAGCGCTGCTTGGCCCGGCGCAGGCGCTTGGCGCTGTCGAGGTCGCCGTTGAGGAACACCGAGAGACCCAGGCGCAGGTTGGAGACCAACTGCTGGTACAAGGTGCCGATCTCTTCCAGGCCGGTGTCGGAGAACGAGCGGCTGCGCGAGGTCTTCTTGTCCTGCACGGCGGCGAGCATGTGCTCGATGATGTCGCCGGCCTGCTCCAGGTTGATCGCCAGCTCGATGATCTCCGCCCAGCGCCGGCTGTCGCGTTCGGACAGGTCCTCGCGCGGCATCCTTGCCAGATACAGCTTGATCGCGGTGTAGAGGGCGTCGACGTCGTCGTCGAGCTTGCGGATGTCCTTGCCGAGCAGCGGATCGCCGCCGCGGATGATCTGCATCAGATTGTTCAGCATCTGCTCGACGGTGTCGCCCATGCGCAGGGTCTCGCGCACCGCGTTGGCCAGCGCCAGGCTCGGCGTGTCGAGGGCGGCGGGGTCGAGATGGCGCGGCCGGGCGACGTCGTCGGGAAGGGCACGGTCGGGCATCACACGGGTGCAGAAGCTGGCCATGGCGTTGGTCAGCGGCAGGCAGGCGAGGCAGCGTGCGGCGTTGTAGAGCACGTGGAAGGCGATCACCAGTTCGGCTGTGCTGAACTGCCAGTGATCCATCCAGTCCGCCAGCGGCCCCACCAGGGGCAGCACCAGCAGGCAGCCGGCGACCTTGAACAACAGGCTGCCGAGGGCCACCCGGCGACCGGCGGCGTTTTGCGCGGTGGCGCTGAGCATGGCCAGGATGCCGCTGCCGAGGTTGGCGCCGACCACCAGGCACAGCGCGACTTTCAGCGAGATCACCTTGGACGCGGCGAGGGTCGCGGTAAGCAGCACGGCGGCCAGGCTGGAATAGGAAATCATGGCGAACAACGCGCCGGTCAGCGCGTCGAGCATGATGTCGCCGGTCAGGCTGGAGAACAGTACCTTGACGCCCTTGGCTTGGGTCATCGGCTCGGCGGCGGCGACGATCAGCTGGAGCGCCAGGATGATCAGGCCGAGGCCGATGAATACCCGGCCGAGCTGGCCGAGGCGGGTCTGTTTGCGGCTGAGGAAGAAAATCACGCCGAAGAAGATCAGCAATGGCGAAAGCCACGACAGGTCGAGGGTCAGCACCCGCGCCATCAGCGCGGTGCCGACATCGGCGCCGAGCATGATCGCCAGGGCCGGCGCCAGTGCCATCAGGCCCTGGGCGACGAAGGAGGTGGCCAGCAGGGCGGTGGCGTTGCTGCTTTGCACCAGGGCGGTGACGCCGATGCCGGCGGCGAACGCCAGCGGGCGTTTTTCCACGCTGCGACTGAGGATGCGCCGCAGGTCGGCGCCGTAGACCCGGAGGATTCCGGTGCGGACGATATGCGTGCCCCACACCAGCAGGGCGACGGCAGAGAGCAGGTCGAGCAGTTTCAGCATGGCGTGGCCCCCCTGGCACTACGACGAATGGCCAACCTCGCGCCAGGTTCCGCGTGCGTTGCGCCGCGGAGCCCGGACAACGGCGCCAACGGCCACGATGGAAAGGCAGCGTTCAGGCGAGTTGTAACACGAACGTCATATTTGGACAGACGCCCCCCGCGGGAGTTCGTCTCGGCAGCCCGAGCGGCAGGGCGCCTACCCTTCATTCAAGCGTGCGCGCCGCGAAACGGCGAGGATTTTTTCGCCTTCCGTTCGATGCATGCGTTTGCGCCACAGGCCATGGAATTAGCCGACAGGAAGGGTATCCTTTGCACCTTTTAAAAAGCCCCGGTCTAGAGGGATACAGAGGAGTGGTGCGGATGCGATTTTCGGGGATCAGTGGCTGCCTCTCGGCAGCGGTGTTGGCGCTCGGGGTAGGGGGAGCGCCGGTGGTTCAGGCCGATGCGCTGGGCGATAGCCTGGAACAGGCGCACATCCGCAAGGCGACCTTCGCCGCGCCGGCCTGGGAAGGCTATACCAACGCCGACGGCAGCGGTCTGTACTGGGACCTGCTGAAGCAGGTCTATGCGCCCTACGGGCTCGACGTGAAATTCATCAACATGCCCTGGAACCGCGCCAACAAGCTGATGACCGCGGGCTCCATGGTCGATGGCGTGCCGGGCGAGATCCCCGGCGTTGAGGGCAAGCTGTACGCCCAGTTGCCGATCGACATCGAGTACCACGGCGTGATGCATGCGGCGAAGACGCCCTTTTCCGGCCGCGCCAGCCTCACCGGCAAGCGCGTCGGCTGGCGCCACAGCTACAACCTGATCCCCGCGGAGCAGCGCGACTTCACCCTGGTCGAGTGCGTCCGCCCCGAGCGTTGCACCGAGCAGGTCCAGAACGGCGAGCTGGATTTCTTCCTCGACGAGCCGGACGAACTGGAAAAGCAGCGCAGCGAAGCGCATCTGCCGGCCGACGCCTACCCGATCGCGCAACTGCCGCCCGGCAAGGAGTCCTTCATGACCTTCGCCGACAGCGCCAGCGGCCGGCTCCTGCGCGAGGTCTACGACGCGCGGGTACGGCAGATGGCGGCGTCCGGCGAGCTGCGGGCGCTCTACCAGCGCTGGAACAGCGAGGTGCCCGGCGCCGTGCAGGCTCTTTCGGCGCAGTGATGCGCCGCTCATTTCCATCGCGAAGCCTTTCCGGGGCTTGCGCGGTGGGAATGAAACGCCTAGGATTCGCCCTTCATTTCTCCCACTTACGCACCGCAAAGGAGGTTACATCGATGATTCAGTTCTCTACCCTTTGCAGGCTGCGCCTGGCCTAACGGCCACCGAAACCTACCGCTCGACCCCCTGCACCGCTGAACGATTCCCGCCCTTGCGTCCGCGCAAGCTTCCGGCGAGAGGTCATCGGCTGCCGCGGTCACCGCTCCCCAGGTTTTCACTTCTCCGTTAGACGCCCTTCGCCCTTCCGCGAGTGCCCGCTCGGCTTCGGTCTGCCCCCCGGATCTACCGTTTCAATCACATGGATTGGATTATGGGCAACTACATCAAGCCTTTGTCCGCGGGCGTCGCACTGATCGCCTCGGACAGCACCTGGATCGAAGGCAAGGCGATCCAGCAACTGCAAACCACCGCCGAACTGGACGGCATGTGCCGCGTCGTCGGTCTCCCGGACCTGCATCCCGGCCGCGGCTATCCGGTCGGCGCGGCGTTCTTCTCCGTCGGTCGCTTCTATCCGGCGCTGGTCGGCAACGACATCGGCTGTGGCATGGCCCTGTGGGAAACCGGCCTGGCCCCCGGCAAGCTGTCGGCGGACAAACTGGAAAAGCGCCTGGGCAATCTCGACCTGCCGCTGGACGAGACCTGGAGCGACTGCATCGAAGCCCTGGATCTACCGGCCCGCGAGCACTGGCGCGCGCTCGGCACGATAGGCGGTGGCAACCACTTCGCCGAGCTACAGCAGGTCGAGACCGTGTTCGACCAGGCCGCCCTGCACGCCCTCGGCCTCGATGCCGGCCGCCTGCAACTGCTGGTGCACAGTGGCTCGCGCGGTCTCGGCCAGGCGATCCTGCAAGAGCAGGTCAGCCTGCATGGCCACGCCGGCCTGCTCGACGGCAGCCTGGAAGCTTCCGCCTACCTGGCGCGCCACGCCGATGCGCTGCGCTTCGCCGAGGGTAACCGCCAGCTCATCGCCCGGCGCATTCTCGAACGCTTGCGCTGCGACGGCCTGGAACTGCTCGACATCAACCACAACCTGGTGGCGCCGGCACAGGTCGATGGCGTCGACGGCTGGCTGCACCGCAAGGGCGCCACCCCGGCCGACCAGGGCGTGCTGGTGATCCCCGGCTCGCGCGGCGACTACAGCTACCTGGTGGAGCCTGTGCCGAGCGCGCAGAGCCTGTTCTCCCTGGCCCACGGCGCCGGTCGCAAATGGCAGCGCGGCGAGTGTCGGGAGCGTCTGGCGGCGCGCTTCAGCGTCGACCAGTTGGGCCGTACGCGCCTTGGCAGCAGGGTGATCTGTGGCGACCGCCAACTGATCTACGAGGAAGCGCCGGAAGCCTACAAGGGTATCGACTCGGTGGTCGGCGCGCTGCTCGAAGCCGGCCTGCTGCGCCTGGTCGCCCGCCTGAAGCCGGTGCTGACCTACAAGACCCGTGGGGAGTGCTGCCGATGATCCTGCTGCAACTCTCCGCGGCCCAGGGGCCGGCGGAATGCTGCCTGGCGGTGGCGAAGGCGTTCGAGCGGCTGTGCCTCGAGGCGGCGCAAGCCGGCGTCGAGGTCGAGGTAATCGAGGAGGTGGCCGGCGAGCGTCCGCGCACCTGGCGTTCGCTGCTCCTGGGGCTGCGCGGCACTGCCGCCGAAGCGCTCGCCGAGCGCTGGTGCGGCGGTATCCAATGGATCTGCCCCAGCCCCTACCGGGCAAGGCATGCGCGCAAGAACTGGTTCATCGGCGCGGAGCGCTTCGCCGCGCCGCCGGCCAGTCTGGAGGGCGAGATCCGTTTCGAGACCCTGCGCTCTTCCGGCCCCGGCGGCCAGCATGTCAACACCACCGACTCGGCGGTGCGCGCCACCCACCTGGCCAGCGGCATCAGCGTCAGGGTGCAGAGCCAGCGTAGCCAGCACGCCAACAAACGCCTGGCGATCCTGCTGATCGCCCGGCGCCTCGCGGACCAGGCGAGCAGCGCGGCCGACGCGCTGCGCGCGGAGCGCCGCCGGGCCCACGGTCGGATCAGTCGCGGCGCGGCTCGCCGGGTATTCCGCGGCGAGCGTTTCGAGCCGGCCTGAGCGGCTCAGTCGCCGAGCACTTCCTTGCGCAGCTTCACTGGCTCTTCGCCCCGCTTGCGCGCGGCAGCGCCGCGCATGCGGATGTTCAGCGCCTCCACGGCCAGGGAGAAGGCCATGGCGAAGTAGACGTAGCCCTTCGGCACATGGACTTCGAAGGCTTCGGCGATCAGCACCGTGCCGACCACGATGAGGAACGACAGGGCGAGCATCTTCAGCGACGGGTGCTTGTCGATGAAGTCGCTGATGGCGCCGGCGCAGAGCATCATCACCAGTACCGCGACGATGATCGCCGCGACCATCACCGGCACGTGGGAGACCATGCCGACGGCGGTGATCACCGAGTCCAGGGAAAAGACGATGTCGATGATCGCGATCTGGATGATGGTGCCGATGAAGCCGCTCGCCGACCCCTTCGGTTCATCGCCGCTTTCTTCCTCGCCTTCCAGGCCCTGGTAGATCTCCGAGCTGCTTTTCCAGAGCAGGAACAGGCCGCCGAAGAACAGGATCAGGTCGCGTCCGGAGATGCCCTGGCCGAACAGGTGGAAGAGGTCGGCGGTCAGGCGCATGACCCAGGTGATCGACAGCAACAGCAGGATCCGCGTCACCATCGCCAGGGCCAGGCCGAAGAAGCGGGTGCGTGGCTGCAGGTGCTTCGGCATGCGCCCGACCAGGATCGAGATCATGATGATGTTGTCGATGCCGAGGACGATCTCCAGGGCGGTCAGGGTGAAGAACGCAATCCAGATTTCCGGGCTGGTCAGCCATTCCATGAAGCGGTCACTCGTCTCGGTCAGTTACTGAACAGGGGGAACAGGCCCAGCAGCAGGGCCATGGCGAGGATTGCCAGGCACACCAGCACGGCCCATTTCAGGGTGAAGCGCTGGTGGTCGCCGAAGTCGATCTTGGCCAGCCCCACCAGCAGGTAGGTGGAGGGCACCAGCGGGCTGAGCAGGTGCACCGGCTGGCCGACGATCGAGGCGCGGGCCATTTCCACCGGGGTGATGCCGTATTCGGCGGCGGCCTGGGTGAGGATCGGCAGGACGCCGTAGTAGAAGGCGTCGTTGGACATGAAGAAGGTGAACGGCATGCTCACCAGCGCGGTGATGGTCGCCAGGTATGGGCCCAGCGCCGGCGGGATCACCGCCAGCAGGCTCTTGGACATGGCGTCGACCATCCCGGTGCCGGAGAGGATGCCGGTGAACACCCCGGCGGCGAAGATCAGCGAGACCACTGCGAGAATGTTCTCGGCGTGTGCGCCGATGCGCTTCTTCTGCTCCTGGATGCACGGGTAGTTGACGATCATGGCGATGCCGAAGGCGATCATGAACAGCACCGGCATCGGCAGCAGGCCGGCGATCAGGGTCGCCATCAGGACCACGGTGAGAATAGCGTTGAACCACAGCAGCTTGGGCCGGCGCGCCTCCGGATACTGCGACACGCTGATCTCCGCCAGGTCCTCATGGTCGGTGGGCAGGTGCAGCTCGCCGAGGCGGGCGCGCTCGCGCTTGCCGTAGATCCAGGCGATGGCGAAGATCGCCAGCAGCCCGGCGATCATCGCCGGGATCATCGGCACGAAGATATCCGCCGGGTCGACGTGCAGGGCACTCGCCGCGCGGGCGGTGGGGCCACCCCAGGGGGTCATGTTGAGCACGCCGCTGGAGAGCATGATCAGGCAGGCCATCACCAGCGGGCTCATGCCCAGGCGGCTGTACAACGGCAGTACGGCGGCCACGCAGATCATGTAGGTGGTCGAGCCGTCGCCGTCGAGGGAGACGATCATCGCCAGCGCCGCGGTGCCCAGCGAGACCTTCAGCGGGTCGCCCTTGACCAGCCGGAGGATCTTGCGCACCGCCGGGTCGAACAGCCCGGAGTCGATCATGATGGCGAAGTAGAGGATCGCGAACATCAGCATCACGCCGGTCGGCGCCAGGGTGCGGATGCCGTCGAGCATCATCGGGCCGAGGCCGGCGGCGAAACCGCCGATCAGGGCGAAGGCGATCGGGACCAGGATCAGCGCGATCAGCGCGGACAGGCGCTTGGTCATGATCAGGAACATGAAGGTCGCCACCATGGCGAAGGCGAGCAGGGTCAGCATGGGTTCACTCCGGGGAAGACGGCGGACGGGCGTGCGGCGTGCGGTCAGCAGGCGGCGGGCGGGTGGCGTCGCGCGGACGGAGTGCGGCTGTAGGCGTGTGCGGAACGGGGCATGGCAATCACCATTGTTGTTTTTGTACGGGTAAGCGGGCGTCTCGTGGGCGCGCCGTCGTGTCCGGTCTTCTGCCGGTGGTGGGCGGATGCTACGGCGGGAAGCTTTCAGGCAGCTTTCGCTGGATAACGGCGGGAAACGTGCGGGTAATTTCGGATATATGGTCGATCAGGGCTGCCGCGCGAGGAGCGCCGCGGCCAGTTGCAGGTCGCTGTACCCGGCGTATTCCGGGGCTTGGCGCAGGACCTGCAAGGCTGCCTGGAGGTACGCGCCACGGATCGCACCGTCGCTGGCGACGAAGCTGGCGGCGTCGTCCCGCGCCTGGACGAGCTTGTCGCCCTCGTCAGCGCTGGACTCCTGTGCGCTGACGGTGCTGCCGATGAACGGGCCGACGGTGGTGACGGCCGCCCAGAAGAAGGTGGCGGCGCCGGGTTCGTCGTCGAATTCGGGAAACACCTTGATGAAACCGAAGGCCGGTTGGCAGAGCAGGCAGAGCGCCGTGAGGGCGGCGGCGACGCGTCCTGTCGTCATGGGCTTCCTTGCAGCACGAGGAGTACGCCGACCAGAGTGGCGCCGGAAAGCAGCGTTTGCAAGGTAATGATGCCCGCCATCAGGTGGCCGTCGCCGCCCAGTTGGCGGGTCAGCACATAGGCGGTGGGCGCCGTCGGCAGGGCGAAGAACAGTACCAGCACGGCGCTTTCCATGCTCGGCAGGCCCAGCCCGCGAGCGATGGCGAAGGCCAGCAGGGGCATCGCCAGCAGCCGCGCCGCGCAGTTCCAGCCAAGGGCCGCGACTTCGCCGCCGAGTTCCTGGGGTTTCAGCGCCGCGCCGACGCACAGCAGGCCCAGCGGCAGGCTGGCCACCGCCAGCAGGTTGAGCAGGCGATCGCTGCCGCCGGGCAGGCCGACGCCGGCCAGGTTGACCAGTGCGCCGGCGAGGCAGGCGAGGATCAGCGGGTTCTTCAGGATCGGCAGCAGCAGCGCGCGCAGGCTGATGCCGCGCTCGGCGGTCAGCGCCCAGACCGACATCACGTTCACCGTCGGCACCATCAGCGCCAGCATCAGCGCGGCCAGGGTCAGGCCCGGCTTGCCGTACAGGCTGCCGACCGCGGCCAGGCCGAGATAGGTGTTGAAGCGCAATACGCCCTGGGCGATGGCGCCGAAGCGCCCGGCGTCCCAGCCGCGCCAGCGCTTGCAGAGCAGCAGGGCGAGCCAGGCGACGCCGAGCCCGAGCAGTACGGCCAGGGCCTGGCGGGCCAGGCCGGGGTCGTCCAGCGGCGCGGTCGCCAGGTTGCTGAACAGCAGCGCGGGAAACAGGATGAAGTAGTTCAGGCGTTCTGCGGCAGGCCAGAAGGCTTCGCCGGGAAAGTCCCAGCGGCGCAGGGCGTAACCGCCGACGATGAGGGCGAACAGCGGCCAGAGGGAGTAGAGCAGAGCGGTCACGGGCACCCCCGGATAGTGGAATCCGCTCATCTTGCGAGGTGGCTGCGGCACAGGGCAAGTCCGGCTTATGCTGGCACTCCCGCGAGGAGGATTCGCCATGCCCGAGACCCATACCGGCGGTTGCCATTGCGGCTATCTGCGCTACGCCGTCGCCGCGCCGCTGGACGATGTCGCTCACTGCCACTGCTCGATCTGCCGGCGCACCACAGGCGGCATCGTCACCACCTGGGCCACGGTGCCGCGCGCGGCGTTCCGCTGGCTGGCGGGCGAACCGGCGGAATATGCCTCGTCGGCCAGCTGCACGCGCTACTTCTGCCCGCGTTGCGGGGCCAACCTGGCGTTGTTCACCCGGCTCAGCGCCGATACCCTGGACTTCACCGTGGCCAGCCTCGACTATCCCGAGCGCGCCCCCGCCAACCGGCACATCTGGGTCGGCAGCCGCCTGCCATGGCTACACCTCGACCCGCAGTTGCCCGAAGAGGACGAGGAGTTCATCGCCGGAGCGGACGACCCGTGAGCGAAGACCGGAGGTGGCACCTGTAGGGCGAATAACGCAGAGCGTTATCCGCCGTCTGCGAGGCGCTGAAAGAGCGCTCGGGACCATGCGTCCTGCAGGCGCCTCCCTCAGGGCAGCATCAGCCCGCCGGCCGCCTTGTGCAGCTCGCGCAGGTGCGCGCCGACCTCCTTGATGTTGGCCTCGTTGGCTTCCAGCTCGGCGCGGCGCTCGGGATCGAGCAGGGCGCGGACCTCGCGGTCGAGGTCGTCGCTGAGCCGGCGCAGGCGCGCCTGGCGTTCGCGGGTCTGCTCTTCCAGGTGCTTCCACTCGGCGGCCTGCGGCAGGCCGTAGCCGCCCTCCAGGAGTTCCGCCGGACGACTGAGGAAGCCGCTGTCGTCGAGGATCTGCTGGAAGGTCTTGCCGGCCACTTCCAGGCGCTGGTCGCCGGCCGGCTTGTCCAGGTGGCCGAGGTACAGGCGCTTCAACTCGTCCTGGGCGAGCAGCAGCTGGCGCCGCAGCGAGGCCTGCTCGAGCAGCAGCAGCGCCGCGCTGGCGCGCAGGTCGGCCTTGGCGAACCAGGGCTGGCGCTCCCTGGCCGGCAGCGCCAGCCAGTCCTCGACCTTGTCCTGGGGAATGTGCAGGCGCTGCTTGAGCACGTCGAACATCGCCTGGTAGCGGTCGCGGAAGGAGTCGAAGCGGTAGCCCAGGCGCAGGGCTTCCTTGGGGTCGTCGAGCACACTGGGATCGGCCAGCTTGCGGTTCTCCAGCATCTCGAGCACGCCGTAGGGGGTGATGCTGTCCAGGCTTTGCAGCGGTCGCCGGGGGATGCCGCTGCGCAGCAGCTTGAGGGTTTCCACCGCGCAATTGTTGGAGATGAAGTAGTACTGGCCGTCGTAGCTCCAGTGACTCTGCGCGGCGCGCTCGACCAGGCTGGCGACCTCCTCGCGGTCCAGCTTCAGCGGCACCGAGGCGAGGCTGCGCAGCTCGACCTTGGTGTATTCCTCGATCACCTGCGACAGCGGCAGGACGAACAGGCGCGACGGATAGGCGCCGGTCAGGCCGTCCCAGCTGGACAATTGCAGGTCGCCGACGAAGGCGCGGTAGGACAGCACCAGATGCTGGTCGAGGTCCAGCCGGCAGTCCGGACCACGCGGCCGGCCGGGGGCGCAGATCACCAGGCGGAGCATGGTGTGGCCCCAGCGGCTGACCAGGTTGTCGTTGGCCTCGGCCAGCAGGTAGTCGACCTCGTAGACCCGCTCGGGGTCGAGCTGGCCCAGCGGCTGCTGGCCGAAGTCGCGGCCGGCGTTGAGGTAGGCGAAGCTCTGCGCACAGGCACTGTGTTCCGGCGCCCAGCCGAAGCGTTGCTGGTAGTAGCGGTAGAGCGCCGGGCGGCGGCAGGCGTAGCTGGGATCGAGGAGGAAGTACTCCATGTTCACCGCGACGAACTCGCGCGGATTGCTCAGCTCGTAGACGTCCGGGCTGCGCAGTACGAAGCCATTGTGCGCCTCGCGCCGCCCGCGCTGGCCGGCGCGCTGCGGCCAGCCGGCGAGATCGAGCAGGCGCGGGTCGTCGGAGAGCGTGAAGCGGCGACCGCTCTGCCCGCGGCAATCGGTGGGCTGGGCGATCCGGCCGAGGGTTTCTTCCTGGCGCGTGCAGCGGCGGATCTCGCGTTTTTCCTCCGCCGACCACAGGCGCGCGCGATCGTAGACGTGGGTCAGCTCGTGCAGCAGGGTCGCCAGCAGCTCGCGCCGCTCGGTGCCGTGCACGCGCCCGGTCTGGCGGCTGGCGGCGCTGCCGTCGGTGAGATCGGCCAGGTACTTGCGGTTCAGCGCGATGCGCTGCGGGCCACGGGCCTGGCCCATGCCGTTGGCGGGCAGGTCGTCGCGCCACTCGACCTCGATCTCGCGGTCCAGGCGTTCGCGGAAGGCCGGCGGCAACTTGTCCGCGGCTTCGTCCAAGAGTTGCTGGCTGGCCTCGCGCTGCGCAGGGTCCAGTTCAGGCGCGTCGAGTTTCAGGCGCAGGGCCGCCGTCGCGTTGCCGGCTCCGCAGAGGGCCAGCGCCAGCAGCCAGGCGCAGGCCTTCCTCACAGGGCGAGAATGGCTTCGGCAAGTACCTGGTCGGAGGCTTCCCGGGCTTCCGGCAGACGGCTGCGCAGGGTCCGCATCGCGGCTTCCAGCTGGGCGCCGCGAATGGCGCCGTCGCTGGCGACGAAACTGGCGGCGTCGTCGCGCGCCTCGGTGACCACTTTCATGTCGCGCACGGAAGTGGTGGTGTCGGAAGTGAAGTCGATGCTGCGGTCGAGGGCGCGGACGATGATATTGCTGGTCGCGACCACCGAGCGTGCTTCCGCGGCCGTGGCGCAGAGCGCCAGCAGCAGGGCGGCGAACAGGGGGCTATGACGCATGGAGCTACGGCGCATGGAGGTTCTCCGGAACGGTGGTGATCGCCTATTGGGCAAGAATTGCTTCGGCCAGTTCCTGATCGCTGGCCGCCAGCTCGGGGTGCGCGACACGCAACCAGCGCAGCGCCGCTTCCAGGCGCGCACCACGGATGCTGCCATCGCTGGCGACGAAGCTGGCCGCATCGCCCCGGGCATCGCGTAACAATTTGTTCTCGAACGGCGTGCTGGTCAGCTTGCTGGTGACGTAAAGGGACTTCGCGGTGAACGCCGTCGTGGTATCGAAGGCGTGCGCAGCGGGCGCCAGCAGGCAACAGAAGAGCAACGAGAACCGGTAACGCATGGGGTTGGGCGGAATAGGACTGGAACAGCCGCCAAGGCTAACGGAATGTGCGGCGCGGAGCCAGTGTGGCCGGTCGGCCAGGTCATCGCCGCAGCCGGGCGGCTGCGGCGGCGGGGCGGGCGACTCAGATGGTCAGGATCGCCTGGGCCAGTTGCATGTCGTTGGCGGCCAGGCTCGGCAGCTTGCCACGGATGTGGCGCAGTGCGGCTTCCAGGTGCGAACCGCGGATGTCGCCCTGGCTGGCGACGAAGCTGGCGGCGTCGTCGCGCGCTTCGAGGACGATCTTGTCGTCGCGGAAGGAATTGGTGATGTCCGAAGTGGCATTGGAGGTCATGCCGGTGGCGCGGACCAGGGTATCCGTGGTGACCACGAAGCTGCTGGCGAACGCGCTGGAGGCGCAGGCGAGCAGGGCAGCGGCACCGATCAGGCGCAGACGTTTCATGTGAGTTGCTCCGAACGAAGTCAGCGTAGACGGCCGCATCCGCGCGGCCGTGTCAACGCTGAGACTAACCAACTGTGCGCCACGTCACCAGCGGCTCAGCGCCAGAAAGGTTTCGAAATCTCTACGTAGCGTTCGCTCGGGCTGATTGCCAGGTCGGCGAGGTCGTGTTCGGACATTTGCGCAAGATGCTTGCGCGATCGAGCGTTTTGTCGCCAGGAATTCAATTTTTCCAGCAGGGCGGCGAGATGTGGATGGGCGGCCGGGAGACCGCTGGAACTCCCGGCGTGCGGGTGCGGGGATGTCCTCATCGTGCGTTCCTTCCCATCCCGGGGATGGGGGCGGGGTGTGGAACCTCATGATGCGCCGGGACCGCTGGCTTGCTCAGGGGCAACCACGCGGGAGTTGGACGGAACAGTTCGGTGGCCCCGGCAACTGTTCCGCCCGGCTGTAGCGGAACTGTTCCGGTGGTTCTACGCCTGGGCGGGCTTGCGCGCGATGATCACCTGGCTCTTGGCGACCACGGCGTCCAGGGCCTGCTTGATGGCCGGGCCGCGCGGCGAGTCGAGCAGCGCCTGCCAGGTCCTGGCCCAGTGTTCGAGGAGGGGATGGTCGGGATTGCCGAAATCGACCTTGGCCTCCCAGAACAGCAGCATCCACAGTGACCAGTAGAAGCCGTAGCGGCTGTGGCTGAGGATTTCCAGCCCGGCTTCGCGCACCAGTGCGGCGAACTGCTCCTCGCCGAGCACGCGGATGTGGTTGGGTTTGCGGAAGTATTCGTCGGCGGCGAAGTCTTTCTGCAGGTCTTCCGACGTGGGATGCGGCACGCTGAGCAGATAGAGTGCGCCGGGCTGGCCGACCCGCACCAGCTCGGCGAGGAACTGCCGCGGATCGTCGACGTGCTCGATGACCTCGGTGGAGACCACCCGGGTGGCCGTGGCGTCAGCCAGGGGCAACGGGTCGCAGTCGCTGACCAGGCATTCCAGTTCGCGGGCCGGGGTATCGGCCAGGCGCTCGCGGGTCCTGGCGATCTTTTCCGCGTCGATGTCGGCGATGATGATGCGAGCGCCGCGCATGGCGCAGAAATGAACGTTGCCGCCGTCGCCGCACCCCACGTCGAGCACGGTGTCCTCGGCGGAAATCGGAAAGCCGCTGAACAGCTCGTCGGTCTCCTGGTTGAACCAGCCGCTGAGCACCGCGTCGCGCAACCCGAGCATGTACGGGTCGACCGGCGCGGGGGCGGGTGGCGCGGCGACGGGCTCGGTGGCGGGGCTGGGCGGCGAGACGATCTTCTTGAGGAAGTTCAGCATGAGGTGGCTCCGGAAGTGGTGGCGACGCGGCGGGCGGCGCTCAGGCGCTTGACCAGGCGGGAGCCCAGGTCGCGGCAGGGGCTCTCGACGAAGCGGTAGTTGAGCTCGCTGAGTACGACGATCAGGACCAGGCTGGTGCCGAGCAGCGACAGGGGCCGCTCGCCGGCGTCCCAGCCCAGGCGGAAGCAGAGTTCGCGACTGAGATAGAACGCCGGGATGTGGATCAGGTAGATCGCATAGGAGCGCGCGCCGACCCAGACCAGCAAGCGCTTCAGCGGCCCGTTGGAGAGCAGGTAGTCGCGGTCGTAGGAGGCTATCCACACCAGCAGTCCGCACAATAGCGCGATGGCGCCGATCCGCACGGCGACCAGGCTGTACGCTTCGCTGGCCAGCACGCCCAGGGCCGCGGCCACGGCGGCCAGCAGCAACGGCCCGCTCCAGGCGCGGCCCAGCAGGGTCGGGTTCCAGCGGGCATAGCCAGGCTGCAGGGAGGCGAGGGCGAGCAGTACGCCGATGGCTAGGGCGTCAGTGCGCAATACCATCAGCAGCGGCGTGCGCAGGCTGAAGAACTGGACCAGCACCAGCGCCAGGAGGGCCCAGCCCAGGTAGCGACGCAGGCAGAGGATCAGCAGCGGCAGCAGGAGGTAGAACTGTTCCTCCAGGGAAAGGCTCCAGTAGACGAAGCTGGCACCGTATTCGTAGCGGTAGAAACTGTCGGCGAAGCGGAAGTTGGCGACCTGGAGGAAACCGGCGAGGCTTGCCGCGAGGTTGGCCGACAGGCTGCCGAAGGCTCCGGAGCGGTTCAGCAGCAGGCAACAGGCCAGGATCAGCGCCAGCCACAGCCAGGCCGAGGGCAGCAGGCGGAAGGCGCGGCGGATCCAGAAGTACCGCGCCTGTTCCCAGAATGCCTGGCGTGTGGGCGCCTCGCGCAGTTGCGGGATGAGGGTGCGGGCGATGACGAAGCCGGAGATGGCGAAGAACAGGTCCACGCCCCACCAGAACTGGACGCGCTGGTTGATGCCGTCCAGCAGTGCCGGGGAGCCGCTGAACAGGTTGCCGTGCAGATGGTGGAATACCACGCCGAGCACGGCCAGCCCGCGCAACAGTTCGATGTCGAGGATGCGTTTGCCGCTCATGTCCGCGACGATCCGCGGTCGAGCGGCTTGCGCGCGATGATCACCTGGCTCTTGGGCATGAAGTGGTCGAGCAGGTGCTTGATCTCCAGGCCGTCGGGACGGGCCAGGAGGTTTTCCCAGAGCCGTGCCCAGTCTTCCATCAGCGCCGGGTAGGGCGGCTGGATACGGTCGCGGACGGCGCCGCCGAGCTCACGGCCGGCGGCCCGTTCGCTGGCCCAGAAGAAGATCATGCCCATCACCCAGAAGAAGCCGCTGGCCTGGCGGTGCTCGATGACCAGCCCGGCGTCCTGCACCAGGCGCGCGAAGTCGTCGCGGGAAAAGATGTGGATGTGGTTGGGCGCCCGGAAGTAGTCGGCCGGGGCGATGCCCTGCTGCAGGTGTTCGCCGACCGGGTCCGGCACGCTCAGCAGGTACTGCGCGCCAGGGCGGCCGAGACGCACGAGTTCGTCCATCACCCGCGCTGGGTTGGCCACGTGTTCGAGCACTTCCATGCACACCAGCTTGTCGGCGCAGGCATCGCGCAGCGGCAGCGGATCGCTGTCGCTGACCAGGCCGGTGAAGGGCCGCCGGGCCACCGCCTCGACCTGCTGCGCCAGGCTCCGCACCTTGTCCTCCTCGCTGTCGGTGAAGATCACCGAAGCGCCCTGGCGGGCGGCGAAGAGGGTGGCGACGCCTTCGCCGCAGCCGAGATCGAGCAGGGTGTCCTGGGCGCCGATGGCGAAGCCGGCGAGCAGTTCGCCGGTTTCGCTGCGGAACCAGCCATCCAGCACCGCATCGCGCAGACCGCACATGCGTGGCGACACCGGTTCGCTCGCCGCAGCGGGACGGGAACGCCAGCGTTGGAGCAGGGCGCGGATCATGCCGGGATGCTTTGCAAGGCGGCGGGGTCGCCTTGTGCCGCTTCGTCGAGGAAGCGGCGCAGGCGCTCCACGGCCAGCTTGCGGCTGCAGAAGCGTTCGAGGCTGGCGCTGGCATGCGCGGACATGCGTGCGTAGCGCTCCGGCTCCTGGCGAGCGACCTCGAAACTGGCCCGGTAGGCCCGGCACAGCGACTCCCAGTCGGTGATGTAGCGCAGCGTGCGGTAGGCCGCGCGCGGGTCGTGGGGCCAGGCGGTGGCTTCTTCCGAGGAGTCGACGATGAAGGCGTTGTCGGCGTCGATGTAGTCGATCATCGCGGTATTGCGCGGAGCCACGGCCGGCTTGCCGCTGGACATGAATTCCATCAGCGGCAGGCATTGGCCTTCGCCGTAGGAGGTGTTCACCACGTAGCTGGTGGCCTCGACCAGCCGCTCGTAGTCCGGGTCGGCGAGGTAGCCGTGGATCAGCACGATGCGGCAGCGGTAGGACTGGTTCTTGTACAGGTGGTGAAGCATGTCGGCCAGCGCTTCGCCGACGTTGTGGTGGGTCAGTTTCAGCACCAGGGTGGCGTCGGGCTCGTCGCGGAAGGTGGCGCAGAACGCGCTGATCATGTCCTGCCAGTTCTTGCGCCCGTCGTAGGGGTTGAACACCGAGGTGTAGATGACCCCGTCGAGGCTCAGCTCGACCTGTTTCGCCGCGCGGTCCGGCAGGGCCAGGACCTCCGCCGACGGCTCGGGGTCGGCATGGACGGCCAGGTCCAGGTGGCGGCTGTCCACCAGCAGGCCGTCCAGGCGCAGGCGCACATCCCGGGCTTCGGGACGGCCTGCCTGCTGCGAGGCGCGGTTGGCGAAGCGATCCCAGACCGGCGCCGGCACGCTCAGTACCGGGTAGTCGCGACCCATGGCGGCGCGCACCACGTCGACCGTGAAGCTGGAGTGGGTGATGGCCCGTCCGCTGTGGCGCAGCACATGTCGCCAGTCGTGGCGCGGTTCGCCGTGCCAGGTTTCGCTGGGCAGGGTGCTGAACTCCCAGGCGAACACCGGGATGGTCGGGCAGGCATGGTGGATCGGCGTGCGATGGGGCGGCGAGAAGGAGAGGAAGACGCAGGGTTCGCCGCGCTTGCGGCAGTCGTGGTAGAGGCGGTCCACCAGTTCGTCGGGATCGCTGACTTCGACCACCTGGCCGATCTCTTCCAGCAGCGGACGGAATTCCTTGAGGACGAAGTAATAGCTGTACTCCGGGCGCCCGAGGTTCTGCCGGATGGTGGTCTTGTTGGTCTCGGAGTGGATGATGATCAGCATGGAACGTTGCCTGTGGCGGTGGCCGCCAGTTCGACGCCGGGCGCAGGGGTTGCCTTGCGGGCGGAAAGGAAGGGTTCCAGGCGCTGGCGGACCACGTCGCCGGCGCAGTAGCCGCGCATGCGTTGGTTGGCCGCGGCGGACAGTTGCCGATAGCGCTCCGGCTGTTCCCGGGCTACCCGGTAGCTCTCCAGGTAGGCCTCCTTCAGGGACTCCCAGCTCGGCCGGTAGCGCCGGGTGCTGTACAACCGGCGCGAATCCTGCGGCCAGGCCGCGGGCTCCTGGCTGGAGCGGACCACGAAGCCCACCTGGGCGTCCATGTAGTCGGCCATCGCCGAATGGTCCGGAGCGATCGCCGGGGTGCCGCAGGACATGAATTCCATCAGCGGCAGGCACAGGCCCTCGCAGCGCGAGGCGTTCACGTAGTAGCTGGCGGCTCCGTACAGGCGGGCGTACTCCGCGGCATCGAGATAGCCGTGCAGGGCGATGACCCGGCAGGCGAATGGCGACAGTTGGGAAAGCAGGGTGAGCAGTTCGACGTGGTAGGTCGTCAGGTCGCTCTGGGTCATCTTCAGCACCAGCGTGGCATCGCTGGTGTCGCGGAATGCCCAGCAGAAGGCGGTGATCAGGTGATGCCAGTTCTTGCGCCCGTCCAGCGGATTGAACACCGAGACGTAGACCACCCCGTCCACGACGACCTGCTGGTGCTGGTCGACGGCCGGCAACAGCGCCGGCGGATGCTCGGGCTCGGCGGGCGGCATCGGCTCGATGGCCTGGGGCAATGGCTCCGGCAGCGTTTCCAGCGCCGTTGGCGGGGGCGGCAGCGGCCGGCGCAGGTGACGGAACAGCCAGCGGCGTACCGGTATGGGTACCAGGTCGCTGACGGCTTCCCGGTACCACAGCAGCAGGTAGTGCTTGCTGATGACCAGTCGGCGCCTCCAGTCGAGAGGAACCGGCTCTGGCTCTGGTTCTGGCTCAGGGACCGGTTCGGGCTCGGCGGGCGTCTCGGGGAGGACCTCGAGGATCTCGTCCTCGGTCTCTTCCCTGATCGGTGCGATGAGGCCGTCGGCGGAAAGGCCCAGCAGGCGGCTGTCGATGACGCAGCCCTTGAGTTGCAGGGTCTCGCCGGACTTGACCGGATTCCGTTCGCCTTGCTGGCGGATCGCGGCGAAGTCCTCCCAGATCGGCGTCGGCAGCGCCAGTACCGGAAAGTCTTCGCCCAGCACCCGGCGAACCGCGCGGGCAGTCTGCTCGGAGAGGGTGATGGCTGCGCCATGGCCGGCCAGGACCTGGCTCCAGTCCTGCGCCGGATCGCCGTCCCACGCCACGTCGGGAATCGACTCGAACTCCCAGGCGACCACGCACAGCATCGGGCATTGCAGGCCCCGCGCCGCCTTGTGCGGCGGGGTGAAGGAGAGGAACAGGCAGTCTTCGCCCTGTTCATGCAGTTGCCGGTAGAGCGGGTCGACTTCGTCCGTGCTCTGTACCAGGTGGACCTGTCCCAGCGATTCGAGGATTGGCCGGTAGGCCTTGAGGACGAAGTAGTAGCTGTATTCGGGGCGACCGAGGTTGTGGCCGATCGAGCGCTCGTTGATATCCGAGTAAAGGATGAAATTCATGGCATCTCGTGATGAAACTGCCCGTTCGACAGCTTGGTGGTGATGAGCGAGGCCAGGCGCTGCTTCGTTGTCCGGAAGCCTTCCCGGCGGACTGGTCGACCCATCGTGTTCTTGTTCTGTTATCGCGACCGCGACCTGTTCGATCAACAGAACAGGAGGCAGTCAAGCACGAAATCGAGAGGCATTCTAAACATACCTTTCGCAAAAACGTGAAGGCTGACGGAGAAAACGTCATGCCGTTCGAATGAGAACCTACCGGTCACGAATAAGCGGTTGAAATCGGCGCATTCTTGGCACAGATTGGAGCGCGATAATCAGAACAACACGCTATCCGGCATGACCTCTGGAACGTCGTATTCCTAGGAAGAGCGTCGCCGAGCGTAGCATCAGATAAAAGGCCCGCTTCCTTGACTCAGCGTCTGTTCGTCACCGGGCTCTCCGGTTTCGTAGGCAAGCATCTTCAAGCTTATCTGGCAGCGGCCCACACGCCGTGGGCGCTCCTTCCCGTACCGCATCGTTACGACCTGCTGGAGCCGGATTCGCTGGGCGACCTCTGGCCGGAGCTGCCGGATGCGGTCATCCACCTGGCCGGGCAGACCTACGTGCCGGAGGCCTTCCGCGATCCTGCGCGGACCCTGCAGATCAACCTCCTTGGCACCCTGAACCTGCTCCAGGCGCTTAAGGCGCGGGGTTTCTCCGGTACCTTCCTGTACATCAGCTCCGGCGACGTCTACGGCCAGGTGGCCGAGGCGGCGTTGCCGATCCACGAGGAACTCATCCCCCACCCGCGCAATCCCTATGCGGTCAGCAAGCTGGCGGCCGAGTCGCTGTGCCTGCAGTGGGGTATCACCGAAGGCTGGCGGGTGCTGGTGGCGCGACCGTTCAACCATATCGGGCCGGGGCAGAAGGACAGCTTCGTGATCGCCAGCGCCGCGCGGCAGATCGCCCGGATGAAGCAGGGCTTGCAGGCCAATCGGCTGGAAGTGGGGGACATCGACGTCAGCCGTGATTTCCTCGATGTCCAGGACGTGCTGTCAGCCTATCTGCGCCTGCTCTCCCACGGCGAGGCGGGCGCCGTCTATAACGTCTGTTCCGGGCAGGAGCAGAAGATTCGCGAGCTGATCGAACTGCTGGCGGACATCGCCCAGGTCGAGCTGGAAATCGTTCAGGACCCTGCCAGGATGCGCCGGGCGGAACAGCGGCGGGTTCGCGGCAGCCATGCGCGACTGCACGACACCACGGGCTGGAAGCCTGAAATAACCATAAAACAGTCCCTGCGGGCGATCCTGTCCGACTGGGAGTCACGGGTACGAGAAGAATGACAAGAAGTGCACTGGTAACTGGGATCACCGGTCAGGACGGAGCGTACCTGGCCAAGCTGCTGCTGGAGAAGGGCTACCGGGTCCACGGCCTGGTGGCGCGGCGCAGCAGCGACACGCGCTGGCGCCTGCGCGAACTGGGGATCGAAGGCGATATCCAGTACGAGGACGGCGACATGGCCGATGCCTGTTCGGTGCAGCGCGCGGTGATCAAGGCGCAGCCGCAGGAGGTCTACAACCTGGCGGCACAGAGCTTCGTCGGGGCCTCCTGGAACCAGCCGGTGACCACCGGCGTCGTCGACGGCCTGGGCGTGACCCACCTGCTCGAGGCGATCCGCCAGTTCAGCCCGGAAACGCGCTTCTACCAGGCTTCCACCAGCGAGATGTTCGGCCTGATCCAGGCCGAGCGCCAGGACGAGAACACGCCGTTCTACCCGCGCAGCCCCTACGGCGTGGCCAAGCTCTATGGCCACTGGATCACCGTCAACTATCGCGAGAGCTTCGGCCTGCACGCCTCCAGCGGCATCCTGTTCAACCACGAGTCGCCGCTGCGCGGCATCGAGTTCGTCACGCGCAAGGTTACCGACGCGGTGGCCCGCATCAAGCTCGGCAAGCAGCAGGAATTGCGCCTGGGCAACGTCGACGCCAAGCGCGACTGGGGCTTTGCCGGGGACTACGTCGAAGCCATGTGGCTGATGTTGCAGCAGGACAAGGCCGACGACTACGTGGTGGCCACCGGTGTCACTACCACCGTGCGCGACATGTGCCAGATCGCTTTCGAGCATGTGGGCCTGGACTACCGCGACTTCCTCAAGATCGACCCGGCGTTCTTCCGGCCCGCCGAGGTCGACGTGCTGCTGGGTAATCCGGCCAAGGCCCAGCGTGTGCTCGGCTGGAAGCCCAGGACCAGCCTGGACGAGCTGATCCGGATGATGGTCGAGGCGGACCTGCGACGCGTTTCCCGGGAGTAAGCCATGCTGATTCCCGTGGTGCTTTCCGGCGGCGCCGGTACCCGCCTTTGGCCGGTGTCGCGTGAAGGACAGCCGAAGCCGTTCATGCGCCTGCCCGATGGCCAGACCCTGCTGGGCAAGACCTACCGACGTGCCGCCGGGCTCCTGGCCGGGCATGGCGAAATCGTCACGGTGACCAACCGCGAGCATTACTTCCAGAGCAAGGACCAGTTCCAGGCGGCCCGCCTGGGGCGGCATCGGGGACATTTCATCCTCGAACCGACCGGACGCAACACCGCTCCGG
Organism: Pseudomonas sp. RC10-4-2; assembly: GCF_050433085.1. Classification (NCBI taxonomy): domain Bacteria; kingdom Pseudomonadati; phylum Pseudomonadota; class Gammaproteobacteria; order Pseudomonadales; family Pseudomonadaceae; genus Pseudomonas; species Pseudomonas sp. RC10-4-2. Next base: position 437,347 of record NZ_JBNPXX010000004.1, read on the forward strand.
CGATTGCCGTCGCCGCCCTGGCGCTGCAAGCCGAACATGGCGACGCGGCGGTACTGGTGGTGATGCCGGCGGATCACCTGATCCGCAACGAGGAGGCCTTCCGCGAGGCGGTAGGGCATGCCGCGCGTCTCGCCGTCGCCGGGCACCTGGTTACCTTCGGCGTGGTGCCGGACGCAGCGGAAACCGGTTTCGGCTATATCGAGCTGGGCGACCGGCTGGACGAGCAGGGGGCGGCCAAGGTGCGCCGCTTCGTCGAGAAACCCGATGAGGAAACCGCCCGTCGCTACGTGGAAAGTGGCGGTTTCCTGTGGAACTCCGGGATGTTCTGTTTCACGGCCTCGACCCTGGTCGACGAGCTGGCGCAGCATGCCCCGGCCCTGCTGGAGCAGGCCAGGGCCTGCCTGGCCGCCAGTGCGGCGGTGAAGATGGCCGATGGCATCCAGCATGAGCTGGCGGGCGAAGCCTTCGCCGCGCTGCCGGACATTTCCATCGACTATGCGCTGATGGAGCGCTCCGCGCGGGTCGCCGTGGTGCCGGCGGCCTTCGACTGGAGCGATATCGGTTCCTGGGGCGCGATGAGCGCGCTGCTCGACGCGGACGCAGAGGGCAATCGCGGCAGCGGCGACACCCTGTTCGTCGACACCCGTAACACCTTCGTGCAGAGCGACGGGCGCCTGGTCGCCACGGTCGGGGTCGACGACCTGGTCGTGGTGGATACTTCCGATGCGCTGCTGATCGCCCGCGCCGACCGGGTCCAGGAGGTGCGCAGGGTGGTGCAGCGGCTGAAGGACGAGCGGCACGAGGCCTATCGGCTGCATCGGACCGTCAACCGTCCCTGGGGCAGCTATACCGTCCTCGAGGAGGGGCCGCGCTTCAAGATCAAGCGAATCGTGGTCAGGCCGGGAGAGCGCTTGTCGCTGCAGATGCACCATCACCGCAGCGAGCACTGGATCGTGGTGCAAGGCATGGCCAGGGTCACCAATGGCGATGGCGCGCGGCTGGTCAACAGCAACGAGTCGACCTACATTCCCGCGGGCCACCGGCATCGCCTGGAAAACCCGGGGGTCATCGACCTGGTGATGATCGAGGTGCAGAGCGGCGAATACCTGGGAGAGGACGACATCGTCCGCTTCGAGGACCAGTACGGCAGGGTGGTCTGATGCTTCTTGGCTTGTCTCGTTCCTTGTGGGGCTATCGTGGCTTCGTTCTCGGCAGCGTCAAGCGCGAGTTCCAGTCGCGCTACCGCGGGTCGCTGTTCGGCGCGTTGTGGACGGTGCTCAATCCGCTGTCGATGATCGTCGTCTACACGGTGATCTTCTCCCAGGTGATGCGCGCGCGCCTGCCGGGGGTCGACGACGGCCTGGCCTACAGCGTCTATCTCTGCGCCGGCCTGCTGACCTGGGGCCTGTTCGCGGAAATCACCTCGCGCAGCCAGAGCATGTTCATCGAGAACGCCAACCTGCTGAAGAAGATCAGCTTCCCGCGCATCTGCCTGCCGGTCATCGTACTGCTCAACGCCGGGGTCAATTTCGCCATCATCCTCGCCTTGTTCCTCGGCTTTCTCGCCCTCAGCGGGCGCCTGCCGGGCGCGGCATTGCTCGCGCTGGTGCCGCTGCTGGCGATCCAGGTGCTGTTCGCGGCGGGACTGGGGATGATCCTCGGGGTGCTCAACGTGTTCTTCCGCGACGTCGGCCAGCTGTTCGGCATCTGCCTGCAGTTCTGGTTCTGGCTGACGCCGATCGTCTATCCGATCGGCATCCTGCCCGAGGGTATCCGCTCGCTGATCGAACTCAACCCGATGACCGCGCTGATGCGCAGCTACCAGCAGCTGTTCCTCCACGGGCAATGGCCGGACTGGCCTTCATTGCTGCCGATCACCCTGCTGGCGCTGCTGCTGTGCGCGCTCGGCCTGCGTCTGTTCCGCCAGCGGGTCGGCGAAATGGTGGATGAACTCTGATGGGACAGATACGCGTATCCGGCCTCGGCAAGGCCTACAAACAGTATCCCAATCGCTGGAGCCGGTTGTTCGAATGGCTGGTGCCTTTCAGCCCTCCGCGCCACCACCTGCACTGGATCCTGCGCGAGGTCGAGTTCACCATCGAGCCGGGCGAAGCGGTCGGCATCGTCGGGGTCAACGGCGCCGGCAAGAGCACCCTGCTGAAGATGATCGCCGGCACCACCCAGCCGACCTGCGGCGAGATCCGCGTGGCCGGCCGGGTCGCCGCGCTGCTCGAGCTGGGCATGGGCTTCCACCCGGACTTCACCGGCCGGCAGAACGTCTTCATGGCCGGGCAACTGCTGGGCATGCAGGTCGAGGAAATCCAGGCGCTGATGCCGGAGATCGAGGCCTTCGCCGAAATCGGCGAGGCCATCGAGCAGCCGGTGCGCACCTACTCCAGCGGCATGCAGATGCGCCTGGCGTTCAGCGTGGCGACTGCCCGGCGGCCGGACATCCTGATCGTCGACGAGGCCCTGTCGGTCGGCGATGCCTATTTCCAGCACAAGAGCTTCGAGCGCATCCGCAGTTTCCGCAAGGCCGGCACCACCCTGCTGATCGTTTCCCACGACCGCTCGGCGATCCAGTCCATCTGCGACTCCGCGATCCTCCTGGAGCAGGGACGGATGGCCATGCGCGGGCGGCCGGAAGAAGTGATGGACTACTACAACGCCCTGCTCGCCGAGCGCGAGGGGCAGACCGTGCGCCAGGAAATGCTCGCCGACGGCCAGGTGCGGACGATTTCCGGCACCGGCGAGGCAGCGATCCTCGACGTACGGATGGTCGACCAGCGGCAGCGCGCGCTGGAGGTGGTCGAGGTAGGCCAGGCGGTGACGCTGGAAGTCGAGGTCGAGGTTCGCCAGGACATCGAGCGGCTGATCCTCGGCTTCATGATCAAGGACCGCCTCGGCCAGCCGATGTACGGGATCAATACCCACCGCCTGGACAAGGCGCTCACCGACCTGAAGGCCGGCGAGCGCATCACCTACCGCTTCGCCTTCGACATGCGCCTGGGCAAGGGGCACTACTCGGTGGCACTGAGCCTGTCGCGGCTGGACTCGCACCTGGACCGCAACTTCGAATGGCGCGACTACGGCCTGGTCTTCCATGTCATCAACAACCGCCAGGAAGACTTCGTCGGTTGCTCCTGGCTGGGCGCCGAAACCCATATCAGCCGCTCCGGCGAGGCGGCTCTGGACCCCACTTCCGCGGAGAGCACTCCATGACGCGTCTGTTGGTCGAATGCACCTATGTGTTCGAGCATCCCAAGGTCAATTCCGGTATTCAGCGGGTGGTGCGCAACGTCATCCGCGAGTTGCCGGAAGCCGACGAGACGGTGGAGTGCATCCCGGTGGCAATGCTCGACGGCACCCTGTATCAGGTCCACAGCCTGGCGCCGCTGGACCCGCGGCCGCATTCGCCGCTGGTACGCCTGCGCATCCTGGTGGAGCGAGCCGCCAACTACTTCTGGCTGGGCCAGCGCACCCTGGAAAAGCGCCGCCCGTTCCGTTCCTCGCCGTGGGCCCGGCGCCTTCTCTATGTAGCCTGCCGCCTGTTCGCCTTCGCCTTCCTCAGCATTCCGCTGCGCCTGCTCGACCGCATCCTCGGCAAGCAGCAGCCTGCACCCGTGCGCGCGACCCCGCTCGAACATCGGGCCGGCGACCAACTGGTCTTGCTGGACTCCTCCTGGCACGCCGATTTCTTCCCGCTGGCGGAACGCCTCAAGAGCGAGGGCGTGGGCATCGTCTCGGTGATCTACGACCTGATTCCCCTGACCCATCCGCAATTCTGCGATGCCGGACTGGTCAAGGTGTTCAACCACTGGTTCGACTGGATCGCGGCCACCGCCGACGGCTACGTCGCGATTTCCGAGACCATCCGCGACGAAGTGCGCGCGGAGATGCTGCGGCGCATCGGCCCGGAGAAGGTCGCGCAACGCTGGTTCGATTATTTCCACCTGGGTTCGGAGCTGGACCTGGTGGAGGACGGCGCCTCCGTCGAGCCCGATCTGCTGCGCATGTTCAAGGCCAAGGCGCCGGTATTCCTGATGGTCAGCACCATCGAGCCGCGGAAGAACCACGGTTACCTGCTGGATGCCTTCGAGCGTGCCTGGGCCCAGGGTTCGCAGGCGCGGTTGTGCATCGCCGGACGCATCGGCTGGAAGTGCGAGGCGCTGGTGGAAAGGGTGCGGCAGCATCCGGAGCTGAACAAGCGCCTGTTCATGTTCAACGACCTCTCCGACAAGAGCCTGGAGTACGCATACTCCCATGCCGCATCGCTGGTCTTCCCGTCCTATGTGGAAGGTTTCGGCCTGCCGCTGGTGGAGGCCATGCAGCGCGGCCTGCCGGCGATGGGCAGCGACATCCCGGTGTTCCGCGAGATCGGCGGCGAATTCATGGCCTACTTCGACCTCGCCGATCCGCAGACACTGGCGAACCTGGTCACCCGCTTCGAAGCCACGGGCGAGTTCCCGGCCGAGCGACCGGTCGGCGAATGGCGCTGGATCGGCTGGCACGAGGCGAGTCGGCAACTGATCGCGCGGATCCTGCTCGCCCTCGGCAAGGCCCCGGCGCATGGCGAGGCAGTACATGCGGATTGCGGTTAACGCGCGGATTCTCCAGGCGCCGCGGACCGGCATCGGACATTACCTGGTCGAGTTGCTGGGTGCGTTGCAGGCGCACGCGGACTTAGAGTTTTCCCTGTTCCATGGCTGGGGCTGGAGCGGCGACCTGCCGGCGGCGGCGCTGCCCGGCTATTCGCGTCTGTCGCCCTGGCTGCGCAACCTGCCCGGAGCCTACCGGGCACGACGCTGGCTGGAGCAGCGGCGTTTCGATAGCGGTCGGCCGCCGGTCGATCTCTACCATGAGCCCAGTCTCTGGCCGCTGGACTTCGACGGGCCGATGCTGATGACCCTGCACGACCTGACCCACCTGCATTATCCGGCGACGCAACCCGCCGCCCGCTTGCGCGAAATAGAACGCCGGCTGGCGCGCGGGATGGAAAAGGCGCGGTTGATCCTGACCGACTCGCAGGCGATCGCCGACGAGGCGCAGGCGTATTTCGGCCTGCCGCGCGAGCGCTTCGTGGTGGCGCCCCTCGGCCATGCCGCGCGGTTCCGTCCGCGGGACCGGGAGTCCCTGCGCGAGCCCTTGCGCGCGCATGGCCTGGTGCCGCGCGGGTATTTCCTCTGCGTAGGAACCCTCGAACCGCGCAAGAACCTGTCGCTGGCCCTGCGCGCCCATGGGCAACTGCCGGCGGCGGTCCGCCAGCGTTTTCCGCTGATGATCGTCGGCATGCCGGGATGGGAAAGTCGCTCGCTCGACGACGAACTGCGTCAGGCGCTGGCTTCGGGAACGGTGCGGCTGCTCGGCTACCTGCCGGACGAGCGGGTCGCCGAGTTGATGTCGGGCGCTCGGGCGCTGGTCTTCCCCTCGATCTACGAAGGCTTCGGCCTGCCTGTGCTGGAAGCCATGGCCAGCGGCACGCCGGTATTGCTCACGCGACTCTCCGCAATGCCGGAGGTGGCCGGCGAGGCGGGCAGCTATATTGACCCGGATGATGCCAATGGGCTATCTGACATGCTGGTCCGCATGACCGAGGATACCGTCTACTGGGAGTGCTGCCGGGAAGCCGGCCTGCGACGGGCGGAGCAGTTTTCCTGGAAGCGTTGCGCGAATCTCACCGCTGCAGCCTATCGTCGTGCCGTGGAGGGCTGAATGCGGGTACTGCACTTCTACAAGACCTACCTGAGCGAAACGGTAGGCGGGATCGAACAGGTGATCTTCCAGCTTTGCGAGAGCAGCGGGTCGTGGGGGATCGACAACCACGTCCTGACCCTGAGCAGCGACCCGCATCCGCCTGTCGTGCCCTTCGGCGGACATGTGGTGCATCGCGCCAGGCTCGACCTGCAGCTCGCTTCCACCGGGTTTTCCCTGAGCGTGTTCAAGCAGTTCCGCGAGCTGGCGGCGGAGGCGGACGTGGTCAACTACCACTTCCCCTGGCCGTTCATGGACCTGGTGCATTTCCTCACCGGTATGAACAAGCCGAGCGTGGTCACCTACCATTCGGACATCATCCGCCAGCGCGTCCTGTTGAAACTGTACCGGCCGCTGATGGGGCGCTTCCTTCATAGCGTCGATCGGATCGCGGTGGCGTCGCCCAACTACTTCAGCACCAGCGACGTGCTCCGCCAGTACCGGGAAAAGACCCGGGTGATCACCTACGGCCTGGACAAGGCCTGCTACCCGAAGCCTGCGGCACAGCGTCTGGAGCACTGGCGAGAGAAACTCGGGCCGCGGTTCTTCCTGTTCGTCGGGGTGATGCGCTACTACAAGGGCCTGCATATCCTGCTGGATGCGTTGCAGGGCACCGATTACCCGGTGGTGATCGTCGGTGCCGGGCCGTTGCAGGCCGAGCTGTATGCCCAGGCCGCGGCGCTGGGGTTGCGCAACGTGCACTTCCTCGGGCGGGTGGACGACGAGGACAAGGTCGCCCTGCTGCAACTCAGCTACGCCATGGTCTTTCCGTCACACTTGCGTTCCGAGGCGTTCGGTATCTCCCTGCTGGAGGGCGCGATGTACGGCAAGCCGATGATCTCCAGCGAGATCGGCACCGGCACCAGCTACATCAATATCCATGGCGAGACCGGCCTGGTCGTGCCGCCCAGCCAGCCGGCCGCGTTTCGCCAAGCGATGCGCTGGCTCTGGGAGCATCCGCAGCAGGCGGAGGAAATGGGCAGGAACGCGGAGGCCCGCTATCGGCAACTGTTCACCGCCGAAGAGATGGGGCGTCGCTGGAGCGAGCTGTACCGTGAACTGCTGGAGGAAAAGGCTTCTTCCAGATACGTGAAGGCCGCTCGGTAAGGAGCGGCCTACGGTACAGTTCAGGCTGGGCCGAACCGGGACGTTACAGTATCGCTTAGCGCCAGAACGGCTTGTTCAGCTCGGCGTAGCGCTGGGCTTCGCTGATGCCGGCGTCGGCGAGCAGGCGGGAGTCCAGGCGGGCCAGCTGGCGACGGCTCTGGATGCGGCGCTGCCACAGTTTCATGGTGCCCAGCAGGCTGCTGCTGCGGCGGTTGGAGCGAGCGATGTCGAAAGTGTTGGAACCGAGGGTACGTTCCATGATGTGTCGATCCTTCCCACTTGTGGTGGGTAGTCAGGTTGCTAGTGATTAACTGAGCAATATGATCTGACTAACAGGTCAACAAGAATAGGAACAGTTGCGGAGAATTGCGTTGGATCACCGGGGTGTGTTTCCGAACTGTATGGGTTGTTTCGGTGCGTAACTGTACCGCTCTGCACCGTCATGGTGCGTTACCGAAAGAAACAACGAAGTGTTACAGCAGGAAAAGCGGAAGGGCCGGGTCGGCGTGTTGCGATGGCGGCAAGAGAAAAGGCCGCCGAAATATGTTTTTACGTGGTTTTTTCTGCCCTGTCTAGACGCCCGGAAGAATTAATCGTCCGGGCGCTGGAAATAGTTGCGGATGAAACGGTTCAGCCTCAGCCGGCCAGCATGTGTCCGCGTTCTTCCAGGTTCAGGTGCCAGGCCAGCGCCTCGCGCAACAGATGCGGCGTGTGGCCGCCTTTCGCGCAAGCCGCCTCGAAGTAGTCCAGCAGCGGTGCCTGGTAGGACGGGTGGACACAGTTCTCGATGATCACCCGGGCCCGTTCGCGAGGCGCCAGGCCGCGCAGGTCGGCGAGGCCCTGCTCGGTGACGAGGATGTCGACGTCGTGCTCGGTGTGGTCGACGTGGCTGACCATCGGCACCACGCTGGAAATGTTGCCGCCCTTGGCGATCGACTTGGTGACGAAGATCGCCAGGTGCGCGTTGCGGGCGAAGTCGCCGGAGCCGCCGATGCCGTTCATCATCTTGGTGCCGCCGACGTGGGTCGAGTTGACGTTGCCGTAGATGTCGAACTCCAGCGCCGTATTGATGCCGATGATGCCCAGGCGACGGACCACCTCGGGGTGGTTGGAGATTTCCTGCGGGCGCAGCACCAGCTTGTCCTTGTAGCGCTCCAGGTTACCGAACACGTCGGCGTTGCGCCGCGGCGACAGGGTGATCGAGCTGCCCGAGGCGAAGCGCAGCTTGCCGGCGTCGATCAGGTCGAAGGTCGAGTCCTGCAGCACTTCGGAGTACATGGTCAGGTTCTCGAACGGCGACTCGATCAGGCCGCACATCACCGCGTTGGCGATGCTGCCGATACCGGCCTGCAGCGGGCCGAGGCTGTTGCTCATGCGCCCGGCGTCGACCTCGCGCTTGAAGAAATCGATCAGGTGGTTGGCGATGGCCTGGGTCTCGCCGTCCGGCGGCAGCACGGTGGATGGCGAGTCCGGCTGGTCGTTGATGACGATGGCGACGATCTTCTCCGGCGGGATCGGGATCGCCGTGCTGCCGATGCGGTCGTCGACGCGGGTCAGCGGGATCGGCGTGCGGGTCGGCCGGTAGGTCGGGATATAGATGTCGTGCAGGCCTTCCAGGTTGGTGCTGTGGGCCAGGTTGATCTCGACGATGACCTGCTTGGCGAAGATCGCGAAGCTCGCCGAGTTGCCCACCGAGGTGGTCGGCACGATGTGGCCCTGCTCGGTGATCGCGGCGGCTTCGATGACGGCGATGTCCGGCAGCTTCAGCTGGTGGTTGCGCAACTGCTCGACGGTTTCCGAGAGGTGCTGGTCGATGAACATCACTTCGCCGGCGTTGATCGCCTTGCGCAGGGTGCTGTCGACCTGGAACGGCATGCGCCGGGCGAGCACGCCGGCCTCGGTGAGCTGCTTGTCGAGGTCGTTGCCGAGGCTGGCGCCGGTCATCAGGCTGATACGCAGCGGACGTTCCTTGGCGCGCATGGCCAGCGCCTGGGGTACGGCCTTGGCCTCGCCGGCGCGGGTGAAACCGCTCATGCCGACGGTCATGCCGTCCTGGATCAGGTCGGCGGCTTCGGCCGCACTCATCACCTTGTCGAGCAGGGAGGGCAGGCGCACGCGATCACGGTACATGGAACGAACCTCAGACGACGAATTATTAGAGGCCGCCAGTCTAGGGTTTCCGCGATTTTTCGCCTTTATACCAAGGTCGAAGCGCCATTCAGCGGGCTTATGGGCGGATTGCCAGGACCACCACGCCCGCTGTCACCAGGGCTACGCCGAGCCATTGGCGCAGGTCCAGGCGTTCGCCGAGGAAGGCCACGCCGAGCAGTGCCACCAGCACCACGCTGAACTTGTCCAGCGGCGCCACCAGCGACGCCGGGCCGAGCTTGAGGGCGCGGAAATAGCAGATCCAGGAGGCACCGGTGGCCAGCCCGGAGAGCACCAGGAACAGCCAGCTGCGCGGCGGGATGCTGCCCGGGGCTTGGAACTTGCCCAGGACCGCGAGGATGCCGCCGAGGGTGACGAGGATCACCAGGGTGCGGATGAAGGTGGCGAAGTCCGAATCGACCCGGTCGAGGCCGATCTTGGCGAAGATCGCGGTCAGCGCGGCGAACAGCGCCGAAAGCAGTGCCCAGAAGGCCCAGGATGCCAGCATGTCGTCCTCCTCCGGGCCTTCTCCACGGGCTGCGCCGCTACAGGGCTTCCAGCTTGGCGTAGCCGAGCATCAGCCACTTGCTGCCTTCGCTCTCGAAGTTCACCTGCACCCGGGCCTGGGCGCCGGCGCCTTCGAAGTTGAGGATAGTCCCTTCGCCGAACAGCGCGTGGCGAACCCGCTGGCCGAGGGAGAAGGGCGTCTCCGGCACCCCGGCGCCGCTGAACAGGCTGCCGCCGGCGTTGCGCGAAGTGCCGCCGTAGGGGCGGCTGACGGTATTGGACAGGCGCACTTCCTGGATCAGCGCCGGCGGGATCTCGCGGATGAAGCGCGAAACCTTGTTGTAGGTCTCGCTACCGTAGAGCCGGCGGGTCTCCGCGTAGGTCAGGACCAGTCGCTGCATGGCGCGGGTGACGCCGACGTAGGCCAGGCGGCGTTCCTCTTCCAGGCGGCCGGATTCCTCCAGGCTCATCTTGTGCGGGAACAGCCCTTCCTCCATGCCGACCAGGAACACCAGCGGGAACTCCAGGCCCTTGGCGCTGTGCAGGGTCATCAGCTGGACACTGTCCTCGTGGGCGTCGGCCTGGGTTTCCCCGGCCTCCAGGGAGGCGTGGCTGAGGAAGGCCTGCAGCGGGGTGAGGTCTTCCTCTTCCTCGCTGTTCTCGAAGGCGCGGGCGGCGCTGACCAGTTCCTCGAGGTTCTCCACCCGGGCCTGGCCTTTCTCGCCTTTTTCTTCCTTGTGGTAGCTGATCAGTCCGGACTGCTCGATCACCGTCTGGGTCATCAGGTGCAGCGGCATGTCCATGACCTTCGCCGAAAGATTCTCGATCAGCTCGACGAAGCCGGTCAGGGCGCTGGCGGCGCGGCCGGGCAGGACCTTGTTGGCGATCATCAGGCGGATCGCCTCCCACATCGACACATCGTTGCCGCGGGCGAATTCGCGGATGCTCTCCACGGTCTTCTCGCCGATGCCGCGTGCCGGCACGTTGACCACCCGTTCCAGCGCCGCGTCGTTGCCGCGGCCGTCGAGCAGGCGCAGGTAGGCCATGGCGTTCTTGATCTCGGCACGCTCGAAGAAGCGCTGGCCGCCGTAGATGCGGTAGGGAATCTTCTCCCGCAGCAGGGCTTCCTCCAGCACCCGCGACTGGGCGTTGGAGCGGTAGAGGATGGCGATCTCGCTGCGCGCCAGGCCGCCCTTGAGCGCGCTCTCGATCGACTCGACCACGTAGCGCGCCTCGTCGTGCTCGTTGAACGCGGCGTACAGGCTCAGCGACTCGCCGTCCTCGCCGTCGGTCCACAACTCCTTGCCCAGGCGTCCCTGATTGTTGGCGATCAGGGCGTTGGCGGCCTTGAGGATCGACGCGGTGGAACGGTAGTTCTGCTCCAGGCGGATCACCTCGGCATCGGCGAAGTCGTCGCTGAACTGCTGGATGTTCTCGATCCGTGCGCCACGCCAGCCGTAGATCGACTGGTCGTCGTCGCCGACCACCATCAGGCTGTCGCCGCCCTTGGCGAGAATCCGTAGCCAGGCGTACTGCACGGCGTTGGTGTCCTGGAACTCGTCCACCAGGATATGGCGGAAGCGCCGCTGGTAGTGCTCGAGCACGCCGGGATGGTCGCGCCAGAGGTCCAGGGCGCGCAGCAGCAGCTCGGAGAAGTCGATCACCCCGGCGCGGGCGCAGGCCGCCTCGTAGGCTTCGTAGATCTTCAGCATGGTGGCGAGGAACAGGTCGCCGCCGGGCTGAATGTGTTGCGGCCGCAGGCCCTCGTCCTTCTGCCCGTTGATGAACCACTGGGCCTGGCGCGCCGGCCAGCGCTGCTCGTCGAGGCCGAGTTCGCGGATCACCCGCTTGACCAGGCGTTGCTGGTCGTCGCTGTCGAGGATCTGGAAGTTCTCGCTCAGCCCGGCCTCGCGCCAGTGCGCGCGCAGCAGGCGATGGGCGAGGCCGTGGAAGGTGCCGACCCACATGCCCGCCGGATTGATCCCGAGCAACTGCTCGATGCGGTGGCGCATCTCCGCCGCCGCCTTGTTGGTGAAGGTCACCGACAGGATGCTGTAGGGCGAGGCGTGCTCGACCTGGATCAGCCAGGCGATCCGGTGCACCAGCACGCGGGTCTTGCCCGAGCCGGCGCCGGCGAGGACCAGTTGGCGGCCCAGCGGCGCGGCCACGGCCTGGCGCTGCGGGTCGTTGAGGGAGTTCAGCAGGAGGGAGAGGTCGTCGTTCATCGCGGCATTCTACCGGGGCGGGGAAAAGCCGGGCAAACCGGGCCGCCATTCGGCGCAGGCCGGCGCAGCGTCGGGCCTGGCTGCGGAAAAATGCTCTATCCCGGCCTTGGGCAGCCTGCCCCTGCTCGGTTATGCTCCGGCCACTTCAAGGCAAACCACTACAAGAACAAGCGCCTATGACCGTCCATGTCGAGCCCTTGGCGCTGCCGGGCGGCAGCACCGATGTACTGCGGCTCTACGCCCGCGAAATTGCCATCGAGCGTACCCGGCTCCTTTATCTCGGCTCGCGCACGCCGACCCTGCTCATGCTGCTCGGCGGCGTGACCAGCGCCTGCCTGGTGTGGGGCAAGGTCAGCAGCTGGCTGCTCGGTGGCTGGCTGGTCTGGCTGGTGTTGCTCGCCGTCCTGCGCCTGCTGCAGGTCGCCGCCTTCCAGCAGGCCGACAGCCGTCGCCAGGCCAGCCGCCACTGGCGGCGGACCTTCCTGTGCGGCGCCGGCGCCTCGGGCCTGACCCTGGCGTTCGCGGTGATCATGCTGGTCCCGGCCGATGCCTTCCTCCAGCAGGTGCTGGTGTTCGGCCTGGTGGCGGCGGCGATCCTCTCCGCCAGCGTCGCCTATGCGGTGAGCCTGCCGGCCTTCCTCACCTTCGCCTTGCCGGGCCTGCTGCCATCCATCGTTTTCCTGCTGTTGCAGCCGCATAGCCTGTTGCAGGGCTGGGGCGTGCTCGGCCTGATCCTGCTGGTGGCGCTGCTGGTGGTCGCCGGGCAGATCCACCGGCTGGTGCAGGGCGCGCTGCTGCGACGCTTCCAGACCCAGGCGCTGAACCTGCACCTGGAGCGCGTCAACGCCGAGGCCGAAGCGCTCAATCGCAAGCTCGCCCAGGAGGTCGGCCAGCGACGCCTGGTCGAACGCGAGCTGCGCGCCGCCCGCGATGCCTTGCAGCGCCGGGTGGAGGCGCGCACCGAGGAGCTTGGCGCGACCAGCCAGGCGCTCAGCCAGAGCGAGGCGCGCCTGGCCATGGCCCTGGAGGCCAGCGAACTGGGGTTGTGGGACTGGAACCTGGAGAGCGGCCGGGTCCAGCATTCCTATCTCGAGGCGGTCTTCAGCGCCGGGGACGGTCCCGAGGACTATCGCAGGCTGATCGAAAGCATCCACCCCGGCGACCTGCCGCGTATCCGTCGCGCCCTCGCCGAACATCTCAAGGGGCGCAGCGAGCTGTACCGGGTGGAGTACCGCGTGCGCGACCGGGAGGGCGGCTGGCGCTGGCTGGAGGATCGTGGCCGGGCCATGGCTCGCGACCCGCGGGGACGGGTGACGCGGATGCTCGGCACGCGCAGCGACATCAGCGCGCGCAAGCGCCTGGAAGAGCAGCAGCAACTGGCCGCGACAGTGTTCGAGGCGGCCAGCGAGAGCATCGTGATCCTCGATCCGGCCTACAACCTGCTGGCGGTCAACCAGGCCTTCAGTCGCATCACCGGCTATCGCCGCGAGGACGTGGTCGGGCGCAACGCCAGCCTGCTGGTGAATACCCCCGAGGCCCAGCGCCACTACCGGCAGATCCGCGCCGAGCTGCGCCAGCACGGGCAGTGGCAGGGCGAACTGGTGGATACGCGGAAGAATGGCGATCCCTATCCCCAATGGCTGCAGCTCAACCTGCTGCGCGACGGCAATGGCGAGGCGACCCACATCGTCGGTTTCTTCACCGATCTCAGCGCCCGCCGCGACGTCGAGGAGCGCCTGCGTCACCTGCTGCACTACGACGAACTGACCGGCCTGGCCAACCGCCGGTTGTTCCGCGAGCGGCTGCACGAGGCGGCCCAGCGGGCGCGCCAGGAGGAGGGCGGGCTGGCCCTGCTGCTGATCGACCTGGACCGCTTCAAGCTGCTCAACGACAGCCTCGGCCACGAGGTCGCCGACCAGTTGCTCAGGGAGATGGCCCAGCGCCTGCGGCGCACCGCGCCGGAAGCCAACACCCTGGCGCGTCTGGCCGGCGACGAGTTCGCCATCCTCCTCGATGGCGGCACCGGCGCCGCGGCCCTGTCGCGCCTGGCCGAACGCCTGCTGGTCCAGTTGCGCCAGCCGGTGAGCGTGCTCGGCCACGAGCTGATCCTCGGCGCCTCGCTGGGGATCAGCCTGTTTTCCGAGCAGGCGCGGGAAATCTCCGTGCTGATGAGCCAGGCGAACCTGGCGATGCAACATGCCAAGCAACTCGGCGGCAACACCTTCCAGTTCTTCCGCGACAACCTGCAGGACAGCACCCTCGAACGCCTGCGCCTGGAAACCCGGTTGCGCAAGGCGGTCGAGGAGGGCCAGCTGGACGTGCATTACCAGCCCAAGCTGTGCCTGGCCAGCGCCCGCCCGGACTCGGTCGAGGCGCTGGTGCGCTGGCACCATCCGGAGGAGGGCATGATCCCGCCGTCGACCTTCATCGGCCTCGCCGAGGAGTGCGGGTTGATCGGCGAGATCGGCGAATTCGTCCTGCGCCGGGCCTGCCTGCAGGCCGCCGAGTGGAGCCAGCGGGGCCTGAACCTGCGGGTCTCGGTGAACCTCTCGGTCCACCAGTTGCGCCAGGGCGACCTGCTCGACGTAGTGCGCTCGGCGCTGGCCGACAGCGGCCTGCCGGCGGCGCAACTGGAGTTGGAGTTGACCGAAAGCCAGTGGCTGGACGCCCTCGACAGTGTCCTGGCGACCTTCCGCCAGTTGCGCGAGATGGGGGTGAAGCTGTCGGTCGACGACTTCGGCACCGGCTATTCCTCGCTCAGCTACCTGAAGCGCCTGCCGCTGGACTACCTGAAGATCGACCAGTCGTTCGTCCGCGACCTGACCCAGAACAGCGAGGATGCGGCGATCATCCGGGCGATCATCGCCATGGCCCACAGCCTCGACCTGAAGGTAGTCGCCGAAGGCGTGGAAACCATCGAGCAGCGGGACTTCCTGGTGGCCCAGCGTTGCGACGAGCTGCAGGGCTACCTGATCGGCCGGCCGTTGCCGGCCCATGCCCTGGAGGAAGGTTTGCGCCAGGCTCGTTGAACGCGATCCGGCGGAGTATGCTGTAGCACTTTCGACTCCCACGAATTAAGGACGATTCATGCGCTCGAAGCCGCTTCTTCCCGCCCTCCTGCTGGTGGGCGCCGGTCTCTCCCCGCTGGCCCAGGCCAGCAGCGACGACTCCTGCTATCCCGATTGGTCGCTGGTCGGCGGCGGTGTCTGCGATACCTTGCCGTTCCTCGCCCCGGGCAACGACACCCGCGCCAACCTGCGCCTGCTGCTGGCCGACGCCGGCCACTGGCGGTTGGTGGAGGCGCCGCCGTCGGAGGAAGAGAAGCTCGAAGGCTACGGCCTGGTGCCGTTCGGCCTGTTCCGCCTGCTGCCCGGCGACGGCAGCCAGCCGCCCGCGCCTCCGGCGGCGAGCGAAGCCGAGACACCGCCGCCTGCGCCAGCGCCCTCGCCGCTCGCCGAACTGGCCCGGCAGATGGGCGCCGAAGCGCTACCGGAAAAGATCGCCGGCGCCGAATTCTTCGAGGGCGAGGGCAGCCGCTGCCGCAGCAACGACCAGGACAGCGCGCTGGCGTTTCTTCGCCAGGTGCGTGACGCCGGGCTGGGCGAGGCGGAGACCAAGGCCCTGGCCAACAGCCGCCTGGAGCTGCTCGGTGCCTGCGGCTGGGAACAAGAGGAACTGGGCGGTGTGCTCGCGCAAGGCGTCGAGTCGGCCGCAGGCAGGGCCTTCGCCACGTACCTGGAGGCTGCGGCCAACTTCTACAGCGGCCGCTTCGACGAAGCCGAACAGGGCTTCAAGGCGTTGCAGGACGTGTCGCAGCCCTGGCTGAAGGAAACCGCCCTGTACCTGCAGGCGCGCACCCTGCTCAACGCCGCCCAGCAGAACGCCTTCGACGACATGGGCTTCCCCGAGCTGCAGAATGTCGACAAGGCTCGCCTGGAACAGACCCGCAGCGCCCTCGAGGCCTACCTGCAGGCGTATCCGAAGGGGCTCTACGCCGCCTCGGCCAAGGGCTTGCAACGGCGCGTGCATTGGCTGGCCGGCGACCAGAAGCTGCTGGCCCAGGACTATGCCGCGCAATTCGCCGAAGCCGAGCAAGGGCAGCGCAACATGGCCCTGGAAGACCTGGTCCAGGAGGTCGACAACAAGCTCCTGACCGGTATCCAGCTCGGCGACATCCAGACTCCGCTGCTGCTGGCGGTGGCCGACCTGGTGCAGATGCGCGCCCACGATCCGTCGACCCCGCGCAGCTTCACCTGGGAAACGCTGCAGGCCCAACAGGCCAGCTTCGCCGCGCATCCCGAACTGTTCGCCTACCTGCAGGCGGCCTATCGCTTCTATGTCGACCAGGATCCGGCGAAGACCCTCGAAGCGCTGCCGCAAAAGGTCGGCAGCCTCGACTACGTCGGCTTCAGCCAGCAGACCCTGCGCGGGCTGGCGCTGGAGCAGCAGAAGGACTGGAAAGCCGCCGAGGCGCTCTGGCTGGAACTGTTGCCGCAGGCCGCGCAGCCGTACCAGAAGGGCCAGTTGCAGCTGGCCCTGGCGCTCAACTACGAGCGCAGCGGCCAGTTGGAAAAGGTCTTCGCCGAAGGTTCGCCGGTCCAGGAGCCGCTGCTGCGCAGCATCCTCCTGCGCAACGTCGCCGACGCCGCGCTGTTGCGCCGCCAGGCCAAGCAGGGCGCGACGGCGGAAGAGCGCGATACCGCGCTGTTCACTCTCCTTTACAAGGACCTGCGCCGCAGCCGCTTCGCCGACTTCGGCAAGGACTTCGCGCTGCTCGGCGAAACCCCCTCGCAGACCAAGCTGGGCACCAGCCTCGGCTATGTCTACGGCGCCGGTAACAGCCTGGAGCTGTTCCGCTGGAAGGGCGACAAGGCCGAGTCCGGCTACGTTTGCCCGGCCATCGCCGAGTCGGCCGCGGCGCTGGCCGCCGATGACAAGGACCCGAAGGGCCTGAACTGCCTGGGTGAATTCATCCTGCGCAACGGTCTCGACGGCATGCCGCTGGACAGCCAGCCCGAGGCCAACGAGCTGGGCGGCACCCCGAGCGGCTTCAAGGGCGAGGTGTACTCCCGGCTGGATGGCTATCGCCTGGTCATGGACAACCCCAAGGCTCCGCGCGAAGACAAGGCCTACGCGCTGTTCCGCGCGATCAACTGCTTCGCCCCGGCCGGCTACAACACCTGCGGCCAGCAGGACATCCCGCAGGCCGAGCGCAAGCAATGGTTCCGTACGCTCAAGTCGACCTACGCCGACAGCTCCTGGGCCAAGGAACTGAAGTACTACTGGTGAGGCGCTGGCGAGCCTGGCTGGCGGGCCTGTTGCTGGGCCTGCCGCTGTTGCCGTCCGTCGAGGCCGCGGTGCGCGCCGAGGACTACGGCGCCTTCTGGCTGTGGAGCGGCGTCGCGCCGCAGCCGGTGCTGGCGCGGGCCGAGACGCTGTACATCCTGCAGGGACAGATCAGCCAGTCGCGCCGGCGCCCCGGCGAGGGCGTGCGGCTGATCGCCCAGGGCATCTCGGTGCCACGCCTGGCGCGGGGCGAGGTCTGGGTGGTGTACCGCGCCCATACCCTGCGCTGGACGCCGCAGATCTACCAGGCCGTGCTGAACCAGGTGCAGCGCTGGAAGCGTGCCGGCAACCCGGTGGTCGGCATCCAGATCGACTTCGATGCGCGTACCCGCTACCTCGACGAGTACGTCGATTTCCTCCGCGACCTGCGCCGGCGCCTGCCCCGCGAATACCGCTTGAGCATCACCGGGTTGCTCGACTGGGGCAGCAACGCCGAGCCGGCGGCGATCAACCGGCTCAAGGGCGTGGTCGACGAAGTGGTGGTGCAGACCTACCAGGGGCGCCACAGCATTCCCAACCACGCCGCCTACCTCCCGCGGGTCAGCCGCCTGCAACTGCCGTACCGGATCGGCCTGGTCCAGGGCGGCGACTGGCAAGCCCCCGACTACCTGGAAAAGAGCCCCTGGTTCAGGGGCTACGTGGTGTTCCTGCTCAACCCTCAGTGAGCGCAGCCGCAAGCGCCCTTGCCGGCACACCCGCCGCTGCGTTCGGCCTGCGGCTGGCGGGTATCCTGGCCGGGCTGGAGATCGCGCATCAGTAGCGCGTAGCACAGGTCCAGGCCTTCCGGCAGCGCCAGGTAGACCACGTGGCCATTGCCCGGCGCCACCTCGATGGCCTCGCCGGCGGCGTTGCGCAGGTCCTCCACGCGCAGGCTCAGGTTGCCTCGCGGAGTCATCAGTTCGACGCTGTCGCCGCGCTGGAAGCGGTTCTTCACCTCCACCTCGGCCAGTCCGTCGCGGCGTTCGCCGGTGAGTTCGCCGACGAACTGCTGGCGCTCGGACAACGAATGGCCGTGCTGGTAGTTCTGGTACTCGTCGTGCACGTGGCGGCGCAGGAAGCCCTCGGTGTAGCCGCGGTGGGCGAGGGACTCCAGGGTGTCCATCAGGCCGCGGTCGAACGGCTTGCCGGCCGCCGCGTCGTCGATCGCCTGGCGGTAGACCTGGGCGGTGCGCGCCACGTAGTAGTGGGATTTGGTGCGGCCCTCGATCTTCAGCGAGTGCACGCCGATCCGCGCCAGCCGCTCGACGTGCTGCACGGCGCGGAGGTCCTTGGAATTCATGATGTAGGTGCCGTGTTCGTCCTCGAAGGCGGCCATCGGTTCGCCGGGACGGTTGCCTTCCTCGAGGAGGAACACCTGCTCGGTCGGCGCGCCGCGTCCCAGGGTCGGCTCCCGCGCCACCACGTTGCCCAGCTCGTCCTCGCGGCCCTCCACCGCCTTGTATTCCCAGCGGCAGGCATTGGTGCAGGTGCCCTGGTTGGGGTCGCGGCGGTTGATGTAGCCGGACAGCAGGCAGCGCCCGGAATAGGCCATGCACAAGGCGCCGTGGACGAACACTTCCAGCTCCATGTCCGGCACCTGCTGGCGGATTTCCTCGATCTCCTCCAGCGACAGCTCGCGGGAAAGGATCACCCGGGTCAGGCCCTGCTGCCGCCAGAATTGCACCGCGGCCCAGTTCACCGCGTTGGCCTGCACCGACAGGTGGATGGGCATCTGCGGGAAATGCTGGCGAACCAGCATGATCAGGCCGGGATCGGACATGATCAGCGCATCCGGACCCATGGCGACCACCGGCTCCAGGTCGCGCAGGAAGGTTTTCAGCTTGGCGTTGTGCGGGGCGATGTTGACCACCACGTAGAAGCGCTTGCCAAGTGCGTGGGCCTCGGCGATGCCTTCGGCCAGTTGGGCGTGGTCGAAATCGTTGTTGCGCACCCGCAGGCTGTAGCGCGGCTGCCCGGCGTAGACGGCATCGGCGCCGTAGGCGAAGGCATAGCGCATGCTTTTCAGGGTGCCGGCGGGGCACAGCAGTTCGGGGCGGAGGGTGGTGGCGGTCATGGTTCGGGCTCGCAACGACGTGGGCGCGCGACTCTAGCCGAGCGCGCGCCGGGCGATCCTGAGCCGGATCAATGTCCGCGTCATTCCAGCCAGCGTCGACCCTGCAGTTCCAGCAGCAGTTGCGCCTGTTCCGGGCCGTTGCTGCCGGCCGGGTAGGGCCGCGGGCTCTGGTAGTGCTCGCGCCAGCCGGCGAGGATCGGGTCGACCCAGCCCCAGGCGGCCTCTACCTCGTCGCGGCGCATGAACAGCGTCGAGTCGCCCTCGATCACGTCCAGCAGCAGGCGCTCGTAGGCGTCCCAGCGCCGCTTGTTGCGGCTGAGGGCCTCGGCCAGGTTGAGGTCCAGCTCCACCGGTTCCAGTTGCATGCCCTTGCCCGGGGTCTTGGCCATCAGTTGCACGCTGATCCGCTCCTCCGGCTGCAACCTTATCCACAGGCGGTTGGCCGGCCCGCCGCCGCCGTCGATCAGGCTGTGCGGCACCGGCTTGAACTGGATGACGATTTCCGAGCACTTGCGCGCCATGCGCTTGCCGGTGCGCAGGTAGAACGGCACCCCGGCCCAGCGCCAGTTCTCGACCTCGGCCTGGAGCGCGACGAAGGTCTCGGTATCGCTGTCGTTGTCGACGTTCTTCTCGAAGTAGTACGCCGGCACCTCCTGGCCGCCGATCCTGCCGGCGGCGTACTGGCCGCGTACCGTCTTGTCCTGCACGTCGAGCCCGGAGATCGGCTTCAGCGCCTGCAGCACCTTGAGCTTCTCGTTGCGCACAGCCTCGGCGTCGAAACGCACCGGCGCCTCCATCGCCACCAGGCAGAGCAACTGGAGCAGATGGTTCTGCACCATGTCGCGCATCGCCCCGGCGTGGTCGTAGTAGCCGCCACGGTTCTCCACGCCAAGGGTCTCGTTGACGCTGATCTGCACATGGTCGATGTGCGCCGCGCGCCAGACCGGCTCGAACAACGCATTGGCGAAGCGCAGGGCCATCAGGTTCTGCACGGTTTCCTTGCCCAGGTAGTGGTCGATGCGGAACACCCGCGACTCGTCGAACACCCGGCCGATGGACTGGTTGATCGCCCTCGCCGAGTCCAGCGAATGGCCCAGCGGTTTTTCCAGCACGATGCGCGCTTGCGGCCCGGCGAGGCCGGCGATGGAGAGGTTCTGCGCGATCGGCGCGAACAGGCTCGGCGAGGTCGCCAGGTAGTGCACCAGCACCCGGCCCTCGCTGCTCTTCAGGTGCCGCGCGAGACGGCCGAAGTCGGCGCTCTGCGAGGCGTCCATGGCCAGGTAGTCGAGGCGCGCGGCGAAGCCTTTCCATTGTTCGGCGGCGAACTCGCTGCGCGCCACCACCGCGCGGACGTTGCGCTCGGCGAGGGCGAGGAAGGCGGCGTTGTCCAGCGCGCTGCGGGCGAGGGCGAAGATCCGCGTATCGGCCGGCAGGCGGTCCTCCCGGTGCAGGCGATAGAGCGCCGGCAGCAGCTTGTGCAGGGCCAGGTCGCCGGTACCGCCGAAGACCAGGATGTCGCAGGACGTTGGAGTGGCTGGTGTACTCAAGGCAAGCTCCCGACGGCGTTGGCTGGGCGTGGCTGACTGTTTGTAGTATAACTACAAGGTTACTACAGAGAATCGAGCCCAGCCTGTGAACCTGCTGCAGCACATAGCCCAGTCCCGCCAACAGCTCCGCAAGTCGGAACTCAAGGTCGCCGATCACGTTCTCAACGATCCGGCGTCGGTCATGCACAGCTCCATGGCCGAACTGGCCCATGGGGTCGGGGTCAGCGAGCCGACCATCGTGCGTTTCTGCCGCGCCATCGGCTGCAGCGGCTTCCAGGACCTCAAGCTGAAGCTGGCGCAGAGCCTGGCGGCCGGCGCCAGCTTCGGCCAGTTCTCGATCCATGAGAGCGACTCGGTGGCCGACTTCAGCCTGAAGATCTTCGACACCACGCTGCACAGCCTGATGGAAGTCCGCGAGCACCTGGACACCCACGCCCTGGAGCGCGCCATCGCCGCCATCGCCCACGCCCAGCGCGTGGAGTTCTACGGCTTCGGCGCTTCCGGCGCGGTAGCCTCGGATGCCCAGCACAAGTTCTTCCGCCTGCTGCTGTCGGCGGCGGCCTACTCCGACCCGCACATGCAGGCGATGTCGGCGGTGACCCTCAAGCCCAGCGACGTGGCCATCTGCATTTCCCAGTCGGGTCGCTCGAAGGACCTGCTGATCACCGCCAACCTGGTGCGCGAGGCCGGCGCCACGCTGATCACCCTGTGCCCGAGCCAGACCCCGCTGGCCGACCTGGCCACGGTCAACCTGGCGATCGACGTGCACGAGGACACCGACATCTACACCCCGCTGACCTCGCGCATCGCCCACCTGGTGGTGATCGACGTGCTGGCGATGGGCGTGGCCATGGCCCGCGGCCCGGACCTGGTCAACCACCTCAAGAGCGTCAAGCGCAGCCTGCGCAGCCTGCGCCTGTCGCCGAAGGTGATGAAGAACCAGGAAGAGCGCGGCGAGCCGTCCTGAGGCGCCGCCGGGAAGGCATAACGCAGTCTTCACCGGCCTGCCGCCAAACCGTCACATTGCTGCGCGATGCTCGCGACTCCAGCCAGTCGGCCATGGGAGACGCGAGATGCCCCGTCATAGCGATGCCAATGCCCAGCACGTGGATTCGAAAACCCGCCGCAAGCTCGAAGACCAGCGGCGCATGCAATTCCGTCGGGCGATCGAGGACCACTGCGAAGAACTGCGCCTGCGCCAGGAACTGGCCGACTACCCCGAGCTGGTAGCCGCCGCCTACCTCAGCTCGAACCGCCAGGGCCGGCGAAGCGCCCAGCGAGCTGGCTGATCAGCGCCCGCTCCTCGCGGACGAAGGCGACGAACGCCTGGGCCACCGGGCTCAGGCGTTTGCCCTTGGCGTGCACCAGGCACCAGCTGCGATAGAGCGGCAATTCCTCCACCGGTAGTTCGCGCAGCAGGCCGTTGGCCAGTTCCTGGTGCGCCGCATGGCGCGGCAGCAGGGCCAGGCCGAGGCCGGCGATCACCCCTTCGCGCAGGGACTCCAGCGAGGCGATCTCCTGGATCTGCGAGAAGTGCGCGCGGCGTTGCTGGAAGAACTCCTCGCAAGCCTTGCGGGTGCCGGAGCCCGGTTCGCGGACCAGTAGCGGGAAGGGCTCCAGGTCCTTCAGGGCCAGCTTCGCGGCGTTGCACAGCGGATGGTCCGGCGGCGCCACGGCGATGATCGGGTTGTTCAGGAAGGGCAGGAACTCCAGGGCCATGTCCTGCGGTACCAGGGACATGATCACCAGGTCGTCGCGGTTGTCGGCCAGGCGCTTGATCACCTGGGTGCGGTTGACCACCGTCAGGCTCAGGCTGACTTCCGGATGCAGGTTCTGGAACGCCTTGAACAGGTGCGGGGTGATGTACTTGGCGCTGGACTCCACCGCCAGGCGCAACTGGCCCTGCAGCGAGCCCTTCAGGTCCGAGAGCTGCATGTCCAGGCTTTCCAGGCGCTGGAACAGGTCGGTGCTGGTCTTCAGCAGGGCTTCGGCGGCATCGGTCAGGTAGAGCTTCTTGCCGACGTACTCGAACAGCGGCTGGCCGACCAGCTCTTCCAGTTGGCGGATCTGCAGGCTGACCGCCGGCTGGGTCAGGGCCATTTCCTCCGCCGCCCGGCTGTAGGAGCGGCTCTCGCATACGGCACGAAAAACCTGAAGCTGCCGTAATGTCATACGCATCAACGACTTACGCATTCCAGTCACACTCTGACCGAGATCGGTCGGGCGACTATAAAGCTTTTCTAATGGCTATCCCAATAATTATTGATTTTTGTTAATCACCCTCACGGGGGTAGGGTAAAAGCGCGACCGGGAGCTGCCTGCCGGTCATGCAGCGACCGGAATATCCGGATCGACCGTACCAGGTTCCCAACCCCGAAGAGGGAGACCTCCGTGATCAAGAAGATCCTGATCGCCAACCGCGGCGAGATCGCCGTCCGCATCGTGCGCGCCTGCGCCGAGATGGGCATCCGCTCGGTGGCCGTCTACTCCGAGGCCGATCGCCACGCGCTGCACGTCAAGCGCGCCGACGAAGCCCACAGCATCGGCGCGGACCCGCTGGCCGGCTACCTCAACCCGCGCGCCCTGGTGAACCTGGCGGTGGAAAGTGGCTGCGACGCCCTGCACCCCGGCTATGGCTTCCTCTCGGAAAATGCCGAGCTGGCGGAAATCTGCGCCGAGCGCGGTATCAAGTTCATCGGCCCGTCGGCGCAAGTGATCCGCCGCATGGGCGACAAGACCGAAGCCCGCCGCAGCATGATCGCCGCCGGCGTGCCCTGTACCCCCGGCACCGAAGGCAACGTCGCCGATCTCGCCGAGGCCCTGCGCGAAGCCGAGCGGATCGGCTACCCGGTGATGCTCAAGGCCACCTCCGGCGGCGGCGGTCGCGGCATCCGTCGCTGCAACAGCCGCGAGGAGCTGGAACAGGCGTTCCCGCGGGTGATCTCCGAGGCGACCAAGGCCTTCGGCAGCGCCGAGGTATTCCTCGAGAAGTGCATCGTCAATCCCAAGCACATCGAGGCGCAGATCCTCGCCGATTCCTTCGGCAACACCGTGCACCTGTTCGAGCGCGACTGCTCGATCCAGCGCCGCAACCAGAAGCTCATCGAGATCGCCCCGAGCCCGCAGCTCACTCCCGAGCAGCGCGCCTATATCGGCGACCTGGCGGTGCGCGCGGCCAAGGCGGTGGGCTACGAGAACGCCGGCACCGTGGAGTTCCTGCTCGCCGACGGCGAGGTGTACTTCATGGAGATGAACACCCGGGTCCAGGTGGAGCACACCATCACCGAGGAGATCACCGGCATCGACGTGGTCCGCGAGCAGATCCGCATCGCTTCCGGGCTGGAGCTGTCGGTCAAGCAGGACGACATCGTCCATCGCGGCTACGCCCTGCAGTTCCGCATCAACGCCGAGGACCCGAAGAACAACTTCCTGCCCTCGTTCGGCAAGATCACCCGCTACTACGCCCCCGGCGGCCCCGGCGTGCGTACCGACACGGCGATCTACACCGGCTACACCATCCCGCCGTACTACGACTCGATGTGCCTGAAGCTGATCGTCTGGGCGCTGACCTGGGAAGAGGCCCTCGATCGCGGCCTGCGCGCCCTCGATGACATGCGCGTGCAGGGGGTCAAGACCACCGCGCCGTACTACCAGGAAATCCTCCGCAACCCGGAATTCCGCAGCGGCCAGTTCAACACCAGCTTCGTCGAAAGCCACCCGGAACTGACCCAGTACTCGATCAAGCGCAACCCGTCGCACCTGGCCATCGCCATCGCCACCGCCATCGCGGCCCACGCCGGCCTGTAAGGGAAGGAGCAGAACATGAGCAACACCATCCAAGCGAAGAAGACCGGCGTCACCGATACCATCCTGCGCGATGCCCACCAGTCTCTGCTGGCGACCCGCATGCGCACCGAGGACATGCTGCCGATTTGCGACAAGCTCGACCGCGTCGGCTACTGGTCGCTGGAAGTCTGGGGCGGCGCCACCTTCGACGCCTGCGTGCGCTTCCTCAAGGAAGACCCGTGGGAACGCCTGCGCAAGCTCAAGGCGGCGCTGCCCAACACCCGCCTGCAGATGCTCCTGCGCGGGCAGAACCTGCTCGGCTACCGCCACTACAGCGACGATGTGGTGCGCGCCTTCGTGGCCAAGGCGGCGGTCAACGGCATCGACGTGTTCCGCATCTTCGACGCGATGAACGACGTGCGTAACCTGCGCGTCTCCATCGAGGCGGTGAAGGCCGCCGGCAAGCACGCCCAGGGCACCATCTGCTACACCACCAGCCCGGTGCACACCATCGAGGCCTTCGTCGCCCAGGGCAAGGCGATGGCCGACATGGGCGTCGACTCCATCGCCATCAAGGACATGGCCGGCCTGCTCACCCCCTATGCCACCGGCGACCTGGTCAAGGCCCTGAAGGACGCCCTGCCGCTGGACGTGGTGGTGCATTCCCATGACACCGCCGGTGTCGCCAGCATGTGCCAGCTCAAGGCCGTGGAAAACGGCGCCGACCGTATCGACACGGCGATCTCCAGCATGGCCTGGGGCACCAGCCACCCGGGCACCGAGTCGATGGTCGCGGCGCTGCGCGGTACCCCCTACGACACCGGCCTGGACCTGGAGCTGATCCAGGAGATCGGCATGTACTTCCACGCGGTGCGCAAGAAGTACCACCAGTTCGAGAGCGAATTCACCGGCGTGGATACCCGCGTGCAGGTCAACCAGGTGCCGGGCGGGATGATTTCCAACCTGGCCAACCAGCTCAAGGAGCAGGGCGCGCTGAACCGTATGGGCGAGGTGCTCGAGGAAATCCCGCGGGTCCGCGCCGACCTCGGTTTCCCGCCGCTGGTGACGCCGACTTCGCAGATCGTCGGCACCCAGGCGTTCTTCAACGTGCTCGCCGGCGAGCGCTACAAGACCATCACCAACGAAGTGAAGCTGTACCTGCAGGGCCGTTATGGCAAGGCCCCCGGCGAGGTCAACGAGCAACTGCGGCGCCAGGCCATCGGCAGCGAGGAAGTCATCGACGTGCGCCCGGCCGACCTGATCAAGCCGGAGCTGAACAAGCTGCGCAGCGAGATCGGCAACCTGGCCAAGTCCGAGGAAGACGTACTCACCTACGCGATGTTCCCGGACATCGGGCGCAAGTTCCTCGAAGAGCGTGAGGCCGGCACCCTGAAGCCCGAGGAACTGCTGCCGATTCCCACCGGCAAGGGCGTCGCCGCCGCTGGCGCGGAAGGCACCCCGACCGAGTTCGTCATCGACGTGCACGGCGAGACCTACCGCGTCGACATCACCGGGGTCGGCGTGAAGAGCGACAACAAGCGGCACTTCTACCTGTCCATCGACGGCATGCCGGAAGAAGTGGTGTTCGAGCCGCTCAACGAATATGTCGCCGGCTCCGCCAGCGGCCGCAAGCATGCCAGCGAGCCGGGCCACGTCAGCACCACCATGCCGGGCAACATCGTCGACGTGCTGGTGAAGGAAGGCGATAGCGTCAAGGCCGGCCAGGCGGTGTTGATCACCGAGGCGATGAAGATGGAAACCGAGGTCCAGGCCGGCATCGCCGGTACGGTCAAGGCGATCCACGTGGCCAAGGGCGACCGGGTCAACCCGGGCGAGATCCTGATCGAGATTGCGGGCTGACCGCGACAGACGGTTAAAGTCCCTGGGGGAGCATGATGCTCCCCTTTTTTTATCGGCATCGGTTGCCGCGTCGGCCGGCTGTTCGCCCTGCCAGGGTGCGCCCGGCGCGCGCGCCGCCTAGAATGCCGCCTCTGCCCAACGGCGCGTCGCGCCGCAGGCGCTGACTATCGGGAAGTCCAGGTGTCGTCCTCTCCAGCTCAAACGCCCAGCCGCCGGCCCTCGCTGCTCGGCGGTTCGATGATCATCGCCGGCACCGCCGTCGGCGCCGGAATGTTCTCCCTGCCCATCGCCATGTCCGGCATCTGGTTCGGCTGGTCGGTGGCGGTGTTCCTGCTCACCTGGTTCTGCATGCTGCTGTCGGGGATGATGATCCTCGAGGCCAACCTCAACTACCCGGTGGGCTCGAGCTTCTCGACCATCACCCGCGACCTGCTCGGCCAGGGCTGGAATGTGGTCAACGGGCTGAGCATCGCCTTCGTCCTCTATATCCTCACCTATGCCTATATCTCCGGCGGCGGCTCGATCATCGGCTACACCCTGTCCAGCGGCCTCGGCGTGACCCTGCCGGAAAAGCTCGCCGGGCTGCTGTTCGCCCTGGCGGTGGCGCTGGTGGTGTGGTGGAGCACCCGCGCGGTGGACCGCATCACCACGCTGATGCTCGGCGGCATGATCATTACCTTCGGCCTCTCCATCAGCGGCCTGCTCGGGCGCATCCAGCCGGCGATCCTGTTCAACAGCGGCGAGCCGGACGCGGTCTACTGGCCCTACCTGCTGGCGACCCTGCCGTTCTGCCTGACTTCCTTCGGTTACCACGGCAACGTGCCGAGCCTGATGAAGTACTACGGCAAGGACCCGCAGCGGATCAGCCGTTCGCTGTGGATCGGCACCCTGATCGCCCTGGCCATCTACCTGCTGTGGCAGGCCAGCACCCTGGGCACCATCCCGCGCGAGCAGTTCAAGGGCATCATCGCCGGCGGCAGCAACGTCGGCACCCTGGTGGAATACCTGCACCGGATCACCGCGTCGGATTCGCTGAACGCGTTGCTCACCACCTTCTCCAACCTGGCGGTGGCCAGCTCCTTCCTCGGCGTGACCCTCGGCCTGTTCGACTACCTGGCCGACCTGTGCAAGTTCGACGACAGCCACTTCGGGCGCTTCAAGACCGCGTTGCTGACCTTCGTCCCACCGACCATCGGCGGGCTGCTGTTCCCCAACGGCTTCATCTACGCCATCGGTTTCGCCGGGCTGGCCGCGGCGTTCTGGGCGGTGATCGTTCCGGCGCTGATGGCGCGGGCCTCGCGCAAGCGCTTCGGCAGCCCGCTGTTCCGCGCCTGGGGCGGCACGCCGGCGATCGTGCTGGTGCTGCTGTTCGGCGTGGCCAACGCGGTCGCGCACATCCTGGCCAGCCTGCACTGGCTGCCGGAGTACCGTTGAGCGACCGGCAGTCCCTGCCAGGGGCTAGTCGCGCAGCGCCTCCAGCGTCTGCCGCTGGCGGCCTTCGGCGTCGAAGTTGGAAGGATCGAGCCAGCGCTCGAACGCCGCCTGTCGCGCCGGCCATTCGCTGTCGAGCAGGGAGAACCAGGCGGTGTCGCGGTTGCGCTGCTTGACCACCATGTGCTGGCGGAAGGTGCCTTCGTAGGTGAAGCCCAGGCGCTCGGCGGCGCGCATCGAACGGGCGTTGCCGGCATTGCACTTCCACTCCAGGCGGCGGTAGCCGAGGCGGCCGAGGGCGAGTTCGGCGAGCAGGTAGACCGCCTCGGTAGACCCCGGTGTGCGCTGCATCGGCGCGCCGAAGGCGATATGGCCGATTTCGATGACGCCATCCTTCGGCGTGATCCGCAGGTAGCTGAGCAGGCCGACGGCGCGCTGCGTGCGCCGCTCGCGCACGGCGAAGAACAGCGGGTCGCGGCTGGCCGCCTGGCCGGCCAGCCAGGCGTCGAACGCCGGGCGCTCGGCGAACGGGCCGTAGGCCAGGTATTCCCACAGCAACGGGTCGGCGCCAGGCCCTTGCAGGGCGTCCCACAGGTCGTCGCCGTGGCGTTGCGGATCGAGCGGTTCGAGCTTGACGAAGCGGCCGTCGAGCGGGGCGTGGGGTGGAGTGGCGACGGGGCGCCAGTTCAAGGGTTCGCGCATGGTGGGCCTCAGAGAATCCTGCGGTACTGAAGGAAACCGGACTTGTCGGCGATGCGCTCGTACAGCTTCATCGCGTCGCTGTTGCTCTCGTGGGTCAGCCAGTGCACCCGCGAACAGCCAGCGGCGCCGGCCTCGGCGTAGACATGCTCGATCAGCCGGCGCCCTATGCCTTCGCCGCGCAGGCCCTCGGCGACGAACAGGTCCTGCAGGTAGCAGTAGTCGCCGACGGTCCAGCAGGAGCGGTGGTAGATCCAGTGCACCAGGCCTACGGCGCGCTCGTCGAGCCAGGCGAGGGCGGCGTTCATCGGTTCGTCGGCGTCGAGGAAGCGCTGCCAGGTGGCGTCGCTGGTAGCGGCGGCGATCTCGGTCTTGTAGAAGCGCTGGTAGCCCTCCCACAGCGGCAGCCAGGCGGCGTGGTCGCCGGCGCCGACGGGACGAATCTGCAGGGACGTGCTCATGGCTCGGTTCCATGTCCGGGTAAAGGTGCCTCCAGACTAGGCCGGGAAATGGTCCGCTAGAAGATCCATTGCTGGTCAATTCCACAGGTCCAATCCACACTGGCGCTTTCTTCCCTCCGAGACCGCCATGGCCACCGTACTGCCCTTCGACGCCGCCGGCATCCACCTCGACCCCGCCCAGGGCCTGGCCCGCCAGCTCTACGCCGCGCTGCGCGAACGGATCCTCGACGGCCGCCTCGGCAGCCGCACGCGGATGCCCGCCAGCCGCGAACTGGCCCAGGCCCTGAAGGTCTCGCGCAACACCGTGGTGCGGGCCTATGAACAGTTGCACGCCGAGGGCTATATCGACGGGCGCACAGGCGACGGCACCTACGTTGCCGAGTTGCAGGAAATCCCAGGCAGGGCCCCCGCCGTAGCCCCGAGCGCTCCCGCGCCGCGCGGCCCGGCGGCCCTGGCGCCGCCACCGGAAGGCGCGCCGCGAGCGTTCCGCGTCGGCGTGCCGGCCTTCGACCTGTTCCCCTTCGACACCTGGGCGCGGCTACAGGCGCGCTTCTGGCGCAACCCACCGGCGGACTGCCTGGGCTACGGCGACCCGGCCGGCGAGGCGCGCCTGCGCGAGCTGATCGCCGCCTACCTGCGCAGCGCGCGCGGCCTGCGCTGCGAGGCGGAACAGGTGATCGTCACCCATGGCGCGCAGCAGGCCATCCGCCTGTGCGCCCAGGTGTTGCTCGAGAACGGCGATCCGGTGGCTGTGGAAAACCCTGGCTACCGCGCGGCGCGCCTGGCCTTCGCCGCGACCGGCGCGGTACCGCACGGGATCGACCTCGACGCCGAGGGGCTGCGCAGCGACCGGCTCGCGGGCATTGCCGGCTGCCGCCTGGCCTATGTCACGCCGTCACACCAGTACCCCACCGGCGTCACCCTGTCGCTGGCGCGGCGCCTGGAGCTGCTGGAGTGGGCCGAGCGCGCCGACGGTTGGATCGTCGAGGACGACTACGACGGCGAGTATCGCTACAGCGGTACGCCGCTGGCGCCGCTGGCCGCGCTGGACCGACAGGGCCGGGTGCTCTACGTCGGGACCTTCTGCAAGATCGCCTTCCCGGCGTTGCGCCTGGGCTACCTGGTGGTCCCGCCGGCGCTGGTCGAGCGCTTCCGCCAGCGGCGGGCCATCGAGGTACGCCATTCGGAGGTGGGCACCCAGCGGGTCATGGCCGACTTCATCGCCGAGGGGCATTTCCAGCGCCACGTCCGCCGCATGCGCCGCGCCGCCCGCGCCCGCCGCGACGCCTTGCTGCGGGGCTGGCCAGAGGCGCCGGGTTGCCAGCCGTTGCCGGCGGTGGAGGCGGGGCTGCACCTGTGCGTGCGGGTCGACAGCCTGGCGCGCGAGCGGGCCCTGATCGCCGCGGCGGCAGCCGCCGGGGTGGAAGTCAGCGCCTTGAGCGACTACTGGATGGACGACTCCAGCGTTGCGCCAGACGACCGCGCGGGCCTGGTGCTGGGCTTCGCGGCAGTACCCGAGGTGCGTATCGACGAGGCGCTGCGGGCGTTGCGCAAGGCCTGGCGGCGGGAGGCCCTGGTTGGACCCGTCGTCGCGACTGACTAGAATGCCCCCGGATCACCCTCGCGCCCAGGAGTAGCCATGAGTGTCGCCCTTTCCGCCGTGCCCGAGCGCAAGCTCGCCGCCCCCCTGATCGCCTTCGCCCTGCTGGTGCTCGGCGGGCTGTTCCTGTTCAACGCGGTCAGCGCGCGCCAGGCCATCCTCTTCATCGTCGGCGGCGCCCTGGGCCTGACCCTCTACCACGCCGCCTTCGGCTTCACCTCCGCCTGGCGGGTATTCATCCGCGAACGGCGCGGCGCCGGGCTGCGCGCGCAGATGGTGATGCTGGCCGTGGCGGTGCTGCTGTTCTTCCCGGCGCTGGCGGCGGGCAGCCTGTTCGGCCAGCCGGTGAGCGGTTTCGTCTCGCCGGTTGGCACTTCGGTGATCGTCGGCGCCTTCATTTTCGGCATCGGCATGCAACTGGGCGGCGGCTGCGCCTCCGGCACCCTGTTCACCGTCGGCGGCGGCAACGCGCGGATGCTGGTGACCCTGCTGTTCTTCATCCTCGGCTCGCTGATCGCCACCCAGCATGTCGGCTGGTGGTTCGCCCTGCCGTCGCTGCCGCCGATCTCGCTGGTCGCCGAACTGGGCCTGGCACCGGCGCTGGTGTTGAGCCTGGCGGTGTTCATCGGCATCGCCGGGGTCACGGTACGCATGGAGAAGGCCCGCCACGGCACCCTGGAAACCCCGCCGAGCGCCGAATGGCGGGGTTGGCGGCGCTTCCTCCGCGGCCCCTGGCCGCTGGTCTGGGGCGCGTTGGCGCTGGCGCTGCTCAACTTCCTCACCCTGTACCTCGCCGGACGCCCCTGGGGCATCACATCGGCCTTCGCCCTGTGGGGCGCGAAGATCGCCCAGGGCGTGGGCCTGGACGTCGGCGCCTGGGCCTTCTGGCAGACGCCGGCGAACGCCAAGGCGCTGGCCGCGCCGCTGTGGGAAGACATCACCAGCGTGATGGACATCGGCATCGTCCTCGGCGCGCTGCTCGCCGCCGGCCTGGCCGGACGCTTCGCGCCGAACCTGGACATCCCGCGCCGTTCGCTGGCGGCGGCGGTGATCGGCGGGCTGCTGCTCGGCTACGGCGCGCGCCTGGCCTATGGCTGCAACATCGGCGCGTATTTCAGCGGGATCGCGTCCGGCAGCCTGCATGGCTGGTTGTGGTTGGTGGCGGCGTTTGCCGGCAACAGCGTCGGGGTACGGGTATTGAGGCCCTATTTCTTCCCGGAGGAGCGGCGGGAGCAAGGGTTGACGGGGTGTTGAGAGGGGATATGTCTTCGTAGGACGTATGACGCGGACGTTATCCACAGGTGAGCGCAGCCACACAACACCTCGGCAACGGGGAAGATCTGCGGGCCGTCTTGAGCGGTGAAAAAAAGAAGGGACACCGCAGGTCGCCGTGTCCCTCAGAGTGTAGAGAGGGAAAGTTGGTATCCCTCTCGACCGGTGAGCGTGGCGCCGCGGCTGGGCCGGGGCGCCGGGTATAA
Source organism: Pseudomonas sp. RC10-4-2 (assembly GCF_050433085.1). Taxonomy (NCBI): domain Bacteria; kingdom Pseudomonadati; phylum Pseudomonadota; class Gammaproteobacteria; order Pseudomonadales; family Pseudomonadaceae; genus Pseudomonas; species Pseudomonas sp. RC10-4-2. The sequence goes on from NZ_JBNPXX010000004.1 coordinate 469,346, forward strand.
AAGAAGGGATGAAGGGTATCCATCCCTAAAGGTCGAGGGGGTAGTACTCCCCCTCTACCGGTGAGCCTTCTTCGATCGGCTGCGCTGCGGCCCGGCTGCGTCGATAGCCGGACCTGGGCGCGCTCGATCTCGTATCGGATCAGGCGCGCAGTGGAATCAGGCGCGGCGCGATCATGTTTTCCGGCAGCAGGATGTCGGCCAGGGTGGCTTCGTCCAGCAGCTTTTCCTCGCGTACCAGTTCCAGTACGCCGCGGCCGCTCTCCAGGGCGGTCTTGGCGATCCGCGTGGAGTTCTCGTAGCCGATGTACGGGTTCAGCGCGGTGACCAGGCCGATGCTGTGCTCGACCAGTTCGTGGCAGCGCTCGACGTTGGCGGTGATGCCGGTGATGCAGTGCTCGCGGAGCATGTCCATGGCGCGTTGCAGCAGGCGGATCGAGTCGAAGATCTTGTAGGCGATCAGCGGCTCCATCACGTTCAGTTGCAACTGGCCGCCTTCGGCCGCCAGGGTCAGGGCGAGGTCGTTGCCGATCACTTCGAAGGCGACCTGGTTGACCGCTTCCGGGATCACCGGGTTGACCTTGCCCGGCATGATCGAACTGCCCGGCTGGCGCGGCGGCAGGTTGATCTCGTTGATGCCGGTGCGCGGGCCGCTGGAGAGCAGGCGCAGGTCGTTGCAGATCTTCGACAGCTTGACCGCGGTGCGCTTGAGCATGCCCGAGAACAGCACGAAGGCGCCCATGTCGGAGGTGGCTTCGATCAGGTCGGCGGCCGGCTTCAGCGGCTGCCCGCTGATGGCGGCCAGGCGCTCGACGGCGAGCTTCTGGTAGCCGGGGTCGGCGTTGATGCCGGTGCCGATGGCGGTGCCACCGAGGTTCACTTCGGTGAGCAGCTCCGGCGCCAGGCGACGCAGGCGGTCGAGGTCTTCGCCGAGGGTGGTGGCGAAAGCGTGGAATTCCTGGCCGAGGGTCATCGGCACGGCGTCCTGCAACTGGGTGCGGCCCATCTTCAGTACGCCGGCGAATTCGACGCCCTTGGCGGCGAAGGCCTGGATCAGGCTGTCGAGGCTGGCCAGCAGGGTGTCGTGGCCGAGCAGCAGGCCCAGGCGGATGGCGGTCGGGTAGGCGTCGTTGGTCGACTGCGCCATGTTCACATCGTTGTTCGGGTGCAGGTACTTGTACTCACCCTTGGTGTGGCCCATGGCTTCCAGCGCGATGTTCGCGATCACTTCGTTCGCGTTCATGTTGGTGGAGGTGCCGGCGCCGCCCTGGATCATGTCCACCACGAACTGCTCGTGGAAATCGCCGCGGATCAGGCGGGCGCAGGCCTCGCTGATGGCGGCGTGCTTGTCTTCCGGGAGATGGCCGAGCTGACGGTTGGCGTCGGCGGCGGCCTGCTTGACCATGGCCAGGGCAACGACCAGCTTCGGGTAGTGCGACAGCGGCACCCCGGAGAGGCGGAAGTTGTTCACGGCGCGCAGGGTCTGGATGCCGTAGTAGGCGTCAGCGGGCACTTCGAGGGTGCCGAGCAGGTCTTTCTCGATACGGGAAGATGCAACGGGGGACATGACGGGATTTGTCTCAGAGGGACACGGCCAGTGCCGCGATGCCCACTAGACTAAGGATGTGACGATTTCGTGGCCAATGCTGTTAAACGCTGCCTCATGCACAAACGGCATAATGTTGGATGTGACGCTGGTATGATGGCGGACGTGTCATCGCATTACCGGAGCCTTTCCCGTCGTGAACCTCGAACTGAAGTGGCTGGAGGATTTCATCGCCCTGGCCGGCACCCGCAGCTTTTCCCAGGCGGCGGAGAAACGCTTCGTCACCCAGCCGGCCTTCAGCCGGCGCATTCGCAGCCTGGAGGACGCCCTCGGCCTGACCCTGGTGAATCGCCAGCGCACGCCGGTGGAACTGACCGAGGCCGGGCAGCTGTTCCTGGTCACCGCGCGCAGCGTGGTCGAGCAGCTCGGCCAGGTGGTGCGCCACCTGCACCACCTGGAAGGCGGGCAGGGCGAGGTGCTGCAGTTCGCCGCCGCCCACTCGCTGGCGCTGGGCTTCTTCCCGCAGTGGATCGCGCGGCTGCGCAACGAGGGGCTGAACATCGCCAGCCGGCTGATCGCCACCAACGTCGGCGAGGCGGTGCATTCCCTGCGCGAGGGTAGCTGCGACCTGATGCTGGCGTTCTACGACCCTGACGCCGCGTTGCAGATGGACCCGGAGATCTTCCCCTCGCTGCACCTGGGGCGCACCGAGATGCTGCCGGTTTGCGCGGTGAACGCCGAGGGCCAGCCGCTGTTCGACCTGGAGAACGGCCAGAGCGTGCCGCTGCTCGCCTACAGCGCCAGCGCCTTCCTCGGCCGCGGGGTCAACCTGCTGCTGCGCCAGCGCAACCTGCGCTACACCACGGTCTACGAGACGGCGATGGCCGACAGCCTGAAGAGCATGGCGCTGCAAGGCATGGGCGTGGCCTGGGTGCCACGGCTGAGCGTGGTCAACGAACTGGAGCGCGGTGAGCTGGCGATCTGTGGCGGGCCGCAATGGTTCGTGCCGCAGGAAATCCGCCTGTACCGCTGCGCGCTGGTACGCAAGGCGGCGATCCGCCTGCTCTGGCGCAAGCTGGAAGGCGGGCTGGGCAGCGTCGAGTAGACAGGCAAGGGCGGCGCCGGGACGCCGCCCCGCAGGTCACATCTCGAGGACGATGCGCCCCTCGATCTGCCCGGCGCGCATCTGGTCGAGGATCTGGTTGATGTCGTCCAGCTTGCCCGGATGGATGGTCGCCTTGACCAGGCCTTCGCCGGCAAAGTCGAGGGCTTCCTGAAGGTCCGCGCGGGTGCCGACGATGGAGCCGGCGATGTGCAGGCCCTTGAGCACCACGTCGAAGATCGGCGTCGGGAAGTCACCCGGCGGCAGGCCGACCAGGGCGATGGTACCGCCGCGGCGCGCCATGCCGATGGCCTGGCCGAAGGCGCTATTGGATACCGCGGTGACCAGCACCCCGTGGGCGCCGCCGATGTCGCGCTGGAGCACCTCCACCGGGTCTTCCTGCCGGGCGTTGACCGTCAGGCTGGCACCGAGCTTGCGCGCCAGTTCCAGCTTGGCGTCGTCGATGTCGATGGCGGCGACGTGCAGGCCCATGGCCCTGGCGTACTGCACGGCGACGTGGCCGAGGCCGCCGATGCCGGAGATCGCCACCCACTGGCCGGGGCGCGCGTTGGTCTGCTTGAGCCCCTTGTAGACGGTGACGCCGGCGCAGAGGATCGGCGCGATTTCAGCGAATTCGACGTTTTTCGGCAGAATTCCGACGTAGTTCGGGTCGGCCAATACGTATTCGGCATAGCCGCCGTTCACCGAGTAGCCGGTGTTCTGCTGGCTCTCGCAGAGGGTCTCCCAGCCGGTCAGGCAGTGCTCGCAGCAGCCGCAGGCGGTGTACAGCCAGGGGATGCCGACCCGGTCGCCTTCCTTCACTCGGGTCACTCCGCTGCCCACCGCGGCGACGTAGCCGACGCCTTCGTGACCGGGAATGAACGGCAACGGCGGCTTCACCGGCCAGTCGCCCTCGGCGGCATGCAGGTCGGTGTGGCAGACGCCGGAGGCTTCGATCTTCACCAGTACCTGCCCGGGGCCGGGCAGCGGAACCTTGACTTCCTCGATCCGCAGCGGCGCGCCGTAGGCGTGCACGACCGCGGCTTTCATGGTCTGTGGCAGGGTCATGGTCATCTCCTTGGACGGGGCTGAGCGCCTGTCGCGGCGCCTTTGACGGGCACCGCGACAGGCTGCGGAACCGGCGCGGCCGCCGCTCCCTCGGAGCGCGCCGCGACAACCAGTCTGGCCGCTCGTGGCAGGCGCGCATTGAGTTGCGGCAAGTTTCCCGCCATGGCGCGAAAAAACGGGACGGACGGTAGCCCCCGGCGCGCGCCCGGCCTGCCTTTGCGGTATACTGCGCCGCCTTCGAACCGGCACTGCCCGCCGGCTCGGCCCAGTACAAGCCACGCCCCTCGACGAAGCGTGGCTTGTTGGTTTCTGACGCGCCGGACGGCGCATTTGAGAGAGGCACGACGATGAGCGCACTGGTTGGCGTGATCATGGGTTCCAAATCGGACTGGAGCACCCTCAGTCACACCGCGGACATGCTGGACAAGCTGGGCATCCCCTACGAAGTGAAGGTGGTTTCCGCCCACCGCACCCCGGACCTGCTCTTCCAGTACGCCGAGGAAGCCGAAGGCCGCGGCCTCGAAGTGATCATCGCCGGCGCTGGCGGCGCCGCCCACCTGCCGGGCATGTGCGCGGCCAAGACCCACCTGCCGGTACTCGGCGTGCCGGTACAGTCGTCGATGCTGTCGGGTGTCGACTCGCTGCTCTCCATCGTGCAGATGCCCGCCGGCGTACCGGTCGCCACCCTGGCCATCGGCAAGGCCGGCGCGGTCAACGCGGCGCTGCTCTCGGCGAGCATCCTCGGCGCCAAGCACCCGCAGTACCACGAGGCGCTGAAGCAGTTCCGCGCCAACCAGACCGAAACCGTGCTGGACAATCCCGACCCGCGCGATGCGTGAGACAGGCTCTGAGAAGGTAAGGCTCGAACCATGAAAATCGGTGTCATCGGTGGCGGCCAGCTGGGCCGCATGCTGGCCCTGGCGGGAACCCCGCTGGGCATGAACTTCGCTTTCCTCGACCCGGCGCCGGACGCTTGCGCGGCCTCCCTGGGCGAGCACATCCGCGCCGACTACGGCGACCAGGAGCACCTGCGGCAACTGGCCGACGAGGTCGACCTGGTGACCTTCGAGTTCGAGAGCGTGCCGGCGGAAACCGTGGCCTTCCTCTCCCAGTTCGTGCCGGTCTACCCGAACGCCGAGTCGCTGCGCATCGCCCGCGACCGCTGGTTCGAGAAGTCGATGTTCAAGGACCTCGGCATTCCCACTCCGGACTTCGCCGACGTCCAGTCCCAGGCCGACCTCGATGCCGCCGCAGCCGCCATCGGCCTGCCGGCGGTGCTCAAGACCCGCACCCTGGGCTACGACGGCAAGGGCCAGAAGGTCCTGCGCCAGCCGGCCGACGTGCAGGGCGCGTTCGCCGAACTGGGCAGCGTGCCGTGCATCCTCGAGGGCTTCGTGCCGTTCACCGGGGAAGTCTCGCTGGTGGCGGTGCGCGCTCGCGATGGCGAGACGCGTTTCTACCCGCTGGTGCACAACACCCACGACAGCGGCATCCTCAAGCTCTCCGTGGCCAGCAGCGGGCATCCGTTGCAGGCGCTGGCCGAGGACTACGTCGGCCGCGTGCTGGCCCGGCTCGACTACGTCGGCGTGCTGGCCTTCGAGTTCTTCGAGGTGGACGGCGGCCTGAAGGCCAACGAGATCGCCCCGCGCGTGCACAACTCCGGGCACTGGACCATCGAAGGCGCCGAGTGCAGCCAGTTCGAGAACCACTTGCGCGCCGTCGCCGGCCTGCCGCTGGGCTCGACCGCCAAGGTTGGCGAGAGCGCGATGCTCAATTTCATCGGCGCGGTCCCCCCGGTGGCTCAGGTGGTCGCCGTCGCCGACTGCCACCTGCATCACTACGGCAAGGCCTTCAAGAACGGCCGCAAGGTCGGCCACGCCACCCTGCGTTGTGTCGACCGGGCGACGCTGCAGGCGCGCATCGCCGAGGTCGAGGCGCTGATCGAGGCGTGAGCGATTGCCGCCCGCCCATCCTTGGGTTGGCGGGCGGCACTGAACCCAAGGCTTTTCTACACTGTCCCATGGCAGGCGCAATACATGCGCATACACCCGTAAGGAGGGACTGTCATGGGATTAATCGGAACCATCATCGTCGGACTGATCGTTGGTCTCGTTGCACGCTTTCTGAAGCCAGGTGACGACAGCATGGGCTGGATCATGACCATCCTGCTCGGCATCGGCGGTTCGCTGCTGGCCACCTACGGCGGCCAGGCGATCGGCTTCTACCAGGCTGGCCAGGCGGCCGGTTTCATCGGCGCGGTGGTCGGCGCCGTCGTACTGCTGGTCATTTACGGCCTGATCAAGAAGAATTGATGGCTCTGGCCGGCCCCCGCGGGGGCCGGCGTTTCCTCACTTCGCCGGTATTCCCGCCATCATGCGCCGCTTCCCGTTCGCCCGCCTGTTGCTGCTCGCCCTGTTGTCCTCACCCCTGGTCCACGCCGAACTGCCCGAGACCGACTGGCTGGAACTGATGCCGCCGGCCGACCGCAAGGCGCTGGAAGAAATGCCCGACATCGTCCACGACACCCCGGAGGCCGCCGGCACCTTCACCAGCAAGGGGGGCCTGAAGCAGTCGGACCGGAAGATGCCGGCGGTGATGTATTCGGCCAAGACCGTCGCCAGCCTGGATGGCAAGGCGGTCCGCCTCGGCGGCTACCCGGTGCCGCTGGAGAACGACGCCAAGGGCCGCGTCACCGAATTCTTCCTGGTGCCCTATCCGGGCGCCTGCATCCACGTGCCGCCGCCGCCGCCGAACCAGATCGTCCTGGTGCGTTATCCACAGGGGCTGAAGCTGACCGATATCTACACCCCGCTGTGGGTCAGCGGCACGCTGAAGATCGAGCAGGTGAGCAATGACCTGGCCGATGCCGCCTACGCCATCGACAAGGCGCGGGTGAAGGTGGTGGAGGAAGCGGACCTGTAGGGCCGGCACCTGCGCAACGGTCCATGGCGGACGATGCGAGCCGCGCCGTCCGCTCGCCGACCCGCTCAGGGTCGTTTCAGCGGCTCGCTCCAGATCTGCACGCCAAAGCTTTCGCTGCGCCCGGGGGCGACCACCATGAGGTCGTCCCAGACCCGCCCGGTCTCGATGCAGAGCATCTGCTGCCAGGCGTCGTCGGCGAACTGCGAGAGACGCCGGGACTTGTCCACCCAGGGGTTCCAGACCACCGCCGAGCGCGAGTCGAGGGCGTGCAGGTGGATGCTGCGTTCCCAGCGCGGGTCCTTGATCAGCAGGTCGCGTTCGAGACCGAGGTAGATGCGATCCAGTTCGCCCTTGACCCGTACCGCGCCGTGCTGAGTGCGTTCTTCCCAGTTCTCCAGGGTCTCGATGTAGCGCGCGCCTTCCAGGCCCTCGATGGCGATCTCGCGGCTGTCGCTGACCGCGAAGTAGGTGTGCAGTGCCTGGCTGAGCACCAGCGGCTTGCTGCCGAGGTTCTCGCTGGTGAGTCGCAGGGTCAGGCGCTCGCCGAAGCGGAACAGCATGCGCAGCGCCGCCGGGTGCGGCCAGCCGGGGAGGCCATCGGGGGCGTCGAGGCGGAAGCTGACGCAGAGGTCGCCGTCCTCCTCGGCGATGTCGTCGATTTCCCAGTCGACTGCCCGGACCAGCCCGTGGGCGGGCGCCTTCAGGCCATCTTCCACCTGGCCGCGGACTTCCTGCGGGTTGCGCTCCAGCGGACCGAACCACGGCCAGCACACCGGCACCCCGCCGCGTACCGACTGCCCGCGCCGGTAGCCGGCCTCGTCGCTGAGCCAGACCAGCGGCGGCTGTTCGTGGGGCTGGTAGCTGAGCAGTTGCGCGCCCTGCTGGGCGATCAGCGCCTCGCCATGGGCGGTGTGGATGCGCCAGCAGGCCAGGTCGTCGACCTGTACCTGTTCGACGCGGTTGATCGGGCTATCGGTGTTCATGGCGGTCTCCGGGAGGCGAATGGATGGCAGCAGTATCACCGATCCATTTTATCGCCGGCAGTTCCCCCGGATAGCGCCAACGACGACGCGGCCCGTGGGCCGCGTCGGTTGTTGCCGGAGGTTCAGGCCGCGCGGAACAGGTTGTGTGGGTCGATGACGAATTTCTTCGGCACCCCGGCGTCGAACTCGCCATAGCCTTTCGGCGCATCGTCGAGGGTGATGACTTCCACCCCGACGATGTCGGCGATCTTGATCCGGTCCCACATGATCGCCTGCATCAGCTGGCGGTTGTACTTCATCACCGGGGTCTGGCCGGTATGGAAGCTGTGCGACTTGGCCCAGCCCAGGCCGAAGCGGATGCTCAGGGCGCCGTGCTTGGCGGCCGCGTCCACCGCGCCCGGGTCTTCGGTGACGTACAGGCCGGGAATGCCGATCTTGCCGGCGACCCGGGTGATGCCCATCAGCGAGTTGAGCACGGTGGCCGGGGCTTCCTGCTGCGAGCCCGAATGGCCGTGGCCGCGCGCCTCGAAACCGACCGCATCGACCGCGCAGTCGACCTCCGGTTCGCCCAGCAGAGCGGCGATCTGTTCGTGCAGCGGGGTGTCCTTGGACAGGTCGGCGATCTCGAAGCCCTGTTTCTTGGCGTGGGCCAGGCGGGTCGGGTTGACGTCGCCGACGATCACCACCGCCGCGCCGAGCAGGCGTGCCGAGGCCGCCGCGGCCAGGCCGACCGGACCGGCGCCGGCGATGTAGACCGTGCTGCCCGGGCCGACGCCGGCGGTGACCGCGCCGTGGTAGCCGGTGGGGAGGATGTCCGAAAGGCAGGTCAGGTCGCGGATCTTCTCCATCGCCGCTTCGCGGTTGGGCAGTTTCAGCAGGTTGAAGTCGGCGTAGGGCACCAGCACGTATTCGGCCTGGCCGCCGACCCAGCCACCCATGTCGACGTAGCCGTAGGCGCCGCCGGCACGCGCCGGATTGACCGTCAGGCAGACGCCGGTGTGCTGTTCCTTGCAGGTACGGCAGTGGCCGCAGGCGACGTTGAACGGTACCGAGACCAGGTCGCCGATCTTCATGGTTTCCACGCCACGCCCGATCTCCACCACCTCGCCGGTGATCTCGTGGCCCAGCACCAGGCCTTCCGGCGCGGTGGTGCGGCCGCGCACCATGTGCTGGTCGGAGCCGCAGATGTTGGTGGAGACCACCCGCAGGATCACCCCGTGGTCGATCTGCCGGCCCTGCGGGTCCTGCATCTTCGGATAGGGAATGTTCTGCACCTCGACCTTGCCGGGGCCGAGATAGACCACACCACGATTGCCAGACATACGCGTTTCCTCTTTGTCGTTGTGGGTACAAATGCGCGGCGTCCACGGCCGCGCGGCTTTGCACTGGAAAGTCGTCTGTTGCGCGACAGGGCCGGAGAATGCTGGCAGCCGGCGGGCTGTCGGTGTTGCTCGGGTCGCGAGGCCGTGGGAAGCGCCCCTCTCCCTGGCCCTCTTCCTTCAGCGAGGGTTGGGAAGAGAGGGCGCGCTTACAGCACCACGGTCCGATTGGCGTTGAGGAATACCCTCCGCTCGATGTGGTAGCCCACCGCCCGCGCCAGGGTCAGGCACTCGATGTCGCGGCCCTTGGCGATCAGGTCCTCGGGGTAGTGGGCGTGGTCGACCGTCTCGACGCCCTGGGCGATGATCGGCCCTTCGTCGAGGTCGTTGTTGATGTAGTGGGCGGTGGCGCCGACCAGCTTCACGCCCTTCTGGTAGGCCTGGTGGTACGGCTTGGCGCCCTTGAAGCCGGGCAGCAGGGAGTGATGGATGTTGATCGCCCAGCCGTCCAGGCGCCGGCACAGTTCCGGCGACAGCACCTGCATGTAGCGAGCGAGGATCACCAGCTCGGCGCCACTCTCTTCGAGCACCTGCCAGACCCTGGTTTCCTGGGCCGGCTTGTCGTTCGGGTCGAGCGGGAAGTGGTGGTAGGGAATGCCGTGCCAGCGCGCCAGCGGCTCCAGGTCCGGGTGATTGGAAATCACCGCCACCACGTCCATCGGCAACTGGCCGATGCGCTGGCGGTAGAGCAGGTCGTTCAGGCAGTGGTCGGCCTTGGAAACCATGATCGCCACCTGGCTGCGGTAGCCCGGCGCGGTCAGCTCGGTACGCATGCCGAACGGTGCCACCCGTTCGGCCAGTCCGGCGCGGAAGGAGGCTTCGTCGAAGCCGTCGCCGGCGCGGAACTCCACGCGGATGAAGAAGCGTTGCGCCAGGCGGTCGTCGAACGAGTGGTGCTCGGTGACGTAGCAGCGCTGCTCGAAGAGGTAGCGCGTCACCACGTCGACGGTGCCCAGCAGGCTGGGACTGTCGGCGGTGAGGATCCAGGTGTCGGGGGTACGGCTCATCGCGAGGCTCCGGGTCCAGTATCCCCTCTCGGGGAGAGGGGAAGGCTGCTCATGCCGCTACCTGCAGGCCGTATTCGGCGCTGGCGTCCTGCAACCAGAGCCAGAAGTAGTCGGCGAAGCTGCGGCGCACGACCAGCTCCCAGGTGTCCTCGCCGGTATGGCGGATCACGCATTGCGACTTGGCGAAGATGCTGCCGACCGCCTTGCCCACCGGGAAGTTGCTCGGATGCACGTCGTAGCTGGTGGATTTCATCAGCAGTTCGCGGACGTTCGCTCCGCTCAGTTCGAGCAGCGTCTGCCCGCCGCTGACGTTGACCACCGCGTAGTGCAGCTCCTCGCCCAGGGCCTGGCGCAGGCGCTGTTCGACGGCGTATTCCTCGCCGCCGGGGACGATCAGCAACCATTCGTCCGGGGCCAGCCATTGCAGCGAGGTCTCGCCGCTGGCGACCAGGGTCAGGGCCACCGGCAGTTCCAGGCCGAGGGCCTGGTGCACGGCGGCGGCGAAGGCCGGGTCGGCGGCATCGCCGCGCAGCACCAGGTGGCCGAGCAGCTTCTTCTCGCGCAGGACGATACCGGCCTTCGCGGCGGTCTTGCCGGCGAGCTTGTGCAGCTCGGCATGGTGCAGCGGCGATTCGGCGTGGACGCCGGGTTCGGGGCGTTGCTGGTAGACGTTTGCCTTGCTCATTCGTTTTCACCTTGGGGCGCCGCGCGCCCTGGTAGCCTGTCTGCCTTCTCCCTTCGGGAAGAGGGCCGGGGAGAGGAGCGCATCCCTCTCCGGTCAATCCACGTTCTGCCGCTCCCCTTTGGGGTCGTAGAACACCGAGGAGCAGATCTCCGCCTCGATGAAGCGGCCGTCCGCCAGCGGCGCGTAGACCTTCTGGCCCATGCGCTTGAGGCCGCCTTTCACCACCGCCAGGGCGAAGCCGTGGCCGAGGCTGGCGCTCATGTAGCTGGAGGTGACGTGGCCGACCATCTTCATCGGGATCGCCTGCTGGGTGTCGAACACCAGTTGCGCGCCTTCGGGCAGTACCTCCTGCGGGTTGCTCGGCCTGAGTCCGACCAGTTGCTTGCGATCCTCGCGCAGGCAGTCGGCGCGGTTCATGCCGCGCCAGCCGATCCAGGAGAACGGCTTGCTGCGGCCCACCGCCCAGCCCATGTTGAGATCGTCCGGGGTGACCGAGGCATCGGTGTCCTGGCCGACGATGATGAAGCCCTTCTCGGCGCGCAGGACGTGCATGGTCTCGGTGCCGTAGGGCGTCAGGCCGTACTTCGCGCCGTGCTCGGCGAGCGCTTCGAGCACGCCCATGGCGTAGTCGGCCTGGACGTTCACCTCGTAGCTCAGCTCGCCGGTGAAGGAGATGCGGAACACCCGCGCCGGCACCCCGGCGACCTTGCCTTCCTTCCAGGTCATGAAGGGGAAGGCATCCTTGTCCAGGTCGATGTCGGTGACTTCGGCGAGCAGCTTGCGGCTGTTCGGGCCGGACAGGGTGAGGGTCGCGTAGTGGTCGGTGACCGAGGTGAAGTACACCTTCAGCTCCGGCCATTCGGTCTGGTGGTACAGCTCCAGCCACTCCAGTACGCGGGCGGCGCCGCCGGTGGTGGTGGTCATGACGAAGTGGTTGTCGGCCAGGCAGGCGGTCACGCCGTCGTCGAAGACCATCCCGTCTTCCTTGCACATCAGGCCGTAGCGCGCCTTGCCGACGTCGAGCTTGGTCCAGGCGTTGGTGTAGACCCGGTTGAGGAACTCCCGCGCGTCCGGGCCCTGGATGTCGATCTTGCCCAGGGTCGAGGCGTCGAGCAGGCCGACCGCCTCGCGCACCGCGCGGCATTCGCGGGCCACGGCGGCGTGCATGTCCTCGCCGCGGCGCGGGAAGTACCACGGCCGCTTCCACTGGCCGACGTCTTCGAACTCGGCGCCGTTCTTCACGTGCCAGGCGTGCAGGGCGGTGAAGCGCACCGGTTCGAACAGGTGCCCGCAGTGGCGGCCGGCGACGGCGCCGAAGGTCACCGGGGTGTAGTTCGGACGGAACATGGTGGTGCCGGTGTCGGCGATGCTCTTGCCCTGGGCCCGCGCGGCGATCGCCAGGCCGTTGATGTTGCCCAGCTTGCCCTGGTCGGTGCCGAAGCCCAGCGCGGTGTAGCGCTTGACGTGCTCGATGGACTCGAAGCCCTCGCGGCAGGCCAGTTCGATGGCGGCGGCGGTGACGTCGTTCTGCGGATCGACGAACTGCTTCGGTGCGCGTGCCGTGGGCTTCTCGTGGGGCACCTGGAACAGCGCGACGGACGCTTCCTCGCGGCGCGGCTGGACCTTCGGCAGGCTGCCGGCGGTGGTCTTGTAGCCGGCGTCGAGGGCGGCGCGACTCCCGGCCTGGTAGCCGTCGGCGAGCACCTCGGCGAGCCCGAACACGCCGTTCACGGCGCCGGCGCAGATGCGCTTCTGCAGGCCTTCGCCGGGGACGAAGGCGAGGATTTCCTCGCGCCATTCCGGCTTGCCGCCCAGGTGCGAGGCCAGGTGCACGACCGGGCTGTAGCCGCCGGAGCTGGCGATCAGGTCGCAGTCCAGCCATTCGCCGCCGCTGGCGCGCATGGCCTGCAGGTCGATCCGGGCGACCTTGGCGCCGCTGACCCGCTTGCCGCCGCGAGCCTCGATCACCGAACTGCCAGTGATCACCCGCATACCGCGTTGGCGTGCTTCCTCGATCCACTCGCCGCGCGGATTGGCCCGGGCGTCGGCGATGGCCACCACTTGCAGGCCGGCTTCCTGCCAGTCGAGGGCGACGCGGTAGGCGTAGTCGTTGTTGGTGGCCAGCACCAGTTTCTTGCCCGGTGCCACGCCGTAGCGCCGTACATAGGTGGAAACCGCGCCGGCGAGCATGTTGCCGGGCAGGTCGTTGTTGCCGTAGACCAGCGGCCGCTCATGGGCGCCGGCGGCCAGTACCACGCGCTTGGCGCGCACGCGGTGCACGCGCTGGCGGACCTGGCCGAGCGGGGCGACCTCGCCGAGGTGGTCGGTGCGCCGCTCGTGGATGGTGAGGAAGTTGTGGTCGTGGTAGCCGTTGACCGTGGAGCGCGGTAGCAGGATGACTTCCGGCAGGCCTTGCAGCTCGGCCACGGCGTCCGCGACCCACTCGGCGGCGGGCTTGCCGTCGAGGGTCTCGCGGGTGTCCAGCAGGCTGCCGCCGAACTCTTCCTGCTCGTCGGCGAGAATCACCCGCGCGCCGCTGCGAGCGGCGGCGAGGGCGGCGGCCAGGCCGGCCGGGCCGCCGCCGACCACCAGCACGTCGCAGTGGTGGTTCATCCAGTCGTAGCTGTCCGGATCGACCTCGGTCGGCGCGCGGCCCAGGCCGGCGGCCTTGCGGATGTACTTCTCGTAGGTCATCCACATCGACTGCGGGTACATGAAGGTCTTGTAGTAGAAACCAGGCGGCATCAGCTTGCCGCCGACCTTGCCGAAGATTCCCATCAGGTCGTTCTGCACGTTCGGCCAGCCGTTGGTACTGGTGGCCACCAGGCCGCCGTAGAGGGCCTGCTGGGTGGCGCGTACGTTGGGGATCTGGGTGGCTTCGCGGGAGCCGATCTGCAGGATCGCGTTGGGCTCCTCGGCGCCGGCGGCGACGATGCCGCGCGCCCGCGAGTACTTGAAGCTGCGGCCGACGATGTCGACGCCGTTGGCCAGCAGCGCGGCGGCCAGGGTGTCGCCGGCATAGCCCTGGTAGTGCTGGCCGTTGAAGCTGAAGGTCAGCGGGCGGTTGCGGTCGATGCGGCCGCCGCTGGACAGGCGATTGATCTGGCTCATGCCGGTTCCCCTTGTACGGCGGCTTTCTTCTCACCGTCGGCGACGACGCTGGGCTGCTCGCCGATCAGGTAGGTCTCGAGGATCTCGTAGGTCACCGTATGGCGGGTGACGTTGAAGTACTTGCGGCAGCCGGCGGCGTGCACCCACAGCTCGTGATGGAGGCCGCGCGGGTTGTCGCGGAAGAACATGTAGTCGCCCCATTCCTCGTCGCTGCAGGTGTTCGGGTCGAGCGGGCGCGGGATGTGGGCCTGACCCTTGGCGTGGAATTCCTCTTCGGAACGCAGTTCGCCGCAGTGGGGGCAGAAGATATTCAGCATTTTGTAGCCTCCGGAAACTGTTCTTGCCGGTTGACCGGCACCCTCTCCCTGAAGGGCGAGGGGCAGCGGATTTCGCCCTTCGGGCGGCTTTTGTCAGTGCGCCACTGCCGCCGCGCCGTGCTCGTCGATCAGCGCACCGCTGTGGAAGCGTTCGATGGAGAAGGGCGCGGCCAGCGGATGCGGTTCGCCCTTGGCCAGGGTGGCGGCGAAGACGTTTCCGGAGCCGGGAGTGGCCTTGAAGCCGCCGGTGCCCCAGCCGCAGTTGAAGAACAGGTTCTGCACCGGAGTCTTGCCGATGATCGGGCAGGCGTCCGGGGTGGTGTCGACGATGCCGCCCCACTGGCGGTTCATGCGTACCCGCGAGAGCACCGGGAACATCTCGACGATGGCTTGCAGGGTGTGCTCGATCACCGGGTAAGAGCCGCGCTGGCCGTAGCCGTTGTAGCCGTCGATGCCGGCGCCGATGACCAGGTCGCCCTTGTCCGACTGGCTGATGTAGCCATGCACGGCGTTGGACATGATCACGCTGTCGATGATCGGCTTCAGCGGCTCGGAGACCAGCGCCTGCAACGGGTGCGACTCCAGCGGCAGGCGGAAGCCGGCGAGCCTGGCCATGTGCCCGGAGTTGCCGGCGGTGACCACGCCGACACGGCGCGCGCCGATGAAGCCGCGGTTGGTCTCGACGCCGATCACCGCGCCGTCCTGCTTGCGGAAGCCAGTGACTTCGGTCTGCTGGATCAGGTCCACGCCGAGGGCATCGGCGGCGCGGGCGAAGCCCCAGGCCACCGCGTCATGGCGGGCGACGCCGCCGCGACGCTGGATGGTCGCGCCCATGATCGGGTAGCGGGTGTTCTTGCTGCAGTCCAGGTAGGGAATCTCCTCCGCCACCTGCTGCGCGTTCAACAATTCGCCGTCGACGCCGTTGAGGCGGTTGGCGCTGACCCGGCGCTCGCCGTCGCGCATGTCCTGGAGGGTGTGGCAGAGGTTGTAGACCCCGCGCTGGGAGAACATCACGTTGTAGTTGAGGTCCTGGGACAGGCCCTCCCACAGCTTCATCGCGTGTTCGTAGAGCAGCGCGGACTCGTCCCACAGGTAGTTGGAGCGCACGATGGTGGTGTTGCGCGCGGTGTTGCCGCCGCCCAGCCAACCTTTCTCGACTACCGCCACGTTGCTGATGCCGTGTTCCTTGGCCAGGTAGTAGGCGGTGGCCAGGCCGTGCCCGCCGCCGCCGACGATGACCACGTCGTAGACCGGCTTCGGCGTGGGCGTGCGCCACATGCGTTGCCAGTTCTCGTGATGGCTCAGTGAATGCTTTAACAGGCCGAAGCCGGAGTAGCGTTGCATGTGGATGCTCCTGAACTGTTGCTCCCTCTCCCGCGGAGAGGGTTGGGCCGGGGCGCGTCGGGCTCCCCGACCGTCTTCGGGGGGCTCAGCGATAGACCGGGAAGTCCGCGCAGAGACCGGCGACCTGGGTGGCGACCTTGGCTTCCACGTCGGCATCGCCGAGGTGGTCGAGGATGTCGCAGATCCAGCCGGCCAGTTCGCGGCTCTGCGCTTCCTGCAGCCCGCGGGTGGTGATGGCCGGGGTGCCGATGCGGATGCCGGAGGTGACGAACGGGCTCTGCGGATCGTTCGGCACGGCGTTCTTGTTCACCGTGATGCCGACCCGGCCGAGGGCGGCGTCGGCTTCCTTGCCGGTCAGGCCCTGGCGCACCAGGCTGATCAGCATCAGGTGGTTGTCGGTGCCGCCGGAGACCACGTCGTAGCCGCGGGCGATGAACACCTCGGCCATCGCCTTGGCGTTGCGGATCACCTGCGCCTGGTAGTCCTTGAAGCCCGGCTCCAGCGCTTCCTTGAAGCACACCGCCTTGGCCGCGATCACGTGCATCAGCGGGCCGCCCTGGGCGCCGGGGAATACCGCGGAGTTGAGCTTCTTCTCGATCTCCTCGTTGGCGCGCGCCAGGATCAGGCCGCCGCGCGGGCCGCGCAGGGTCTTGTGGGTGGTGGTGGTGACCACGTCGGCGAAGGGGATCGGGTTCGGGTAGAGGCCGGCGGCGACCAGGCCGGCGACGTGGGCCATGTCGACGAACAGGTAGGCGCCGACCTTGTCGGCGATGGCGCGGAAGCGCGGGAAGTCGAGGGTCTTGGAGTAGGCGGAGAAGCCGGCGACGATCATCTTCGGCTTATGCTCCACGGCCAGGCGCTCGACTTCGTCGTAGTCGATCAGCCCGGTAGCGGTGTCCAGGCCGTACTGCACGGCGTTGTACAGCTTGCCGGAGGAGGACACCTTGGCGCCGTGGGTGAGATGGCCGCCGTGGGCCAGGCTCATGCCGAGGATGGTGTCGCCGGCGTTGAGCAGCGCCAGGTACACCGCGGCGTTGGCCGAGGAACCGGAATGCGGCTGGACGTTGGCGTAGTCGGCGCCGAACAGCTGCCTGGCGCGGTCGATGGCCAACTGCTCGACCTTGTCGACGTGTTCGCAGCCGCCGTAGTAGCGCTTGCCCGGATAGCCCTCGGCATATTTGTTGGTCAGGCCGCTGCCCTGCGCCTGCATGACCCGCTTGCTGGTGTAGTTCTCCGAGGCGATCAGTTCGAGATGGTCTTCCTGGCGGGCCTCTTCGGCGTCCATCGCGGCGAGCAGTTCGTCGTCGTAGCCGCGGATCTGGTCATGCTTGCTGAACATCGCTGGGTCTCCCTGCGGCGCCGGAACCGCGCCGGAATGGCTGCAACGGGACACGCGGTCCCTTTGCCAGCGATGGTATGACCGGCCCTGCCGGCCCAGATGCCTATGCACGCCACGGGGAGGTGCGTTTGCGACATGGCGGTGGGATTCGGCAACCGATGCGGAACGCCCCGGGCTGGCGCTAAACTGCGTGCTCTTCGTCTTGCGAGAACACCATGAAACGCCCGCTGATCTTCCTTTCCGCCGTGCTGCTCGGCGCATCCCTGCAAGGGTGCGGGGGCGGCGATGAAAAGCAGGCCGCCGCGCCTGCGCTGCCGGCCGATTCCTGCACCGGCCATGAACTCGAAGTGGCCTTGCCGCCGGCCGGCAAGCCACTGTTCGGCTACGACTTCCTCTCCCGCCAGTGCGGCTACAACGATGCCACCGTGGTCTTCGGCGCCGCCGACGGCAGCAAGCGCCTGGAGATCGTCCTCACCGACACCGGCCTGCCGGCGCCGCCGACCGAGGGCGACGCGGTGT
Organism: Pseudomonas sp. RC10-4-2; assembly: GCF_050433085.1. Lineage (NCBI taxonomy): Bacteria > Pseudomonadati > Pseudomonadota > Gammaproteobacteria > Pseudomonadales > Pseudomonadaceae > Pseudomonas > Pseudomonas sp. RC10-4-2. The sequence goes on from NZ_JBNPXX010000004.1 coordinate 486,665, forward strand.
CCTATCGGGCGGCGCAGGACAAGCTGCGCGAGATGACCCAGACCAACCTGACCCTGCTCCACAAGACCCGCGAGACCGCCCTTAAGAACGGCACCGCCGAGCGCTTCGGCGGCGAGGACTACCTGCCGCTGATCGATACCACGCGGATGGGCGACCCGCTGGGAGTGATGGTCCCGGCCAAGGGCGAGGAGGGCGTCTCGACCCTCAGCGGAGTGATCAAGAACCGCTACGTACTGACCCTCAGCACCCGCGACACGCCCAATGGCGGCAGCGCCACGGCGATGCGCCAGGTGCTGGTGCCGTTCGTCGAGCAGATGAAGCTGACCAAGCTACCCTGACAGACTGTGCCGGCACGTACCCGTGCCGGCACGACCGCATGGAGCCCCACAAGGGCTCGGCAACCGTTCCAGAGGCCCACATGACCGATCACACCCAACAGTTCGCCAGCGACAACTATTCCGGCATCTGCCCCGAAGCCTGGGCGGCGATGGCCGAAGCCAACCGCGGCCACGAACGCGCCTATGGCGACGACCAGTGGACCGCGCGTGCTTCGGACTACTTCCGCCAGTTGTTCGAGACCGATTGCGAAGTGTTCTTCGCCTTCAACGGCACCGCCGCCAACTCCCTGGCCCTGGCTGCGCTGTGCCAGAGCTACCACAGCGTGATCTGCTCGGAGACCGCCCACGTCGAGACCGACGAGTGCGGCGCGCCGGAGTTCTTCTCCAATGGCTCCAAGCTGCTGCTGGCGCAGACCGAGGTCGGCAAGCTGACCCCGGCGTCGATCCGCGACATCGCTCTCAAGCGCCAGGATATCCACTATCCGAAGCCGCGCGTGGTGACTCTCACCCAGGCCACCGAGGTCGGCACGGTGTACCGCCCGGACGAGCTGAAGGCGATCAGCGCCACCTGCAAGGAGCTCGGCCTGCACCTGCACATGGACGGCGCGCGCTTCTCCAACGCCTGCGCCTTCCTCGGCTGCTCGCCGGCGGAGCTGAGCTGGAAGGCCGGGGTCGACGTGCTCTGCTTCGGCGGCACCAAGAACGGCATGGCGGTGGGCGAGGCGATCCTGTTCTTCAACCGCGACCTGGCCGAGGACTTCGACTACCGCTGCAAGCAGGCCGGCCAACTGGCCTCGAAGATGCGCTTCCTCGCCGCGCCCTGGGTCGGCGTACTGCAGGACGATGCCTGGCTGCGCTACGCCGATCACGCCAACCGCTGCGCGCGCCTGCTGGCCGAGCTGGTGGCCGACGTTCCCGGCGTCAGCCTGATGTTCCCGGTAGAAGCCAACGGCGTGTTCCTACAGCTTTCCGAGCCGGCGATCGAAGCCTTGCGCGCGCGCGGCTGGCGCTTCTACACCTTCATCGGTGAAGGTGGCGCGCGTTTCATGTGTTCCTGGGATACCGATATCGAGCGGGTCCGCGAACTGGCGCGGGACATCCGCCTGGTGATGGGCGCCTGAGTCCGCTCTCGGTCGCCCCCATGGCGCGGGGCGGCCGCTCTTTCCCCAAATCCTGTGGATAACTCTGTGGGCTAACTGTTCGGGAGCTATGCAAAAGTGCTCCCTGGAACGTCCTTCCTGTCTCCGCCCGAGACGCCGAAAGCCTTTATCCACGCGGCTCCACTCCAGTGGCGGGATAACCTGTCCAATCCACAAACACTGTGGAACCGAATGTGAATAACGTGTTCGCAGTCGCTTCCGGGCAGCGCCCCGCCGGGCTCTCCGGAGGCTGGTCGGTTTTTGAGCGAAAACAGCCGTTTGTGAACAGAGGATGACGGTTCGGGTGAAACGCGCTGACGAAACGGTGACGGGTATTGTCCCCTCCGGGCCCATGCAAGCCTGTGGATAGAAAAGACGGGGAGCGAAGTGGGCGCAAAAGTCGAAAACACCCTGCGCGGACGTAACGGCTTGAGGAAAAAGACAAAATTCTTCCGTTCCGAAGTCGCTGGGACAATGGAAGCAATCGCCGAGGGGAATTTCCCCCAATTCCTGTTGAGGTCGATGTGAAGAGCCTGTTTATAGAGTGCGGAGAGCCCGGTGGGGCGAGCCTTTCAGGGAATTGATCAAGAATTGACCGGATGTTCTGTCAACAGGTGGCGGGCTTGCTTTAGGGAGCTTGTGTATAAATGCAGGGTTGCCCACAAAAGGCCTGGAAAGTCTTGTGGACAACCTGTATGGATAGCGCCAGAAGCCGCATAGGGCTAAGCCTGCGGTGGATTGATCAATAAACGATCGGTGCGCATGGGAAGAGCCGGACTGCCTGAGAAAGCAGAGATTTTTCTTCATGCTGTGAATATTTTTTTGTTTTTCCCCACGGGAAGTGTAAAGCCCTGTGGAAAAGTTGTTCGCTCACGCTTGGGGGGGCCGTACGGCGGGGTCTCTGGCGTATTGATCGTTAAATGAGCAGGAGAGTGCGGCCAGGCCGAGCGTGCGGCGAAGTGCGATTTACCCGGAAGGAAAGCCGGATGGGCTTGCGGAGCCCTCGCGCCACGGAGGAGGTATTGTCGGTATGTTGTTTCTGGACCCGCAGGACATAGAGGAGGCGATGGATTGCACAACTTGTGGATAAGTCTGTGATCAACCTAGCCTGGAAAGGGCTTCCCGGAGGCAGGGACGGGCTGAATAGCCGGCCCTGAAATGCACTTGAATTTGTAGAATTTATCTTTTATTTCAAATGCTTGAGTGAACACATGGCGGACATCCAGGCGGCGAAGAAACACCTGTATGGAATTCCAGTCCGAATGTGGACAACCTTGGCGCCCTGGTGTTTTCCAGTATGAGAAGGTCAGCTTCGCCGTGGCTCTGGTGGTTGGCCGGAGCCTTGATTACCCTTGGCTTTTGCCAGGAAAGTGGGATGGATCATGGATGATCGGATGTCAGACAAGCCGCTCGGCCGCTTGTTGCTCGAAGGCCTCGGCGAGATCGCCTGGATCGCCGTGCTGGTGGCCCTTGGCGTCCTCCTTCCGTTGCCGCTGGTAGCGCTGGGTTGGGTGCTGCTGCTGGGCGCCGAGTGGGCCACGGATCGTTGGCGCGGCAAGGTGCCGTATCGCCTGCAACAGGCGCTGTTCTTCTGGGTTCTGGGTGGCGGCATCGCCCTGGGCCAGGCACTGCCGGGCTTCTGGCTGGGACTGGGCGGTGGCTTGCTGGCGGTGATCGGCGGCGTGCTGTTGCAGATCCGCTTCGAGCGCGGCCTGCGCCTGGAGCGCCAGGCTCCGCAAGCGCTGGACGCACCCCTGCCGGCCGGAGGTAGCGCATGGGGCGGCGAAGCGCCCGAGCGGACCCCCGAGGGCGAGGCGATCCGCCTGTTCGACGGCGGCGAGATCGCCATGGGCGGCCCGCTGGTATGCCACTACCTGATGCCCGACGGCTGTTTCATCCCCGACTGCAATCCTTCGGCACGCTTTTCCAGCGATGGCCGCCACTTCGTTTCGCCGATACCGAGCCGAGGCGCGTGGGGCCTGGCGATCTTCGACCGGCAGGAGCGGTTGCTCTACCGCTGTGCCGTGGACAACTTCTGGGAGCTGGACAGCGTCACCGAGCGCGAGGTGATCGGGCGGCACAGTCCGCTGACGTCCAACGCACCGCAGCGCCTCGAGCTGCAGGCGCTCAAGGCCGGCAGCGAGGCCGAGGCCTTCGTTGCCATCGGCGACCTCTGGCTGCCCGAGAGCGAATGGCAGCGCTGGAGCAGGGATCTGCGCGCGCAACCGCTACCGTCCCCGCTTGGCGGGCCCGCGCTGGAAATCCGCCCCTGGCTGCCGGCCAGCCTGCTGGCCCTGGACGATCCTTTCGCGCCGCTGCGCGCCAACCGCGGCGAGCTGTGGATAAACGGCGAGGCCAGCGGCCTCTACCTGTCCCGTGAAGCGCCGCCATTGGCTTGGAGCGATGACGGCCGGGCGCTGGCGCTGCAGGCTGCAGGCGAGCCGCTGGGGCAGGATACCTACTGGCTTTGGCGAGAGGACGGCGGTCTGCGTGCGCTGGGCGCGCCGTGGTCGGCGTTGCCCGCCGAGCTCCATGCCGGCGGGCCCGAACTGCTCGGGCTGGAGGATGGCTGGCTGCGTTTCGGCCTGGACCTGGCGCAACCCTGCCTGACCTACGAACGCTACGGCACGCTGGGTTCGTACAGCCATTCCAGCCTCTACCTTCTGCACGCTCGCGATGCGGACGACCGGCCGCGCTGGCGTGAGGCCGACATGCCGCGCCTGGACCTGTTGCTGCCGCTGGATGGCGCGGCCGGCAGGCCGGGATGCCTGTTGCAGAGCGCACCGCTGGCCGATGGCAGCCGGGCCGTCTGGGAGTGGTTGCGCGACGATCAGGAGGCGGAGCGCGGCGCCTATGCCTTGCGCCTGGGCGACTGGCGCCTGGATGGCGAGTGGACGCTCGACCACCGCGTGTCCGATTGCGGTCGCTACCTGGCCGTGGTGGCCTTCGCCGAGGCGCCGACCCTGCCGCAGCGCCTGGCCATACTCGATAGCCGGGAGCGGCGCCTGGAGTGGCTCGCCGAGCCGCTGGCCGATCTACACCTGCAAGGTTTCATCGATGGCCAGGTGCATTTGCTCCACCTGCTCGGCCGCAACGCCTACCAGCCGCCGGGCGGGCCGGGCGAAGGCGACCCCGGCCTGTTGCGCCGCTTCGACGAAGGCTTGCCCGAGCCCGGCGCCTGGCACGCATTCGGCTGCTTCCACGACGACTGGCGGCATTACTACGAGCAGGCGCGGGTGGCGTTCGATGGCACGGCCTGGCGGCTGTGCCCCACGTCGCGCTGGCTGGACGCAGCGCCACGGCCCTGGAGCGACGGCGACTTCGTCTTGCCGTCGGTGGGCGCGGAGGACGCCGCCTGGGGCTTCGGTTTCCACTACGAGGGCATGCACCGCGACGAGGACGTGCGCGCCGGGTTCAGCCGCGACGGCTACCTGCTGACCGCGTCGGGCATCGGCTTGGGCAACCTGGCGGCGCCAATGATCTGGTCGGCGGACGGTCGCTACCTGGCGCTGACCCGGCACGTCCAGCGCTACGAGGAAAGCGACCTGGAACGGGACCAGTGGCGCCTGCTGCTGCTCGACGTGCAAGAGCGGACGTTGCGTCGCTACCGCGACGACCTCGGCGAGTACCCGTGCTTCGACAGCTTCGACGACGACCTGTGCTTCCGCTGCGCGGGGACGGGGCGCTACGTGCTGGCCCTGGACTCGCTGCTGAAGGCTCCCGCCGAGCCGCTGCAGGCCTGCGCCGGACGCTGGCTGCCGGCCGAGGAACTGCCGCGGCGGCGCTACTGGGAGCGCCTGGCGTTTCCCTCGCGCCCTCAGTAGTCGATGACCACGTCGCCCTTGGGCACGCTGCAGCAGGAGAGGATGTAGCCTTCGGCGACATCCTCGTCGGTGATCCCGCCGTTGTGCTCCATCTCCACCTCGCCGGCGGTCTTCATTACCTTGCAGGTGCCGCAGATGCCCATCCCGCAGGCCTTCGGAATGTGCAGGCCGAGCTTGGCGGCGGCGGCGTGCACGGTTTCCCCGGGGCTGACGCGGATGCTCTTGCCGGTGGCGGTGAATTCCACCTGGTGCTGGTCGGCGACCGGTACCTCCGGCGCCTCGGCGGCTTCCGCGGCCAGTTCCCTGACGTCGGCGCGGACCTCCGGCGGAGTCGGCCCGAAGGCTTCCTCGTGGTAGCGGCTCATGTCGTAGCCGTGGCCCTGCAGCAGGTGCTTCACCGCGCTCATATAGGGCGTCGGGCCGCAGCAGAAGATTTCCCGCTCGAGGAAGTCCGGGGCGATCAGTTCCAGCATGCGCAGGTTCAGGTAGCCACGGTAGCCGGCCCAGGCTTCGCCGAGGCCGTGGCGCTCGCAGATGATGTGCAGGCTGAAGTTGTCGATCCGCGAGGCCATGTGCTCCAGCTCGCGGTGGTAGATGATGTCCTTCGGCGAACGGGCGCTGTGGACGAAGACCATGTCGACGTTGGCGTTGGTGTCGAAGAACCAGCGCGCCATGGACATCACCGGGGTGATGCCGACCCCGCCGGAGAGGAACAGCACCTTGTCGGCCGGGAAGTCGATGGCGTTGAACAGGCCGACCGGACCGTGCACCGGTAGCTCCTGGCCTTCCTTGAGGTTGTCGTGCAGCCAGTTGGAAACCCGCCCGCCCGGCACCCGCTTGATGGTGATGGAGAAGCTGTAGGGCACCGAGGGCGAGCTGGAGATGGTGTAGGAGCGCATCACCGGCTCGCCGTCGATCTCCAGCTCCAGGGTGACGAACTGGCCCGGCTTGAAGAAGAACAGGATCGGCTGGTCGGCCATGAAGCAGAAGGTGCGCACGTCCCAGGTTTCCTGGATGACCTTGACGCAGCGCACGAGGTGCCGGCCGTTGGCCCAGGTCTGGGTGGTGACCGGATTGAGGAAGTTGCTCGACATGATGATCTCTCCGTGCGCACGGGGCCGAACGATGGCCTGATGGGGCGGATTGTGCGCATCGCCGTGGCCGCTCATTTACCTGCCAGCGACATTTACATGCTTATCGCGACCTGCCTGCTGGGGCGCGGCCCGGAGCGTCGGAAACGGATGCGGTCATGTCGCCCATGGATAAGGTCGGCGGCGGGCGCGGGCCCACACTCCAGACCAGCCGAGACGAGGGTTTGCATGAACCCCGGGAGGGTAGAGCCCGGACGTGTAGAGCGACTGACCTTCATTCCCGCCACGGCGGGGCCCGTCCATCGGCAGGGCGGGATTCCGGACGCCGCGCCGGGATGAGGAAGGCTGTGAACGCCACCTTGCGTAGCAACCGTATCAGCCACTTTTTCCGCCGCCACCCGCGCGGGGGCGGCATGAGGAGTTACCGATGGACGTCACTTCCACCCTGAGTCTCGGCGATCCCCTGGAACCGGCCCGCAAGGCCACCGCCGACATGCTGCGCAGCCGCGACCACAGCTTCTCGCTGCCGCAGCCCTTCTACTGCGACCAGCGCCTGTTCGAGATCGACATGCAGGAGATCTTCCACAAGGAATGGCTGATCGCCGGCATGACCTGCGAGATTCCCGCCAAGGGCAATTTCCTCACCCTGCAGATCGGCAAGAACCCGGTCCTGGTGATCCGTGGCGCCGAAGGCCAGGTGCATGCTTTCCACAATGTCTGCCGGCACCGCGGCTCGCGCCTGTGCGTGAGCGAGAAAGGCAAGGTGGCCAAGCTGGTCTGCCCCTACCACCAGTGGACCTACGAGCTGGATGGCCGCCTGCTGTTCGCCGGCACCGAGATGGGCGCCGACTTCGACATGAAGGAGTACGGCCTGAAGCCGATCCAGGTGAAGACCGCCGGCGGCTACATCTTCATCAGCCTGGCGGAGAACCCGCCGGCCATCGACGACTTCCTGGCGACGCTCGAGCACTACATGGAGCCGTACGACATGGAGAACGCCAAGGTGGCGGTGCAGACCACCATCCGCGAAGCCGCCAACTGGAAGCTGGTGATCGAGAACAACCGCGAGTGCTACCACTGCAACGGCTCCCACCCGGAACTGCTGAAGACCCTGCTGGAGTGGGACGACGTCACCGACCCGCGCGCCAGCCAGGCGTTCAAGGACCAGGTGGCGGCCTGCACCAGCGCCTGGGACGCCGAGAAGATCCCGTACGCCCACGCCAGCTTCGGCCTGCGCAATCGCATCGTGCGCATGCCGCTGCTGGACGGCACCGTGTCGATGACCATGGACGGCAAGCAGGGCAGCAAGAAGCTCATGGGCCGGATCAAGAACCCCGACCTCGGCTCGATGCGCATCCTGCACCTGCCGCACTCCTGGAACCACTGCATGGGCGACCACCTGATCGTCTTCACCGTGTGGCCGATCAGCGCCCAGGAAACCCTGGTCACCACCAAATGGCTGGTGCACAAGGACGCGGTGGAAGGCGTCGACTACGACGTGGCGCGCCTGCGCGAGGTATGGGACGCGACCAACGACCAGGATCGTCGGCTGGCCGAGGAGAACCAGCGCGGGATCAACTCCGACGCCTACCAGCCTGGTCCATACTCGAAAACCTACGAGTTCGGTGTGATCAATTTCCTCGACTGGTACAGCGAGCGCATGCTGAACAACCTCGGCGAGGAGTCCGCCCACGTGCGCAAGGTGGCCGGCAGCTGAGCCGGATGAGGCGCCCCCTGGCGGGGCGCCGCTGCGGAGGAAAGGTCATGGACAACCTGCTGTTCTACGTCAGTTCCGCTTTCGTCAGCCTGCTGCTGGCCTGGAACCTGTTCGCCTGCTGGCGCCGCCAGCGGCCGCCGGAGAAGTCCCGGCCCTGAGCCCGCGCGCACGCCTTGCCTCCCGCCTCCGCCCCCTGACAGCCTCCCGGCAAAAGGACTAAGGTGGGAGGACTCAACCTGAACGGGCCGCTCAAGGGCGGCCTCTGGAGGCAAGCGTGGAAAACAATCCCCTGTGGGCCGAACTGGGCAAGCACTGGAAACTGGTGGCCCTGCGCGGCGTGGCGGCGCTGGTGTTCGGCGTCCTGACCCTGCTCTCGCCGGCCCTGGCGCTGACCGTGCTGGTGCTGTTCTGGGGTGCCTACGCGCTGGTGGACGGAGCGTTCGCCCTGATCGCCGCGTTCAACATGCGCAGCGATGGGCAGTTCAACTGGCCGCTGGCGCTGGTCGGGGTGATCGGCGTGGCGGCCGGCCTGGTTGCGTTCTTCTGGCCGCAACTGACCGCCATCGGCCTGCTCCTGATCATCGCCGGCTGGGCACTGGCGATGGGCATCTTCCAGATCGTCGCGGCGATCCGCCTGCGCAAGTCGATCCAGAACGAATGGTGGATGATCCTCTCTGGTGCCATCTCGGTGCTGTTCGGCGTGCTGATGATCGCCAACCCCGGCGCCGGGGCGCTGGCGGTGGTCTGGGTGATCGGCGCCTACGCGGTGTTCTTCGGCGTGTTGCTGGTCATGCTCGCGCTGCGCTTGCGCAAGACTTCGACCCTGAAGGCCTGACGCGGTGGCGGCGAAGCCGGCGGAGGAAACGCGCTGGTGCCTGTGGCGCCAGGACGACAACGGCAATGCCTTCGTCATGCGCCGCGACCTGACGCGCGACGAGGCCTGCGCGCTGGTCAAGGACTACCAGGCGCGCGGGCATCGGCAGCTGTATTGGGCGAGTCCGCAGGCGCGCGACTAGCCGGATGCCCCGGCGATCCGCTCGACCAGCGCTTCCAGGCGCTGCTCCACCGCTCGCAGGCGCGGCGACTCGCCGTCGTTCGCGCCGAGCTGGCGGGCGCAGAGATTGAGCGCGGAGAGCACCACCAGCTCGTTGCTGGTGACGTAGGGAAACTTGCGCTTGTTGGCGTCCACTTCCGCTTGCAGCAACGCGGCGGCGTCCGCTAGGGCCCTCTCCTCGCCGGCCGGCACGCGGATCGAATAGTCCCGGCCGAGGATCGACAGGACCTGGACGCCGTCGCGGCTCATGCGCTAACCGGTTGCTGCGCGCTGAGGCGCTCGACCAGGGCTTCCAGGCGGGCCTGGGTGCCGCTCTGCTTTTCTTCCTGCTCGAGCATGGAGAGTTGCAGGGTTTCGTTTTCCTCGGTGGCCTGGCGCAGCTGCTGCTGAAGCTGGTCGTGGCTGTCGCGCAGGGCCTGGTTCTGTTGCAGCAGCTCGGCTACCAGGGTTTCCAGGCGTTCCAGGGTGTTCTCCAGCATGATCTCGTCCCAGTCGTTCAAAGGGCGCGCAGGATAAAGAAAAGCGCCTGCCGAAGCCAGGTCCGTGGTCGGTTGCCAGGCTTCGGCACCCGGCTTCACCAGTGAAAGCTGCCGCCCAGCGAGTAGTGCCCGGGGTCGGCGACGAAGGGATCGCGATCGGTGGCCGGCGGGCAGTTGCGCCGTTTCAGGCAGTCTTCGGCGCGCTCGGCGTAGCTGCGTTCGTCGCCGCTGACGCGGACGTCCGGAAGGATGCCGGAGAAGGAGGGATAGCCCTGGGCGCAGCCGACCAGGAACAGGAACGGCAGGAGAGGGAAGAGGCGTCGGCTCATGGGGATACTCCGATCATTGAGGTTGCTCGACGATGCGGCGGATGGTGCCGCCGCAGATGTCGGTGAAGCAGCGGTCGTAGTCGGAACTGCAGTTGAAGTTGCCGGAGCCGCCGAAGCCGTTGTAGCCGAACGAGGAGGAATAGCCTGGCGCCAGGCATTCCTTGCGCGCCTGCTTCTTGCTCTTGCCCTGGCTGCAATAGTGGTAGCTGCGCCGTTCCGCTTCGCGCAGGCGGTTTTCGTTCTGCCATTCCAGGCGCGCGAGGCTTTCGCACTGGCTCTGTTGCGTGCGGCACTGGGCGACGCAGGTGCGTCCCGCTTCGCTCGGCGGCATCACGTACTGGTAGCGGACGGAGGGGCCGCAGCCCGAGATCAGGGCGAGCGCGAGCGCAACGCCCGAGAGGTTCAGGTGTCTGTTCATGGTTTCTGGTTGGGAAAGGGTGGAGCGGGGATCAGTCGTCCGCGACGTATTCCAGGATGTCGCCCGGCTGGCAGTCCAGGAAGGCGCAGATCTTCTCCAGGGTGTCGAGGCGGATGCCCTTGACCTTGCCGTTCTTCAGCAGGGACAGGTTCTGTTCGGTGATACCGATGGCTTCCGCCAGCTCCTTGGAGCGGACCTTGTTCTTCGCCAGGATGACGTCTAGTCGGATGATGATCATGAGGTCGTCATATGAAGGCTCTTACTTCTTCGTCCAGTTTCCTGGCTTCGCTCATCATCAGGCCGAACGAGCAGAGAAAGATCGCCTTGAGAAACTCGTAGGCCGCTTCGGAAGTGAGTCCTATCGAAACGCTCAGGACACGCTCGCCGTCGGGCAGGTCGAGAGATAGTACAAGACCTTGCAGCGTATTGATAAATGGCTGGAGCAAGAGTGCCAGGAAGGACAGCAGGCCGATGTGCACCAGGGTCCTGGCGTTGCGCTGCGACCAGCGTTCGCCCTTGGCCAGGCGGCGGAAGAACAGGCCGGTGAGCGCCAGGCCGAACGCGGAAAGCAGGGTCGGCAGGTAGTCCAGCAGCATCAGCAGCGCCCGGCTGCTCCAGGACAGGACGAAGCCGTCGCTGGCCAGGCGCGGCATTTCATCGCTCCAGGCCTGCAGGTAGCCCTGCTCGCTGAGGCCGGAGAACCAGAGGTGGGTGTTCGCTCCGAGTTCGATGCAGGCCATGCCCCAGGCCAGGATGGCGCAGAGCATGCCGAGCAGATAGAGCTTGTGGTTGCTGAGATGCGTGGACAGCGCCATGCCGGGTTCCCCTGTGTGTTTCGCGTCTGGATGGCGAAACTAGGGAATAAATTATCGTAATACAATAATTTATCGTCACCACGTCATAACTTGTGATCTGGCGCACAGTGCGTTCTGACCCGCTTCAGCGGATCACGCCTTCCTCGCGCAGGAGCTTGAAGATGGCTTCGGCGCCGGCTTCCGCCGAAAGATCCTTGAGTACCTGCCCGGTACCGCCGGAGGCCTTGGCGGTGGCGGCTTTCATTCGCTCGGCGCCGGTCTTCGCCTTGATTACCTTGAGCCGCTTCGGTCGCGGCCGGGCCGGTTGCAGGCTGTCTTCGGCGAGCAGCGGGTCGTCGACCACCTCCACCTCATGGGCCTCGATCTCGCCACGCCTAGCCGGGCCGAAGGCGCTCTGCCGGGCCACCGGCGCGGCATTGTCGACGCTGGCGACGAACGGCAGGCGTACCCGCAGTCGGCGTCGCTGGCCGCGAGGCAGAGCCTGGAGGACCTGAGCGCTGCCGTCTTCGACCTTCTCGACCTCGGCCAGGCCGACCACCAGTGGCCAGCCCAGGCGCTCGGCGAGGAGGAAGGGCAGCATCCCGGAGCCTTCCCCGGTTTCCGCCTGGCTGCCGGTGAGCACCAGTTGCGCGCGGGAGTCGCGCAGGTGCTCGGCCAGTGCGGGCAGGGCGTCGGCGCCGGCCGGCTGTTCCAGCACGGACAAGCGTTCCAGGCCCATGCCGAGATAGCCGCGCAGCGCCTCGGCGTGCGGGTCGCCGGCGTGCAGCACCTGTAGGCGTGGGCCGCTCAGGCGCAGGCCGAGTTCCACCGCGCGGGCGTCCTGTTCGGCACGGCGCGGGCGTCCGGAGGCGGGATGGGCGCCGATGGAGACCAGCGCGACGATGTTCAGCTCAGTCATGGTTCGATACCGATGAAAGGTACGTGGAAGCGGGTTCAGGCCGCATCGCGGGCGGCGCCGTTGCGGTGTGCCTCGGCCAGGCGGATCAGCGCGCGGAGGATTTCCGTCGAGTCGCCGATCACCGAGAGATCGGCGCGCTTGATCATGTCGCAGCCGGCGTCGCGGTTCACCGCCACCACCTTGTCGCAGGCGCCTATGCCCTGCAGGTGCTGGATCGCCCCGGAGATGCCCACCGCCAGGTAGACCCGCGCGGTGACCCAGGTACCGGTGGCGCCGACCTGGCGGTTGCGCGGCATGTGCCCGTCGTCCACCGCCACCCGCGAGGCGCCCTCGGTGGCGCCGAGGACGGCGGCGGCCTGGTGGAACAGCGTCCAGTCCTGCACGCCGTTGCCGCCGGAGAGAATGAATTCGGCCTCGGCCATGGGAATCCGCGCCGGGTCCACGGCCACCGGGCCGAGGTCCTCGATGCGTGGCAGGTTGCGCGCCACCTGCTCGGCCATGTGCAGTTCGCGAACCTCATGGCGGGTCTCGCTGACCGGCTCGGCGCATTCCGCCGCGGCCAGCAGCAGGCGCGGCAGGGCGCGCTGGATGTCCTCGCGGCCGGCGCCGGCGCGGCCGATGCAGCGGCCGTCCTCGACCTGCCAGACGCGACCGGCCGGCCGCTCGCCGAGCGCGGCGGCCAGGCGCCGGCCCAGTTCGCCGCCGCCGTTGCGACTGTCCGGGAACAGCCAGTGGCGCGGGGCGAGCTGGTTCTCCAGGTTGCGCAGGGCGAGTATTCGCTGCTCGGGCGCGTAGCCGTCGTACTCGCCGCCGGAGAGGTGCAGCAGGCGGTCGACGCCGGCGCTGTCGAAGGCGCTTTCCTTGTGTTCGCCGAACACCACGGCGAGCACCGCGCCGTCGTTGCCGGCGAGCTTGCGGGCCAGTCCGAGGAGGTCCTTGTCGTGGCTGGAGAGACGGCCGCCGACCATGTCCGGGACCACCGCGACGAGGAATGCCGGTTGCTCGACCACATGCAGCAGCAACTGCGCTTCCTGCGCTACGCTGGCGCGGCGCACGCCGCTGCCCTGCTGGCCGCCGGAGCGATCGATGCGGCGGATGCCGTTGGGGCCGAGGAAGCCGACGGCGTGCGGGTTCTTGCGGATCACGCCGTGGGGGCCCATCCAGCGCACCTCGCCGCCTTGGGCGGACTGCATGGCCGCATGCAGCGGATGCAGGCGGTTGCGGGCGATCCATTCGGCGCGTGGATCGCGACGGACGATATCGTTCATGCGGAATGCTTCCTGTGGCTGCGGCTACCCGATCCTGCGGCCCCCTCCCTGGAGGGAGAGGCCGCTATCCGTGCTACCCCGGTTAGCAGCGGGTTCGATGTGAAGCTCGACACTCTCATCAATGCACCTCCGCCACGGCTTCACGCCGCAACGGCTTTTTTGCCGGCGCTTCCGCCTGTTCTATCAGCGCTTCCGCTACCAGCTCGGCGATGTCCTTGATCTCCGGCCGCGGCGCCACTACGCCTTCGAGCATCGCGGTGCACTGCGGGCAGCCGACGGCCACCAGCTCGGCGCCGGTCTCGCGGATGTCGGCCATGCGCATGTCGGGAATCCGTTGCTTGCCGGGGATGTCGGTGATCGGCGCGCCGCCACCGCCGCCGCAACAGCGCGAGCGGAAGCCGGAGCGTTGCATTTCCTTGACCTCGATGCCGAGTGCGCGCAGCACGTTGCGCGGCGCCTCGTACTCGCCGTTGTAGCGGCCCAGGTAGCAGGGGTCGTGGTAGGTGACGCTGCCGGCCTTGCTGCGGCCCGGTTGCAGCGTGCCGGCGCGCAGCAGTTCGTCGATGAAGGTGCTGTGGTGCAGTACCTGGTAGTCGCCGCCGAGGGCGCCGTATTCGTTCTTCAGCACATGGAAGCTGTGCGGGTCGCAGCTGACGATGCGGGTGAAGCGGTATTTCGCCAGGGTCGCGATATTGCGCCTGGCCAGGTTCTGGAAGGTCGCCTCGTCGCCCAGCCGGCGCGCCACGTCGCCGCTGTCGCGCTCCTCCAGGCCGAGCACGGCGAAGTCCACCGCGGCCGCCTTGAGGATCTTCACGAAGGCGCGCAGGGTGCGCTGGTTGCGCATGTCGAAGGCGCCATCGCCGACCCAGAACAGCACGTCGGCGCTCTTCTTCTCGCTCATCAGCGGCAGGTTCAGGTCGGCCGCCCAGTTCAACCGGCCGCCGGGGGCGAAGCCGCCGGGGTTGTCGGTGGCGATCAGGTTGTCCAGCACCTCGGCGCCCTTGTTCGGTGTGGCGCCTTTCTCCAGGGTCAGGTGGCGGCGCATGTCGACGATGGCGTCGACGTGCTCGATCATCATCGGGCACTCCTCGACGCAGGCCCGGCAGGTGGTGCAGGACCACAGGGTGTCGGCGTCGACCAGGGCCTTGCCATCCAGCGCGACGATCGGCTGGTGCGGGCCGCCGCCGTGCTCGCCCAGCGGTTTGCCTGGATAGGGGCTGCCGGCGAACTTCGCGTCGTTGCCTCCGGCCAGGCCGATGACCATGTCCTGGATCAGCTTCTTCGGGTTCAGCGGCTGGCCGGCGGCGAACGCCGGGCACATCGCCTCGCACTTGCCGCACTGCACGCAGGCGTCGAACCCGAGCAACTGGTTCCAGGTGAAGTCGCTGGGCTTTTCCACGCCCAGCGGCGCCTGCGGATCGGCCAGGTCGAGCGCCTTGAGGCCGGTGGAGCGGCCGCCGCCGAAGCGTTCGGCGCGGCGGTGCCAGGCCAGGTGCAGGGCACCGGCGAAGGCGTGCTTCATCGGCCCGCCCCAGGTCATGCCGAGGAACAGCTCGGACACGCCCCAGGCCACGCCAATGGCGAGGAGGCCGGCGAGGAACCAGCCGCCGAAGCCTTCCGGCAGGATCCCGGCCACCGGCAGGGTGGCGAGGAAGAAGCTCGCGGCGAACGCCAGCAGGCTCTTCGGCAGGCGCATCCAGGGGCCCTTCGACAGCCGCGACGGTGGGTCGAGGCGGCGGCGGGCGACGAACAGCGCGCCGACGAACATCAGCGCCGTGGCCGCCAGCAGGGCGAAGCCGAGGATCCGGCCGTGCAGCCCGAAACCGTGTACCAGGATCGCCAGCAGCGCCGCCAGGACGAAGCCGCCGGCGGTGGCGACGTGGGTCCTGGACATGTACCTGTCGCGCTCTACCACATGGTGCAGGTCCACCAGGTAGCGACGCGGCATCTGCATGAGGCCGCCGATCCAGTCGACCTTGGCGGGTCGGCCGCGGCGCCACATGAGGAAGCGCTTCGCGGCGCCGAGCACGGCAAGTGCCAGGGCGGCGAAGAGCAGGACGGGGAGGAGGGTGTCGAGCATTTCTGGTCTCCCTGCGGGACGTCAGGCGGCGCTGGATCGGCCTCCTCTCCCGCTTGCGGGAGAGGGGGGCCGGCCGTGCCGGTCGGATGCCACGAGGCGTGTCTTAGAAATCCTTGCACAAGCGCAGCGCGTCATAGATCGCCGCATGGGTGTTGCGCTGGGCCACGCAGTCGCCGATGCGGAACAGCAGGTAGCCTTCTCCGGACTGGCTGAGGCAGGGCTGCGGCTGGATCGCGAACAGCGCCTCGACGTCGATCTGGCCCTTGTTCCGCGAGCCCTGCTTGAGCGCGTAGTAGAGGCTCTCGTCGGGGCGCACGCCGTTTTCCACCACCACCTGGTCGACCACCCGCTCTTCCCGCGCGCCGGTGTATTCGTTCTCCAGCACCGCCACCAGCTTGTCGCCCTCGCGGTAGACCTTCTCCAGCATGAGGTCGCCGGTCATGATCACTTCCTTGGGATACATGCTGCGGTAGTAGGTGGGGAAGGTGGTGCCGCCGATGGCCACGCCCGGCTTGATGTCGTCGGTGACGATCTCCACCTGGGCGCCCTTGTCGGCGAGGAAGTCCGCCACCGACATGCCGCTGAACTCGCAGATGGTGTCGTAGACCAGCACGTTCTTGCCTGGCTCGACCGTGCCGTCGAGCACGTCCCAGCTGCTCACCACCAGGCCTTCGGCGGCGCCCCAGTGTTCGTTCTGCTCGAGGAACGGATGTCCGCCGTTGGCCAGCACCACCACGTCCGGGCGCAGGTCGAGGATGGTCTCGGGGTCGGCCGCGGTGCCCAGGCGCAGGTCGATGCCCAGGCGCGCCAGCTCCAGCTGGTACCAACGGGTGATGCCGGCGATCTGGTCGCGTTGCGGCGCCTTGGCGGCGGTGGTGATCTGGCCGCCGAGCTGCTCCTTCTTCTCGAACAGGGTCACGTCGTGGCCACGCTCGGCCGCCACGCGGGCCGCTTCCATCCCGGCCGGCCCGCCGCCGACCACCACCACCTTGCGCTTCGGTCCGGCGGACTTCTCGATGATGTGCGGCACGCCCATGTATTCGCGGGAGGTCGCGGCGTTCTGGATGCACAGCACGTCCAGGCCCTGGTACTGGCGGTCGATGCAGTAGTTGGCGCCGACGCACTGCTTGATCTGGTCGACCTGGCCCATCTTGATCTTGGCGATCAGGTGCGGGTCGGCGATGTGCGCGCGAGTCATGCCGACCATGTCCACGTAGCCGCCTTCGAGGATGCGCGTGGCCTGGTTCGGGTCCTTGATGTTCTGCGCGTGTAGCACCGGCACGTCGACCACTTCCTTGATGCCGGCCGCCAGGTGCAGGAACGGCTCCGGCGGGAAGGTCATGTTGGGGATGACGTTGGCCAGGGTATTGTGGGTGTCGCAGCCGGAGCCGACCACGCCGATGAAGTCGAGCATGCCGGTATCGCTGTAGTACTTGGCGATCTGCTTCATGTCCTCGTGGGACAGGCCGTCCGGGTGGAACTCGTCGCCGCAGATGCGCATGCCGACGCAGAAGTCCTCGCCGACCTCGGCGCGCACCGCCTTGAGCACCTCGAGGCCGAACTTCATGCGCCCCTCGAAGCTACCGCCCCATTCGTCGGTGCGCTTGTTGACCCGTGGGCTCCAGAACTGGTCGATCATGTGCTGGTGCACGGCGGACAGCTCGACGCCGTCCAGGCCGCCTTCCTTGGCGCGGCGGGCGGCCTGCGCGTAGTTGCCGATGACCCGCCAGATCTCCTCCACCTCGATGGTCTTGCAGGTGGCGCGGTGCACCGGCTCGCGGATACCCGACGGCGACATCAGGGTCGGCCAGTGGTAGCCGTCCCAGCGCGAACGGCGCCCCATGTGGGTAATCTGGATCATGATCTTGGCGCCGTGCTTGTGCATGGCGTCCGCCAGGTTCTGGAAGTGCGGGATGATCCGGTCGGTGGACAGGTTCACCGAACTCCACCACTGCTGCGGGCTGTCGATGGCGACCACCGAGGAGCCGCCACAGATGGCCAGGCCGATGCCGCCCTTGGCCTTTTCCTCGTAGTACTTCACGTAGCGCTCGGTGGTCATCCCGCCGTCGGTGGCGTAGACCTCGGCGTGGGCGGTGGAGAGCACGCGGTTGCGGATGGTCAGCTTGCCGATCTGGATCGGCTGGAACATTGCTTCGAAGGCCATGACCCTTTCCTCGGCTTACAGGGGTTTGACGACGAACAGGCCGTCTTCGTGACCGTCCTCGGCGCCGCTGTAGACCTGTTCGGCCACGGTGCGCAGGCTGCTGCCACGGGCGGCGAGGATCTGGTCCATGGCGCCGGCGAACCAGCCGGTGAACATGTAATCGACCTTGCGATTGACCTTGCCGTAGACGTAGACGAAGGCGGAGTGCCGCAGGCGGACCTCGGCGGTGCCTTCCTCGAGGTTGATCCGCTCGATCTCGAACAGGCCCCAGCCGCGCTGGGACAGGCGCTTCATGTAGTGCTCGAACACCGCCACGCCCTCCAGGCCGTGACATTCGGCTTCCTTCTCGCACCAGTGCCAGGCGGACTTGTAGCCGGCCTTGTAGAGGATCTCGGCGTAGGCGTCGGCGCCCAGCACTTCCTCGATGCCCATGTGGTTGTTGACGAAGAAATGTCGCGGTACGTAGAGCATCGGCAGGGCGTCGGTGGTCCAGACGCCGGTCTCGCTGTCGACCTCGATGGGCAGTTGGGGGGCATGTTTGGCCATGGTGTAAGCTCCGATTCTTTTGACTCCCTCTCTCCCTTCAGGGAGAGAGGCGGGGAGAGGGAAGATGGGTGCGATGCAATGCCCCTCCCTGGAGGAAGAGGCGACGAGTCGGGAGTGGGCCGGGAGTTACTCGCCCCAGACGTCGCGCAGGACCCTTACCCAGTTCTCGCCCATCACCTTGCGCACCACGCGCTCGGGCATGCCGCGCTCGAGCAGGGTCTCGGTGAGGTTGGGGAATTCGCCGACGGTGCGGATGCCCAGCGGGTTGACGATCTTGCCGAAGTTGGTCAGGCGCCGGGCGTAGCCCTTGTCGTGGGTCAGCCACTCGAAGAAGTCGTGGCCGTGGCCCTGGGTGAAATCGGTGCCGATGCCGATGGCGTCCTCGCCGACGATGTTCATCACGTACTCGATGGCCTCGGCGTAGTCGTCGATGGTCGAGTCGATGCCTTTCTTGAGGAACGGCGCGAACATGGTCACACCGACGAAGCCGCCATGATCGGCGATGAACTTCAGCTCCTCGTCGGACTTGTTGCGCGGGTGTTCCTTGAGGCCGGACGGCAGGCAGTGGGAGTAGCAGACCGGCTTCTTCGATTCGAGGATGACCTCTTCGGAAGTCTTGCTGCCGACGTGGGAGAGGTCGCACATGATGCCGACCCGGTTCATCTCCGCGACGATCTCCCGACCGAAGCCGGAGAGCCCGCCGTCACGCTCGTAGCAGCCGGTGCCGACCAGGTTCTGGGTGTTGTAGCACATCTGCACGATGCCCACGCCGAGCTGCTTGAACACCTCGACGTAGCCGATCTGGTCCTCGAATGCGTGGGCATTCTGGAAGCCGTAGAGGATGCCGGTCTTGCCCTGCTCCTTGGCCTTGCGGATGTCCGCGGTGCTGCGCACCGGGATCACCAGGTCGCTGTTGTCGCGGATCAGCTTGTTGCTGGCGACGATATTGTTCACCGTCGCCTGGAAGCCTTCCCATACCGATACGGTGCAATTGGCGGCGGTCAGGCCGCCCTTGCGCATGTCCTCGAACAGTTCGCGGTTCCACTTGGCGATGATCAGACCGTCGATGACGATGCTGTCGGCGTGCAATTCGGCTGGGCTCATCTGGCATACCCCTTTCAGGCTGGGCGCGCCGGGACTTGTGCCGACGCTTTGGGGGCAGCATATCGTCGGGGCCCGACGCGACCCGGCCCGAAAACGACCAGGGTCGTGCCGAAAGCGTCAAGCGTGCGACCGCAACGACGGAGGGCAATGTCGCGGATGGAACAGGCGCTGGCCGCCCGGGGCCGGCAACGGGGAGTGCGCGCGCCCCTGCCGGCGCGGGTTCAGAGGCCGAGTTCGCCGAGCGACGGATGGTTGTCCGGCCGGCGCCCCAGCGGCCAGCGGAACAGCCGCTGGTCCTCGCGGATCGGCAGGTCGTTGATGCTGGCGTGACGTTCGTACATCAATCCCTGCTCGTCGAACGCCCAGTTCTCGTTGCCGTAGGAGCGGAACCAGTTGCCCGAGTCGTCGTGCCATTCATAGGCGAAGCGCACGGCGATGCGGTTGCCGGTAAACGCCCAGAGTTCCTTGATCAGCCGGTACTCCTGCTCGCGCTGCCACTTGCCGCTGAGGAATTCGACGATCCGCTCGCGGCCGCGGACGAAGGTCGAGCGATTGCGCCAGACGCTGTCGGGACTGTAGGCCAGCGAGACGCGCTGCGGGTCGCGGCTGTTCCAGCCGTCCTCGGCGGCGCGGACCTTCTGCGCGGCGGTTTCGGCGGTGAAGGGGGGAAGCGGGGGACGGACGTCGCTCATGGCGGGCTCCTCGGTCTGCGGTGGTTTTCGATGGGAACAGCGTAGGGCAGGGCGAGCGCGGCCGAATGACGTCGATCCCACGGATCCTGCCAATCCCGCCTCGCCCCCTGGCTGTTTGCCAGGCTGGCCAGACCTACCCCGGAGAGGGCTATGATGGCCGCCACCGGAGTGGACAAGGATCGACCTCGCGCAATGACCTCCACCACCTACCTCGGCCTGCTGCTGGTCGGTATCCAGGTACTCGGCTTCGTCGCCGCCATCCATGCCGTGCTCACCGTGCGCACCGCCCAGGGCGCGATCGCCTGGGCCACCTCGTTGGTATTCATGCCGTACCTGACCCTGCTGCCGTACCTGGTGTTCGGTCGCAGCCGTTTCGACGCCTACATCGAGGCGCGGCGCCAGGCCAACCGCGAGATGCACCTGGCGGCCGCCGAGCTGGACTGGCGTCCCTGGGTCGAGGAGGCCCTGGCGGCCCGCCAGGTCAGCGGCTACAAGGGGCTCAAGGCGCTGGTGCGGATGACCCGCACGCCGACCCTGGCGAACAACCGGGTGCGCCTGCTGGTCAACGGCGAGGCCAGCTTCGAGGCGATGTTCAAGGCGATTTCCGCCGCCCGCCAGGTGATCCTGGTGCAGTTCTTCATCGTCCGCGACGACGCCCTCGGCCAGCGCCTCCAGCAACTGCTGCTGGAACGTGCGGCCAACGGCGTGGAGGTGTTCTTCCTCTATGACGCCATCGGCAGCCACGCGCTGCCGCACCGCTATGTCGAGCGGCTGCGCCAGGGCGGCGTGCAGATGCATGGCTTCAGCACCGGCAGCGGCATGCTCAACCGCTTCCAGGTGAATTTCCGCAACCACCGCAAGGTCGTGGTGGTGGATGGCGAGTGCGGTTTCGTCGGCGGGCACAACGTCGGCGTCGAGTACCTCGGCGAGAAGCCGCCGCTGGCGCCCTGGCGCGACACCCACATGGAACTGCGCGGGCCGGCGGTGGCGTGCCTGCAGGAAAGCTTCGCCGAGGACTGGTACTGGGCGACCCACAGCCTGCCGCCGCTGATCCTGCCGCCGCAGTACGACAGCGAGGGCGCGCTCTGCCAGGTAGTCGCCAGCGGTCCGGCGGATGCCCAGGAAACCTGCTCGCTGTTCTTCGTCGAGATGATCAACGCCGCCCACGAGCGGGTCTGGATCACCTCGCCGTATTTCGTTCCCGACGAAGCGGTGATGGCCGCCCTGCGCCTGGCGGTGCTGCGCGGCGTCGACGTGCGCCTGCTGATACCCTCGCGCCCGGACCACCGCACGGTGTATGCCGCGTCCAGCCTCTACGCGCTGGAGGCGATCCGTGCCGGGGTCAAGGTGTTCCGCTACCAGCCCGGCTTCCTCCACCAGAAGGTGGTGCTGGTGGACCGCGACACCGCCGCCGTCGGCAGCGCCAACCTGGACAACCGTTCGTTCCGGCTGAATTTCGAGGTGATGGTGGTGACCGTCGACGAGGGCTTCGCCGGCGAGGTGGAGGCGATGCTCGAGGCGGACTTCGCCGAGTCGCTCGAATTCACTCCGGAAGACCGCCGCAGCGTGCGCCGCCTGCAGCAACTGGGGATGCGCGTGGCGCGGCTGGTCTCGCCGATCCTCTGAAAACCTTCGCGAACTCTGTACGTCGGCAAAACCGCGTTGGAAACGGCTTCGGAAAGCTCGGTTGCCGTTCGGGGACTCCGCTTCCCCGTCCGTTTTCGCCCGGTTTCTCCAGCTCGCCAGATCGTCGGCAGGTCCTGAGCGACGCCTCTGCCGCCCGCCGACCGCGCGGGCGTGCAGCTTTTCCCTAGCCAGCGACTACAAAAATCATAATTTCGCTATTCCCCGGCTCTGAACAGAATGCGGCCATCACGCAACCGCAGAACAAGAACGACCAGAGTCCGAGGAACCGAGCCATGACCGACCTGAATCGCACCGCCTTGCCCTCGCGCACGGACGGGACCGTGGAAAAGACCGACACCCTCGTCGTCGGCGCCGGCCAGGCCGGCGTGGCGATGAGCGAGCACCTGAGCCGGCTCGGCGTGCCGCACCTGGTCCTGGAGCGCAACCGCATCGCCGAGGCCTGGCGCAGCGGACGCTGGGATTCGCTGGTGGCCAACGGCCCGGCCTGGCACGACCGCTTCCCGGGAATGGAATTCGACATCGATCCCGACGGTTTCCCCGGCAAGGACCAGGTGGCGGCCTATTTCGAGGCCTACGCGAAGAAATTCGACGCGCCGATCCGTACCGGCGTCGAGGTGAGGAAGGTGGTGCGCAATGTCGGCCGCCCCGGCTTCACCGTGGACACCTCCGCAGGGACCATCGAGGCCAACCGCGTGGTCGCCGCCACTGGCCCGTTCCAGCGTCCGGTGATCCCGCCGATCGCGCCGCGCGACGAGCGTATCCGGCAGATCCACTCGGCCCACTACTACAACCCGCAGCAGCTGCCCGAAGGTGCGGTACTGGTGGTCGGCGCCGGTTCGTCGGGGGTACAGATCGCCGACGAGCTGCAACGTGCCGGGCGCCAGGTCTACCTCTCGGTGGGCGCTCATGACCGTCCGCCGCGTTCCTACCGCAACCGCGACTTCTGCTGGTGGCTGGGCGTGCTCGGCGAATGGGATGCGGAAGTCGCCAAGCCCGGGCGCGAGCATGTGACCATCGCCGTGAGCGGTGCCCGCGGCGGACATACCGTGGACTTCCGCGCCCTGGCGCATCAGGGCGTGACCCTGGTCGGACTGACCGAATCCTTCGTCGACGGCGTCGCGACCTTCCGGCCGGACCTGGCGGAGAACCTGGCGCGCGGCGACGAGAACTACCTGGCGTTGCTCGACGCCGCCGACGCCTATATCGCCCGCAACGGCCTTGACCTGCCGGAAGAGCCCGAGGCGCGCCGCCGGCTGCCGGACCCGCAGTGCGTGACCGATCCGATCCTCGAACTGGACCTGGCCGAGGCCGGGGTGGGCAGCATCATCTGGGCCACCGGCTATGCCGTCGACTTCGGCTGGCTGCAGGTCGATGCCTTCGACCGCGACGGCAAGCCGCGCCACCAGCGTGGCGTGTCCAGCGAACCCGGCGTGTATTTCATCGGCCTGCCCTGGCTGTCGCGGCGCGGCTCCTCGTTCATCTGGGGCGTCTGGCACGACGCGCGCCATGTCGCCGACCACATCGCCATCCAGCGCAAGTACCTCGCATACCGCGACGCTGCCCAGCGCCAGGAACAGGACCGCGCCTCGCAAGCTCCGCAAACCAGCCTCCAGGAAGTCAGCTGATGCCTACCCATACCCGCATTCGCATGTTCAACACCAAGGACACCTACCCCAACCAGTCCCTGGACAACGATCTCTGCCAGGCCGTGCGCGCCGGCAACACGGTGTACGTGCGCGGCCAGGTCGGCACCGACTTCGACGGCAACCTGGTCGGCCTCGGCGACCCGCGCGCCCAGGCCGAGCAGGCGATGAAGAACGTCAAGCAACTGCTGGAGGAAGCCGGCAGCGACCTCTCGCACATCGTCAAGACCACCACCTACCTGATCGATCCGCGCTACCGCGAGCCGGTCTATCGCGAAGTCGGCAAGTGGCTCAAAGGGGTGTTCCCGATCTCCACCGGACTGGTGGTCTCGGCCCTCGGCCAGCCGCAGTGGCTGATGGAGATCGACGTGATCGCGGTGATTCCCGACGACTGGCAGCAATGAGGAGGCGCGCGCCATGACCTTTTCCATCGTCGGCCGCTGCGCCGAAACCGGCCAGCTGGGCATCGCCATCAGCTCGTCGAGCATCGCCGTCGGCGCCCGTTGTCCCTGGCTGCGCGCCGGCACCGGCGCGGTGGCTACGCAGAACATCACCCTGCCGGCGCTCGGCCCGCAGATCCTCGACCGCCTCGACCAGGGCCTGGCCCCTGGCGAAGCGCTGGACCAGGCGCTGAGCAGCAACGGCTATGGCCAGTATCGCCAGGTCACGGTGATCGACCAGCACGGCCGCACCGCGTTGTTCACCGGCCGCGAGGCGCTCGGCGTCCACCATGCGCGGGCCGGCGAACAATGCGTGGCGGCCGGCAACCTGCTGGCCGCGCCGGAAGTGATCGAGGCGATGGTGGATGCCTTCGAGAACGCCGAAGGCCTGCTCGCCGAGCGCCTGCTGGCGGCGATGCGTGCCGCGCTGGCCGCTGGTGGCGAAGCCGGGCCGGTGCATTCGGCGGCGCTGTCGGTGGTCGGCGACCTGCTCTGGCCGGTGGTCGACCTGCGCGTCGACTGGGCCGAGCACGACCCCATCGGCCAGCTCGAGCGACTGTGGCTCGCCTACAAGCCGCAGATGCAGGACTATGTGACCCGCGCCCTCGACCCGACCCGTGCGCCGAGCTACGGCGTGCCCGGCGACGAGTGAGCGGGTCGTTCCCTTCCTCGACGGCGCAGCGCGAGACCTGCGCCCTGGAGCCCGACATGCCCGGCAGCCGCGACATCCTCGCCGACCTGGTGGCCTTCGACACCGTCAGCCGCGAGTCCAACCTGGCGCTGATCGACTACGTCCGCGACTACCTGGCGGGTTTCGGCGTCGACAGCGAACTGTTCTTCGACGCCGACGGCCGCAAGGCCAATCTCTATGCCACCATCGGCCCCAGCGACCGTGGCGGCGTCTGCCTTTCCGGGCATACCGACGTGGTGCCGGCGGACGGCCAGGCCTGGAGCGTGCCGCCGTTCCGGCTCAGCGAGCGCGATGGCCGCCTCTACGGGCGTGGCACGGCGGACATGAAGGGCTACCTGGCCTGCGTGCTGGCGGCCGTCCCGGCGTTCCTCGCCGCGCCGTTGCGCCTGCCGGTGCACCTGGCGTTCTCCTACGACGAGGAAGTCGGCTGCCTGGGCGTCCGTTCGCTGCTCGCGGCGCTGGAGCGGCGTCCGCACAAGCCGTTGCTGTGCATCATCGGCGAGCCCACCGAGCTGAAGCCGGTGCTCGGCCACAAGGGCAAGCTGGCCATGCGCTGCGAGGTGCACGGCGCGGCCTGCCATTCGGCCTACGCGCCGCAGGGGGTGAATGCCATCGAATACGCCGCGCGGCTGATCGGCCGCCTCGGCGAGATCGGCGCGCGCCTGGCGGTGCCGGAGCGCCACGACCGGCGTTTCGACCCGCCCTACTCGACGGTGCAGACCGGACTGATCCAGGGCGGCCGGGCGCTGAACATCGTGCCCGCCGAGTGCCGCTTCGACTTCGAGGTCCGCGCGCTGCCGGCGGACGACCCGCGGCAGGTCGCCGAGGAACTCCGCGACTATGCCGAAAGCGAACTGCTGCCGCGGATGCGCGCGGTGGAGCGAAGTACCGATATCCGCTTCACGCCGCTATCGGCCTATCCCGGCCTGCTCACCGCAGACGACAGCCAGGCGGTGGAGCTGATCGGCCTGCTCAGCGGTTCGACGGATTTCTCCACCGTGGCCTTCGGCACCGAGGGCGGGCTGTTCCACCAGGCCGGTATCCCGGCGGTGATCTGCGGTCCCGGCAGCATGGACCAGGGCCACAAGCCGGACGAGTTCGTCAGCCTCGCTCAGCTCGAGGCGTGCGATGCCCTGCTGGCGCGCCTGGCGGCGTGGCTGCGGGAGCCTTGAGCGGCAGCACCGCGCGATCCTGGCTGGGACTGGCGGCGAAGCGCGCGCGGTAGCTGCGGGAGAAGTACGACGGCGACTCGAAGCCGCAGGCCAGGCTCACCTGTAGCACGCTGAGGTCGGTCTGGCGCAGCAACTGGCGGGCCTTGTCCAGGCGCAGGCCGAGGTAGAAGTTCGAGGGCGTGTCGTCCAGGTGCACGCGGAACAGCCGTTCCAGCTGGCGGCGGGTGACCTGGATGCGCTCGGCCAGCTCCAGGGTGGTCAGTGGCGGCTCGGTATGCCGCTCCATCTCGCCGATCACCTGCACCAGCTTGCGGTTGCTCACGCCATAGCGGGTCGCCACCTGCAGGCGCTGGTGGTCCTGGCGCGGGCGGATGCGGCCGAGCACGAACTGCTCGGAAACCTGCACCGCCAGTTGCGGACCGTGGGCCTGGGCGATCAGGTCGAGCATCAGGTCGATGGAGGCGGTGCCGCCGGCCGAGGTGATGCGCGGACCGTCGATCTCGAACAGCTCCTGGGTCACGCTCAGTTGCGGGTAGGACTCCTGGAAGGCGTCGATGGCTTCCCAGTGCAGGGTCGCGCGGCGCCCGTCGAGCAGACCGGCCTCGGCCAGCACCACGCTGCCGGTATCGATGCCACCGAGGGTCACGCCGTTGCGATCGAGCTTGCGCAGCCACTGCACCAGTGCCGGGGTGACCGCCCGCAGCGGCTCGAAACCGGCCACCACGAACAGCAGGTCGCCTTTCTTCAACGGCTCCGGCGCGCCGTCGCTGTTCACCGACATGCCATTGCTGGCCAGCACCGGACCGCCGTCGGCGCTGAGCACGTGCCAGCGGTAGAGGTCGGCGTGGAAGCGGTTGGCCACTCGCAGTGGCTCCACGGCGGAAACGAAGCCCATTACCGAGAAGCCGGGCAGCAGGAGAAACCAGAAGTCCTGGGACATGGGGCGCTCCGGGGTTGAGGTTGCGCAGCCTGTGTGTAGCGCAGGCCCGCCGCGCTTGGCAATGGCCAGGTCGCTGCAGTGCAAGAGCTGGTCGCCGCAGTGCGCTTCGCCGCCGTCCCGGCTGCGTACCTTGGTCGCCAGGGTCGGTCTCGCAAGGGGCCGGCGCCCACCTCGCAGAAAAACAATCAATAGCCGCACGAGGGGAGACCGATGAAGACGACGATTCGCCAGCTGGGCTGCGCCCTGCTGATCCTGGCCAGTGGCGCCGCCCTGGCCGCCGAACCCGAGCAGTGCCGCACGGTGCGCCTGGGCACGGTGAACTGGACCGACGTGGTCGCCAGCAGCGCCGTGGCCGAAGCCTTGCTCGACGGCCTGGGCTACCAGGTGAAGCAGACCAGCGCCTCGCAACAGATCGTCCTGGCCGGCCTGGCCGACAAGCAGCTGGACCTGTTCCTCGGCTACTGGCAACCGACCATGCAGCCGGTCGCCAGGCCTTACCTGGACAAAGGCCGGATCGAAGTGATCGAGCCGCCGACCCTGGCCGACGCGCAGTCCACCTATGCGGTGCCGAGCTACGTCGCCGAGGGCGGGCTGAAGACCTTCGCCGACATCGCCCGCTTCAAGGACAAGCTTGGCGGCCGCATCTACGCCATCGAGCCGGGCAGCGGCTCGAACCGCATCACCCGGAAGATGATCGACGACAACCGTTTCGGCCTGAAGGGCTTCCAGCTGGTGGAGTCCAGCGAGGCCGGGATGCTCACGGCGGTGAAGCGGGCGATCAAGCGCAAGCAGTGGGTGGTGTTCTTCGGCTGGAAGCCGCATCCGATGAACCTGCAGATCGACATGACCTACCTCACCGGCAGCGAGGATGTGTTCGGTCCCGACGAAGGCGCGGCCACCGTCTCCACCATGACCGCCGCCGGCTACCAGGCGCAGTGCGGCAACGTCGCCCGGCTGCTGCACAACCTGCGCTTCAGCAGCGCCCAGGTCAGCCAGGTGATGGCGCCGATCCTCGATCGCACCCAGCCCCTCGACGCCGCGCGCCAGTGGCTGAAGGCCAACCCCGAGCCGCTGAAGGCCTGGCTGGATGGCGTGAGCACCTTCGACGGCAAGGACGGCCTGGCCGCGCTCCAGGCCTCGCTGAAGTAACCCGCACCTATCCGTTCCGCCCGGCGCGGCCGGGCGGGGCTTCGTACACCCCGAATACAGGAAGCTACCACCGTGAACCATGAAGTCATCGTCACCTGCGCGGTGACCGGCGCCGGCGATACCGTCGGCCGGCATCCGGCGATCCCGGTCACCCCGAAACAGATTGCCGAGGCCGCCATCGAGGCGGCCAGGGCCGGCGCCACCGTCGCCCACTGCCATGTCCGCGACCCCGCCACCGGCAAGCCCAGCCGCGACGTGGCGCTGTACCGCGAAGTGGTCGAGCGTATCCGCGAAAGCGACACCGATGTGATCATCAACCTCACCGCCGGCATGGGCGGCGACCTGGAGATCGGCAAGGGCGAGCAGCCCCTGGAGTTCGGTGCCGGCACCGACCTGGTCGGCCCGCTGGAGCGGCTCAGGCATGTCGAGGAGCTGCTGCCGGAAATCTGCACCCTGGACTGCGGCACCCTCAATTTCGGCGACGGCGACTACATCTACGTCTCCACCCCTGCGCAACTGCGCGCCGGCGCCCGGCGCATCACCGAGCTGGGGGTCAAGGCCGAGCTGGAAATCTTCGATACCGGCCACCTCTGGTTCGCCAAGCAGATGCTCAAGGAAGGGCTGCTGGAGGATCCGCTGTTCCAGATCTGCCTGGGCATTCCCTGGGGCGCGCCGGCCGATACCACGACCATGAAGGCGATGGCCGACAACCTGCCGCCGGGGGCGACCTGGGCCGGCTTCGGCATCGGCCGCACGCAGATGCCGATGGTCGCCCAGGCCATGTTGCTGGGCGGCAACGTGCGGGTCGGCCTGGAGGACAACATCTGGCTGGACAAGGGCGTGCCGGCGAGCAACGGCAGCCTGGTGGAGCGCGCCATCGAGATCATCGAGCGCCTCGGCGGGCGCGCCCTGAGCCCGGCGGAAGGGCGCCGCAGGATGAACCTGAAGCCGCGCTGATTTCTTCCTCCCCGCCCCGTCGGGGGCGGGAACAACTTCTGGAGATGTCCATGTCCTTCGTCACCGAGATCAAGACCTTCGCCGCCCTCGGTAGCGGCGTCATCGGCAGCGGCTGGATCGCCCGCGCCCTGGCCCACGGCCTCGACGTCGTCGCCTGGGATCCGGCGCCGGGCGCCGAAGCGGCGTTGCGCGCGCGCGTCGCCAATGCCTGGCCGGCCTTGCGGAAACAGGGCCTGGCGCCCGGCGCGGCGCAGGAGCGCCTGCGCTTCGTCGCGAGCATCGAGGAATGCGTGGGCGACGCCGATTTCATCCAGGAGAGCGCCCCCGAGCGGCTCGACCTGAAGCTCGACCTGCACGCCAGGATCAGCGCCGCGGCGCGGCCCGACGTGCTGATCGGTTCCTCCACCTCGGGCCTGCTGCCCAGCGAGTTCTACGCCGAGGCGAGCCACCCCGAGCGCTGCCTGGTCGGCCACCCCTTCAATCCGGTCTACCTGCTGCCGCTGGTGGAGGTGGTCGGCGGCGAACGCACCGCTGCCGAGGCCGTGCGGGCGGCGATGCGGGTCTACGAATCGCTGGGCATGCGTCCGCTGCACGTACGCAAGGAAGTGCCCGGCTTCATCGCCGACCGCTTGCTCGAGGCGCTCTGGCGCGAGGCGCTGCACCTGGTCAACGACGGCGTGGCCACGACCGGCGAGATCGACGATGCGATCCGCTTCGGCGCCGGCCTGCGCTGGTCGTTCATGGGCACCTTCCTGACCTACACCCTGGCCGGTGGCAACGCCGGCATGCGCCACTTCATGGCGCAGTTCGGCCCGGCGCTGCAATTGCCCTGGACCTACCTGCCGGCGCCGGAACTCACCGAAGCCCTGATCGACCGGGTGGTGGAGGGCACCGCCGAGCAGCAGGGCGCGCGCAGCATCGCCGAGCTCGAGCGCTACCGCGACGACTGCCTGCTGGCGGTGCTCGGGGCGATCAGGGAAACCAAGGCCCGGCACGGCTTCGCCTTCGCCGAGTGACATGACGCGCCTTCCGCCCCGCCGGACGTAGCGCAACCACGGAGCCTGCCATGAGCCAAGTCCTGACGACCTACGAGACGCCGGTCCTGCCCGAGTGGGTGGACTACAACGGCCACTTGCGCGATGCGTTCTACCTGCTGGTGTTCAGCTACGCCACCGATGCGCTGATGGCGCATATCGGCCTGCACAGCCAGAACCGCGACGCCAGCGGACACTCGCTGTTCACCCTGGAATGCCACCTGAACTTCCTCCATGAGGTGAAGGAGGGCGCCAGGGTCGAGGTGCGCACGCAACTGCTCGGTCACGATCGCAAGCGCCTGCATATCCACCATGCCCTGTACCTGCCTGGCAGCGGGCAGGCGCTGGCGCTGAGCGAGCAGATGCTGCTCCACGTCAGCCTCGACGGCCCGCGCTCGGCACCGTTCGAAGGCGAGGTGCTGGCGCGGGTCGAGGCGCTCGCCGAGGCACATCGCGCGCTCCCCGTGCCGGAAGGCGTCGGTCGGGTGATCGGCCTGCCGCCGCTGCGCTGAGCGCGATGGCTGCGAAGTATCCGCTGTCTCCGGCGATGTGGCGCTTCGTCGAGCACAGCCGGGCGTTCGCCAGCGACAGTCCGCGCCTGGATGCGCAACGTGCGGCCTACGCGCGGATGTGCCAGGCGTTCGCGCCGCCGCGCCCGGCCGGTTTGCGGGTGCTCGACTCCTGCTTGCCGGCCGCGCCGCCGGTGCGCGTGCGCCGCTATCGCCCCGACCGCCCGGCACCGCCCGGTGGCTGGCCGGCGCTGCTCTACCTGCACGGTGGCGGCTGGATGCTCGGCGGCCTCGATTCACACGATTTCATCTGCGCCGACCTGGCGGCGCGCCTGGG
This sequence comes from Pseudomonas sp. RC10-4-2, assembly GCF_050433085.1. NCBI lineage: Bacteria > Pseudomonadati > Pseudomonadota > Gammaproteobacteria > Pseudomonadales > Pseudomonadaceae > Pseudomonas > Pseudomonas sp. RC10-4-2. The sequence goes on from NZ_JBNPXX010000004.1 coordinate 517,140, forward strand.
CCTGCTGGTGCTGGCGGTGGATTACCGACTGGCGCCGGAGCATCCGTTCCCGGCGGCATTGCAGGATTGCCTGCGTGCCTGGCAGGCGCTGAGCCTGGGCGAGCTGGACGAAGCGCTGGATGGGCGACGCCTGCTGGTGGCCGGCGACAGCGCCGGCGGCAACCTGGCGGCGGCGCTGTGCCTGGCCCTGCGCGATGGCGGCGCGCCGTCGCCGGCCGCGCAGATATTGCTCTATCCCTTGCTGTCCGCTGCGCCATCGCCCTCGCGGATCGACTGCGCCGACGCGCCGTTGCTCGGCCTCGGCGATGTGCAGGCGTGCCTGGACGCCTACCTGCCGCTGGCGGCGCTGCACCGACAGCCGCTGGCGCTACCCCTGGAGGCCGCTGATTTCACTGGCCTGCCGCCGGCCTTCGTGGCGGTTGCCGAATTCGATCCGCTGCGCGACGACGGCGAGCGCTATGGCGCAGCGCTACGCGCGGCGGGTGGCGAGGCAGGGTTCTATCCGGGAAGCGGGCTGGTCCATGGCTGCCTGCGCGGCCACGGCATCGATGAGGTGGAAGCCCTGCACGAGGCCTTGCGGCGGGCCGTGCAGGGCTTCCTGGCGGAGGACTCAGGCGAGCGCCAGGCGGGTGAGGAATCCACCGCCGAGCACCAGCCAGGCGAATAGCAGGGCGGCCAGCAGCAGCGGCTTGAGGCCGGCGCGGCGGATCGCCGAGAGGTGCGTGCCGAGGCCGAGGCCGGCCATTGCCATGGCCAGGAGGAAGGTGTCGAGGTCGTTGACGTGGCTGACCAGCGCCGGCGGCAGGCTGACCAGCGAGTTGAGCCCGGCGACCAGTACGAAGCCGACGGCGAACCAGGGAATGGTGATCTTGGTCGCGCCGCTGTGCTGCCGGCGGTGCGCCTTGTCGCGTGCCAGCCAGGCCGAGAGCAGGATCAGGAAGGGCGCCAACATCATTACCCGGACCATCTTGGCGATCACTGCGGTATCCGCTGCCTCGATGCCGATCGAGCGACCCGCGGCGACCACCTGGGCCACCTCGTGCACCGTGGCACCGATGTACACGCCCCAGGTGCCAGGGTCGCGCGGTAGCAGCCCCCAATCCTGGTCGAGCTGGAACAGCGCCGGATAGAGGAAGATGCCCAGGGTGCCGAACACCACCACGGTGGAAACCGCCACCGCGACCTGTTCGGCGCGGCCACGCACGACCGGCTCGGTGGCCATCACCGCGGCGGCGCCGCAGATCGAACTGCCGGCGCCGATCAGCAGGGTGGTGGTGCGGTCCAGGCCGAACAGCCGGGTGCCGAGCAGGCACGCCAGGCCGAAGGTGCTGGCGAGCATCAGGGCGTCCAGCAGCACGCCGTGCAATCCGACGCCGGCGATGTCCTGGAAGGTCAGGCGCAGGCCGTAGAGGATGATCCCGGCGCGCAGCAGGATCTGCTTGGAGAAGCCGACGCCGGCGGCGCTGCCGGCGGCGATCCGAGGGTACAGGGTGTTGCCGACGAGGATGCCGAGCACGATGGCCAGGGTCAGCGCGCTGATGCCGTTGTGCTGCAACCATTGCGAACGACCCAGGAGGATCGCCACGCCGGCCAGGGCGGCGCTGAGCAGCAGGCCGGGGATGAGTTTCTGGACCTGGGCCAGGGGTCTGGTACCGGTCTTGACGGGGAGGGTGTGCATCCTTCGCTCCTCAGGTGAGGTCACGGGACGCAGGTTAGGTAGCGGGCATGAATTTGTGAAACGAATAGTTTCTGTATTAAATACCTGAAAAACAGGTAGGTGAGTCCATGGCCCTCAGTTTCCGTCAGCTCCAGATCTTCTGTGCGGTGGCTCGCTGCGGCAGTACCACGGCGGCGGCGGAATCCATCTCGCTGTCGCAGTCGGCCACCAGCGCCGCGCTCAACGAGCTGGAATCGCAGCTTTCCACGCGCCTGTTCGACCGGGTCGGCAAGCGCCTGCAACTGAACGAGGTCGGCCGCCGCTTCCTGCCCCAGGCATTGCGCCTGCTCGACGGGGTGGCGCAACTGGAGCAGCAGTTCGCGGTTTCCGCCGCGCCCCAGGCGAGCCTGACGGTGGCGGCCAGCAGCACCATCGGCAACTACGTGCTGCCACGCCTGCTGGCCTCCTTCGAGCGGGAGCAGCCGGGGGTGAGGGTCAACGCCAGCATCGGCAACACCGGTTCGGCGGTGCAGGACGTGGTGACCTTCGCGGCGGACATCGGCCTCATCGAAGGCCCCTGCCACGAGCCGGGCCTGCGGGTGGAGCCCTGGCTCGAGGACAGCCTGATCGTGGTGGCGGCGCCCGGCCACCCGCTGGCCTTGCGCACCCAGGTCTCCCGCGAGGCCCTGCGCCGTGCGCGCTGGCTGCTGCGCGAGCCCGGCTCGGGCACGCGCGAGGAGGTCAGTCACGCCCTGCTGGGCCACCTGCATTACCTGGAAGACAGCCTGGACCTGGGCAGCTCCGAGGCGATCAAGCACAGCGTCGCCGCCGGGCTGGGCATCAGTTGCCTGTCGCGCTGGGTGGTCGAGGAACAGTTGGCCTCCGGCGCGCTGGTCGAGCTGCGCAGCAGCCTGCCGCCGTTGCGCCGGCGTTTCTACATGCTGCGCCAGCGCGACAAGTTCCTCTCGCCGGGCTTCGAGCGCTTCTGGGAACACTGTCGGGCGGGACTCGACGCCGGTTAGCCGGCTCCCGGCAAAAAGATCCCCCTGCCGCGCCCGACGCGCGGAGGGGGATGAAAAAGGAGCCAGGAACGGCCCTCAGTGTGAGTCTGGCGTTTTCCGGAAGCCGTCCGCTGCATTCCGCAAGCCGCTGGAGGTGATTGTGGCGGTGTCGCTGACGGTCGAATTAGCCGAAAACGACCTGCCCATGTCCAGGCGGGACAGCCCCCTTGCCGGGAGCGACGTGGGCTCAGCAGAATCGATGGCAATCCCCATCGAAGGAGCTGCCGCGATGATGCACGCCGATCTGATCGACCAGGACGATTTCCGCGAACGCCTGCAGGCGCTGGGCTTCAGCGTGCCGCCGGACTCGACTCCGGAGCAGGCCTGCGAATACGCCGTGCGCGGCCTCAGCCCGGAGCGCGCCCAGGCGCTGCGGCGGCTGGTGGAGGACATGCTCGGCGGGCACGCCACGCTGCTCCCGGCGGTGCGCGAGGCGATTTCCCGGCAACTGCTGCCGGCGCTGGTGCCGCGGGGCTGACAAGGCCCTGCCCGCCCCCGTGGACGGGGCGGGCAGGGACGCGCCGTCAGATCCGCACGCTGGCGAAGGTCGACTCGCCCTGCGCCTGGCTCAGGGCCGACAGCGCCGAGGAGTTGGGCATCAGCGCCAGGTCCTGCGGGATCGGCATCAGCACCACCGGCTGGCCCAGCGGCTGACCCTGGCGCTCGTCGCGCGGCGGGATGCCGAAGTACTCGCGGTAGCACTTGGAGAAGTGCGGGGTGGAGACGAAGCCGCAGACCGAGGCCACCTCGATGATCGACATGGACGTCTGCTTGAGCAACTGGCGGGCGCGGATCAGGCGCAGCTTCAGGTAGTAGCGCGACGGCGAGCAGTGCAGGTACTTCTGGAACAGCCGCTCGAGCTGGCGACGCGAGACGTTGACGTAGACCGCCAGTTCGTCGAGGTCGATCGGTTCCTCCAGGTTGGCCTCCATCAGCGCGACGATCTCCTGCAACTTCGGCTGGTTGGTGCCGAGCATGTGCTTGAGCGGCACGCGCTGGTGGTCCTGCTCGTTGCGGATGCGCTCGTAGATGAACATCTCGGAGATCGCCGCCGACAGCTCGCGGCCATGCTCGCGGCCGATCAGGTGCAGCATCATGTCCATCGGCGCGGTGCCGCCGGAAGAGGTGAAGCGGTTGCGGTCGATGGAGAACAGGCGGGTGCTCATGGCCACCCGGGGGAAGGCTTCCTGCATCGCCGCCAGGCATTCCCAGTGCACGCTGCAATCGTAGCCGTCGAGCAGGCCGGCGCGGGCCAGCGCCCAACTGCCGGTGCACACTGCGCCGAGGCGCCGACCCTGGCGGGCCTGGGCCTGGAGGAACGTGACGTGCTCGCGGGTGACGCTGCGCTGGATGCCGACGCCGCCGCAGACGATCACGCAATCCACCGCCGGGGCGTTGTCGGTACCGGCGTCGGGGGTGATCTGCAGGCCGTCGCTGGCCCAGACCTGGCGGCTGTCCAGGCTCAGCGTATGCCAGCGGTAGAGTTCGCGTCCCGAGAGCTGGTTGGCCATGCGCAACGGTTCCACCGCCGAGGCCAGGGAGATCAGGGTGAAGTTATCCAGCAGCAGGAAGCCGATGGACTGCGGATTTCGGTTCTGTGGCGGAACTCCGGGCGCGTACGTGGTCATGGGTGTATCTCCTCACGCTGAGCAAGCAGGCCTCTCACGAGGCTTTTTTTATGATTGTTGGAATTTCCGGGTGGCTGCTTGGGCCACGCCGTCGGCGTTGCTTGTAACCAGAGCAAGGCAAATGCCATGCCTATATTGATTGGGCGTTCAATCAAAAAAGCCGGAAGGCTTTAGCCCGGCATTTCCACTCGGGCCTGGCACAACGACAGCATGGGCGACGGCTGGCGGCGCGCCGCGCGCCTGGGCATTTCGGTAGCACCAGGGCGGCCCCCGGTGAGAAGGCGGGGCAGCGGCCGTGGCGACAAAGGTAACGACGGGCGGCGAGCCGTTACCCCGCAGTGTGACGGATGGCGACCGCCCGGTCACGCGTCATATGCGCCAAAAAGTGGCGTCTCGATCGTTTCGTGAGCAATTCCGGTTCAGCACTCGATGGCGTTCACCGCCAGGCCCCCGCGCGAGGTTTCCTTGTACTTGTCGTGCATGTCGGCGCCGGTGTCGCGCATGGTGCGGATCACCTTGTCCAGCGAGATGAAATGCTGGCCGTCGCCGCGCAAGGCCATTTGCGCCGCGTTGATGGCCTTCACCGCGGCGATCGCGTTGCGCTCGATACAGGGTACCTGGACCAGCCCGCCAACCGGGTCGCAGGTCAGCCCGAGGTTGTGTTCCAGGCCGATCTCGGCAGCGTTCTCGACCTGCGCCGGGGTGGCGCCGAGGACTTCCGCCAGGCCGGCGGCGGCCATCGCGCAGGCCGAGCCGACCTCGCCCTGGCAGCCGACCTCGGCGCCGGAAATCGAGGCGTTCTTCTTGCACAGGATGCCCACCGCGGCGGCGGCCAGCAGGTAGTCGACGACGTCGCGGTCCTGGGCGTCGGGATTGAACTTCATATAGTAGTGCAGCACCGCCGGGATGATCCCCGCCGCGCCGTTGGTGGGCGCGGTGACCATGCGTCCGCCGGCGGCGTTCTCCTCGTTCACCGCCAGGGCGAACAGGTTGACCCATTCCATGGCGCTGAGGGTTGAGCCGATCACGTTGGGCTTGCCGATCTCCTGCAGGTTGCGGTGCAGGCGCGCGGCGCGGCGTTGCACGTTGAGCCCGCCGGGAAGGATGCCTTCGTTGCGCAACCCGTTGTCGACGCAATCGCGCATCGCCTGCCAGATGCGCCGCAGGCCTTCGCGGATATCGGTCTCGCTGCGCCAGATGCGTTCGTTGGCCAGCATCAGCTCGGATACCCGCAGGTTGTGGCGCTTGCACAGCAGCAACAGTTCCTCGGCGCTGGAGAAGTCGTAGGGCAGCCCCGTGTGGTCCTGGTCGAGCTGTCCCGAGGCGGCCTGTGCCGCATCGACCACGAAGCCCCCGCCCACCGAGTAGTAGGTCTCCTGGTGCAGTTCGCCTTGCTCGCCGTAGGCGACCAGGGTCATGGCGTTGGGGTGGTAGGGCAGGTTCTCGTCGAGCAGGCGCATGTCGCGCACCCAGTCGAACGGTACCGCCACGCGGCCGTCCAGTTGCAGCAGGCCGCTATCGAGCAGCGCGGCCATGCGCGGGGCGATCTGGGTCGGGTCGATACGATCCGGCCATTCGCCCATCAGGCCCATGATCACCGCGCGATCGGTGCCGTGGCCGACGCCGGTGGCGGACAGCGAGCCGTACAGGCGCACTTCGAGACGCCGCACCGCCGACAGCGCCTGGCGTTGGCGCAGGGCAGCGGTGAACAGCGCGGCGGCGCGCATGGGGCCGACGGTATGCGAACTGGACGGGCCGATACCGATCTTGAAAAGGTCGAACACACTGATAGCCATGCCGGCCTCCGGGATTGCCGCGGCATCCGTGCCTGCGTAGTGGGGGTGGCGGCTCCTCCGCCCGCGATTCCTGCGCATCATCGGGCTTTCCCCGGGGCGGGCCGCATCCGCCACCGACCCGGCCATGTCCAAAAGCGCCGCGTCCGCGCCCGGATCGGGGAACCTCTGCGGCCGGGGGGCGTCTGCACCTGCACGGCGTCGGAATGAGAACGGGCTCGCGCCGCTCCGAAAACGGCATCCGCTGGTCGCCGGCAAAGACCACTATGATTGAATGCGACACAGCGGGTACTGAATGCGACCCCGCCTGCACTGGTTGCGACCCACCCTGTAGGCGACGGATGCGTCCTGTTTCATGATCGTTCACGAATTGCCCGCTGAGGGCCGCTACCGGTCGGCCCGATACAGACAGACCGCCGCGCCCTTCGGGGTAGCGCCGGCGCCTTACCCTGCAGAGGAGTTCGCTATGAAAGGTTGCAAGTCTTGGCTGCTGGTCGTGTCTCTGTGCGCACCGCTGGCAGCCCAGGCCGCGGAGCCCGAATCCTGTGCGTCGGTGCGTTTCGCCGACGTCGGCTGGACCGACATCACAGTGACCACCGCGGTCACCCGCCAGGTCCTCGAGTCCCTCGGCTACAAGACCAAGGTCAATCTGCTCTCGGTGCCGGTGACCTACCGTTCCCTGGCCAACAACGACCTCGACGTATTCCTGGGCAACTGGATGCCCACCATGACCAACGACATCAAGCAGTACGCCGAGAAAGGTACGGTCGAGACACTGCGCGCCAACCTGGAGGGCGCCAAGTACACCCTGGCGGTTCCCCAGTACGTCTACGACGGCGGCCTGCGCAGCTTCGCCGATATCGCGAAGTTCTCCGACAAGCTGGGCAACAAGATCTACGGCATCGAGCCGGGCAACGACGGCAACCGCGTCGCCCAGAGCATGATCGACAAGAACGCCTTCGAACTGGGCAAGTTCAAGTTGGTGGAATCCAGCGAGGCGGGCATGCTCTCGCAGGTGCAGCGGGCCATCCGGCGCAACCAGTGGGTGGTGTTCCTCGGCTGGGAGCCGCACCCCATGAATACCCGCTTCCAGATGAAGTACCTGGAAGGCGGCGACGACTTCTTCGGCCCCAACTATGGCGGCGCGACCATCTACACCAACGTGCGCAAGGGCTACGCCCAGGAGTGCGCCAACGTCGGCCAACTGCTGAAGAACCTCAGCTTCACCCTCGAGATGGAGAACAAGCTGATGGACGCGGTACTCAACGAAAACAAGAAACCCGAGGAAGCCGCTAAGGCCTGGTTGAAGGATCACCCGGAACAGCTGGATGCCTGGCTGGCCGGTGTCACCACGCGCGACGGGCAGCCTGCCGCAGCCGCGGCCAAGCTGGCGTTCGCCAAGTAGGCGACCGGTCGTTCATTTCCCGCTCTTGATGGACCCTGATTATGTTCCTGACTGATCACAAGCTCCCGCTGGGAGAGCAGATCGCCGGTTTCGTCGACTGGCTGACCCTGCATGGCGCATCGTTCTTCGACAAGATCTCCGACACCCTGGAGTTCCTCATCCATGGCGTCACCAACGGCTTGCTCTGGTTCAACCCGTTGGTGCTGATCGCCTTGCTGGTAGGGCTGGTGCATTTCATCCAGCGCAGCTGGGGGCTGACCGTGTTCGCCCTGGCCTCGTTGCTGCTGATCCTCAACCTGGGCTACTGGCAGGAGACCATGGAAACCCTCGCCCAGGTGATATTCGCCACCCTGGTGTGCATCGCCGTGGGCGTGCCGCTGGGCATCGTCGCCGCGCACAAGCCGTGGTTCTACACCGCGCTGCGGCCGTTGCTGGACCTGATGCAGACGGTACCGACCTTCGTCTACCTGATCCCGACCCTGACCCTGTTCGGTCTCGGCGTGGTGCCGGGCCTGATCTCCACGGTGATCTTCGCCGTCGCCGCGCCGATCCGCCTGACCTGCCTGGGTATCCAGGACGTGCCGGCGGAGCTGCTCGACGCCGGCAAGGCCTTCGGCTGCTCGCGCTGGCAACTGCTCACGCGCATCGAGCTGCCGCACGCGATGCCGAGCATCGCCGCCGGCATCACCCAATGCATCATGCTCTCCCTGTCGATGGTGGTGATCGCCGCGCTGGTCGGCGCCGATGGCCTCGGCAAGCCGGTGGTGAACGCGCTGAACACCGCCGACATCTCCCTCGGCTTCGAAGCCGGCCTGGCCATCGTCCTGCTCGCCATCCTGCTCGACCGGGTGTGCAAGCAGCGCGCCGTGAAGGGGAAATAAGCCATGACCGCGATCCGATTCGACCATGTGGACGTCATCTTCGGCACCCACACCAAGGAAGCCCTGAAGCTCCTCGACCAGGGCCTCGGCCGCGCCGAGATCCTCAAGCGCACCGGCCAGGTGCTCGGCGTCGAGGACGCCTGCCTGGACGTCAACCGCGGCGAGATCTGCGTGCTGATGGGACTTTCCGGCTCCGGCAAGTCGAGCCTGCTGCGCTGCATCAACGGCCTGAACAAGGTCAGCCGCGGCAAGCTGCTGATCGAGCACGAAGGTTCGCAGGTGGACATCGCCAACTGCTCGCCGGCGACCCTCAAGGCCATGCGCACCAAGCGCATCGCCATGGTGTTCCAGAAGTTCGCCCTGATGCCCTGGCTGACGGTGGCCGAGAACGTCGGCTTCGGCCTGGAGATGCAGGGCCGTCCGGCCGCCGAGCGGAAGAAGCTGATCGACGAGAAGCTCGAGTTGGTCGGTCTCTCGCAGTGGCGCGACAAGCGTCCCGACTCGCTCTCCGGCGGCATGCAGCAGCGCGTCGGCCTGGCTCGCGCGCTGGCGATGGATGGCGACATCCTGCTGATGGACGAACCGTTCTCCGCCCTCGACCCGCTGATCCGCCAGCAATTGCAGGACGAACTGCTGGTGCTGCAACGGCAACTGCACAAGACCATCGTGTTCGTCAGCCACGACCTCGACGAGGCGCTGAAGATCGGCACCCGCATCGCGATCATGAAGGACGGCCGGATCATCCAGCACGGCAAGCCGGAAGAGATCGTGCTGAGCCCGGCGGACGACTACGTGCGTACCTTCGTCGCCCATACCAACCCGCTCAACGTGCTGTGCGGCCAGAGCCTGATGCGTGGCCTCGACCAGTGCATCCGGCAGAACGACGAGATCTGCTTCGACCAGGGCCGCGACTGCTGGATCGGTCTCAGCGAAGGCGACGTGCTCAAGGGCGCGCGCCAGGGCAGCAACGTCATCGACCTGCAACGCTGGCGCCAGGGCGACCCGGTGGAGAAGCTGCGCCGCGAACCGACCCTGGTGGATGTCAGCATCCGTATGCGCGATGCCCTGCAGATTCGCTACCAGACCGGCCACAAGCTGGTTCTGCAGGAGCAGGACAGGGTGGTCGGGGTGCTCGGCGACAGCGAGCTGTACCACGCGCTGCTGGGCAAGAACCTCGGCTGACCCCCAAGGCCCGCTCGGGGCCGCTGCGAATGCCCGGCGCTGCCGGGCATTCGCGTTTATCCTCCGCGCTTTTTCCGTCTGTTCTTCCTTTCGCACGCTCCCGCGCGCCGGTTCCTGCGGCATGCGCCGGGCGCCGGGCGGCAGAAAAGAAAGGCCCGGCGAAACGCCGGGCCAAGTACGCACCTGATTGGCGAGGGCGCCCTAGCGGCGCCGGATTCAGGTCTGGTGCTGGGTTGGCGCCGGCACTGGCTGGTAGGTGCGGCGGTCGCCGACCTGGGCCTCGTAGTCGGCGCGCATGGCCTTGTGCAGGCCGAACATGAACAGGATCAGCACCGCCGAGAACGGTAGCCCGGCGAGCACCACGACGGTTTGCATCGCCGTGAAGTTGCCGGCGAACAGCAGGCCGATGGTGACTAGCGTGACGACGGCCGACCAGAGGATGCGCAGCCAGTTCGGCGCGTCCTCGTCCAGCTCGCCGCCGCTGCGCGAGAGATTGGCCAGCATCACCGAGCCGGAATCCGCCGGGGTGAGGAACAGCACGAAGCCGACGAAGATCGACAGGCCGATGACGATCTTCGACAGCGGATAGTGTTCCAGCAGCAGGTAGATCGACATCGACGGCTGTTCCAGCGCGGCCTTGCCCAGGTCGGTCGCGCCGTGGTTCATCACCAGGTCCAGGGCGCTGTTGCCGAATACCGACAGCCAGGCCAGGGTGAAGCCCAGCGGGATCAGCAGCACCCCGCAGACCAGTTCGCGCACGCTGCGACCGCGGGAGATGCGGGCGATGAACATACCGACGAAGGGCGCCCAGGAAATCCACCAGGCCCAGTAGAACAGGGTCCACAGGCCCAGCCATTCCTCGCTCTTGCCGGCGCCGGCACCGGTGTAGACGTAGAGGTCGAAGGTCTTCAGCACCAGGCCGTCGAGATAGTCGCCGAGGTTCTGTACGAAGCCGTTGAGCAGTTCCAGGGTCGAACCGCAGACCAGCACGAACAGCAGCAGCGAGCTGAACAGCACGATATTCAGGTTGGACAGCCGGCGGATGCCTTTCTCGACACCGGAGACCGCCGCCAGGGTGGCGACCAGGCTCATCGCCAGGATCACCGCCAGCAGGGTGCCTTTGCTGTGCGGCATGCCGGTCAGGTACTCGAGACCGGACGACACCTGCAAGGCGCCGATGCCCAGGTTGGTCACCAGCCCGAGAAGGGTGACGAAGATGCCGAAGCAATCCACCGCGTGGCCCGCGGCGCCTTTCACCCAGCGCTCGCCGAGGATCGGATAGAGCGCCGAGCGCAACGCCAGCGGCTGGCTATGGCGGTAGGCGAAATAACCGACGGCGAGGCCGACCAGGGCATAGATCGCCCAACCGTGCAGGCCCCAGTGGAGGAAGGTCAGTTGCAGCGCCTGGCGCGCCGCCTGAGGGCTGCCGGGAACGCCTTCGGGTGGATGGTAGAGGTGGTCGATCGGCTCGGATGCGGCGAAGTAGAGCAGCGAGATGCCGATCCCGGAGGAGAACAGCATGCCGGCCCAGGCGCCGTAGCTGAAGTCCGGCTTTTCATGCTCCTCGCCGAGCTTGAGGGTGCCGAAGCGCGAGAAGGCCACCCAGGCGACGAAGAACAGGTAGGCGCCGATGGCCAGCATGTAGTACCAGCCGAAGCTGTGCGACAGCCACGCCTGGATGCGGCCGAGCAAGGCTCCGGCGCTGTCGGGATAGAGGATGAGGGCGGCGGTCAGAACCAGGATCAGTGCGGTCGAGCCGAAGAACACGATCGGATTCAGACGTACCTGCTCGTTTGTTTTTATTGGCGAAGCAGTACTCATTGGAGGATGACCCCATGGCAGTGAAAGCATGGCGGCTTATGGCCGCGGACTACAGACACAGCATTGCCACCCCACTTGAAGCCCGGATTCTGCGATCCTTGGCGGACTTCGGCGACGAGGTGATGAACGGCGCGGGCCAGGTTGCACGCAGGCTGGGAGCCGCTCATGGACGCCGAGCTTATTCTTAGTTGATTGAACGTTCAATAAAAACAAAATAGACTGGCCACCAATGACGTCGGTCGGTGCCCGCACGCACCCATCGACGAGAGGAGATAGCAATGCCCAAGGTCGGTATGCAGCCCATCCGCCGCTCGCAACTGATTCACGCCACCCTGGAGGCGGTCGATCAGGTCGGCATGGGAGACGCCAGCATCGCCCTGATAGCCCGCCTGGCGGGTGTTTCCAACGGCATCATCAGCCACTACTTCCAGGACAAGAACGGCTTGCTGGAAGCGACCATGCGGCACCTGCTCAGCGCCTTGAGCAAGGCCGTACGCGAACGCCGCGCGGCGCTCTACGACGACAGTCCGAGGGCGCACCTGCGAGCGATCGTCGAAGGCAACTTCGACGACAGCCAGGTCAATGGTCCGGCGATGAAGACCTGGCTGGCGTTCTGGGCGACCAGCATGCACCAGCCGGCACTGCGTCGATTGCAGCGGGTCAACGACCATCGCCTGTATTCGAACCTGTGCTACCAGTTCCGCCGCCAGCTCTCGGCGGACGACGCCCGCGCCGCGGCACGCGGCCTGGCGGCCCTGATCGACGGCCTGTGGTTGCGTGGCGCGCTGACCGGCGATGCCTTCGATACCGACGAGGCCCTGAACATCGCTTACGACTACCTCGACCAGCAGTTGGCAAAACAGTCGGGGTAGGGACGAAAACCCCCGCGGCGCCGCCTTGCGCCTGCGATACCGATAAGAGAGGACTGCAACATGGCCCGATTCGAAGAACAGAAGCTCTACATTGGCGGTCGCTACGTGGAGGCCAGCAGTGGCGCCACCTTCGAGACCATCAACCCGGCCAACGGCGAAGTGCTCGCCAAGGTCCAGCGGGCTTCCAGGGAAGACGTCGAGCGGGCCGTGCAGAGCGCCGTCGAGGGGCAGAAGGTGTGGGCGGCGATGACCGCCATGCAGCGCTCGCGCATCCTCCGTCGCGCCGTCGACATCCTCCGCGAGCGCAACGACGAACTGGCTGCCCTGGAAACCCTGGATACCGGCAAGCCGCTGGCGGAAACCCGCTCGGTGGACATCGTCACCGGCGCCGACGTGCTCGAGTACTACGCCGGCCTGGTCCCGGCCATCGAAGGCGAGCAGATTCCCCTGCGCGAAACCAGTTTCGTCTACACCCGCCGCGAGCCGCTGGGCGTGGTCGCCGGCATTGGCGCCTGGAACTACCCGGTGCAGATCGCCCTGTGGAAATCCGCCCCGGCCCTCGCTGCCGGCAACGCGATGATCTTCAAGCCCAGCGAAGTCACCCCGCTGACGGCCCTCAAGCTGGCCGAGATCTACACCGAGGCCGGCGTGCCGGACGGCGTGTTCAACGTGCTCACCGGCAGCGGACGCGAAGTCGGCCAGTGGCTGACCGAGCACCCGCTGATCGAGAAGATCTCCTTCACCGGTGGCACCTCCACCGGCAAGAAAGTCATGGCCAGCGCTTCCAGCTCGTCGCTGAAGGAAGTGACCATGGAGCTGGGCGGCAAGTCCCCGCTGATCATCTTCCCCGACGCAGACCTCGACCGTGCCGCCGACATCGCCGTCATGGCCAACTTCTTCAGCTCCGGCCAGGTCTGCACCAACGGCACCCGGGTGTTCATCCACCGTTCCCAGCAGGCCCGCTTCGAAGCCAAGATACTGGAGCGCGTGCAGCGCATCCGTCTCGGCGACCCGCAGGACGAGAACACCAACTTCGGCCCGCTGGTCAGCTTCCCGCACATGGAAAGCGTGCTCGGCTACATCGAGTCCGGCAAGGCGCAGAAGGCTCGCCTGCTGTGCGGCGGCGAGCGTGTGACCGATGGAGCGTTCGGCAATGGCGCCTACGTCGCGCCGACCGTGTTCACCGATTGCCGCGACGACATGACCATCGTCCGCGAGGAAATCTTCGGCCCGGTGATGAGCATCCTGGTCTATGACGACGAAGACGAGGCGATCCGCCGCGCCAACGATACCGAGTACGGCCTCGCCGCCGGCGTCGTGACCCAAGACCTGGCCCGCGCCCACCGCGCCATCCATCGCCTGGAAGCCGGCATCTGCTGGATCAATACCTGGGGCGAGTCGCCGGCGGAAATGCCGGTCGGCGGTTACAAGCAATCCGGTGTCGGTCGCGAGAACGGTCTCACCACCCTGGCTCATTACACTCGCATCAAGTCCGTGCAAGTGGAGCTGGGCGACTACGCCTCGGTGTTCTGAGCCTCGACGCAGCGCTCGAACCCCTAACCAGGCCGGTCCCAGGCAACGCTCCCTGACACCGGCCATTCCGAACTTCCAGACACCGGCGCGCCAGCGTCGCGGCCGGTGTCATGCCGAGAAAAGAGGAAGGCCTGCATGTCCCAGGAATTCGACTACATCATCATCGGAGCCGGCTCTGCCGGTAACGTACTCGCTACCCGCCTCACCGAAGATGCCGACGTCAGCGTCCTGCTGCTCGAAGCCGGCGGTCCCGACTACCGCTTCGACTTCCGCACCCAGATGCCGGCGGCCCTTGCCTTCCCGCTGCAGGGGCGGCGCTACAACTGGGCCTACGAGACCGACCCCGAGCCCTACATGAACAACCGCCGCATGGAGTGCGGTCGCGGCAAGGGCCTGGGCGGCTCCTCGCTGATCAACGGCATGTGCTACATCCGCGGCAACGCCCTGGACTTCGACGGCTGGGCCAAGGAGCCGGGCCTCGAGGACTGGAGCTACCTCGACTGCCTGCCGTACTTCCGCAAGGCGGAAACCCGGGACATCGGTCCCAACGACTACCATGGCGGCGACGGCCCGGTCAGCGTGACCACGCCGAAGGCCGGCAACAACCCACTGTTCCATGCGATGGTCGAGGCCGGCGTGCAGGCCGGCTACCCGCGAACCGATGACCTCAACGGCTACCAGCAGGAAGGTTTCGGCCCCATGGACCGGACCGTCACCCCGGAGGGCCGTCGCGCCGCCACCGGGCGCGGCTACCTGGACCAGGCCCGCGGCCGGCCCAACCTGACCATCGTCACCCACGCCCTGAGCGACCGCATCCTGTTCAGCGGCAAGCGCGCCATCGGCGTCTCCTACCTGGTGGGCAACGGCGACAACCCGGTCACCGCCCACGCCCGCCGCGAAGTATTGGTGTGCAGCGGCGCGATCGCCTCGCCGCAATTGCTGCAACGCTCCGGCGTCGGCCCGGCGGCCCTGCTGCGCGACCTGGACATCCCGGTGGTGCATGACCTGCCGGGCGTCGGCGCCAACCTGCAGGATCACCTGGAACTCTACCTGCAGTACGCCTGCAAGCAACCGGTGTCGATCTACCCGGCGACCAAATGGTGGAACCAGCCTGCCATCGGTGCCCAGTGGCTGTTCCTCGGCAAGGGCCTCGGCGCCAGCAACCAGTTCGAGGCTGGCGGCTTCATCCGAACCCGCGAAGCGTTCGAATGGCCGAACATCCAGTTCCATTTCCTCCCGGTGGCGATCAACTACAACGGCAGCAAGGGCGTGCAGGAGCACGGCTTCCAGGCGCACATGGGCTCGATGCGCTCGCCGAGCCGCGGGCGCATCCACCTGAAGTCCAGGGACCCGCGCCAGCATCCGAGCATCCTGTTCAACTACATGTCCCACGAGCAGGACTGGCAGGAGTTCCGCGACGGCATCCGGCTGACCCGCGAGATCATGAACCAGCCGGCGCTGGACCCCTATCGGGGCCGCGAGTTGAGCCCTGGGGTGAGCGTGCAGTCGGACGCCGAACTCGACGAGTTCATCCGCAACCATGCTGAGACCGCTTTCCACCCATCCTGCTCGTGCAAGATGGGCAGCGACGACATGGCGGTGGTCGATGGCCAGGGACGGGTCCATGGCATGGAAGGACTGCGAGTGGTGGATGCGTCGATCATGCCGCTGATCATCACCGGCAACCTCAATGCCACCACCATCATGATGGCCGAGAAGATCGCCGACAGGATCCGCGGTCGCCAGCCGCTGCCGCGCAGCACGGCGAAGTACTACGTGGCCGGGGATGCGCCGGTACGCGGCAACCCCGTGCGGGCCTGAGGAACGCGCAAACAAGAACGCCGGCGATAGCCGGCGTTCCTGCGTCTAGCCCCGGCGTGGCGGGACCGGGCGGGTGCGCCCGCTGCCATCGATGGCGACGAACACGAACACCGCCTCGGTGACTTTGCGCCATTCGCTGGACAGCGGGTCGTCGCTCCACACCTCGACCAGCATGCGGATCGAGCTGCGGCCGACTTCCAGGGTCTGGGTATAGAAGGAAAGCTGGGCACCTACCGCGACCGGCACCATGAAGGCCATGCGGTCGATGGCGACGGTGGCGATACGGCCGCCGGCGATCTTGCTGGCCATGGCGGTTCCCGCCAGGTCCATCTGGGATACCAGCCAACCGCCGTAGATATCGCCGAAACCGTTGGTTTCGCGCGGCAGCGCGGTAATCTGCAAGGCCAGGTCTCCCTGGGGAATGGGGTCTTCTTGTTCAAGCTCGATCATAGGTAAGGGCCTCGTGCCCCCCGGATTTCTTGTTCAAGCGCGGTTTAGGGGAAAACTCTCCCAAAACGCCTGCCGGTGCAAGGTCTTGGGACAGCTTTCAGAGGCGCCCGGGCATTATATAGAGGAGTAGGGCAGCCGACGACCGCCCGGTTCTCTCTTCGACCGACTGTGTGGACATTCGTCGATTTGCTATGGTTTCGCTCCTGCGTCCCCGGGTCGCAGGTCGACACGCCTGCCGGTCGAACCCCGCTCATGCTTGCTGAACGAATAAAGAGAACAATCCCGACATGCCATCCGCGAATGCTCCCGAGGCGCCGGCCCAGCGTCCATTGACCCGCAGCGACTACAAGACCCTGTCCCTCTCCGCCCTGGGTGGAGCGCTGGAGTTCTACGACTTCATCATCTTCGTGTTCTTCGCCACCGTGGTCGGCAAGCTGTTCTTCCCGGCGGACATGCCGGAATGGCTGCGTCAGCTGCAAACCTTCGGCCTGTTCGCCGCCGGCTACCTGGCGCGGCCGCTGGGCGGCGTGATCATGGCCCACTTCGGTGACCTGCTCGGGCGCAAGCGCATGTTCACCCTGAGCATCTTCATGATGGCGGTGCCGACCCTGATCATGGGCCTGCTTCCGACCTACGCGCAGATCGGCATCTGGGCGCCCCTGGCGCTGCTCCTGCTGAGGGTGATCCAGGGCGCCGCGATTGGCGGGGAGGTGCCGGGGGCCTGGGTCTTCGTCGCCGAGCATGTACCGGCACGGCATGTCGGTTATGCCTGCGGGACGCTGACTTCCGGCCTGACGGCGGGCATCCTGCTGGGCTCGCTGGTGGCTACTGCGATCAATAGCTTCTATAGCGCGACAGAGGTGCAGGACTACGCCTGGCGGATTCCCTTCCTGCTCGGCGGGGTGTTCGGCCTGTTCTCGGTCTACCTGCGCCGCTGGCTGCACGAGACGCCGGTATTCGCCGAGCTGCAGCAGCGCAAGGCGCTGGCAGAGGAAGTGCCGTTGAAAGCGGTGGTCCGCGATCATCGTGGCGCCGTCCTGGTGTCGATGCTGCTGACCTGGGTGCTGTCGGCCGCGATCGTGGTGGTCATCCTGATGACCCCTACCGTGCTGCAGAGCGTATACGGCTTCGATGCCGCCACGGCGCTCAAGGCCAACAGCCTGGCGATCGTCTGCCTGACCCTTGGCTGCATCGTCGCCGGGCGCATGGCGGATCGTTTCGGCGCGGGGCTGACTTTCGTTGCCGGTAGCGTGCTGCTGGCGCTGGTGTCCTGGAGCTTCTACGGCAACCTCAAGGCCCACCCGGACTGGCTCTTTCCTTTATATGCACTGACCGGCTTCTTCGTCGGCATCGTCGGCGCCGTTCCCTACGTGATGGTCAATGCGTTCCCACCGGTTGTGCGTTTCTCCGGCCTGTCCTTTTCCTACAACCTGGCCTACGCCATCTTCGGTGGGCTGACGCCGATGGCGGTGGCCCTGCTGCTCAAGCAGAGCCCGATGGGGCCGGCTTACTACGTGGTCACTCTGTGCCTGGTCGGCTTCCTCGTCGGGCTCTACCTGCTGGCGCAGAAAAAGCCGGCTGGCGAGGCGGTTTCGGTGGGCTGAAAGCGCTTCCGGCGGTTATTTGAATTATTTTTGAAATAATCGTTGACGCCAGTTTCTATCTCCCTATAATGCGCACCACTCCCGGCGACGACGAAGAGTAAATGCTTGAAAATCAAGGATTTACGGATTCTCTCCCAGGGGTGGTGAAGCGCTCCGGCAGGTTGTTCGCCGCAGCGGTTCAGCCCCGAAAGGGGCTCGAAACGAAGCTTCACCGAGGTGCTTGACAGCGAATTTGAACGCTGTAGAATGCGCCTCCCGCTGATCGGAAGATGGTTTGAAGGTCGGCGCAAGCGGTTGAGTAGAAAA
>NZ_JBNPXX010000005.1:0-517068 GCF_050433085.1 Pseudomonas sp. RC10-4-2
GGACCATCACCTGGTCCTCGTGGCCTTCCTGGTAGGTGTTGCCGACCGAATCCTCGGTGAAGGCGCCGGCGGTGATCAGGCCCTGCTTGGTGCCGATGATGGACATGTAGGCGGGGGTTGCCATGGATACGTTCCTTGTCGTTGAAAGTGCCCAGGCGATATGCCGGGGGCATCGGAGCTAGACAAGAACCGTGCCACTAGTCTTGAAACTCTTTTCCATCAAGGCGTTATTGGGGGAAGCCAAAAATTCGCTGGCGATTCTCATGGGAAGAACACTGAAAATTGCGCAACTTTTTGCGCACCGCTTGCAAAAAGTTGCGCACTCTCTCGGAGCCCTTTGGGTATTTGTTCCCTAGCGTTCTATCCACAACGTTATCAACCAAAAAGTTGCACAGTTCTTCATTGGCAAGGCAGCCGAAGATGGGGCGCGCACTATCACACGACGCAGCACAGGTCCCCCGGCCACACAGATCACCCGAGCGAAGTTTGCTGGGCAAATACGAGACGACACGTACCTGCGGATAGCGATGGTTGGTTGGTCGCTTTCAATGGTGGAGCGCCGCACGGTTTCGTTCCATCGGCCCAGGGTGAAGGAAAGTGAGTTATCGGAGAGGTTGGGGGCTGAAAGATATGGCCAGTTATGGCCAAAAGCCCTCTATGGAGAGGGCTTTTGGGGTAGGGCCAGCAGGGTTGTTCTGCTGCGGGGAACCGGAGGTGCGGTTCTTAGCCTTTCGGCCAAGGCTCAGTTGATCTGTGCGCCCTTGGCGATCCAGCTGCCGATCAGGTTGCGTTCTTCCTGGGTCATCTGCGTGATGTTGCCCAGCGGCATGATCTGCGAGGCCACGGCCTGGGCCTGGATCTTCGGTGCCAGTTGCTGGATCTGCTGCGGGGTGTCGAGCATGATCCCGCCTGGCGCGGTGCTGAACAGCTGGCTGGTCGGTTTCGCCGAGTGGCAGACGGTGCAGCGCTCCTGAATCACGTGATGGACCTTGTCGAAGTCGGCTCCGCTCGCGGCCCCGGCATTGGAGGCCTGGGTCGCGGCGGGCGCGGCTGGTGCGTCGCCGCCGGTCGCCGGTTGTGCCGGTGCCGCCGCCGGGGTGCTGGCCAGCGGTGCGGAAGCCTGCTGGTAGTTCGGCGTGGTGACGAAGGCCAGGGCGATCATGCCCAGCGCGCCGGCGGGCAGTGCCCAGGCGAAGCGGTTGCTTTCGTGGCGGGTGTTGAAGTAGTGGCGTACCAGTACCGCGAGCACCGCGATGGCGGCCAGGATCAGCCAGTTGTACTGGCTGCCGTAGGTGCTCGGGAAGTGGTTGCTGATCATGATGAACAGCACCGGCAGGGTGAAGTAGTTGTTGTGCCGGGAGCGCAGCAGGCCCTTGGCCGGCAGCACCGGATCGGGCTCGCGGTTTTCTTCGATGGCTTTCACCAGCGCGCGCTGGGCCGGCATGATCACCCTGAACACGTTGCCGACCATGATGGTGCCGATGATCGCGCCGACGTGCAGGTAGGCGCCGCGGCCGCTGAACACCTGGGTCAGGCCGTAGGCGGCGGCGACCAGCAGGACGAACAGGACCAGGCCGAGCAGGGCAGGGGTCTTGCCCAGTGCCGAATCGCAGAGGACGGTGTAGACGAACCAGCCGCAGACCAGCGAACCGATGCCGATGGCGATGGCCGCTGCCGGCGCCAGGTCGCTGCCGGGGGCGATCAGGTAGAGGGTCGGGTTCAGGTAGAACACGATGGTCAGCAACACCACCCCGGACATCCAGGTGGAGTAGGCCTCCCATTTGAACCAGTGCAGGTTCTCCGGCATTTTCGGCGGAGCCAGCTTGTACTTCTCCAGGTGGTAGATGCCGCCACCGTGGATTGCCCAGAGGTCTCCGGACAGGCCTTCACGCGGGTTGCTGCGGTTGAGGTTGTTCTCCAGCCAGACGAAATAGAACGAAGCGCCGATCCACGCGATCCCGACGATCATGTGAATCCAGCGCACCAGCAGGTTCAGCCATTCGATGAGATGTGCTTCCACAGTCTTGTACCTCTTGCCCTGGCCGGCGGACCGGCGGCAGGACCTCTCTTATTGGTTTGATTGGGGGTCGAGGAGGAGCTGTTCGTCCTCGGTGAAGAAATGCTCGTCGCAGTTGTTCCCGGAACCGCTGCGATCGACCACCAGGAAGTCATCCCGCTTTTCGATCGTCAGCACCGGATGGTGCCAGACGCCGCGGTGGTAATTGACGCCCTGCCTTCCGTTGGTCAGGAAGGCGCGGACGAGGCCCGGTACAGGTACATCGCCAAGTGGCGCGACCACGACCAGAAAGGGGTTGCCGAGCAGCGGGATGAAGGCCTGGCTGCCCAGCGGATGGCGTTCCAGCATGCGGATGCGCAACGGCATTTCCAGCTTCTCGGCGCTGAAGATGCTGATGATCGCGTTATCTTCCGGCTGCGCGGTCTCGACCGTGGCCAGCTTGTGATAACGGCGGGTGGAGCCGTTGTTGATCATGAAATAGTCGCTGCCGGCGGTTTCGATCACGTCACCGAACGGGGCGAAGGCTTCCTTGGTCAACGGCTCGATCTTGAGAGTGCGCATACTGATCCTGTCGATTCTGTTTGTTGTATTCCGGACGCACGCGGGGCCCGGGTCTCACGGTAATTGTGGCCTGCCGAACAGGCGCAGGCGGCTGACGCCGCCGTCGGGAAAGATGTTCAGGCGTACATGGGTGATCGGGCCGAGGGCGTTGAGGTGCCGCTCGAACCGGTGTTCCTGGTGCATTTCCAGCTTCTGCGCTGGCAGCAGCTCGCGCCAGAAGAGGCTCTGCGCCTCGATCCGGGCCTCGTTTCCGCCTTCCACGAAGGCGGCCTGGATGCTGCAGCTTTCCGGATAGTTGCCCTTGAAGTGCAAGGTATCGACGACCGCCGCCTCGATGCTGCCGGGATGGCCGAGGGCGACGATCACCCAGTCGTGGCCCGGCGTGCGGCGGCGGCCGGTTTCCCAGCCGTCGCCCATGTTGATGGCACGTCCGGGGTTGAGCAGGTTGCCCATGCGTCCGAAATGCTGGTCGGAGCAGGCCAGCGCCCGGCCGCCGTTGACCGCTGCGGCCAGGTCGAGCGCCGTTCCCGGCGGCTGGTTGCTCCAGTCGCGGTAGGGCACGCCATAGAGGCGCAGGCGGGCGATACCGCCGTCCGGGTAGATGTTCAGGCGCAGGTGGGTCCAGGGACGTTCGTCGTCTATCGGGTGGTAGTGATGGCTATCGCCCTGCAGCCCCACCGCCGCCAGCACTTCGCTCCAGGACGTGCTGTCGTCCGGGTCGCCTTCGGCGCAGAAGCAGCCATCCAGGGAAGCCGCCGGCGGATGGTTGCCGGTGAAGAAGCGGGTGTCGATGTCGACGCCCTTCAGCACGCCCGGCACACCCAGGCGGATCACCGCCTGGTCATGGCCCTCGAAGCGCTTGCGGCGGGTTTCCCAGCCGTCCATCCACTTGCCGCTGTCGTCGAATACGCCTTCCTTCCACACCGGTTCGCCGGCCTGCAGCATGCGGCTGGCCGGGGCGAACCATTCGTCGCTGACGGCGACCACCTGGCTGCCCAGGCGCGCGTCGGCGAGGTCGAGGTAGTGGCGGAAGGGCGAGTGTTCGGCGTTCATGCTCGTCTCCGCAGGCCTCAGAGCTGCTGCAGGCGGAACAGGGCGATCTTGTTGATCTCGGCCAGCGCGGTAGCGAACTCCTCGTCGGCGGAGTGCTGGATGCGTTCCTCGAAGGCCGCCAGGATCTGATGGCGGTTGCTGCCCTTCACCGCCTTGATGAAGGGGAAGCCGAACCTGGCCTTGTAGGCGTCGTTGAGTTCGGTGAAGCGGGCGAACTCCTCGGCGCTGCATTCGTGAATCCCGGCGCCGGCCTGCTCGGAGGTGCTGGAGGCGGTCAGTTCGCCACGGATCGCCGCCTTGCCGGCGAGGTCCGGGTGGGCGTTGATCAGCGCCAGCTGGGCCTCGCGGCTTGCCGACAGGAGAATGTCGGCCATGCGCTGGTGCAGGCCCTCGATATCGTTGAGGCTGTCGTCGATACCCAGGTCATAGGCCTTCTCGGCGACCCAGGGGGAGTGTTCGTAGATGTCGGCGAAGGCTTCGACGAAGGCCTCGCGGGACAGCGAGGCGGGGGTCAGGGTCTGGAAACGGCTCATGCCTCGGTCTCCTGGAAAGGATGCTCACGGTGCCAATGGCGGGCGATGTCTTCGCGGCGGGCGAACCAGACCTTGTCGTGGCTCTGCGCGTACTGGATGAAGCGCTCCAAAGCGGCCATCCGCGCCGGGCGACCGATCAACCGGCAATGCAGGCCGATGGAGAGCATCTTCGGCGCCGTCGCGCCTTCTTCGTAGAGCACGTCGAAGGCGTCCTTCAGGTACTGGAAGAACTGCTCGCCATTGTTGAAGCCCTGCACCTGGGTGAAGCGCATGTCGTTGGTGTCCAGGGTATAGGGAATCACCAGGTGCGGTTTCTCCGCGGTGCTGGCCGGGTCCCAGTAGGGCAGGTCGTCGTCGTAGGTGTCGGAGTCATAGAGGAAGCCGCCTTCCTCCATCACCAGGCGCCGGGTGTTCGGGCCGGTGCGTCCGGTGTACCAGCCCACCGGGCGCTGGCCGGTGAGTTCGGTGAGGATGCGGATGGCTTCGAGCATGTGCTCGCGCTCCTGGGCCTCGTCCATGTACTGGTAGTCGATCCAGCGGTAGCCGTGGCTGCAGATTTCGTGGCCGTCGGCGACCATCGCCCTGATCACCTCAGGGTTGCGCTGCGCCGCCATGGCCACGGCGAACACGGTGAGCGGCACGTTGCGTCGCTTGAACAGCTTGAGCAGGCGCCAGACCCCGGCGCGGCTGCCGTATTCGTAGAGCGATTCCATGCTCATGTGGCGCACGCCCTGCAAGGGCTGGGCAGCCACCATCTCGGAAAGGAACGCCTCGGACTCCTTGTCGCCATGCAGGACGCAGCGCTCGCCACCTTCTTCGTAATTGAGCACGAAGGACAGGGCGATGCGGGCATCGCCGGGCCAGTGAGGGTGGGGAGGGTTGTTGCCGTATCCGATCAGGTCGCGTGGGTAGTCAGCGCTCACAGCAGTGTTCCTTATTGTGGATGGGGCGGCGGGCCGGACGGGCCGGGGATGCCGTGATGGATTTATTGTATACAAGTTTGCCTGCGGTCTGTAAATACAATCCTGCTTGCCGATCCCTGCCATTCATCCAGCAAAAAACCTGCCCGACTGGTCAGTTATCGAAGAATGAGGCCCTGCGGGGTGGGGCTTGTGGAAGGAATGCCCGATTTCGGGGCGGCTGCCGCATTTTCGGTTGTGGCGGTGTTTTTTGTATACAATTCATCGAAGGATAACTTATATTGCTTCGCAAGCGGCTCCCTGGCGGGCTGCAAGCGAGCGGCGCCGGGCAGGTCCCGGAGCGATCCCCATCGAACGAAGGCAAGAGGAGGAGTGGTGTCCGCCAGCGGGCGCCCGCAACCCATGGGACGTTTGACCACGCATGTACTGGATTCCGCACACGGCTGCCCCGGCCATGGCATCAAGATCGAGCTGTACCGGGTAGAAGGCCAGCAACTGGAACTGATCGCCACCACCCTGACCAACCACGACGGCCGCTGCGACCAGCCGGTGCTGCAAGGCGAGGACTTCCGTCCCGGGGTCTATCAACTGGTGTTCAATGCCGGCGACTACTATCGCGCCCGCGGCGTGCAATTGCCGGAGCCGGCCTTCCTCGACCAGGTGGTGCTGCGTTTCGGCATCGCCTCCGCCGACGATCACTACCACGTGCCGCTGCTGATCTCGCCCTACAGCTATTCGACCTATCGCGGCAGCTAGGTGCGTGCCACGAAACACTGACTCTCCGAGTCCTTTTCCCTGGCCCGCCATCGAGCGGGCTTTTTTTCGTTCGCGGGGAGTGCGCCGAGGGTTGCCGGTTATCCGCCACTCGTGGGCAGGAAGGGAAATGCGGCGCAGGGTACGAATGGGCGGGGGATGAAGCTGCGCGTCGCGAGCCCTGCGGGGCAACGACAGGTTCGAGGCGGATAGCCGCGTGCGGCCATCCGCCATCCGGGCGGGTCAGAGGAAGATGAACTTGGCGACGAATATCACGAACAAGGCATAGAGGCTGGCCGAGACTTCGCGGTGCTTGCCGGTGAGGACCTTCATCGCGACGTAGGTGATGAAGCCCAGGGCGATACCGTCGGCCACCGAGAAGGTCAGCGGCATCATGATCACCGTGACGATCGCCGGGATGGTCTCGGTGTGCTCGTCCCAGTCGATGTGCGCCATTCCGCCCATCATCAGCATGGCCACGTAGATCAGCGCGCCGGCGGTGGCGAAGGCGGGGATCATCCCGGCCAGCGGGGCGAAGAACATCGCGGCGACGAACAGCACGCCGACCACCACCGCGGTGAGCCCGGTACGTCCGCCGGCGGCCACGCCCGCGGCGCTCTCCACGTAACTGGTCACCGGCGGGACACCGAGCATGCCGCCGAACACGCTGGAGGCGCTGTCGGCCTTCATCGCTTTCGACAGGTTCTCGATGCGCCCGTCCTCCTTCACCAGGTGCGCGCGCTGGGCGACGCCCATGAGAGTGCCGGCGGTATCGAACATGTGCACGAAGAGGAAGGCCAGGATCACGCTGATCATGGTGACGTTGAACGCGCCGGCGATGTCCATCGCCAGGAAGGTCGGCGCCAGGCTCGGCGGCGCCGAGAATACCCCGCCGTACTGCACCAGGCCGAGGGCCCAGCCGACCAGGGTGACGCTGAGGATGCTGATGAGGATGCCGCCGAACACCCGGCGGTACTCGAGCACGGCGATCATCAGGAAGCACAGTGCCGCCAGCAGCGGGCCGGGCGAGGTGAGGTGGCCGAGCTTGATCAGGGTCGCCGGGCTGGCCACCACGATGCTGGCGGTCTTCAGGCCGATCAGGCCGAGGAACAGGCCGACTCCCGCACCCATGGCGAACCTGAGGCTGCGGGGGATGCTGTTGAGCAGCCATTCGCGGACCCGGGAGAAGGTCAGCAGCATGAACATCACCCCGGAGATGAACACCGCGCCCAGGGCGATCTGCCAGCTGTAGCCCATGGTGCCGACCACGGTGTAGGTGAAGAAGGCGTTCAGTCCCATTCCCGGCGCCAGGCCCACCGGCCAGTTGGCGTACAGGCCCATCAGGAAGCAGCCGAGGGCGGCTGCCAGGCACGTGGCGACGAACGCCGCGCCGTGGTCGATGCCGGCGTCGGCCATGATGTTGGGATTGACGAAGATGATGTAGGCCATGGTGATGAAGGTGGTCAGCCCGGCCGCCAGCTCGGTCCTGACCGTCGTACCATGCTGGCGGAGCTTGAACAGGCGTTCGAGCAGGCCGGTGGCGGGCGGTGTCGCAGCGTAGATCCCTTGTTCTTCTTGTTTGGTGCTTTCCACAGCAGGTACTCCTCATCGCTCTTGTTGTTAGGTCCTGCGGGCCGGTTGGTTACCAGGTCCCTGACGCGGCTCGAAGGTGATGTGAGGGCACGATTTTCTGACCTCTGGGTCAAGAACTCGTGCGAGCGATTATGCCTTTGTATACAAAAAGGTCAAAGAATGTTTGAGGGTGTTTCGCCACATTTTTATCAGCTTTCCGTCACGCCCCCTTCCGGGCGGTGCCGCGCGCTCGGAACGAGGGGCGGAAAGGGGTGGTGCGTCGGATGCCGCTGCTTGTGTACACTATTTCGCTATCAGCCGCCGGCGTGCCTCACCCACGCCCGTGAGCGAGGATCAGCCCAGGCCACAAGCCGGACGCACAAGGTTCGAGACCGATGACCGATCAGTTGCAACACATCAGGAAGCCGCCGCGCACCGGCAAGGCTGCCCGCAGCGGTACCCAGGACGAGATCGTCTACGCCCACATCTTCGACGCCATCCTCGAACAACGCCTGGCCCCCGGCACCAAGCTGAGCGAGGAGGCGCTCGGCGAGATATTCGGTGTCAGCCGCACCATCATTCGCCGCGCCCTCTCGCGCCTGGCCCACGAGCAGGTGGTGCTGTTACGGCCGAACCGCGGCGCGGTGGTCGCCAGCCCGAGCATCGACGAGGCCCGGCAGATCCTATTCGCCCGCCGCACAGTCGAGCGCGCCATCACCGAACTGGCCACCGACAACGCCACCGCCGAGCGTCTGGCCGAGTTGCGCGAGATGGTGGTGCAGGAACAATCCAGCTTCGCCCGTGGCGACCGGGGCGCCGGCATCCGCCTGTCCGGCGAGTTCCACCTGAAGCTTGCCGAGATGGCGCGCAACGCTCCTCTGGTGAGTTTCCAGCGCAGCCTGGTGTCGCAGACCTCGCTGATCATCGCCCAGTACGAAAGCGGCGGTCGCTCGCACTGCTCGTTCGACGAGCACAACGAGATCCTCGACGCCATCGAGAAGGGCGACAAGGAGCGCGCGGTGACCCTGATGATGCACCACATGGAGCACATCGACAGCAAGCTCAACCTGGAGAGCGACAACGCTTCCGGCGACTTGCACGCGGTGTTCTCGCACCTCCTCGGCGGCAAGAAGAAGCCACGCCGGGCCAAGGCCGACAGCGATTCGGCGGCCTGATCCGAAGCATTGAAAAGCCCCGCGATGCGGGGCTTTTTCGTTTCCGCTGTCCCGTCCTGAATAAGGTTTACACCTCCCATGCCGATTTTCCGGAGAACTAGATGGAGCAAGGTGTAAACCTACTTCAGGACTAGACGCTCGGCTTTTCAGGGGATCGCCAGGCGGCCGATCCGGTCGTTTTCCAGGCTGCCGAAGTAGAGCTGGTCGCCCACCGGCTTCGCCGAGGTGATCATGCGCAGGTGGTGGCCGCTGGTGTCGTGCAGGCTGCGGACGATCCTGCCCTGTTCGTCGATGGCGATGACCAGCCCGTAGGCGGTCGGCTTGGGCAGGAACATGCGCGGCAGCTTGGCCAGCTGCGCCTTCAGCCAGGGATGCCGGTGGAGGAAGTCGGCGTCGGCCTTGCGCGGGGTCGGCAGGGCCACCCAGAAGGTACCCTTGCGGTCGCCCTGGAGGTTGTCCGGCAAGCCCGGCAGGTTGTCGATGAACACCTCGTGCTGGCCAGCCTTCTCGCCTTTCAGCCAGTAGCGGGTGATGCGATAGCGGTAGGTCTCGTTGACCAGTACGAAGTCCTCGTTTGCCGAGAGTGCCACGCCATTGGCGAAGTACAGGTCCTTGAGCAGCACCTCGGTCTTGCCGGTGGACGGGTCGTAGCGCAGCAGGCGGCCGTGCGGTCGGGCCTCGAGCAGGTCGAGGATGTAGTCGGGCTGGTGGAACTTGCTGGAAGCGTCGCTGAAGTAGATGCGGCCGTCGCTGGCGATGTCGAGGTCGTCGGTGAAGGCGAAGGGGACACCGTCGGCCTCGGTGGCGAGGGTTTCCACCTTGCCCTGCGGATCGATGCGCAGCAGGCCTTTCCAGGCGTCGGCGAGGATCAGGTTGCCGGCGGCATCGAAGTCCATGCCCAGCGGGCGGCCGCCGGTGTCGACGAAGGTCTCGACCTTGCCGCTGGCGTCCAGGCGTACCACGCGGCCGTCGGCGAGACCGGCATAGACGCGGCCCTGGCTGTCCACGGCGGTGTCTTCGGGGCCGTGCAACTGGCCCTGGCCAAGCAGCTCGGCCTTCATCAGGGTGTCGTTGGGTTCGAGGACCCCGGTCATCTGCGGAGCGGCCGGAGCATCCCAGGCGAGCGGGTCGATCGGGCTGGTCTTCAGGGCCAGGTAAAGAGCCGCGCCAGCCAGCAGGAGGACGATTATTCCGCTGAGCTTCTTCATGCAGTTCCCTTGTTCGGATTGTCGGACAAAGGGCGGAGTATGGACATTCGCTACGCTCATCGGCAAGCGCGGTGCCGAGCGGAATGCTCGCATGGCGCCAGGCTCTATATAATGCGCCGCACTTGACCAAGGAGATGTTCGTGACCGCGCCCGAAATCCAGTGGATCCGCGATGATGCCAGCCTGGCGCAGCAATGCCGGGAATGGCGCACACAGCCGTACCTCGCGCTCGATACCGAGTTCATGCGCGTCGATACCTTCTATCCCGCGGCCGG
The DNA here is from genome assembly GCF_050433085.1 of Pseudomonas sp. RC10-4-2. NCBI lineage: Bacteria > Pseudomonadati > Pseudomonadota > Gammaproteobacteria > Pseudomonadales > Pseudomonadaceae > Pseudomonas > Pseudomonas sp. RC10-4-2. Next base: position 10,067 of record NZ_JBNPXX010000005.1, read on the forward strand.
TCTGGTGCAGGTGGGCGATGGCCGGCAGGAGTGGCTGATCGATCCGCTGCTGATCCAGGACTGGAGCCCCTTCGCCGAGCTGCTCGAAGACGAGCGGGTGGTGAAGGTGCTGCATGCCTGCAGCGAAGACCTCGAGGTGTTCCTGCGCCTCACCGGCAGCCTGCCGGTGCCGCTGTTCGATACGCAGTTGGCCGCCGCCTATCTCGGCATGGCCCATTCGATGGGCTACTCGAAGCTGGTGAAGGAGGTGCTGGACATCGACCTGCCCAAGGACGAGACCCGTTCCGACTGGTTGCAACGGCCGCTCACCGAGATGCAGATGCGCTACGCCGCCGACGACGTCCAGCACCTCGCCCAGGTCTACCTGGCCCTGGATGCGCGGCTGAGCGAGGAGAAACGCGCCTGGCTGCTGGAGGACGGCGCCGAACTGGTCGCCAACCTCTGCCGCGAGAGTGATCCGCGCGAGGCCTACCGCGAGGTCAAGCTGGGTTGGCGGCTGCGTCCGCAGCAACTGGCGGTGCTCCGCGAACTCTGCGCCTGGCGCGAGGAGCAGGCACGCCTGCGCAACCGGCCGCGCAACCACGTGCTGCGCGAACGTACCCTGTGGCCGCTGGCGCGCCTGCTGCCGAAGAACAAGACCGACCTGGCGGCGATCGAAGACATGCATCCGCGCACCGTGCGCCAGGACGGCGACTTCCTCATCGAACTGATCGCCCAGGCTTCGCGCCTGCCGCAGAGCGAATGGCCCGAGGCGCTGCCCGAGCCGCTGCCGCCGGAGGTCACCCCGCTGCTCAAGAGCCTGCGCGCCATCGGCCAGCGCGAAGCGGAGACCCTGGGCATGGCGCCTGAGCTGATGCTGCGCAAGAAGATCCTCGAGGCACTGCTCAAGAGCGGCTATCCCGACGGTCCCTACGAACTGCCCGATTCCCTCCGCGGCTGGCGCCGCGAACGCATGGGCCAGGCCCTGCTGGACGCCCTGGAGAGCGCATGAAACGAATCTGTTCCGTCTACAAGAGCCCGCGCAAGAACGAGATGTACCTCTACGTCGACAAGCGCGAGGCGTTGAGCCGCGTACCCGAGGCCCTGCTGGTGCCGTTCGGCGCGCCGCAACATGTCTTCGACCTGCTGCTCACCCCCGAGCGCCAACTGGCCCGCGAGGATGTCGCCAAGGTCCTGGAGAACATCGAGAAGCAGGGCTTCCACTTGCAGATGCCGCCGGGCGAAGAAGAGTACATCGAGCATCTCCCGGAAGAGTTGCTGCGCATGAACGACCCGCTCTGACGCGAGCCGTACCCCGCTGGCGCCGGCTTCCCGGCGCCACTTTCACGACGTGAAACCCGCTCTGTGCAAGGCTGCGCCTTCGGTGCATGATGTCCGCAAGATGTCGCACGATAGCGGAACCCCTGGCAGCGACCGTGGTCTACCAGCGCCAAACCTGCTGCTCTCGAGGGCTTCCCTCCAGGAGCCGTGATGCATGAAAGAACAATATTCTCCGGCCTGATCGCCAGCCCTTGTCCGGCTTGGCAGTGTGACCCATGCGCTTGCTGATTCTCGAACGTGACCACGCTCTCTATGCCGCGCTGCTGATGGCGGCCGACCCCAGCCTGAAGGTGGTGGCGGGGGACGATCCCCTGCAGCTCATCGACGCCGCCAGCGAGTGCTCGATCTGGCTCGGCCAGCCCGACCTGGTGGCGCAGATGCTGCGCCAGGGCGTGCATCCGGTCTGGGTGCAGTCGACCTGGGCGGGCATCACGCCGCTGCTGGCCGCCGACCTGCCGAAGGACTACAGCCTGACACGCGCGGTAGGCATCTTCGGCCAGGTGATGAGCGAATACCTGCTGACCTACATGCTCGCCCACGAGCGCCAGTTCCTCGGTCGCCTGGCCAGCCAGGTCGGTTCGCAATGGGATAGCCGCACGCCTGGCGGGTTGCGTGGCCGGCAGGTGGTTATCGTGGGCACCGGGGAGATCGGCCAGGCGGTGGCGCATACCCTGTCCGGCTTCGGCATGGACCTGACCGGGGTGGCGAAGAATCCGCGTTCGCTGGTGCCGTTCAACCGCATGGGGTCGCTCGACGACCTCGGTCGCCTGGTGGAGACGGCCGACTACCTGATCAACCTGCTGCCCGACACCCCCGATACCCACGACATCTACGACCGTGCGCTGTTCGCCCGGCTCAAGCCCACGGCGCTGTTTATCAATGCCGGGCGTGGTGTCGCGGTGGTGGACGCCGACCTGGTGGCGGCACTGGAGAACAACCAACTGGCCGGCGCGGTGATCGACGTCTGCCGCGAAGAGCCGCTGCCGGCCAACCACCTGTTCTGGCATACCCCGCGCCTCTTGCTGACCGGGCACACCGCCGCGCCGACCCTGCCGGGGGCGATGGTCGAACTGTTCCGCGACAACCTCGCGCGCTTCTGGGCGGGTACCGCCATGCGCGGCGAGGTGGACTTCGCTCGCGGCTACTGAGCCGCGTTCCCTCAGGCGGCGAGCGGGAGCAGCGGGTTCACCTCGACGGTGATGTGCACCAGTTCCTCATGCTCGGCCAGGCGGCGCTTGAAATAGTCGGCGCTGCCTTCCTCGGTGGTCAGCAGACTCAGCAGGCAGGCGTACTTGCCCTGGCCGACCTGCCACAGGTGCAGGTCGAGCAGTTCCGCCGGCAGCGGGCTGCTGGCGATCGCCGCGCGGATTTCCGCAGCCACCGGCGCGTCCATCTGCGCATCCAGCAATACCCGGCTGCTCTGCCGGATCAGGCCGCATGCCCAGACACTGACCAGTACCGCGCCGACGATACCCATCAGCGGGTCCAGCCAGGCCGCGTTCCACAGCAGGCCGCCGGCCAGCGCGACGATCGCCAGCAGCGAGGTGGCGGCATCCGCCAGCACGTGCAGGTAGGCGGCGCGCAGATTCAGATCGTGCCGGTGGGCATGATGGTCGTGGTGGTGGTGGTGGTGCGAGTGGCCGTGCCCGTGGTGGGCATGGCCGTCGCGCAGCAGCCAGGCGCAGGCGAGATTGACCAGCAGGCCGAGCGCGGCGACCAGCATCGCCTGCTGGTAGTGGATCGGGCTGGGGTCGAGCAGGCGTTCGACCGATTGGTAGAGCATCAGCCCGGCCACCAGCAGAAGCAGCAGAGCGCTGGTGTAGCTGCCGAGCACCTCGATCTTCCACGTACCGAAGCTGAAGCGCGGGTCGTTGGCATAGCGCCGCGCGGCGCCGTAGGCGAGTACCGCAAGACCCAGGGCCAGGGCATGGGAGCTCATGTGCCAGCCGTCGGCGAGCAGGGCCATGGAGTTGAACAGCCAGCCGCCGGCGATTTCCGCGACCATCATGCAGGCGGTGAGCAATACCGCCCAGCGCGTGTTGCGCTCGGCCAGCGGGTTGCCCTGGTCGAACCGATGGGAATGGCGCAGGGGCTGGGTAGTCGGGGTGCCGGGCATTTGCTACTGTCCTGTCGAGACGTCGAAAATATACTATACCCCAGTATATTACCTTGAGGAGAGAGCGGTGGCCCATACCATCCATGGGAAGAAGAAGCTCCTGGCGCGGGTGCGCCGCATCGCCGGGCAGACCCGGGCGCTGGAGCAGGCGCTGGAAGAGGGCAGCGAATGCGCGGCGGTGCTGCAACAGATCGCGGCGATCCGCGGTGCGGTGAACGGCCTGATGAACGAAGTGCTGGAGGGGCACATCCGCGAACACCTCGGCGCCGAGCAGGCGAGCGCGGAGCAGCGTCGCGAAGACCTGGAACTGGTGGTGACCGCGCTGCGTTCCTACCTGAAGTAGCCATGTGCCGGCCGGTGCTTGGCCTGGAGGGGGCGGGGGACTAGACTATCGCGCCTTTTCACCAGCCCCCGATGCCATGGCCGCCAAAGTCGAACCCTTCTGGAAACGCAAGACCCTCGCCCAACTCGACCAGGACGAGTGGGAGTCGCTGTGCGACGGTTGCGGCCTGTGCTGCCTGCAGAAGCTCGAGGACGAGGACGACGGCAGCGTCTACTACACGCGTATCGCCTGCAAGCTGCTCGACCTGCAAAGCTGCCGCTGCACCAACTACGCCGAGCGCATCCGTTTCGTCCCCGACTGTATCCAGCTCACCCCGGCGCAGGCCGACGAGTTCCAGTGGTTGCCGCCGACCTGCGGCTATCGCCTGGTTGCCGAAGGCAAGGACCTGCCGCTCTGGCACCACCTGGTCTGCGGCGACCCGGAGCGGGTCCACAAGGAACGCATTTCCCAGTCCGGGCGCATGCTCAGCGAGACCCAGGTGGCCGAGGACGACTGGGAGGACTACCTGATCTTCCGCGCCGGCTGAGCTCGCGTCCGTCGCACTTCCTTACTTTGTTAAATGATATGTATTATCATTCGCATATTTGCAAGGGACTTCCGTATCCGACGGAAGCGGGGAGGCGAGGTGTTGCAGCGGGTCAACGGCGCGGGGGGCGCCGCCGGAGGATGCACGGATGGATGAGCGCTTCCGTGGTTCCGTCTCGCATGCCTATCAGGCGTTCCATGGCGAGTTGCTGCGCTTCCTGCGCAAGCACCTGGGCAGTTCGGCGGACGCCGCCGACCTCGCCCAGGATACTTTCGCCCAGTGGCTGAAATGGCCGGGCCGGCAATCGGTCGAGCAGCCGCGCGCATTTCTTTTCCAGATCGCCCGCAACCTGTTGCGCGACCATTGGCGCCGGCAGCAGAGCCGCGGCCAGGATCTCGACCGGCCGGCGGCGAACGACGAACCCGCCGCGCTGGAAGGCGAGGCGGCCGGGCCGGGCGAGCGTTTCGAACAGCAGCAGCGTCTCAGCCACCTGGCGGCCGCGCTGGCCGAGCTGCCGCCGCGGCGGCGCGAAGCGTTCGTCCTGCACAAGTTCGACGGCCTGTCCCAGGTCGAAGTGGCCGAGCGCATGGGAATCTCCCTGAGCATGGTGGAAAAGCACATCGCCAGCGCCTTGCTGCACTGCAAGCGGCGGCTTGGCCAGGGAGGCGAAGGATGAAGCCGCTGGAACGACTGGAACCGCTGTTCGCCGACGAAACCGAAGAGGACATCGATCACCGCGCCGCCTACTGGTTCAGCCGGCGTCGTTCCGGGCATTTCAGCGCTGCCTGCCGGGCCGAGCTGGAGGATTGGCTATGCGCCGATCCGCGCCATCGCGAAGCGCTCGAGGGCATGGAGCGGCTCTGGCGCGAATTCGACGGCCTGCCGCGCCCGGCGCTGGACGATATTCCCGAGCCGGTGCCGGCCTGGCGCCTGCCACGGGCGCTGGCGGCGGCGTTCTTCGTGTTCTGCGCGCTGCTCGTCGCCACCCTGTTCTGGCGCGACCAGTCGCTCGGGCCGAACCTCGCCTACGGCACGGCGCCTGGCGAGCAGCGCGAGGTGGTCCTGGCGGACGGCTCGAAGCTGTTCCTCGACGTCGATACCCAAGTGCAGGTGCGTTACGCCGAGCGCACCCGCGACGTGCTGTTGAAGAAAGGCGAGGTGTTCTTCGTGGTCAGCCACGATCCGGCCCGGCCTTTCCGGGTCGGCAGCGGCGACAGCCGGGTCACCGTACTCGGTACTCAGTTCAGCGTCCGGCGCAACGCGCAGGCCCTCGCCGTGGCGGTGAAACAGGGGCGCGTGGCGTTGCAGCCGTCCCTGGAGAAGGATGCCGAACATGTGCTGCTGGCTGGCGACAGCGCGCGCCTGGACCTCGCCGAGCAGCGCCTGGAACTCGGCCATGTGGCGCCGGAGCAGGTCGCCAGTTGGCGCGATGGGCAACTGGTGTTCCGCGACAAGCCGCTGGGCGAACTGGTGGAGGAACTGTCGCGCTATCGCGCCGCGCCGATCCGCCTGGGAGATCCCCGGCTTGCCGGCAAGCGGGTCTCCGGTACGGTGCGGATCGCCCGCCCCGACGATTTTCTCCTCGCCCTGCCGGCGCTATTGCCGGTGCGGGTGCAGCCGCAGGCTGGTGGCGAGGTGCTGATCCTGGCGCGCTGAGGCGCGTCGTCAGCATCAATGAAAATATTTTTCATTCGCATATGTGGGTTTTTCTCCCTGCTGCGTCTTCTCTGCTGTCCGTCGCCGCTGCCGGCGACATCCAGCAGTCACTTGGGGAGAGTTCCAGCATGACCTTGCCTTTCACCCGCGCCGCCTGGCGCCCGCTGTGTTCCGCCGCCGTACTCGGCGCCGCGTTGTGGGCCGCCGGCGCCAGCGCTGCCGAACGACGCTTCGACCTGCCGGCGCAGCCGCTGGCCGCCTCGCTGTCGCGCCTGGCGCAGCAGGCGCAGGTCCAGGTGCTGTTCGACGAGTCGCTCCTGCGGGGCCTGCGCGCTCCGGCGCTGAGCGGCAGCTACGGGGTGCGCGAGGCGCTGGAGCGGTTGCTGGTCGGTTCCGAGCTGGAGCTGGTGGAGGCGGGCGGCGGCTACGTGGTGCGCCGGCGCCAGGTCGATGCCTACAGCGACAACGCTCTGCAACTGGACGCGCAGACCATCGTCGGCAACGGTCGCGAAGTGGACGCCAGCAACGTCGGCCGTTCGACCCTGACCCAGCGGGATATCGAACGCCAGCAGGCGGACAACATCCCCAGCCTGCTGCAGACCCTGCCCGGAGTGACCATGGGCGGCTCGCCCAAGCCGGGCGGACAGACCACCAACATCTGGGGCCTGGGCGACGCCGAGGACGTGCCCTATACCCTGGACGGCGCGCAGAAGAGCGGCTTCGAGCGCTACCAGCAGGGCACCGTGTTCATCGAACCGGAAATGATCAAGCGCATCGAGGTGGAGAAGGGACCGCACTCGGTGTTCACCGGCAATGGCGGCTTCGGCGGTACCGTGCACATGGAGACCAAGGACGCGCCGGACCTGCTGCGCGAAGGCCGCGACGTCGGCGCCATGCTCAAGTACGGCTATCACTCCAACGACCAGCAGAAGATCTACTCCGGCGCCGTGTTCGGTCGCAGCGAAGACCGCCGCGTCGATGCCCTGCTCTATCTCAACGGTCGCGACGGCCGCGACATGAAGCTGGCCGACAACCTGCCGCTGTCGCCCACCGACTACCCGATCAACCCCAAGCGCCTGCCCAACAGCGCCCAGGACGAGAAGACCGGCCTGTTCAAGCTCAACCTGCACCCCACCGAGGAGCACGACCTGGGTTTCACCTACCTGCGCTCGAAAAGCTCGCGCTGGACGCCGTTCTCCGCCAGCAGCTACCCGACCCCGCCGAGCCAGTGGACCATCGACCGCTACGGCTACGAGCTGGGCCTGACCCGCCTGCTGGCCCACCGCGATACCACCGACACCACCTGGACCGGCAAGTACAACTACCATCCGCTGGACAACCCCTGGATCGACCTGCAACTGAGCTATTCCGACGCCCGCACCGAGCAACTCGACCGTCGCGAGGACACCGCCTTCTACCAGCTCGCCACCGGTGGCAAACGGATGCGTACCGAGTACCAGGACAAGGTCCTGGAGCTGCGCAACACCAGCCGTTTCGATACCGGAGCGCTACAGCACGAGCTGACCCTGGGCGCGGCGCTGCACAAGCACAAGCGCGACATCCTCATGCACATGCCGGGCAAGACCTACGAGACCCCGCGCTACAACTACGGCTGGCTGCAACCGGCATTCATGCCGGCCGGCAAGCAGGACACGCAGAGCTTCTACATCCAGGACGCGATCACCTACGGCAGCCTGACCGTCACCCCATCGATGCGCTTCGACAGCGTGCGCAACGACGGCCAGGCCAACCTGGCGCCGATCTACGACAATCCCAAGCTCGGCCATGACTATCGCGCCCAGACCTACTCCGGCTGGTCGCCGCGGCTGTCGGTGTTCTGGACCGCGACGCCGAACCTGGCGTTCTTCGCCGACTACACCGAGACCTGGCGAGCGCCGGTGATCGACGAGCAGTACGAAGTGCAGAACAGTTCGACCATCGGTGGCAGCAGCCGCGACCTGGACGCCGAGCGCATCCATGCGATCCGTGGCGGCAGCGTGATCAACCTGCCGGACCTGCTGGTCGCCGGCGACAGCCTGCAGATCCGCACCACGTTGTTCCAGAACCGCATCAAGGACGAGATATTCCGCACCCGCAGCGTCGGCTGCCGCCAGCAGTCGATCGACAACGGCAGTATCGGTGGTAGCTGCGGCGACATGCTGCCGCTGAGCAACTACCGCAACTTGCCGGGCCTGACCATCAAGGGCTTCGAGATCGAGAGCTTCTACGACAGCCAGCGGCTGTTCGGCAGCCTGTCCTACTCGTGGATGACCGGCAAGCACGATGGGGCCTACAGCAATCCCTGGGGACCGAACGTGTGGGCGCGCGACATCCCGCCGCCGAAGTGGGTGGCCATGCTCGGCCTGAAGGTTCCGGAATGGGATGCCAAGCTCGGCTGGCAGGGCGAGTTCGTGCGCAAGACCGACCGCCTGCCCAGCGATCGCTACAGCGGCGGGATGGGTACCGGTTCCGGCGATATCTACTGGGATCACGCGGCCAACGACAGCTACGACACTCATCGGCTGTTCGCCGAGTGGGTCCCGGCCAAGCTGGGCCTGAAGGACACCCGCATCGACTTCACCGTGGACAACCTGTTCAACCGCTCCTATCGCCAGCCGCTGGGCGGCGACCTGGTCTACAGCCAGGGACGCAACGCCAAGATCAGCGTCACCCAGTTCTTCTGAGGGGCGTCAGCGCACCGAACCGATGCGCCGGGTGTCCTCGGCATACCAGACGGCGAACACCCGGCCGACCAGGTCGGCGCGCGGTACGTAGCCCCAGTAGCGGCTGTCGTTGGAGTTGTCGCGGTTGTCGCCGAGCATGAAGTATTGGCCGGCGGGGACGGTCCGCTCGGCCATGCGCAGGGAGTCCGGCTGGCGCAGCGCCTGTTGCGCCAGGTAGGGCTCCGTCACCGGGCGCTCATTGACGTAGAGCCGGCCGCCATCGATCCGCACGCGATCGCCGGGTATCCCGGCGATGCGCTTCACATAGGCGATGCTGCGCTGCGGCGGGAAGCGGAACACCACCAGGTCGCCGACCTGCGGGTCGGCGAAGGCGTAGCGCGCGGCGTTGGCGAGGATGAAGTCGCCCTGTTGCAAGGTCGGTTCCATCGAGCGCGAAGGGATCTTGTACAGCGCCACGCCGAGGAGCCGTGCGCGCGGGTCGAGACTGGCGGTGCCGAACGGATTCGCCAGGTAGACGGCCAGCATGATCGCGGCGAGCAGGCCCATGGCGGGCCAGAAGCGTCGTTTCACGAAGGTTCCCTTTTTCGTGGCGGAAGGCCGGCGTCGCCGGCCCCCGCGGTGGTCATACCAGGCCGAGGACCTTGAGCAGGAAGGCGTATTCCAGCGCCACGTCCTTCAGCCCCTGGTAGCGGCCGCTCATGCCGCCGTGGCCGGCGCCGAGGTCGGTCTTGAGCAGCAGCAGGTTGGCGTCGGTCCTGGTCGCCCGCAGTTTCGCCACCCACTTGGCGGCTTCCCAGTACTGCACGCGGCTGTCGTTGTAGCCGGCGACCACCAGCAGGTGCGGGTAGTCTTGGGCCCTGACGTTCTCGTAGGGCGCGTAGGCGGCGATCCGCGCATGCACCTCGGGCTCCTGCGGGTTGCCCCACTCATCGTATTCGGTGACGGTCAGCGGCAGGTCCGGATTGAGCATGCTGTTCAGCACGTCGACGAAAGGCACCTCGGCGATGGCCGCGCCGAACAGTTGCGGGCGCTGGTTGAGCACCGCGCCGATCAACAGCCCGCCGGCGCTGCCGCCGCTGATGGCGAGACCCTCGGGACGGCAGTAGCCCTCGGCGAGCAGGTGCTCGGCGCAGGCGATGAAGTCGTCGAAGCTGTTCTGCTTGTGTTCCAGCTTGCCGGCCCGGTACCAGGCTTCGCCCAGTTCGCCGCCGCCACGGACATGGGCGATGGCAAAGACGAAGCCGCGTTCGAGCAGGCTCAGGCGGGCGTGGGAGAACCAGGGATCGAGGCTATGCCCGTAGGCGCCGTAGCCATAGAGATAGAGCGGCGCGGGGCGCCCGGCGGCGATGCCGTCGAGGACTTCCTTGCGCGCCACCAGGCTGACCGGCACCTGCGTGCCGTCGCCGCTGCTGGCCCAGATGCGCCGGCTGGCGTAGGCGTCGGCGTCGAATGGGCCTTCCACCGGGGTCTGCTTGAGGACGGTCTGCGTGCCATCGGCGAGGTTCAGCTGGCGTACCTGCGCCGGACGGTTCAGGGCCTCGTAGCGCAGTCGCACGCAGGGGCTGTCGAATTCCAGGCTGTCCTGCACGTAGAGGCTGTAGGCGGCGTCCGGCAACTGCACGCGGTAGGCCGGCAGGCCCTGCGGTTGCACCTCGATAACCGGCAGGCCGCCGTCGCGCAGGCCGAGGATCACCGCCTCGGCGTTCAGGCTGACATCTTCCAGGGTCCGCTGCGGGTCGTGGGCCACGCGCAGTTGCCAGTGCTCGCGAGTCGGCCGCGACTCCTCGGCCTGGTAGAGGGCGAAGTTGATCCCCGCCTGGTTGCTGCGGATCAGCCACAGGCCCCGGCCGTCGAGGCGACCGTGGTCGGGGTAGTACTCGTGGCCTTCCTCGCGCGGCGCCAGGCAACGGAACGTTCCCTGCGGCTGGTCGGCGTCGAGCACCCAGGCCTCGCTGGTGGTCTTGCTGTTGAGCAGGAGGATCAGCTGGCGTTCCGAGCTGGAGCGGTAGCAGTGCAGGAAGAAGCGCCCGTCGCCTTCCTCGAACACCAGCTCGGCGCCGGCCTCGCCCAGGCGGTGGCGATAGAGCTTGTGCGGGCGGTGGGTGTCGTCCAGTTCGCCGAAGAACAGCGTGCGGTTGTCGTTGGCCCAGGTCAGGCTGCCGTCGCAGTCGTCGAAGGGCAGGGCCTGCACCGCGCCGCTGGCGAGGTCCTTGACGAACAGGCGGTAGATCTCGTCGCCGCTGGTGTCCAGGCTGTAGGCCAGCAGGCTCTGGTCGGGGCTGATGCTGAAGGCGCCGAGGGAGAGGAAGCCGCCGTCGGCCAACTGGTTGGGATCGAGCAACAGTTGCTCGGCGCCTTCGTCGACCGCCAGGCTGCCGTCCGCCGGACGCGGGCAGCGGTAGTGGCGCGGGTATTCGTCGCCGGCGGTGGTGCGCTGGTAGTACAGCCACGGACCCCACGGACTGGGCAACGACAGGTCGGTCTCGCGGATGCGTCCCCTGATCTCCTCGAACAGGGTCTCGCGCAACCCGGCCTGGTCGGCCAGTTCGCTATCCAGGTAGGCGTTCTCGGCCTTCAGGTAGTCGAGCACCTCCGGGGCGTCGCGCTCCTCCAGCCAGGCGTAGGGGTCGCTTCCGGCGTCGCGGCGGGCGATGGGGGGCTGCGGATGGGGCATCGGGAATCCTCGTCGATCCGGCCATGCGCGAGGCCGGGAAATCTGAATAAAACTGGCGGCGCGGCGCCCGCCATCGGTGGGTAGGCGCGTCGGCATGCAAAAGCGGCTATCATAAGCCCCCCATCACCGCTATCGCCACGCACGCCGCATGAATGAACAAGACTATCTGATCGCCTGGGGCGCCTACGCCATCGCCGGACTCGGCCTGATGCTGGTGTTCTGGCTGATGACCGGCTGGATGTGGCGCTGGCTGCGCGAACCCCTGCGGCTGATCGTCTTCATCCTGCTGTTCACGCCGACTCCGGTGGACCCGCAGAACGACCTCTACGCCCCGGCCATCGCCATCACCGCGCTGGATGTCGTGTTCAAGGTCGGCAACAACGCCTGGCGCGCGGTCTCTGACCTGGCCCTGGTGGCGCTGCTCGGTTTCGGCCTGTACCTGCTGATCGCCGCCATCCGCTGGCCGCTGGAGCGGGCCTGGAAGAATCGTCGGCATCCGTCGCAGGACGCCGAGGACGAGCCGACCCTGCGGCAGATGATGCAGCCCGAGTTGATGCCGGACGTCGACACCCGCACCGACGAGCACGGCGACCGGCGCATGCGCATCGAGCCGCGCCTGTAGCCTTTCGCGACGAAATCCATTCTTGCGCTACGCCCGGCAGGCGTTCAGCATGAGGCGAGGCCTATGTCGGGATTTCCCATGGATTGCGTGTTCTGCGCCATAGCGGGTGGCCGCGAGCCGGCGCACAGACTCTTCGAGGACGAGCATTTCATCGTCCTGCTGGACATCTTTCCGCTGCGACCGGCGCACGTGCTGATCGTAGCCCGCGAGCACGCCCCGCACCTGAGCGATCTTTCCGCCGCCGCCCGCGACGCCCTCCTGGCGCTCGCCGAGCGTATCGGTCGCGCATTGCGCCGGGCCGGTTTCGGCGTGGAAGGCATCAACCTGTTGCTCAACGATGGCGTGGCGGCCAACCAGCACGTGGCGCACCTGCATCTGCACCTGATTCCCCGGCGTCGCGGCGACCTGCCGCGACTGCTCTGGCGCGCCCTGACCCGTTTCCTGCCGGTCGGTCGCGCGAGCCTGCAGGCGCGTCTGCAGCGGGAACGAGAACTACTACGTACAGCCTTGCTCAGGGAGGTTTGAGCCATGTGTGAACTATTGGGCATGAGCGCCAACGTCCCGACGGACATCGTCTTCAGCTTCACCGGACTGATGCAGCGCGGCGGCGGTACCGGCCCGCACCGCGACGGTTGGGGCATCGCCTTCTACGAAGGACGCGGCGTGCGGCTGTTCCAGGACCCGCTGGCGAGCGTCGATTCGGAGGTGGCGCGGCTGGTGCAGCGCTTCCCGATCAAGAGCGAGACGGTCATCGGGCACATCCGCCAGGCCAACGTCGGCAAGGTCGGGCTGAGCAACACCCACCCCTTCATCCGCGAACTCGGTGGGCGCTACTGGACCTTCGCGCACAATGGCCAACTGGCCGACTTCCAGCCCAAGCCCGGTTTCTACCGCCCGGTCGGCGAGACCGACAGCGAGGCGGCCTTCTGCGACCTGCTGAACCGCGTGCGCCGGGCTTTCCCCGAGCCGGTGCCGGTGGAGGTGCTGTTGCCGGTGCTGATCTCGGCCTGTGACGAATATCGCAAGAAAGGTGTGTTCAATGCCCTGATCAGCGACGGCGACTGGCTGTTCACCTTCTGCTCCAGCAAACTCGCCTACATTACCCGCCGTGCGCCATTCGGCCCGGCGCGGTTGAAGGATGCCGACCTGACCGTGGACTTCCATGCGGAAACCACGCCGGACGATGTGGTCACGGTGATCGCCACCGAGCCGCTCACCGACAACGAGAACTGGACCTTGCAGCAGAGCGGCGAGTGGGTCCTCTGGTGGGGCGGCGAGGTGTTGGCCAAGGGGCGGGTCTGAATCGCCGCCGTGAACGAGGAGAGCGCATGTTCCGCAGTTACCTGAGACTGCTGCTGTTCACCCTGGGCCTGCTGCTCGGGGTGCAGGTGCCCGGTTTCATCGACGACTACGCCAAGCGCGTCGACGCCCATCGCCTGGAGGCCGCGCAGAACATCCAGGGCTTCCAGCAGACCGCCGGGCAGTTCTTCAACGGTAGCCTGGAGGAACTGGTCAGGCATTACCGCAGCAACAGCGATCCGGTGTTCCAGCGCGACGGCGAGAACCTCGACCGCCTGATGCGTCGCGCGCGCATGCTCGACGCTGAGTGGCAGGCCATGCAGGGTCCCTGGTACGCCCGCGCCTGGCACATGCTGCGCGCACCGAACCATGAGTTGCTGATGGAAACCTATGCCAGCTACAGCTACCAGGTCCTGCTCAAGCCCGAGGTGATCGCCTGGGGCCTGGGCTGCGCCTTGCTGGTCGCCTGGATCGCCGAGCTGATCGTGTATTCGCTGGCCTCGCTGTTCGGCTTCGGCGAAGACCGCCGCACCCGCGAGCGTCACTGGAGCTGAGGCGCGACTCAGGCCGCCGCCAGTTCCAGGAATGCCCTGATCACCCGTAGGCCGCGGCGCTTCTCCAGGCAGCCGATCAGGTGGCGGTTGGTCAGCTCGGGACCGACCAGCGGCACCGCGCGAACCCGCGGATCGTTGCCGACCTCCAGGGAAGACACCACGCCGACGCCCAGTTCGGCGGCCACCGCTTCGGTCACCGCTTCCCGGCTGTCCAGCTCCAGCAGCACCCGTGGCTGCACGCCCTGCTCGGCACAGGCGCGGTCGAAGGTGCGGCGGGTGATCGAACCGGGTTCGCGCAGCACCATGATCTGCTGGTCGAGCTCTTCCAGCGGTACGCCTTCGTTGCGTTCGCACCAGGGATGCTGGCGAGGCAACAGGGCGCAGATGCGCGAATTCACCAACTCCTCCAGGAACAGCCCGGGACGCGCCTCGACCTCGGTCAGCACGGCGACGTCGACGTGTTCGCTGAGCAGCGCCGCGAGGGTCTCCTGGGCGTTGCCCAGACGCAGGTTGACGGTGATTCCCGGATAGCTCGCGCGCAGCCGGGCGAGCATCGGCATCACCAGGTGCGGGCCGTCGGCGGCGACTTCGAGGCGGCCGGAGACCAATTGTCGATTGGCGTCGAGCAGGGCCTCGGCTTCTTCCTCCAGGGCGAACAGGGTGCGCGTGATCGCCACCAGGCGCGAGCCCTCCTCGGTCAGTTCGATGCGCCGGGCGGTGCGCCGGAACAGGGTGACCTGGTAGTGCTCCTCGAGTGCCTTGACGTGTCCGGTCACCGCCGGCTGGCTGATGCACAGGCGCTCGGCGGCGCGGGTGAAACTGCCTTCGCGGGCGACGGCGTCGAAGGCGCGGAGCTGGAAGAGATTCATGGTATCGGCCTGGCTTATGGCTGGCATCGGAACAAACAATTTGAACGATAGTAGCGCGGCGCTCACCTTATGTCTCCAGGCTTCCCTGGAACGCCGGCGCGGAACGACCGCCCGGACCGCGAAGCCCGATCCGGTTTCTTTGGCCGATTCCCGCAGAGGAAATGAGCATGAGCACTGCCGAACGCGCACCCATCCTGCTGACCCCCGGTCCGCTGACCACCTCCTACCGTACCCGTCGGGCGATGATGGTCGACTGGGGCTCCTGGGACAGCGATTTCAACGAACTCACCGCCAGCGTCTGCCAGCGCCTGCTGAAGATCGTAGGCGGCGAAGGCAGCCACACCTGCGTACCGTTGCAGGGCAGCGGCACCTTCGCCGTGGAAGCGGCGATCGGCACCCTGGTGCCGCGCGACGGCAAGGTCCTGGTGTTGATCAACGGTGCCTACGGCAAGCGCCTGGCGAAGATCTGCGAGGTTCTGCAACGGCCCTTCAGCACCTTCGAGACCGAAGAGAACGTGCCGACCACCGCCGCTGACGTCGAGCGTCTGCTGGCCGCCGATCCGGCGATCAGCCATGTGGCGCTGATCCACTGCGAGACCAGCACCGGCATCCTCAATCCGCTCGAGGCCATCGCCAAGGTCGTCGAGCGTCACGGCAAGCGCCTGATCGTCGATGCCATGAGCTCCTTCGGGGCGATCGGGATCGATGCCCGGAAAGTTCCGTTCGATGCCTTGATCGCCGCCTCCGGCAAGTGCCTGGAGGGCGTCCCCGGGATGGGCTTCGTCTTCGCCCGCAGCGCCGCCCTGGAAGCCAGCGCCGGCAACTGCCACTCCCTGGCCATGGACCTGCAGGACCAGCACGCCTATATGCGCAAGACCGGGCAGTGGCGCTTCACCCCGCCGACCCATGTGGTCGCCGCCCTGCACGAAGCGCTCAGCCAGTACGAAGAGGAGGGCGGCCTGCCGGCGCGCCAGCGGCGCTACGCGAGCAATTGCGAAACGCTGCTCGGCGAGATGGCCCGGCTCGGTTTCCGCAGCTTCCTGCCGGCGGAAATCCAGGCGCCGATCATCGTTACCTTCCACGCGCCGCGCGATCCGCGCTACCGCTTCGCCGACTTCTACCAACGCGTGCGGGAGAAGGGCTTCATCCTCTATCCGGGCAAGTTGACCCAGGTGGAAACCTTCCGCGTCGGCTGCATCGGCCACGTCGACGCCGCGGAGATGCGGCAGGCGGTCGCCGCCATCGGCGAGGCGCTGCGCGAACTGGAAGTCCTCGAGATCTGAACTGAACGACAACGAGCAGAAAAGGGTTCACGACAATGAATTACAACCAGCCAGCCACCCTCCAGGCCGCCATCCTCGACTGGGCGGGAACCGTGGTCGATTTCGGCTCCTTCGCGCCGACCCAGATCTTCGTCGAGGCTTTCGCCGAATTCGGCGTCCAGGTCAGCCTGGAGGAAGCGCGCGGTCCGATGGGAATGGGCAAGTGGGACCACATCCGCACCCTCTGCGACATCCCGGCGATCGCCGAGCGCTACCGCGCCGTCTTCGGCCGCCTGCCCAGCGACGACGATGTCACCGCCATCTACGAGCGCTTCATGCCGCTGCAGATCGAAAAGATCGCCGAACATTCGGCGCTGATCCCCGGCGCCCTGCAGGCGATCGCCGAACTCCGCGGGATGGGCCTGAAGATCGGTTCCTGTTCCGGTTATCCGGCGGTGGTGATGGAGAAGGTGGTAGCCCTGGCCGAGACCAACGGTTACGTCGCCGACCACGTGGTGGCCACCGACGAAGTGCCCAACGGCCGGCCATGGCCGGCCCAGGCGCTGGCCAACGTGATCGCCCTGGGGATCGACGATGTGGCGGCCTGCGTGAAGGTCGACGACACCTGGCCGGGTATCCTCGAAGGGCGCCGCGCCGGGATGTGGACGGTGGCGCTGACCTGCTCGGGCAATGCCCTGGGCCTCACCTACGAGCAGTACAAGGCGCTGCCGGCGGCCGAACTGGAGCGCGAGCGGACGCGTATCGAACAGATGTTCGAAGGTTCGCGTCCGCACTACCTGATCGAGACCATCGCCGAGCTGCCGGCGGTGGTCCGCGACATCAATGCGCGCCTGGCGCGCGGCGAGATGCCGCAGGGTAACTGAGCCACGTCTGTGCCGAGGCCGCCGCGGGCAACCGCGGCGGCCTCGGTTTTCTAACCGGCGTCCGGGTGCCCCAGGCGAGTCTTGAGGAAGTCGATGAACGCGCGGACCTTCGACGGCAGGTGGCGGGTCGGCGGATAAACGGCATGCACGCCCTGGAGCGGAAACCCGTGGTCCGCCAGCAGGCGTTGCAGTGCGCCGCAGCGCAAGTCGGCCTGCACCAGCCAGTCCGGCAGCACGGCGATACCCAGGCCGTCGAGGGCAAAGGCGCGCAGGGCCGCGGCGTTGTCGGCCAGCAGCATGGGATGGCGCGGTCCGCGGTAGCTGCGCAGGGCGCCGTCGGGGGCGCGTACTTGCCAGGGCAGGGAGTCCGCCAGCCGGCTGTGACCGAGATTCTGCAGGCGCTCCAGACTCTCCAGGTCGGTCGGCGGCGGTTCGCCGAGCGCCGCCAGGCAGGCCGGGCTGGCCACCGCCAGGACCTCGAAGCTGGCCAGTTGCACCGCATGGTGGGTGGAGTCCTCCAGGCGCCCCAGGCGGATGGCGACGTCGAAGCGTTCGCCAATCAGGTCGGCATGCAGCGATGAGGTCGACAATTGTACCTGCAACGCCGGGTGCAGCCGGGCGAATGCCTGCAGGGCCGGCACCAGTTGGCGCAGGCCGTATTCCTGGGTGGTGGTGACGCGCAGGCTGCCACGCAGTTCGCCATGCTCGGCGCGGGCGTCGTCGATGGCCAGGCGCGCCTCGTCGAGCACCTTCACGCAGCGCTGGTAGAAGCGTTCGCCAGCATCGGTCAGGGCCATCCGCCGGGTGCTGCGGCTGAGCAGAGAAACGCCCAGCTCGGCCTCCAGCCGCTTGAGGTTGAAGCTGACTACCGCACGCGTCTGGCCGAGGGTGTCGGCGGCGGCGCTGAGGGAACCGCAGTCGACCACGGCGCGAAAGGTTTCGAAGCGGTCGAGGCTGACCATGGAAGGCGTCCCTATTGTCAAATTCGATTTGACAGTCTATGCGCGATTAGCCTCTCCAGATAGCGCGAGCGCCTCGCTATGCTCCCCGGCAAACCTCCGGAGCGCCCATGAATCAACCGTCCCGCCTGGCCACTTTGTACCTGCTGGGGTTCGCCCTGGACCTGGTGAACATCTTCATCGCCAGCGTCGCCTACCCGGACATCGGGCGTTCCCTTGGCGCTTCGGTGGCGACCCTGGCGTGGATCGGCAACACCTACCTGCTCGGCTTGACCCTGGTGATTCCGTTGAGCGTCTGGCTCGCTTCGCGCCTGGGAGAACGGCGACTGATGCTGCTGGCACTGGCCGGTTTCGCCAGCGCTTCGCTGGGTTGCGGCCTGGCTGGATCGGCGGCGACGTTGATCGTCTGGCGCCTGTGCCAGGGGTTGGCCGGCGGGTTGCTGATCCCCCTCGGCCAGGCCATGGCCTATCGGAATGTCCCGGCGTCGGCACGGGCCGGCCTGACCGCACGGGTGATGCTGGTGGCGCTGATCGTTCCCGCCGTGGCGCCTGCCCTCGGCGGCTGGCTGGTGGACAGCCTGTCCTGGCGTGGGATCTTCTTCGCCAGCGTGGCGCCGGCGCTGCTGGTGCTGGCCCTGGCGATGCGCTGGCTGCCCAGGCACAAGCATGCGGCGCAGCGCCTGGACCTGCGCGGCCTGCTGCTCGGCTCGGCGGCGCTGGCCACGCTGCTGGTGGCGCTCGCCTGGCTGGGATCGCCCGGCGGCGGCGGGCGTGGCCTGCTCCTGGCGCTGCTGGCCTGCGTGCTGGGCTGCTGCTACTGGCGTGACGGGCGCGCTCGTACCGACGCGCTGCTCGACCTTGGCTTGCTGGAGGCGCCATTGCTGCGTACGGCGATGCTGGTCTATCTCTGCGTGCCGGGAGCCTTCATGGGCGCCAACCTGGTCGCCATGCTCTATCTGCAACGCCCCCTCGGCCTCAGCGCGAGCCGTGCCGGTGCGCTGATGCTGCCCTGGGCGCTGGCGGCCGGCCTGGCCATCGGCCTGACCCGGCGACGCTTCAATCGCTGGGGGCCGAAATCCTTGCTGCTGGCGGGCATGGCGATACAGGCCGGCGGCCTGCTGTGGCTGGCTCGAAGCGGGGAGGGGAGCGGCTTCTGGCAACTGGCGGGGGCCTACGCGACCATGGGATTCGGCGGCAGCCTGTGTAGCAGCGCGGCACAGGGCATGGCCTTGCTCGACGTCCCGGCGGCGCGCATGGGCCATGCCAGCGCCTTGTGGAACATCAATCGGCAACTGGCGTTCTGCCTGGGCATGGCCGTGCTCGGTGGGTTGCTCAACCTGTTGCAGGCGCGGGCCGACCCCGCGGCCTTCGTCCACTGCTTCCTGTTCGCCGCCGCTTTCACGCTATTGCCTCTGCCGTGGGTGAGGCGTATCGATTCCGCCGGGGTTCGCGCCCTGGTCCAGACCTGAAAGGAGCTACACCATGACTTGTGCCTACCGCCGGGAAATCCACCATGCCCACGTGGCGATCCGCGACTGGCTGGCCGGCGACTCACGGGCTGACGCGCTGGATGCGTTGATGGCGCGTTTCGCCGAGGACTTCTCGATGGTCACGCCGCATGGCGTGGTCCTGGACAAGACTGCTCTGGGCGAGCTGTTCCGCAGCAAGGGCGGCACCCGTCCTGGGCTGCGCATCGAGATCGACGGCGAGAGTCTGCTGGCTTCAGGCGTGGATGGCGCGACCCTGGCCTATCGGGAAATCCAGTCCGACGCGGCGGGTCGCAGCGAGCGCCTGTCCACCGTAGTCCTGCACCGTGACGACGAAGGGCGGCTGTACTGGCGCCACCTGCAGGAAACCTTCTGCGGCTGAGCCTGCCTCAGTCGCTGGCACCGAGCAGGCGCAGGAAGGCATCGGCGAGTTCGCCGGCCAGCGGCTGGGTATCCAGGCGGCCGCCGGCGATGGCGTCGTCGGCGGCGCCATGCAGCCCGGAGTAGAGCAGCAGGGCGTTCAGCCGTGGGTTGCGCAGCGGCCAGGCGCCGGCCGCCGCGC
Organism: Pseudomonas sp. RC10-4-2; assembly: GCF_050433085.1. Lineage (NCBI taxonomy): Bacteria > Pseudomonadati > Pseudomonadota > Gammaproteobacteria > Pseudomonadales > Pseudomonadaceae > Pseudomonas > Pseudomonas sp. RC10-4-2. The sequence continues at coordinate 29,884 of NZ_JBNPXX010000005.1, forward strand.
CGTTCTCCAGTAGCTCCGCCAATTGCTCCAGCACGCGGTCGCGCTCCTGGTTGCCGCGCTGGTGGTGATGGTGCTCGCTGTAGACCACATCGTGCAGCCGGTAGCCCTCCAGGTAGCCCGCCAGGCCGCTCTCGGTCCAGGCGCGCAGGCGGCCGGGATGGTCGTTCGCCGGACAGGCCTCGACGGCATTCGCGATGCGCTGCTGGAAAGCCTGGGTGAAGCGCTCGCGCAGGGCCAGGAGGATGTCGGTCTTGGCTTGGAAGTAGTGATAGAAGGTACCCTTGGCGACCCCCGCGGCAGCGACGATGTCGCTGATGGTGGTGGCGTCCACACCCTTGTCTAGGAACAGTTGCTGCGCCGCCGCCATCAGTTCCTCGAGACGAACCTCCGCAGGCTTGGTGCGCGGTTGGCGGGCAGGCTGTTCGGCGTGGCGATCGGGCATGGAGCGCGGGTCCGGTGGTTGGGTTGGCCGCAGTGTAAAAGAGCGTGGGGGGGAAGACGAGGCATGACAGGAAGATGAGAATGTTTCGCGATATTTATTGACTGACCGTCGGTCAATGGATTATTCCTGGGCCAGCGCCCTCTCATCGGAGTACTCCATGAACCCTTCGCGTCGTGTCGCCCTGGTCGCCGCCATTTACCTGGGAACCTTCATCGCCTCGCTCGACATCAGCATCGTCAACCTCGCCCTGCCGACGCTGCAGTACGCCCTGGATACCGACCTGGCCGGCCTGCAGTGGGTGGTCGACGCCTATGCGCTGTGCCTGAGCGCCTTCATGCTGTCTTCCGGACCGCTGAGCGACCGCTACGGCCGCAAGCTCACCTGGCTGCTCGGGGTCGGCCTGTTCAGCTTCGGTTCGCTGCTCTGCGCGCTGGCCACCTCGCTGCCGCTGCTGCTGTTCGGACGCGCGGTCCAGGGCATCGCCGGGGCGCTGTTGATACCCGGCGCGCTGTCGATCCTTACCCAGGCTTTCCACGATCCCGGCCAGCGCGCCCAGGTGATCGGCGGCTGGACCTCCTTCAGCGCGCTGTCGCTGATCCTCGGCCCGCTGCTCGGCGGCCTGCTGGTGGAGCACGCCGGCTGGCAGAGCATCTTCCTGATCAACCTGCCGCTCGGCCTGCTGGCGCTCGCCCTGGGCCTGTGGGGCATCGAGGAAACCGCGCACCCCGAGCACGCCGCCTTCGATCCCCTGGGGCAGTTGCTCAGCGTGGTCTGGCTGGGAGCGTTGACCTACGCCCTGATCGCCGCGGGAGAGGGCGGCTGGTTGTCTCCCACGGCCTGGCCGGCGCTGCTCCTGGCCGGGGTCGGCCTGCTTGGCTTCCTCTTCGTCGAGCGGCGGACCGCCCGACCGCTGCTGCCCCTGGGGTTGTTCCGCCAGGCCGGGTTCGCCGTCTGCAACCTGGCCTCGTTCGTCCTCGGTTTTTCCGGCTACGCCAGCCTGTTCTTCCTCTCCCTGTTCTTCCAGCAGGTGCAGGGTGCCTCGGCGCAGCAGGCCGGCTTCTACCTGGCGCCGCAGTTCCTCGCCATGGGCGCACTGTCCATGCTGTTCGGCCGGTTGCAGCGGCACGTACCGCTGCGACGCCTGCTGGTGCTGGGCTACCTGGTGATCGGCCTGGCCATGCTGGCGCTGGCCGCTTGCGGTACGGGAACCGCGTATCCCTGGGTCGGCCTGTTGCTGGTGGCGCTCGGCCTGGGCATGGGCCTGGCCGTTCCCGGCACCGGTCTGGCGGTCATGGCGAGCGTGGCCCGCGAGCGTTCCGGGATGGCCTCGGCGACCATGAATACCCTGCGCCAGGCCGGCATGGCCGTCGGCATCGCGTTGCTGGGAGCGCTGCTGAGCGGGCGGGCGATCGTCGTCCTGGGCGATCGGCTGGAGGGGCTGGGGATTGCCGATGCGCAACGGCTCGCCACCCAGGCGGTCACGTCCCATCGCTTGCCTGGTTCCCTGGCGGGGCTCGACGCCGAGCTGCCGGCCGCGCTGGCCGAGGGCTTCCGTCTGGCTATGCTGGTGGCCGGAGCCAGCGCCCTGCTGGCCGCCGCGCTGCTCTGGCGCCTGCGCGTTAGCGCCGGCCCGGCGGCGGATACAGTTGGCGCATCTGGACGAACGGCAGGGGTACAGTTGCAGGCCGATAGACACTGACTCTCGGGTCACGATGCTGGCGTGGGGGCGATTTCCTTGCGTTATGCTGCTTGAAGCGAAGAATATTCGCGTATTCCAACTGTTGTGCTAGGGTATGGCCTGCGACAACCTGTCGCAGGCAGGTAAAAGCCCTACTTTATCTATGTTTGAGAAAGTCTATTGCAAGATGTGTCATAGGCTCCTCAGCTGAAATGAATTGTAATAACTGACGCTCAGTTTCGGTCCAACGAGCGTCGCGCGAGTCTCTGCTCCGCATCGCGATAAATGGGTTCCTGCCTTGCCTGTTGCACAACAAATAGCCGACCGATAACTGCGACCTGATCACCCGGCGGGAAGGGCAATCCTTCTCGCCCAGGCATGCACGTGCCTTGGCCGCCCTTGGCCTCTTCCGGCACAGCTTCGAAAACGCTGTTCATCAAGGAACGACTCAGCGCGTGGAACGAGTCCGCCACCGGAATCGGGAAAGGTATCCGCTTGCCTTCTCCCGTGGCCGGGCAATGGCCGTTCCGTACCCCGGCGGCGACTGCATGTCTGGAACTGGCTGAAGCCAGCGGTCTCCGCCACAAGCCTTGCAAGGAGACATCCATGAGCGACCACTCGCTCCTTCCATCGATTAAGGCCGGAAGATGACCAAAGCAAACCCGTTTGCCGCATTGAAATGGCTTTCCCTGGCGCCCGCGCTGCTGCTCGGCGGCTGCGACATGACCCTGTTCAACCCGAAAGGGCAGGTGGGCATGGACGAGCGCACCCTGATCATTACCGCGACCCTGCTGATGCTGATCGTGGTCATCCCGGTGATCGTGATGACCCTGGCGTTCGCCTGGAAGTACCGCGCCTCGAACACCCAGGCCGAGTACAAGCCGGACTGGCACCACTCCAACCGCATCGAGGCGGTGGTCTGGCTGGTGCCCTGCGTGATCATCGCGATCCTCGGCTGGATCACCTGGGAAAGCACCCACAAGCTCGACCCGTACCGTCCGCTGGACTCCGAGGTCAAGCCGGTCACCATCCAGGCCGTTTCGCTGGACTGGAAGTGGTTGTTCATCTACCCGGAGCAGGGTATCGCCACGGTCAACGAGATCGCCTTCCCGAAAGACACCCCGGTGAATTTCCAGATCACCTCGGATTCGGTGATGAACTCGTTCTTCATCCCGCAGCTGGGCAGCCAGATCTACTCGATGGCCGGGATGATGACCAAGCTGCACCTGATCGCCAACGAAGAAGGCGTGTTCGACGGTATCTCCGCGAACTACAGCGGCGGCGGTTTCTCCGGCATGCGCTTCAAGGCCATCGCCACCTCCGAGCAGGGCTTCCAGGACTGGGTCGCCAAGGTCAAGGCGGCACCGGCCAGCCTGTCGATCGGCACCTATCCGGAACTGGTCAAGCCGAGCGAGAACGTTCCGCCGACCTACTTCTCTTCGGTCAGCCCGGAACTGTTTGGCCACATCCTCACCAAGTACGAGCACCACGGCGACGCCAAGGGTGCCGCGCACGGCGAGCACGCCGGGGCTGAGCACGAAGCCGCCATGACCGGTCACGACATGCAGGACATGGACATGCAAGCCATGCAGGGCATGAAAGACATGAAGGACATGCACATGCAACCGAGTACCCAGGAGTAAGCGCAGATGTTCGGGAAACTGACACTCTCGGCCGTGCCTTACCACGAGCCCATCGTCATGGTCACACTGGCCGTCGTCGCCCTGCTGGGCCTCGGCGTGGTCGGTGCGATCACCTACTACCGCAAGTGGACCTACCTGTGGACCGAGTGGCTGACCTCGGTCGACCACAAGAAGATCGGCGTGATGTACATCGTCGTCGCCCTGGTCATGCTGGTCCGCGGCTTCGCCGACGCGATCATGATGCGCGGCCAGTTGGCCCTGGCCGAAGGCGCCAACCACGGCTACCTGCCGCCGGAGCACTACGACCAGATCTTCACCGCGCATGGCGTGATCATGATCATCTTCATGGCCATGCCGTTCATGACCGGCCTGATGAACCTGGCCGTGCCGCTGCAGATCGGCGCGCGCGACGTGGCGTTCCCCTTCCTCAACTCGCTGAGCTTCTGGCTGCTCGTGGTCAGCGCCATGCTGGTCAACGTGTCGCTGGGCCTGGGCGAATTCGCCCGTACCGGCTGGGTGGCCTATCCGCCGCTGTCGGAGCTGGCCTATAGCCCCGGGGTAGGGGTGGACTACTACATCTGGGCGCTACAGATATCCGGGATGGGCACGTTGCTCACGGGGATCAACTTCCTGGTCACCGTGTTCAAGATGCGTGCCCCGGGCATGAAGCTGATGCAGATGCCGATCTTCACCTGGACCTGCACCTTCGCCAACATCCTGATCGTCGCCTCGTTCCCGATCCTCACTGCTGCGCTGGGCCTGCTGTCGCTCGACCGCTACCTGGACATGCACTTCTTCACCAACGAGCTCGGCGGCAACGCCATGATGTACATCAACCTCTTCTGGGCCTGGGGCCATCCCGAGGTGTACATCCTGATCCTGCCGGCCTTCGGTATCTTCTCCGAGGTCACCGCGACCTTCGCCGGCAAGCGCATGTTCGGCTACAAGTCGATGGTCTGGGCCAGCGCCGCGATCACCTTCCTCGGCTTCACCGTGTGGCTGCACCACTTCTTCACCATGGGTTCGGGCGGTGACGTCAACGGCTTCTTCGGCGTGGCCACCATGCTGATCTCGATCCCCACCGGGGTGAAGCTGTTCAACTGGCTGTTCACCATCTACAAGGGCCGCCTGCGCTTCAGCACGCCGATCCTGTGGACCCTGGGCTTCATGGTGACCTTCACCATCGGCGGCATGACCGGCGTCCTGCTGGCCATCCCGGGCGCGGACTTCCTGCTGCACAACAGCCTGTTCCTGATCGCCCACTTCCACAACACCATCATCGGCGGCGCGGTATTCGGCTACCTGGCCGGCTTCGCCTTCTGGTTCCCGAAAGCGTTCGGCTTCACCCTCGACGAGAAGTGGGGCAAGCGTTCCTTCTGGTGCTGGCTGGTGGGCTTCTACATGGCCTTCATGCCGCTCTACATCCTCGGCTTCATGGGCATGACCCGTCGCCTGAACCACTACGACAACCCGCTGTGGAAGCCCTACCTGGTGGTCGCGTTCTTCGGCGCCGTGCTGATCTTCTGCGGCATCGCCTGCCAACTGATCCAGCTGTTCGTCTCGGTCCGCAACCGCAAGCAACTGGCCGACGTCAATGGCGACCCGTGGGAAGGCCGCACCCTGGAATGGGCCACTTCCTCGCCGCCGCCGTTCTACAACTTCGCCGAGCTGCCGAAGGTACAGGACGTGGATGCCTTCCACGACATGAAGAAGGCCGGTACCGCCTACCGCAAGCTGCCGGCCTACCAGCCGATCCACATGCCGAAGAACACCGCCGCGGGCTTCTCCATCGCCGTGTTCGCCTTCGTCTTCGGCTTCGCCGCCATCTGGCATATCTGGTGGCTCATGGCGGTCGGCTTCGTCGGCATGATCGGCTCCTTCATCGTGCGCAGCTACAACCAGGACGTCGACTACTACGTCCAGCCCGAAGAGATCGAGAAGATCGAAAGCGCCCGTTTCCAGCAACTCGCCAAGCAGGTCTGAACCATGTCGACGGCAGTATTGAACAAGCATCTGGCCGACGCCCACGAAGTGGGCCACGACCACGATCATGCACACGATAGCGGCGGCAACACCGTATTCGGTTTCTGGCTCTACCTGATGACCGACTGCGTGCTGTTCGCCAGCGTCTTCGCCACCTACGCGGTGCTGGTTCACCACACCGCCGGCGGCCCCAGCGGCAAGGACATCTTCGAGCTGCCCTACGTGCTGGTGGAAACCGCCATCCTGCTGGTTTCCAGCTGCACCTACGGCCTGGCCATGCTCTCTGCGCACAAGGGCGCCAAGGGCCAGGCGATCGCCTGGCTCGGGGTCACCTTCCTGCTCGGCGCCGCGTTCATCGGGATGGAGATCAACGAGTTCCACCACCTGATCGCCGAAGGTTTCGGCCCGAGCCGAAGCGCCTTCCTGTCGTCCTTCTTCACCCTGGTCGGCATGCACGGCCTGCACGTCAGCGCCGGTCTGCTGTGGATGCTGGTGCTGATGGCGCAGATCTGGACCCGCGGCCTCACCGCGCAGAACAACACCCGGATGATGTGCCTGAGCCTGTTCTGGCACTTCCTCGACATCGTCTGGATCTGCGTCTTCACCGTCGTCTACCTGATGGGGGCCCTGTAATGAGCAGCGCTGCACACGACAACCACGGCGCCGGCCACGGCAGCCTGGGTTCCTACGCGATCGGCTTCGTGCTCTCGGTGATCCTCACCGCGATCCCGTTCTACATGGTCATGGACGGCGGCTTCTCGCGCCACGCGACCATCCTCACCATGGTCGTCCTCGGCCTGGTGCAGGTGGTGGTGCACCTGATCTGCTTCCTGCACATGAACATGTCGTCGGAAGGGCGCTGGAACGTGATGGCGTTCATCTTCACGGTGATCGTCATCCTGCTGGTGGTCGGTCTCTCGCTGTGGATCATCTTCAGCGCCGACATGCTGATGATGCCGATGCCCTGAGGGCCATGACGTGAAGCTGAAACGCTATCTCCTGGTGGCCAAGCCGGGAATCATCTTCGGCAACCTGATCGCGGTGGCGGGGGGATACTTCCTCGCCGCCCGCGGCAGCGTCGAGCCGATGCTGTTGCTGGCCACGGTCATCGGCCTGTCGCTGGTGGTCGCCAGTGGGTGCGTGCTGAACAACTGCATCGACCGCGACATCGACCGGCACATGGAGCGGACCCGCGGGCGAGTCACCGTGACCGGGCAGATCTCGCTGAAGGCTGCCCTGGCCCACGGCCTGGTCCTCGGGGTCGCCGGCTTCGGCCTGCTGTGGTGGCGGACCAACCCGCTGACCACCGCGCTGGCCGGCTTCGGCTACTTCGTCTACGTCGGCCTGTACAGCCTGTGGTTCAAGCGTCGTTCGCAGTACGGCACGCTGGTCGGCAGCCTCTCCGGGGCGATGCCGCCGGTGGTCGGCTACTGCGCGGTGAGCGGCCAGTTCGACGCCGGCGCCGCCTCGCTGCTGGCGATCTTCTGCCTGTGGCAGATGCCGCACTCCTATGCCATCGCCATCTTCCGCCTGAAGGACTACGAGGCGGCTGGCATCCCGGTACTGCCGGTGGCGCGCGGCATCGCGGTGACCAAGATCCACATCGTGCTCTACATCCTCGCCTTCATGGCGGCGACCCTCGCCTTGTGCCTGGGCGGCTACGCCGGCTACGGCTACCTGCTGGTGGCGGTGGCGGTGAGCCTGTGGTGGCTGGCCATCGCCCTGACCGGCTACTGGACCGCCGACGACCGGGTCTGGGCGCGCAAGCTGTTCGCCTTCTCCATCGTCGCCATCACCGCGCTGAGCGTGATGATGTCCATCGACTTCCAGGTGGCGCCCGCCACCCATCTGGTCGCCTCGCTGTTCTGAGGCGACACGCTTTAGGGAAAGCCCCGCCGGTCGATTGGCGGGGCTTTTTTTTGTCTGCGCGATGGCAGGGATGCGGACGCCGCCTGGCAGAAGGGCCGCGCGGCGAGCCCTCTGTTCCGGGACTCTGCCGTTGGTTATCAGATTTTTCCGGGAGCTTTTTCGGAGCTGTCCGGCTTGTGAAAAAAACCCTCCATCAATCAAATGCCAATGATTCTCAATAACCAAGATGGAGTACTTCATGGATCGTCGCAACGAGCCGTCCCCCTTGCCCACCAAACGCCCGCTGGCGCCGCTGATGCTGTTGATGGCCGCCTGCTCCTCGCCGGCCCTGGCCGAGGACGCGGCGCGCAAGGACGATCCCCTGGAACTGGGAGCCGACACGGTCACCGGCGAGCAGGCCTCGTCCAGGGTCGAACGCTCGGCCTCGGCCAAGTACGCCGTGCCGCTGCTGGATACCCCGCAGACCGTCACGGTGGTGCCGCAAAAGGTGATCCAGGAGCAGAACGCCCTGAGCCTGCGCCAGGTGCTGTCCAACGTCTCCGGCATCACCTTCAACGCCGGCGAGGGCGGCGGCGGTTCCGGCGACAGCATCAACATCCGCGGCTTCAGCGCCAACGCCAACATGCAGGTGGACGGGCTGCGCGACAGCGCCCAGACCAGCCGCAGCGACCTGTTCAACCTGGAGGCGGTGGAAGTGATCAAGGGACCGAACTCGGTGTTCGGCGGCGCCGGCACCAGCGGCGGCAGCATCAACATGGTCAGCAAGCAGCCCAAGGCCGAAGCCTTCACCCACCTGGGCGCCGGGCTGGGCACGGACCGCTACCGGCGCCTGACCCTGGACACCAACCAGCCGCTGGAAGGGCTTGGCGAATCGACCGCCTTCCGCCTCAACCTCATGGCCCACCACAACGACGTCGCCGGGCGCGAACAGATCGACAAGCAGCGCTGGGGCATCGCGCCATCCCTGACCTTCGGCCTGGACACCCCGACCCGCCTGACCCTGAGCTACTTCCACCAGCGCGACGACAACCTTCCCGACTATGGCGTGCCGGCGCTGAACGGGCGCAAGCTGGACGGCGTCAGCCGCCACGATTATTTCGGCTGGCGCAACCTGGACGAGGAACGGATCGACAACGACGTCGCCACCCTCAAGCTCGAACACGATTTCAGCGACGACTTCCAGTTGCAGAACCTCATCCGCTATTCCCACCTGCATCGGGACACGGTGATCTCCGCCTCCCACGTCAACCAGAAGGGCCTGCCGCCGGGTCGCTACCTGCCGGCGGGACCGCAAGCCTACGGGCGCGATTCGAAGACGCGGATGTGGATCAACCAGACCAACCTCACCGGCCGCTTCGATACCTTCGGCCTGGCGCATACGCTGATCGGCGGCTTCGAGCTGTCCCGCGAGACCTACGACCGCACCACCTACTCCTACAACCTGGGCAAGTTCTACCCGGCCAACGGCTTCGACCTGCACAACCCGCCGGGCTACTGGAACGGCCCCACCGACAAGCGCGACAGCGCGCGCAACCGGACCGAACTGGAGGTCAAGGCGCTGTACGCCTTCGACACCATCGCCCTGGACGAGCGCTGGGACCTCAGCCTGGGCCTGCGCTACGACTGGATCGACGGCACCTCGCGGAGCACGCCCTCAGGCAAGCCGACGGTGCGCGCCGACAGTTCCGACGGCAAGCTGAGCACACGGGCGGGGCTGGTATTCAAGCCGCTGGAGAACGGGCGGGTGTACTTCTCCTACGGCACCTCCTTCAACCCCTCGGCGGAACACCTGGTCACCACCGGCTCGGGCGTGACCGAGGCGACCGGAGGCCTGGCGCCGGAGAAGAACAGCACCTACGAGCTGGGCACCAAGTGGGAGTTCCTCGGACGGCGCCTGGAGCTGGACGCGGCGCTGTTCCAGGTGAAGAAGGAGGACGCTCGCGAACGCCTGGCCGACGGCAGCTACGTGCTTGCCGGCGAACAGCGCGTGCGTGGCCTGGAGCTGAGCGCCAGCGGCAAGCTGAACGAGCACTGGGACCTCTTCGCCACCTACACCTACCTCGACAGCGAAACCCTGAAATCCAGCAACCCGCAGCGTGAGGGACAGGCCCTGGGCAATACCCCGCCGCGCTCGTTGAGCCTCTGGAGCACCTACGAACTGCCCGAGGGCGTGACCCTGGGCTATGGCGCACGCTACGTCAGCCAGCGCAACGTCACCTCGGTGGACAACGGCAAGCTGGATGCCTACTGGGTGCACAACATGATGCTCGGCTACCAGGCGACGCGCGACCTGAAACTGCAACTCAACCTCGACAACCTGTTCGACAAGGCCTACGTCGAGCGGGTGCGCCAGGTGTACGGCAACCAGTCGCGCTCCTCGGCCATCGAGTACGGCGACGGTCGCACGGCGATTCTTTCGGCGATCTACGCGTTCTGACGGCAGGCAGGCCACGGAAGCCGGCGCCCACTGCCTGGGCGTCGGTTCTTCCCGGCGATTTCCTCTGAACTTTTTCACTGCGGCGCCTATCAACTCCTTTGCAAGTCATTTTTCAGGGAGCCTCTTCGATGGCACGCAAGAACGCAGTGAAAGACAACCTCGAGCAGATCCAGCACCAGAGCTACAGCGAGCTGCAGGAACTGCTCTCCGAAGCCAACAGCATGCTCGCCGACAGCGCCGCCTTCGCCGGCGACAAGGCCGATAGCGCCCGTGCGCGGATCGGCGCGCTGCTGGAGAAGGCCAACGATGCCCTCGGCAAGGGCGGTAGCGCCGTGGCCGAACGCAGCCGCCACGCGGTGGATGCGACGGAAAGCTATATCGGCGCCAATCCCTGGCAGACCGTGGCCATCACCACCGCGGTGGGCCTGCTCGCCGGCTTCCTGCTCGGGCGTCGCTCCTGAGCACGCGGTCGGTGCCGCACAACGGACTCGTTACCTTCGCTTGAAAAAAGGAATTGCCCATGCTTTCGATCAAGAAGAACCTCGGCCTCCTGGCCATGACCGCGGCCCTGGCGGCCTGCGCCTCCAACCCCAACGACCTGCCGGATTTCCCGGAGCATGAATACGCGGCGACCCAGCAGGTGGGCGAGGGCGTGATCAACGGCGACCTGTACCTGACCAGTGCGTCGGGTGCGATCCAGAAGGGGACCAACACCAAGGTCACCCTGGAGCCTGCGACCAGCTACATGAAGGCCTACTACGCGAAGTTCGGCAACCTCGATGCCGCCAAGCGCGATCCCGACGTGCAACCGCCGGTGCTCGACCCGCGACGCGCCACCTACGTGCGCGAGGCGACCACCGACCAGAACGGTCGCTTCGACTTCGACCACATCCCCAACGGCACCTACTACATTTCCAGCGAGCTGACTTGGAGCGCCCAGAGCGATGGCAAGACCATCACCGAGGGCGGCACCGTCACCAAGCTGGTCACCGTGAGCGGCTCGCAGCCGCAGAAGGTGCTGCTGACCCGCTGACCTCCGGCGGTGTTCGGCCAAAACGGCAAGCCCCTGCCATCGCGGCAGGGGCTTTTTCCTGCCGGCGCGGCCGGACCGCTTGACAGCCAACGGGCCTGCGCCGTAGTTTCGATACCCATGACCTTCGCGACCCTGCTTACCCGCCGCAGCATTATTACCGCCATTCCAGCTATGGCGGGTTAGCCAGCGTCCACTCCGAACCCGCCCTCGAGGCGGGTTCTTCGTTCTGTCTCCTGGGCCAAAACCACCGAACCGGGAGAACAGCATGCAGCACCAGACCCTCCAGAACCTCGTTGGCCGGGCCGACGCCCTGATCAATGCCGGGCAGTTCGATGCCCTGATGGATTTCTATTGCGACGACGCCACCCTGGTGGTCAAGCCGGGCCTCAACGCCTGCGGCAAGGCGCAGATCCGCCAGGCGTTCGACGCCATCGCCCGGCACTTCGAGCACAGCCTGCGAGTGCGCCAGCACGACCTGCGGGTGATCGAGGCGGGAGATACGGCGCTGGTCATGGCCGAGGCGGTGATCGAGTCGAAGGCCGGACGCCTGCAACGTCGGGCCACCTACGTGTTCCGCCAGGAGGCCGATGGCCAGTGGCGCTGCGCGGTGGACAACTCCTACGGCACCGACCTGCTGGCCTCGGTGGCGGCGAGCGCGGAGGCCAGCCGATGAGCGCCTCGACCCTCAGCGCAAGCAAACCCCTGCTGGCCGGCTACGTGGAAAGCATCCTGGCCGCGCCGGTGTACGACGTCGCCGTGGAAACCCCCTTGCAGGTCGCGCCGCAGTTGTCCCAGCGCCTGGGCAACCGGGTGCTGCTCAAGCGCGAGGACCTGCAGCCGGTGTTCTCCTTCAAGATCCGCGGCGCCTACACCCGTGTCGCGCGCCTGAGCGACGAGCAGAAGGCCCGCGGGGTGATCACCGCCTCCGCCGGCAACCATGCCCAGGGCCTGGCCCTGGCGGCGCAGCGCCTGGGCGTGCGGGCGGTGATCGTGATGCCGCGCACCACTCCCGAACTCAAGGTCAAGGGCGTGCTGGCACGCGGCGGCGAGGCGTTGCTGCACGGCGACGCCTTCCCCGATGCGCTGGCCCATGCCCTGCAACTGGCCGAGCGCGAAGGCATGACCTTCGTCCCACCCTACGACGATCCGGACGTGATCGCCGGACAGGGCACGGTGGCGATGGAGATCCTCCGCCAGCACAGCGGCCGCCTCGACGCGATCTTCGTGCCGGTCGGCGGCGGCAGCCTGATCGCCGGGATCGCCGCCTACGTCAAGCACCTGCGTCCGGATATTCGCGTGATCGGCGTCGAGCCGGAGGATTCCAACTGCCTGCAGGCGGCGCTGGCCGCCGGCGAACGGGTGGTGCTGGGCCAGGTCGGGCTGTTCGCCGACGGGGTGGCGGTGGCGCAGATCGGCGCTTGCAACTTCGAGGTCTGCAAGGACCATGTCGACGAGGTGATCACCGTCGGCAGCGACGAAATCTGCGCGGCGATCAAGGACATCTACGACGACACCCGTTCGATCACCGAGCCGGCCGGCGCCCTGGCCGTAGCGGGGATCAAGAAGTACGTGGCCCGCGAACGCACCGAGGGGCAGACCCTGGTGGCCATCGACTCCGGTGCCAACATCAACTTCGACCGCCTGCGCCACGTTGCCGAGCGCGCCGAACTGGGCGAACAGCGCGAAGCGATCATCGCCGTCACCGTGGCCGAGCGGCCGGGCAGCTTCAAGGCCTTCTGCGCGGCGCTGGGCCGGCGCCAGATCACCGAGTTCAACTACCGCTACCACAGCGACCGCCAGGCCCACCTGTTCGTCGGCGTGCAGACCCATCCGCTCACCGACAGCCGCGCCGACCTGCTCGCCGGCCTGCGCGAGCAGGGCTTCCCGGTACTCGACCTGACCGACAACGAGATGGCCAAGCTGCACATCCGCCACATGGTCGGCGGCCACGGTACCGAGGTGCGCCGCGAGCGGCTGTTCCGCTTCGAGTTTCCCGAACGCCCCGGGGCCTTGCTGAACTTCCTCGACAAGCTCGGCTCGCGCTGGAACATCAGCCTGTTCCACTACCGCAACCACGGCGCCGCCGACGGTCGGGTGCTGGCCGGATTGCAGGTGCCGGACGAGGAGCGCGGCGAGCTGGAGGCGGCGTTGCAAGCCATCGGCTATCCGTACTGGGAGGAAACCCACAACCCGGCCTACCGGCTGTTCGCCGGTTGAGCTGCGCGGCGGTGCGCCAGCGGGACATGGCCCTGTCATGTCCCTCGGCTAGACTCCTGCCAGGGATATCCGCCCAGCGAGGGACATGGCCATGCGCAAGCGCAACCCCCGGCGGGCCACGCCGGAAGAACTGCGGGTCTGCTCGGTACTGAAGGAAAAGGGCACCCGCGAGGAACTCGCCCACCTCGCCGCCCGCGGTGAGTGGAGCAACGTGCCGGCGTACAACGCCAGCCGCGAGCAGATCGCCGACCACCTGGGCAAGAGCGTGTCGCCGGAATCCGACGCCTCGTTCTTCGACTCGCGGCGCTTCAGCGAGGCGATCGTCCTGCTCAAGAGCCGGCCGGTGCTGCTGGTGAAGAACGGTATCTTCGACGAAGCGCCGCTGGCCGGCCTGGAGCAGCGCCTGAAGAAGCATCGCGCCGCGCTGGCCACGCCGATCCGCTCGGTCGGTCGGCTGGAACTGATCGACCACGACAGCATGGACTGGTGCGGTACCGGCTGGCGCATCGAGGACGACCTGATCGTCACCAACCGGCATGTCGCCAGCCTGTTCGCCGAGCGCCAGGGCAGCCTGTTCCGCTTCCGTCTCAACCAGGCCGGCAAGCAGGTGCGCACCCGCGTGGACTTCCGCGAGGAATACCGCCAGCCGGAAAGCGACGAGCATGTGATCGCGCGGGTCCTGTGGATCGCCCCGGACGTCTCCGAGGCGCCGGACATGGCGATCCTCCAGGTAGTGAAGGGCGACCTGCTGCCGCCGCCGCTGGTCCTCGCGCGCCAGGATGCCGAGCCGCGCCAGGCGGTGGCGGTGGTCGGCTATCCGGCGCGCGACAGCCGCAACGACGCCGGGGCGATGGAAGATATCTTCGGCAACATCTACGACGTCAAGCGCTTCGCTCCCGGCGAAGTCGTGGGATTGCCCCATGACGCCTGGTACCTGACCCACGACTGCTCGACCCTGGGCGGCAATTCCGGCTCGGCGGTGCTTTCGATCGACGGCGGCGAGGTGGTCGGCCTGCACTTCGGCGGCCAGTTCCGCAAGACCAACTATGCGGTGAAGGCCAGCGTGATCCGCAGCCTGCTGGCGCGTCGCGCCTGGGTGCCGGTGGCCGGGGCGGAGCTGAAGCGCGGCGTGCCGCGCTTCCAGGAAAAGCAGCGCAGCGTCGCCGACCTGGCCGAGCGCAAGGGTTTCGACGAGGCCTTCCTCGGGCCGAAGGCGGCCTTGCCCAAGCCGGGCAAGAGCCACCAGGTGCTGCCGGTGGGCAAGGGCACGCGCCTGGACTATCTGCATTTCTCGGTGGTGATGAGCGCCAGCCGGCGCTTGCCGATCCTCACCGCGGTGAATATCGACGGCGCGCTCAAGCGTTCGCTCAAGCGCAAGGATTCCTGGGGCTTCGACCCGCGCATCGAGGCGGCCGCGCAGGTCGGACACAAGGACTTCTACGGCCCGGCTTCGTTCGACAAGGGCCACATGGTGCGTCGCGAGGATCCCGGCTGGGGCGACAGCGATGCCGTCGCCCGGCAGGCTGAGGACGACACCTTCGTCTACACCAACGCGGTGCCCCAGGTGGCGCAGCTCAACCAGCGCAGCTGGCTGTCGCTGGAGGACTACGTGCTGCAGAACGCCAGGAGCGAGGGCTTCCGCATCTCGGTGTTCACCGGCCCGGTGTTCCGCGACGACGATCCGCTCTACCAGGGCGTGCAGGTGCCGCTGGAGTTCTGGAAGGTGGTGGCGATGATCGACGCCGACAGCGGCGAACTGGGAGTGTCCGCCTACCTGCTGGGGCAGGAAGGGATGATGCCCAGCGAAGGCTTCCGCTACGGTGCGTTCAAGACCTACCAGGTGCCGTTGGCGAAGGTCGAGGCCAGCGCCGACCTGCGTTTCTCCAGCGCCCTGCGCAAGGCCGACGTGCTCGCCGGCACGCCGCTGGAGGAGGCGCTGGAAAGCGGTCGCTTCATCGAGATCGACGGACCGGACGACCTCCTGCTGAGCCGGCCGGGGCCGGCCGGCAAGGGCCGCTGAGGTTCAGGCCGGCTGCCGCCACTCGCGTAGCAGTTCGATGAAGGCGCGCAGCTTGGCCGGTACGTGGCGGCGGTTCAGGTAATACAGCCACATCGGCGGCAGCGGCAGGCAACTGCCAGGCAGCACTTCCACCAGGCGCCCGGCGGCGAGGTCCGCGGCGACCCGCTCGCGGATGAATGCCTGGGCGATCCCTGCGCCGGCGCGGGCCGCCTCGATGATCGCCTCGGTGTCGGTGCTGACGAAGCGTGCCGGCAGGTCCACTTCCAGTTCCCGCCCGTCTTCCCGCAAGCGCCACTTGTGCAGGCGGCCGCTGCGCGGGAAACGGAAGCGCACGGCGGCATGCCCATCGAGGTCGGCGACGCTGGCCGGCGTACCGTACTCGGCGAGGTAGGCCGGAGTGGCCACCAGCAGGCACGCCAGCGGCGCTGTCAGTTGCACCCCGACCATGCCCGGCTGCAGGGCGTCGGCCAGGCGGATGCCGGCATCCAGTCGTTCCCTGACGATATCCACCAACTGGTCCTCGTAGCGGATCTCCAGTTGTACCTTCGGGTAGCGTCGCACGAACTCGTTGAGCATCGGTGCGATCACCAGGTTCTTCGCCAGGTGCAGGGCGCTGATGCGCAGCTGCCCGGAGGGTTCCGCGAGGCTTTCGCCGAGCGCTTCGCGGGCGCGCACCAGGTCGCGGTAGGGCTGTTCGGTCTGTTCGTGGTAGCGCTGCCCGGCCTCGCTCAGGCTGACCCCGCGGGTGGTGCGGTGGAACAGCTTGAGACGCAGCTCGGCTTCCAGTTGGTTGATCGCCTGGCTCACCGCTGCCGGCGTCACCCCGAGCAGGGCGGCGGCGCGGGTGAAGCTGCCGGTGTCGGCGACCTGCCTGAAGACATGCAGGCCGGCGAGGGGATCGCGTCGATTCATTGTTAGAAAAACTTGAAAGTCTACGTAGGAGAAGGCCGGTTCTGTTAAAGCTTCGACCTTTCTAGACTGGCCCGCAAGCACTCGATGAGGACGCCGGCCATGTCTACCCACCTGTCTCTGCAACATGCCCAACGCTGCATCGCGGCGGCCATTGCCGAAGCGCAGCGGCAGCGCCTGGCGGTCTGCGTCGCGGTGGTCGACGCCCATGCCAACCTGCTGGCGTTCGTACGGATGGACGATAGCGTTCCCGGTGCCATCGACCTGGCCCAGCGCAAGGCGCGCAGCGCCGCGCTGTTCCGCCTGCCCAGCGGCGAGCTGGGCCGACTCGCCGGGCCGGGCCAGCCGTTGTGGAGCATCGAGCAGAGCAACGGCGGGCTGGCCTGCTTCGCCGGCGGCATGCCGCTGGGCGATGCCGGCGGTTCCTGCCTGGGTGGCGTCGGCGTCTCCGGCGCCAGCGCGGCCCAGGACCAATCCATCGCCGAGGCCGCCGTGGCCATGGCAACAATCCAGAGGTAATCGAGATGAAACAGAAGCGAATCCTGGTGACCGGGGCCGGCAGCGGCTTCGGTCGGGAAGTGGCGTTGCGCCTGGCCGCCCGCGGCCATCGGACGATCGCCGGCGTGCGCGGCGCCGGGCAGGCCGCCGACCTGCGCGAAGAGGCCGGGCGACGTGGCGTCCCGCTGCGGGTGGAAACCCTCGACATCACCGTCGCCGCCGATCGCGAACGCGCCTGGGAATGGGATATCGACGTGCTGCTGAACAACGCCGGCAGCGCCGAGGCCGGGGCCAGCGCGGAGATCCCGCTGGAACTGGTGCGCGCGCTGTTCGAGACCAACGTGTTCGCCAACCTGGAACTGACCCAGGGTTTCGTCCGGCGCATGGTCGAGCAGAAGCGTGGCGGCAAGGTGCTCTTCGTGTCGTCCATCGCCGGCCTGATCACCGGACCCTATACCGGCCCCTACTGCGCCTCCAAGCATGCCCTGGAGGCCTTCGCCGAGGCCCTGCATGCCGAACTGAAGCCGTTCGGCATCCAGGTTGGCACCATCAATCCCGGCCCGTACCAGACCGGCTTCAACGATCGCATGATGGAAACCTGGAAACGCTGGTACGACCCGCAGCGCCACTTCACCGACCACAGCGGCGTGCGCTTTCCCTTCGAGCAGTACGATCCGGAGGAAATGATCGCGCGGATGGTCGAGCTGGCCGAGGCCGACGAAGGACCGTTCCGCACCCTGTTGCCGGAAGCTTTCGTCGAGGTGGTCAAGGACGAGCAGGCGCAGGCCTGGCAGCGCCGCCTGTAGCGGTCTGCCGCTGCGCCGGGGAGGGCGGCGGCCGGATCGGCGGCCGCCGCTTCGCTCAGCCCCTGCGCAGCAGGACCCGGGTCACCCGGCGTTCTTCCACTTCCACCACCCGCAGTTCCCAGTCCTGCCACTGCAGGCGGTCGCCGATCACCGGCAGGCGGTCGAGCAGGCTCATCACCAGCCCGGCGAGGGTCTGGTAGTCCTCCGTGGCGCGCGCGTCGAACCCCACGCGTCGACGCACCTGGCTGAGGTTCATGGCACCGCTGACCAGGTAGCCGTCGTTCTCCTCGACCACGTCCGGACCGTCGATCTCGCTGGCGTCGGGCAGCTCGCCGGCGATGGATTCGAGAATGTCGGTCAGGGTCAGCAGGCCGATGAATTCGCCGAACTCGTTGACCACGAAGGCCACGTGGGTCGAGGCCTCGCGCATCTGCTCCAGGGCGTTGAGGATCGAGCAGTCCTGCAACAGGTTGAGCGGCTGGCGGGCCAGGCTTTCCAGGTCCGGCTGGGCGCCGGCGAGCAGCTCCTTGAGCAGTTCCTTCTTGTGCACGTAGCCCAGCGGCTCCTCGACGCGCCCGTCGCGCACCAGCGGCAGGCGCGAGTAGGACGATTCGAGCAGCGCCGCGCGGATCGCCTCGCGGCCGCTGTCGAGGTCGATGCAGTCGACCTCGGCGCGTACCGTCATCAGGCTGCGGATGGGCTTCTCGGCCAATTGCAGCACGCCGCTGATCATCACCCGCTCGCGGCGGTCGAAGACCACCTGGTCGTCGCCCTCCTCGAACAGGTCGGCGACTTCCTCGCCGACCTCGTCGGCCTCCAGGCGCTGGCCGCCGAGCAGGCGCAGCACCGCATGGGCGGTACGCGCGCGCAGCGGGCGGTGGCCCTGCAGGCTCTTCTTGCGGCGCTTGCGGGCGACCTGGTTGAACACCTCGATGAGGATCGAGAAGCCGATGGCCGCGTACAGGTAGCCTTTCGGGATATGGAAGCCCAGGCCCTCGGCGGTCAGGCTGAAGCCGATCATCATCAGGAAGCCCAGGCACAGCATGATCACCGTCGGGTGACGATTGACGAAGCGGGTCAGCGGCTTGCTGGCGACGATCATCAGGCCGATGGAGACGATCACCGCGATCATCATCACTTCCAGGTGCTCGACCATGCCCACCGCGGTGATCACCGCGTCGAGCGAGAACACCGCGTCGAGCACCACGATCTGCGCGACGATCGGCCAGAACAGCGCGTAGGTCTTGTTGCCGGCGTGCTGGGCGACATGGCCTTCGAGGCGTTCGTGCAGCTCCATGGTGGCCTTGAACAGCAGGAACACGCCACCGAACAGCATGATCAGGTCGCGGCCGGAGAAGCTCTTGCCGAATACCTCGAACAGCGGCTCGGTGAGGGTCACCATCCACGAGATGCTCGCCAGCAGGCCCAGGCGCATCAGCAGCGCCAGCGACAGGCCGAGGACCCGGGCGCGGTCGCGCAGGTGCGGCGGCAGCTTGTCGGCGAGGATCGCGATGAACACCAGGTTGTCGATGCCGAGGACGATCTCCAGCACGATCAGGGTCGCCAGGCCGAGCCAGGCAGTCGGGTCAGCTATCCATTCCATGTGCGCTTACCTCCCGGTCCGGCTGGCCGTCGCGCTGGCGCGACGCTGCACGGCGCGGCTGCGGCAGCCGGCGGTGACGGAGGGGGACGAGGCGAGGGATTCGGCGTCGAGGGGCGGACGCAGGTGGCGAAGGCGAAGCGGGGAGGGTTGTCCGGAAGGACGACTGGGGGGCTCCGAAAGGGTGGTCATGATGGCCATTGAGAGTCAAAGGGAAGTCGATCCTACTGTGTCGCGGGCCCTCGCCACAGCGGGAAACTATTACAAAACCTTAGGCGAAACCCGTGCCGGCGCTAGACTGGGCGGAACCCCGCCACTGCGAGCAGACATGAGCACCGAGGATTTCGACGCGATCACCGCCACCACCCTGGCCGACTACCAGCGCAACGCCGAAGGCTTCCGCGAGGGCACCCGCGGCCATGACGTGAGCCAGAACGTCGAGGCGCTGCTGCGCCATATCGACGGGTCGCCGCCGTACCGGATCCTCGATTTCGGCTGCGGTCCCGGGCGCGACCTGGCCACCTTCCGCCGCCTCGGCCACCAGCCGGTGGGACTCGAAGGCACGCCGCGCTTCGTCGAGATGGCCAGGGCCGACAGCGGTTGCGAGGTATGGCAACAGAATTTCCTGGCGCTGCGACTGCCGGCCGGGCACTTCGACGGCATCTTCGCCAACGCCAGCCTGTTCCATGTGCCCGGCAGCGCCTTGCCGCGGGTGCTCGGCGAACTCTTCGAAGCGCTGCGGCCGGGCGGCGTGCTGTTCAGCTCCAACCCGCGCGGCGACAACCGCGAGGGCTGGAATGGCCAACGCTACGGTGCCTACCACGATTACCCGGCCTGGAAACGCCTGCTGGAGGAAGCCGGTTTCGTCGAGCTGGAGCACTACTACCGGCCGCCGGGCCTGCCGCGCGAGCAGCAGCCCTGGCTAGCGAGCGTCTGGCGGCGCCCCGTCTGAAGGCGCTACAGGGTCTGCCGGTGCGGCGTGCCGAGCACGCTGCGGTACTGGTCGAGGCGCTTCGGCGAGAGGTCGCTGCGTTCCAGGCTGTCGAGGGCGTAGGACTTGATTTCGGCGTCGCTGTAGGGGCGTTCGACGCTGCGCGGCGGGTTGGCGCAACCGGTCAGGACGACCAGGCTGGCGGCCAGGGAGACGATCAGGGACTTGCTCATGGCGGATTCCTCGAAATGTTCCTCGATGCTATCGGTGGTCCCCCCTGTCCAGGAAATCAGGCCTATTAATAATGAATATCTGGCGAATTGAGTCTAGGTCCCGCCAGCCGTGGGTTCTAGTCGACCAAAGGCGAGGTTGTGGCGGCATGTTTCGCCAACCGGCCGCGCGCTCGCGGTCCGGTCGGCTAGGGGTTTCAACCGGCCGCCTGCGGCAGGCTCGGGTAGTCGGTGTAGCCGGCGGCGCCGCCACCGAAGTAGGTCGAGCGGTCGCCGTCGGCCAGCGCCAGGTCGTGCTCCAGGCGGTAGGGCAGGTCAGGGTTGGCGATGAACGGCCGGCCGAAGCCGATCAGGTCGGCCCAGCCCCTGGCCAGGGCTTCCTCGGCGCGCGCCTTGGTGTACATGCCGGAGTAGATCAGGCTGCCACGGTAGACGATGCGCAACGCTTCCTTGAACGCCGCCGGCATGGCCGGGGCGTCTTCCCAGTCGGCCTCGGCGATGTGGATGTAGGCCACGCCGATCTCGTCCAGTAGCCGCGCCGCGGCCAGGTAGGTGGCTTGCGGGGTGTCGTCGACCGCGCCCTGCAGGGTGGTCAGCGGCGCCAGGCGCACGCCGATGCGCTCCCTGCCGACCACCGCGGTGACCGCCTCGGCGACTTCGCGGAGGAAGCGCAGGCGGTTCTCCAGCGAGCCGCCGTATTGGTCGTTGCGCGCATTGGCCTGGGAGTCGATGAACTGGTTGATCAGGTAGCCGTTGGCGCCGTGCAGTTCGACCCCGTCGAAGCCGGCGTCGAGGGCGTTGCGTGCGGCCTGGGCATAGTCGGCGACGATCTCCCGGATTTCCTCCACGGCCAGTGCGCGCGGCGCCGAGTGCTGGACCATCTCGCCGCCGCCGGCCTGCGCTCCGCGGCCCTGGGGATCGACGAAGACCTTCACGCCTTCGGCCACCAGCGCCGAGGAGGACACCGGGGCGGCGTTGCCCGGTTGCAGCGAGGTGTGCGAGACCCTGCCGACGTGCCAGAGCTGGGCGAAGATGCGCCCGCCGGCGGCGTGCACCGCGTCGGTGACCTGGCGCCAGCCGGCGACCTGCTCGGCGCTGTGGATGCCCGGTGTCCAGGCGTAGCCCTGGCCCTGCCGGCTGATCTGGGTGCCTTCGGAAACAATCAGGCCGGCGCCGGCGCGCTGGCTGTAGTACTCGGCCATCAGCGCGGTGGCGACTTCGCCACTGGCGGCGCGGGAACGGGTCATCGGCGGCATGACGATGCGATTGGGGAGGGTCAGGTGGCCAAGGGCATAGGGGCTGAACAGCATGATGGCGATCTCGCTCGTGAGGCCGGCCGCGGCGCGGCGTACTGGAAGAAGGTGGGCGCATTATTGGCGGAACGATTCGTGCGAAAAACCGCTGCCGGGGAAAATGACACTTGAGTTCAATTCATGAATGCCCGGATAGCGCGTTCCCCACACCGGCGGGTAGGGCGCACCGAGGGAGGAGGAATGGCCTATGACGCGCTGCGTCAGGCGGGTAGGGCGAATAACGCCCCCGGCGTTATCCGCCGAGCGGAATCGCAGGCGGGTGAGAAATGTCGGATGAAGCATCGCGCCCTGCGCCAGGCGGGCAGGGCGAAGAGGGCGCTCCGGCCTATTGCAGGCCGTACTTCTTCACCTTGTCGAACAGCGTGGTCTTGGCCATGCCCAGGTCCTGGCTGGCCTGGGTCAGGTTGCCGTGGTGGCGGGCCAGGGCGTCGCCGAGCAGGGCCTTCTCGAATGCCTCCACCGCTTCGGCGAAGCGCGGGCCGCCGGTCTGTACGGCCTGGCCGCCCTTGTTGAACACCGGCAGGCCGAGGGCGAAGCGTTCGGCGACGTTGCGCAGTTCGCGTACATTGCCCGGCCAGTCGTGGGCCATCAGGCTGGCCACGGTGGCACGGTCGAGTTCCGGCGCGGGGCGGTCGAAGCGCAGCGAGGACTGCTGGAGGAAGTGTTCGAAGAGCAGCAGGATGTCCTCGCGGCGGTCGCGCAGCGCCGGCAGTTCCAGGCTCACCACGTTGAGCCGGTAGTAGAGGTCGCTGCGGAACTGGCCGCTCTTGCCCATGGCGGCGAGGTCTGCCTTGGTCGCCGCGATCACCCGGCAGTCCACCGGGATCGACTGGTTCGAGCCGAGGCGTTCCAGGGTGTGTTCCTGCAACACCCGCAGCAGCTTGATCTGCAGGTTGACCGGCATGCTCTCGATCTCGTCGAGGAACAGCGTGCCGCCGTTGGCATGCTCGATCTTGCCGATCCGCCGCTTGTTGGCACCGGTGAAGGCGTGCGCCTCGTGGCCGAATATCTCGCTGTCGAACAGGTTCTCCGGCAGGCCGCCGCAGTTCAGCGCGACGAAGGCATGCTGGTGGCGCCGGCTATAGTCGTGGAGGCAACGCGCCACCAGCTCCTTGCCGGTGCCGGTCTCGCCGAGGATCAGCACGTTGGCCGAGGTGTCGCCGACGTTGGCGATCAGCTCGCGCAACGCCTGGATCGCCGGCGAGCGGCCGATGATCCGTTGCGCCAGGTCCTGGCGGCTGGCCAACTGGCGACGCAGCGCGCTGACCTCGCGGGCCAGCCCGCGCTGCTCCAGGGCGCGGCGGGCGACCTCGACCAGGCGTTCCGGAGAGAAGGGCTTCTCCATGAAGTCGTAGGCGCCGGCGTGCATCGCCTGTACCGCCATGGAGATGTCGCCGTGACCGGTGATCAGCACCACCGGCAGGCTCGGGTCGAGGGCCTTGAGACGCTCCAGCAGGGTCAGGCCGTCGATGCCGGGCAGGCGGATGTCGCTGACGACGATGCCGGCGAAGTCGCGGTCGACCCGTTGCAGCGCCTCCTCGGCGCTGCCGACGCCGATGCAGGGGATGTCCTCCAGCTCCAGCGCCTGCTGGCAGCCGAGCAAGACATGCGGATCGTCTTCGACGATCAGGACGGAAAGCGGCTCGTTCATCGGGCGGGACTCGCAGTCGGGGAATCGGGAACCAGGGACAGGCTCAGCTCGAAGGCGGTTCCGCCGCTTTCGGGGTGCTGCACGCTGAGGCTGCCGCCGGCGGCGGTGGCCAGGCTGGCCGAGAGGGTCAGGCCGAGGCCCAGGCCATGTTCGCCGGGCTTGGTGGTGAAGAAGGGTTCGAACAGGTGGACGCGCGCCGCCGGCGGGATACCGGGGCCGTTGTCGCGCACGCGCAGGACGTAGCGCTCCTCCTCGCGCCGGCCTTCCAGCCAGAGCTGGCGGTCGGCCTGCCCGCTCATGGCGTCGAGGGCGTTGGCCAGCAGGTTGACCAGGATCTGTTCCAGGCGGGTCTGGTCGATGCCCAGGCGCACGTCGTCGAAATGCCGGTGCAGGGTCGGCGGGTCCTGCTCCAGGCGCCCGTGCAGGATCAGCAGCGCCGCGTCCACCGCCTTGGCCAGGCTGGCCTGGCCGGCGTCGTCGCTGCGCCGGGCGAAGGCACGCAGGCTGGCGGTGATGCGGCCCATGCGGTCGACCAGTTCGTTGATGGTGGCGAGGTTGGTGCTGGCGGTCTCCAGCTTGCCGCGCTGGAGGAAGCGCACGGTGTTGCCGGACAGCGTACGCAGCGCCGCCAGCGGTTGGTTGAGTTCGTGGGCGATGCTGGTGGACATCTGCCCGATCACCGCCAGCTTGCCGGCCTGGACCAGTTCGTCCTGGGCCTTGCGCAGGGTGTCCTCGGCCTGCTGGCGCTCGTGGATCTCGGCGGTCAGGCGTGCGTTGCTGGCCTGCAGGTCGGCGGTACGTTCGGCGATCTTCACTTCCAGCTCGCCGTTGGCCCGTTGCAGCGCCTCGCGCGCGGCGAGGCGGGTGGCGAGTACCTTGCGCCGCTCGTTCCAGGCGATCAGCAGGAATGCCAGGAGGGCGAAACCGATGGCGGCCAGCATGCCGTTGCGTACCGCGTCGCGGCGCAGGTCTTCCAGCGGGCTGAGCAGGGTCAGGTTCCACGGTGTGTCGTTCAGCGCGCGGGTCTGCGCCAGGTAGGTGACCGCTTCGCCGCGCGGATGCTGCTCATCGGCGGGGAAGCTGAGCTTCTCCACACCGGCGGCCAGCGGCTCGCGCTGCAGCGGTTGCCACTCGTTCAGCGCCCACCAGTAGTACTGCATGCTGCGCGCCAGGCGCTCCTTGTCGTCGGCGCTCAGGGAGCGCACCGCCTTCAGGCGCAGGGCGGGGTTGCTGGAGAGGATGATGATGCCGTTCTCGTCGCTGACGAAGGCTTCCAGGCGCGCCTTCTCCCAGCGTTCCTCGAGGGCGTCCATCTTCACCTTGACCACCGCCACGCCGATGATCCGGCCGCCGTGGACCAGGCCGTGGGCCAGGTAGTAGCCCGGCTCGCCGCGGGTGCTGCCGATGCCGTAGAAGCGGCCCGGCTTGCCCTTCATCGCGTCCTGCCAGTAGGCGCGGAACGACAGGTCCTCGCCGAGGTAGCTGTCCGGGTCGCTCCAGTTGCTGGTGGCCAGGACCCGGCCGTTGGTGTCCAGCAGGTACACCGCGCGGCTGCCGGCGCGGCGGTTGAGGCCTTCGAGGTAGGCGTTGACCTGGTTGCGCCGGTATGGCGTCGGGTCGGTGAGCAGGTGACTGACGCTGCGCTCCAGCTCCAGCAGGCTGGGCAGGTAGGTGTACTTGCTGATCTCGCTCTCGACCGTCCGCGCATGCAGCTCCAGCTGGCGTTCGCCATTCTCGGCGAGGGCACGGATGCCGGCGCTCTCGCTGATCCGGTAGCCGCCGTAGCCGAAGCCGAGCATCAGCAGGAGCAGGGGAATGGGGAGCAGCAACTGGCGGACGAGGCGGGGCTTCACGGTCAGTGACGGAGGTACGCTGCAGGGCGGGTCGGGGGATTCCATCACAGTAGTCGCGGCTAGGCCAGCCCGCCGCCACGATGGGCGGCGGAGCGGGCGGTTTTCCGGCACGGCCGGCAGGCGGCGCCGGAAGGGGTCACTCAGTATTCCCAGAAGATCCGTTGCAGCTCCTTGCTGTCCTGGGTCTTGGTCATCGCGACCGCGGCCAGGATGCGCGCCTTCTGCGGGTTCAGGTCGTGGGCGACGATCCAGTCGTTCTTGTCGTCCGGCTGCTCGGCGTTGCGCAGGACGAAGCCGCCGGCATTGACGTGCGAGGAGCGGATGATCTGCACGCCCTGCTTGCGCAGTTCCTGCAGGGTCGGCACCACGCGCGCGGGCACCGAGCCGTTGCCGGTGCCGGCATGGATGATCGCCTTGGCGCCGGCCTGGGCCAGGGCCTTGTAGGCGGTGTCGCTGACGTTGCCGTAGCTGTAGGCGATTTCCACCGGAGCCAGCGCGGAGATCTGCTTGATGTCGAACTCGGAGTTCACCGTGTGCCGCTTCACCGGTGCGCGGAACCAGTAGCTCTTGCCCTCGACCACCATGCCCAGCGGGCCCCACGGGCTCTTGAACGCTTCGGTCTTGATGTTGACCATCTTGCTCGCGTCGCGGCCGGAGAGGATCTCGTCGTTCATGGTGATCAGCACGCCCTTGCCGCGTGCCGACTTGTCGCCGGCCACCGCCACGGCGTTGTACAGGTTGAGCATGCCGTCGGCGGACATCGCGGTGCCCGGGCGCATCGAGCCGACCACCACGATAGGCTTCTCGGTGTGCTCGACCAGGGTCAGGAAGTAGGCGGTCTCTTCCAGGGTGTCGGTACCGTGGGTGATCACGATGCCGTCGACGTCGTCGCTATCGGCCAGCTTGGCGACGGTCTTGCCCAGTTCCAGCAGGTTCTCGTTGGTGAAGCTTTCCGAGGCGATCTGGAACACCTGTTGGCCGCGGACGTTGGCGATGTCCTTGAGCTGCGGCACGCTGGCCAGCAGTTGGTCGACCGGCACCTTGGCGGCGGTGTAGGTGGCGCTGTTGGCGGCGCTGGCGCCGGCGCCGGCGATGGTACCGCCGGTGGCCAGGATGACCACGTTGGACAGTTTCTGTTGCGGTGCGACTTCCTTGGCCTGGGCGGCCTGCGGCAGCAGGAGCATCAGGGCCATAACACCGGGGGCGAACGCGTGGAGCAATGGCTTCATGGCGATATCTCGTGTCGGTAGGTTGGTAGGGTTATCGTCGTTGCACGCAATCAGGCGCGGGCGGCGTCGGCCGCCCGCCGTCCTGTCAGGGTTTCACCACCAGGCCGACGCCGCGGCCACGGGGATCGGAGGCGGTCTCCAGGGCCTTGCCGTCGACGCGGATGGCCTGGATATCGCCCATGTTCCAGCCCTGGTCCTCCAGGGTGTAGCCCATCGCCTTCAGCTCCTCGGCGACCTTGCCGGCGAGCGGCGCGTAGGCGTCGTAGTAGATCGTGTCCTTGGGCAGCAACTGGTGGTGCACGCGCTGCGCGGCCACGGCCTTCTCCAGCGGCAGGTGGAAGTCGTAGATGTTGTTCAGCACCTGGAAGATCGAGGTGAAGATCCGCGAGCCGCCGGGAGTGCCGACCACCAGGCTGACCTTGCCGTCGCGGGTGACGATGCTCGGGCTCATCGAGGAGAGCATGCGCTTGCCCGGCTCGATGGCGTTGGCGTCGCTGCCGACCACGCCGAAGGCGTTGGCCACGCCCGGTTTGGCGCTGAAGTCGTCCATCTCGTCGTTGAGCAGGAAGCCGGCGCCCTTGACCACCACGCCGCTGCCGAAGTCCCAGTTGAGGGTGTAGGTGTTGCTCACCGCGTTGCCGTCGGCGTCGACGATGGAGAAGTGCGTGGTCTGGTGCGGTTCCAGGCCGGGACGGACCTTCTCGGTCGGCGAGATCGCCGTCGGATTGACCTCGGCGGCACGCTGCTTCAGGTATGCCGGATCGGTCAGGCGCGCCACCGGGACCTTGGAGAAGTCCGGGTCGCCGAGGTAGTCGGCGCGGTCGGCGAACACGCGTTTCTCGATCTCCGCCAGCAGGTGGATGTAGCGCGCGGAGTTCAGCTCGACGCCCTTGAAGTCGGCGGCACGGTTTTCCTTGATGCCCAGCAACTGGGCCAGGGCGATCCCGCCGGAGCTTGGCAGCGGCGCGGTATAGAGCGTGTTGCCCTGCCAGTCGACGCGCATCGGTTCGCGCCACCTGACCTTGTAGTCGGCGAGGTCCTGGTGGGTGATCAGTCCCTTGTCCTGCTGCATCTGTGCCACCAGCAGGTCGGCGGTATGGCCTTTGTAGAACTCGTCCGGGCCCTTGTCGGCGATACGCTCCAGGGTCTTCGCCAGGTCCGGCTGGAGGAACGCCTCGCCGGCCTTCATGTGGCCGAAGTAGTCGCCGAAGTTGGTCTTGCCGTTGAACAGGGCGACGGCGTCCTGGCGGTACTGGAACTGCTTGTCGGCGACCTTGAAGCCCTTTTGCGCGTAGCCGATGGCCGGGGTCAGCAGCTCGCTCCAGGGCAGCTTGCCGAACCGCTTGTGGGCTTCCCAGAGGCCCATCACGGTGCCCGGCACGCCAGCGGCCTTGGCGCCGACCAGGCTGAGGTTCTCGATCACCTCGCCCTTGTCGTCCAGGTACATGGTCTTGCTCGCGGCCTTCGGCGCCACCTCGCGGTAGTCGAGGAAGTACGGCTTGCCGTCCATGTACAGGGTCATGAAGCCGCCGCCGCCGATGTTGCCGGCCTCGGGGTAGGTGACCGCCAGGGTGAAGGCGGTGGCCACCGCGGCGTCCACCGCGTTGCCGCCGGCCTTGAGGATCTGCGCGGCGACCTTGGCGCCGTACTCGTCGGGCGCGGCGACGGCGCCGCCGTCGAGCGTGGCGGCGAAGGCCGAGGAGGATGCGGCGGCAATGGCGACGCCGAGGGACAGGGTTCTGAAGAGCACAGGTTGCATGGGCTTTCCCTATTTATTGTTATCGCAGGCGAGGGTGGAGCAGGCCCCCGCCGGGCGGGCCGGCGAGGGCGGGTACATCAGTGCGGGAGGATCTTGGCGAGGAACTGCTGGGCGCGTTCGGAGCGGGCGCTGACGTCGCCGAAGAACTCCTCCTTCTCGCAGTCTTCCACGATCTGCCCGCGGTCCATGAAGATCACCCGGTTGGCGACCTTGCGCGCGAAGCCCATCTCGTGGGTCACGCACATCATGGTCATGCCTTCGTGGGCCAGCTGGACCATCACGTCGAGCACTTCGTTGACCATTTCCGGGTCGAGCGCCGAGGTCGGCTCGTCGAACAGCATCACCACCGGGTCCATCGCCAGCGCGCGGGCGATCGCCACGCGCTGCTGCTGGCCGCCGGAGAGCTGGCCGGGGTGCTTGTGCGCGTGCTCCTTGAGACCGACACGCTCGAGCAGGGCCAGGCCCTTCTTGGTGGCTTCTTCCTTGCTGCGGCCGAGTACCTTGATCTGCGCGATGGTCAGGTTCTCGGTGATGCTCAGGTGGGGAAACAGCTCGAAATGCTGGAACACCATGCCGACCCGCGAGCGCAGCTTGGGCAGGTTGGTCTTCGGATCGGCGATGGAGGTGCCGTCGACGACGATGTCGCCCTTCTGGAAGGGTTCCAGTGCGTTGACGCACTTGATCAGGGTCGACTTGCCCGAGCCCGACGGCCCGCAGACCACCACCACTTCGCCTTTCGCAACCTCGGTGGAGCAGTCGGTCAGGACCTGGAAGTCGCCATACCACTTGCTGACATTCTTGATGGAAATCATACGGTTAACCTTTTCTGCAGACGTTTGACGGCGAACGAGGCGGTGAAGCTTACGACGAAGTAGACCAGGCCGGCGAAAATCAGGAACTCGTTGGCCTGGCCGATGATGTCGCCGCGCGAACGGGCCGAATTGAGGAAGTCCATCAGGCCGACGGTATAGACCAGCGAGGTGTCCTGGAACAGGATGATGCTCTGTTGCAGCAGCAGCGGGGTCATCTTGCGGAACGCCTGCGGCAGGATCACCAGGCGCATGGTCTGCCCGTAGGTCATGCCCAGTGCCTGGGCGGCGCCCATCTGGCCTTTCGGGATGGCCTGGATGCCGGCGCGGACGATCTCGCAGTAGTAGGCCGCCTCGAACATCATGAAGGCCACCAGGCAGGAGGTGAACGCCCCCACCGGGGTGTCCTCGCCGGTGATCCAGCGCAGGATGAAGGGCACCGCGAAGTAGAACCAGGTGATCACCAGCAGCAGCGGGATCGAGCGGAAGTAGTTGACGTAGAAGCCGGCGATGTTCGACAGCAACTTGCTGTGCGACAGCCGCATCAGCGCCAGCACGGTACCCAGCGCGACGCCGCCGAGGACGCCGAGGACCATCAGCTTGAGGGTCATCAGCATGCCTTCCCAGAGGCTCGGCAGGGCGGGAACGATTCCACTGAAGTCCATCATTTACCTCCTACGGAGATCAGGCCCGGTACGGCGACCTTTCTCTCCACCAGGCGCATGATCAGCATCAGGCTCATGTTCAGCGTGAAGTAGATCAGCGTGGCCAGGGTGAAGGCCTCGAACAGGTTGGCGGAGAACTCGGCAGTCTGCTTGGTCTGCGCCAGCAGCTCCATCAGGCCGATCAGCGACGCCACCGAGGAGTTCTTGAAGATGTTGAGGAACTCCGAGGTCAGCGGCGGGATGATGATCCGGAAGGCCTGCGGCAGCAGCACGTGGCGGTAGATCTGCGGCAGGCGGAAGCCCATCGCGCGGGCCGCCGAGGTCTGCCCGTAGGGCAGCGCCTGGATGCCGGTGCGCACCTGCTCGCAGACCCGCGCGGCGGTGAACAGGCCGAGGCAGACGACCACGCTGAGGTAGGCCGAGGTAGTCGGGTTGAGGTCCTGCTTGAACCAGGTCTGCAGGCCCTCGGGCAGCAGGTCGGGTACCAGGAAGTACCAGATGAACAGCTGCACCAGCAGCGGCACGTTGCGGAAGATTTCCACGTAGGCGGTGGCGATCCCCGATACCAGGCGGTTCGGCACGGTGCGCATGACGCCGAGCAGCGAGCCCAGCGCCAGGGCGATGATCCAGCCGACCAGGGCGATGGCGATGGTCCAGCCCAGACCGGCGATGTACCAGTCGAGGTAGGTTTCGCTGCCGATCCCGGTGGACTTGAAGAACACGCCCCAGTCCCAGTTGTAATTCATGTTGGGGTTTCCCCTCGGTTCAATCGGTTGCAGACACTGGCGGGGAAGGCAGGCGCCGGCGCGGCCGTGCGGGCCGGCGGCGCTGCTCTTCCGGGGGAGACGGCTGGGGAGGGGCAGGCCCCTCCCGCGTCCCCGAGGCCCCGCTGCGAGGCGGGGGCGACGCGCGAAGCGCTGGCGCTCCGGGAGGAACGCCAGGCGCTCGTTACATCTGCTCGGCGGCCTTGTCGGTCGGGCTGGCGATCAGCTTCTTCAGCTCTTCGCTCATGGGGAAGTTGAGGTTCAGGCCCTTCGGCGGGATCGGCTGGGTGAACCACTTGTCGTAGATCTTGTTGACCTCGCCGGAGGCGTAGGTATCGGTGATGGCCTTGTCGACCACTTTCTTGAACGCCGCGTCGCCCTTGCGCACCATGCAGCCGTAGATCTCGAAGGACTGCGGGGTGCCGCCGACGACCCAGTCGTCCGGCTTCTTGGCCTTGGCCATTTCGCCGTAGAGCAGCGCGTCGTCCATCATGAAGGCCACCGCGCGGCCGGATTCGAGCATCATGAAGGACTCGCCGTGGTCCTTGGCGGAGATGATGTTCATGCCCATCTTCTTGTCCGCGTTCATGGCCTTGAGCAGGCGCTCGGAGGTGGTGCCGGCGGTGGTCACCACGTTCTTGCCCTTGAGGTCGTCGAAGTCCTTGATGTTGGCGGTCTTCTTCGACAGCAGGCGGGTGCCGACCTCGAAGATGCCGACGGAGAAGTCGACCTGCTTCTGGCGCTCTTCGTTGTTGGTGGTGGAGCCGCACTCGATGTCCACGGTGCCGTTCTGCACCAGCGGGATGCGGGTCTGCGAGGTGACCAGGTTATAGCGGACCTTCAGCTCGGGGAGGTTGAGTTCCTTCTTCACCGCCTCGACCACTTTCAGTTGCAGGTCGTGGGAGTAGCCGATCGGCTTGCCCGGCTCGGTGCCGAGGTAGGAGAAGGGAATCGAAGCGTCACGGTGACCGAGGGTGATGGTGCCGGTGTCCTTGATCTTCTTCAGCGTGCCGGTGAGCTCGTCAGCGACGACCGGAGCGGACAACAGAGCGGCCACGATGGCGGTGCTCAGCAGACTGGGAGCGATACGCATGAATTTCTTCCTCGACTTGTTTTGATTTTTATTGAGCCGCGAGCGCCTGGCCTCTCCGGGACAGGGTGTTTCGCGGTTTTCCCCGGCGGGGGAAGCCACGAGAGTATCGTGCTTGCCGAACAGTGTAGTGGCAGGATGCATGCCAGCTTATGAAATCCGGCTTTTTTTAGCCTAAATATTTGAAAGTAAAAGAAATTAAATTTGGATGAAAATGCCCCGAAATGGCCTTTCGTCCGCTCTTCCGAATATTTTCGGGGCATGGCGTTCGGTTTTCCGAACGTTTCGCCGAGGTCCGTTCTTGAGCCATTCCGGGTTTTTCTGACGGTTCGTTCAGAAATTGTTCAGGCTTCGTTCAGGCCCGATTCAGGCCGGGTTCAGCAGAATTCACGCTGCGAGGCGCAAGCCGTCACGTCTTGCCTTCCTTACCTGGCGACGGCCGCCTGGAGTCCCCATGCGCTATCTCATCCTCAGCCTGCTGGCCGTGCTCGCCGCACCTGCCTGGGCTGCCGACGACGGCGACTTCTGGTACCTGCAGACCAGCGTCTACACCCGGCATTTCAACCCGGATCCGGAACACAACAATCACCAGGACCTGCTCGGCCTCGAATACAACCGCGCCGATGGCGTGCTGGCCGGCGGCGCGACCTTTCGCAACTCGTTCAGCCAGCGCTCCAACTACGCCTACCTGGGCAAGCGCTTCGACAGTGACAGCTACCCGGTCTACCTGAAGCTCACCGGCGGCCTGTTGCAGGGCTATCGCGGCGAATACCGCGACAAGATCCCGCTGAACCGCTTCGGCGTCGCGCCGGCGATCATCCCCTCGGTGGGCGTTCGCTTCGGCCCGCTGGGCAGCGAGCTGGTGCTGCTCGGCAATTCGGCGGCGATGATCAACCTCGGCCTGCGTCTCTGAGGCCCAGGGCGGGCACGGAACGCTGGCTGGTCTAGGCTGTCGTCTGTTCCCCGAGCCGCGTTCCTGAGCGGTTCGTCACTCGACAGGAGACTCCCATGCAGATCGATCTGAGCGACAAACTGGCAATCGTCAGCGGTTCCACCGCCGGCATCGGCTTCGCCATCGCCAGCGGCCTCGCCGCCGCCGGCGCCACCGTGGTGGTCAACGGACGCAGCCAGGCGGCGGTGGACCGTGCGATCGCGGCGATCCGGAACGGCCAGCCGGATGCCAGGATACGCGGCGTCGCCGGCGACCTGGGTACGGCGGAAGGCTGCGCGGCCTTCGTCGCGGCCGAGCCGAAGGCGGACATCCTGGTCAACAACCTGGGCATCTTCGAGCTGAAGGACTTCTTCGACATCGAGGACGCCGAGTGGAGCCGCTTCTTCGAGGTCAACGTGATGTCCGGGGTACGCCTGGCCCGCGCCTACGTCCCGGGAATGGTCGAGCGCGGTTGGGGGCGAGTGGTGTTCCTGTCTTCGGAATCGGCGTTGAACATCCCGGCGGACATGATCCACTACGGCTTCAGCAAGACCGCCAACCTCTCGGTGTCGCGCGGCCTGGCCAAGCGCCTGGCCGGCACCGGGGTGACGGTGAATGCGGTGCTGCCCGGACCAACCCTCACCGAAGGCGTCGCCGAGATGCTTCGCGAGGATGCGCAGAAGGCCGGGCAGAGCATAGAAGAGGCCGGCACCGCCTTTGTCCGGCAGCACCGTTCCAGTTCGATCATCCAGCGCCTGGCGACGCCCGAGGAAGTCGCCAACCTGGTGGTCTACACCTGCTCGACCCAGGCCTCGGCGACCACCGGCGCGGCCCTGCGGGTCGACGGCGGGGTGCTCGACAGCCTGGCCTGACGAGCGCGCAACGCCAGCGTAAAAATGCTCCTCGGCACTCGCTGCGCGGTGCCCGGCGGCCCTGGCCGGTTGCCGCGCCGGCGTCTGGCGGCGGCGCTCGTAAAGCTTGCGTAACGAGGCGCGACAGGAGGCGCCGGCAGGTCTAGAACGGCAGGTACCGTCATTCAGAGGATACCGCCACTCATGTCAGCAGCCTCGTTAGCCACCCTCGACGGGTCGCTCCGCATGACCCTCGTCGAGCAACCCCGACCGCCGGCTCTCGCCGACCTCGGCAGCCGCCTGATGATCGTCGTCGAGCGACGCGAGGACTGGGCCTCCTACCTGCCCAGCGAGGAAGTACTCACCGCCCAGGAATACCTCGAGCAATCGGCGCGCGACCACGGCGGCCGCCGCGTGCAGGTGATCAACCTGTGCCGCGGCTACAAGTACCTCGGCCTCGGCTACTACTGTTCGCTGCTGGCCGAGGCCCGTGGCCACCGGGTGATCCCGTCGCTGCGCTGCATCAGCGAACTGGCTCGCAAGTCGGTGTACGGGCTGGCCCTGGGTGGCCTCGACAAGGCCCTGGACAAGGCGCTGTGCCGTACGCCCTATGGCGCCACCGACGGCTTCACCCTGACCCTGTATTTCGGCCATACCGAGTTCGAGCCACTGGCCGACCTCGCCCGCCAGTTGTTCGAAGCCTTTCCCTGTCCGATCCTGCTGGTGGAGTTCCGTCGCCAGCAGGGCTGGCATATCGAGGGCGTGCGCCCTGGCGTGCTGAACCGCCTGCGCAGCGACCAGGAGGACGTTTTCGCCGACGCCCTCGACGGTTTCAGCCGGCGCGCCTGGCGCATGCCGCGTTCGCGGCGGGTGGCGCGCTACGACATGGCGATCCTCCACGATCCCGACGAAGCGCTGCCGCCGTCCAACCCGCAGGCGCTGGCCAACTTCGTACGGGTCGGCGCCAGCCTCGGCATCGACGTCGAACTGATCGGACGCAAGGACTACGCGCGCCTGGCCGAGTTCGACGCCCTGCTGATCCGCGAGACCACCCGGGTCGACCACCATACCTATCGCTTCGCCGAGAAGGCCGAGCGCGAAGGCCTGGTGGTGATGGACGACCCGGCATCGATCCTGCGCTGCACCAACAAGGTCTACCTGGCCGACCTGCTTGGTTGCCGGCAACTGGGCATGCCGCTCACCGAGATCCTCTACAAGGAACGCCCGCAGGACTGGCAGCGGGTGGCCCGGCGCCTGGGCTTCCCGCTGGTGCTGAAGATTCCCGATGGCTGCTTCTCCCGTGGCGTGGTCAAGGTCAACGACGACAGCGAACTGCTGGCGGCGGCGAGCGAGCTGTTCGAGCGCTCGGTCCTGTTGCTGGCCCAGGAGTTCTTCTACACCGAGTACGACTGGCGCATCGGCGTGCTCGACCGCCAACCGCTGTACGCCTGCCAGTACTTCATGTCGCGCGGCCACTGGCAGATCTACAACCACAAGGCCGACGGCCAGGACGTCAACGGCGAGTGCCGCGCCGTGCCGCTGGAGCAGGTGCCGCCGGCGGTGCTGGAGCTGGCCCTGGAGGCCGCCGGGCGGATCGGCGACGGCCTCTACGGGGTGGACCTGAAGCAGGCCGGCGACAAGGTGCTGGTCATTGAGGTCAACGACAACCCGAATATCGATGCCGGCGTCGAGGACGGCCAGCTCGGCGACGAACTCTACCGGCGCATCCTCCAGGCCTTCGTCCAGCGCCTGGAACTCAAGCACCGTGGCCAGTTGAGCAAGGCGCTGCGCTGAACGGCGCGCCTCAGTCCGGCCGGCGCGTGGCCAGGCGCAGGCCGGAGCCGCGGGCGAGGGCGGCCGGCCTGACGCAACGGACCCGGTAGCGGCCGCGCTCATCGATCTCGATGCCCTGCAACTCGGGAGCTAAACCGGGAAAGTGCTCGCCGAAGGCCTGCAAGGCCAGCAGGTAGTCGATCAGCGCCGGTGATTCCTCGGCCACCCGTTCGCCGGGCAACAGCAGCGGCGTGGCCGCCGGATGGACGCCGACCAGGCTGGCGACCACACGGCCGCCGAGCCTGTCGATCGCCACCGCTTCGGTTTCGTCCCTGACCAGGTGCCCATAGACCGTGGCCGGCGCCAGCGCGGCGTGGCCGGCAGCCCTGGCGGCGGCGTCGGCGAGGGCGGTCAGGTGCAGCCGCAGGCTGGCTTCGTGGATCATCGCGCAGAGTTCGCGCAGGCCGATGTAGCGGTACAGCGGCGAGCTGTCGAGCAACTCCGGCAACACCTGCTTCAGCGGCGCATCGTCGTCGTGCCGGCGTTTGAATTCGCACAGCCTGTCCACCAGCGGCTGCGCGTGTTCCGCCCTGGCGCCCTGGGGAAACAGCAGCAGGAAGCGATAGTCGCCGGTGCGCAACGGGGCGATGCCGTGCCGGCGCAGGTAGCGGCAGACCACCGCGGCGGGTACTCCGAAGCTGGCCGGGCGACCGCGCGAATCGAGGCCGGGGGCGCTCAGGGCGACGCGCAGCGGGTCCAGCCGAGGACTGCTGTCGAGTGTCTCGGCGAGCCCGTGCCAGCGCTTCGCCGGCGTCTCCCGGCCGGCCTCGATGCCAGGCCCCGGGTTGCCCCGCAGTATCTCGAAGAACCACGTATCGCCATCCTCCCTGGCGAGCCGCGCAGCGGCTTCCCAGAGCGCCCGGCGAAAGGCCTCGGCGATGTCGCCGGCGTGCGCCGCCGGGGCTCCTGCGGACGTCTTGCGGTAGGCCGTGGAGAGGTCGTTCAGCGGTGTCGCCAGGCGCTCCGCGGTGCTCCCCGAGCCGATCCGCCACTGCTTGGCCGGCGCCAGGTCGAGGTGTGCGCGTCCGTTGTAGCGGGCACTCACCGGCGTGCGCGGGACCGGCGGGGCATAGTCGCGCAGCCGCCTGGGGCCCGCCGGGGCGCGCCATTCGCGCAGGTCGCTGTCGATGCGCTCGGCGATGAAGCGTGCGGGGCCGGCGGCCAGGTTGAAGCATCCCTGGGCCTCGTCCAGTAGCTGGCTGGACAACTGCTCGATGCGCAGTTGACGAAACAACAGGAACAGCGGGATGGACGGCGCGAGCTGGCGGAGTTCATCGAGCGCCGCCAATTGTGCGGCTTCGTTCTCGCCTGTCGGCTCCGCGACGAGCAGGAGGATGCCGGCGGGGTGCGCGGCGTTGCCGAGAAAATCCAGGGCGACCTTGCGGCTTGGCGCCTGGAAGAGCCGATAGCCGCGTATTTCCAGTTGTCGACAAAGCTCGGAAAGACGATTCGCATCATTGGCCGCGTTTATGTTGGAAGTGACGAGTATTGAATGACGCGAAGGATTGTTTCGAGACATGCTGTTGTCCTTGTCCATTCGAACCGCTCGGTTTCGCCGGCAAAAGCGTCGCCCGGCACGCCGAAGGCTCTCGCGAGGCGCGACTAGTGATTGATGATGTACTTGGCGCTGGCGAAGGTCGGCGGGATATAGAAGTTCCACTTCTTTTGCCGGGCGAGTGCCTTGAAGGCGCCGATGCAACTGCAACCGACCTTCTGGAAGATGTTGCTCTTGTGAAACTTGACGGTACTCAGGGAGCGGCTGATCTGTTCGGCTATTTCTTTTTCCGAGAGACCGGAAAGCAGCAGGTAGATCACGTCCCATTCGCGCGAGGTGAACAACTCCGAGGGGGGCGTGAAGGTGAAGGTACCGATGCCGTCGGTGGCGATGAAGCCGCGCGGGGCGACCGAGGTCAGGGTCTTGGCATGGGCGATCACCCCGGTGCGGTTGCCGCGCCGGTCATACAGCGGCATGCGCTCGAAGTACAGGCAGCAGGGCGCCGGATGGTCGTCCGGCCTGAGCAGCGCCAGGGCCTCGATGCGCTTGCCGGTCTGGATGACCAGCTTGTCGTGCTCTTCGATGCTGGCACTGAAGGGGGACAGCAGGGAGTTCTTCTGGCCGAACCGCGGGGTGATCAGTTCGGTATAGCGACGATTGACATAGACGAAGTTGAGACAGTTGTCTTTCACACTCCAGGCCTCTTCGCTCTGCTCCCAGGAAATGATCAGTTCGATGGGAATGTGCACCGACATGTGGTGAGTCATGTCCAGCAGCTTTTCGATATCCAATAGCGTCATTGGCTACTCCACTCATTTACATGTGGGCGGGTCTTTGAATGGAAGAAAGATGGCGAGGCGAGTGCGTGCCGGGATGTTCGTTGGGACCTGCGGAAGTTTCTCTGGCAAGTGCTATCTTCTTTTCGGTGGCGTTCGACTCCTGCGTCTGCGAAGTGTTACCGGAGCAACTACGCCGGGGCGCAATTCGATTTCAGGTTATATCCGCGACCTCATGCCCAGGCTGTACTTTTGATCGAGTTTTTTTGCGCTGTTCTAATAGGGGGCGGGCGCGTTGTTCGAAAAGTCGATTGACAGCTGACGGAGGTGGCCAGGGTCCTATCGAACAATTCCAGGAATTCCCTTTTTCCAATGCGCGATGCCACCGGTCCGTACTTCGCTCGCCGGGGCCGTTGCGCGGCTATGGTGGAAGTCCCGAGGCCTATCGAGGCTTTGTCATGTCGCGTGTCCTTTTCCTGCTCCTGGCCATGGTGCTCGCCGGCCTGGGCCAACCGACCCTCGCCGCGCCCCTGCCGGACGAGCTGCCGGCAGCCTTGCCCGCCGCGCCGCCGGTCGCGCCGTTGCCCATGGGCAGCGCGCCACAGCCGCAACCGGAGGCCGCCGAGCCGGACCTGCCGGGTAGCGACGCGGCCAGCGCCGACGGGGAGGCGACGACCAAGGACGGCTTGAAGATCGGCAACGGCAGTCTCCGCCTGCGCCAGGACGATCCCGGGCCGACCCGGGAAAGCCCGCTGCGCGATCCCCGCCTGAATCCCTACGCACCGCGTCAGCCCTGACCGACGGCCCGCGCCTGGTGGTCGGGCGGGTCTAGGCTTGTGCTGCGGTCGGCGGCGTTCCACGGCGAGCGCCGACCGTTCGTCCGCGCCGCGGGCTTTTTTCCCCGCCACTGTCGAAAGGCGCCCTCGCCGGGCGACTACCGAACGAACGGATCGTCGATCCGCACCAGGAGCCCACCGCCATGAAATACCTCTGCCTGATCTATTTCGACGAAGCGAAGCTGGCCGCCGTGCCGGCCGAGGAGCTTGCCGCCATCGTCGACGAGTGCATGACCTACTCCGACCAGTTGGGCAAGGCCGGCCACTACATCGCCTCGCACGCC
Organism: Pseudomonas sp. RC10-4-2; assembly: GCF_050433085.1. Taxonomy (NCBI): domain Bacteria; kingdom Pseudomonadati; phylum Pseudomonadota; class Gammaproteobacteria; order Pseudomonadales; family Pseudomonadaceae; genus Pseudomonas; species Pseudomonas sp. RC10-4-2. Next base: position 68,319 of record NZ_JBNPXX010000005.1, read on the forward strand.
CTGCAGTCGGTGCAGACCGCCACCACCCTGCGCCACCAGGGTGGGCGGCTGGCGATGACCGACGGGCCGTTCGCCGAGACCAAGGAGCAACTCGGCGGCTTCTACCTGATCGAGGCGCGTGACCTCAACCAGGCCCTGCAGATCGCCGCGAAGATTCCGCCGGGACGGCTCGGCTGCGTCGAGGTGCGACCGGTCAAGGAATGGGAGTGAGGGCGCCCGGCGCCGGAGGTGAAGCATGTGCCCCCTGTGCATCGCATCCCTGTCCCTGGTGTGCGCCGGCGGCGCTTCGCTGGCCGGCTTCGCCCTGGCGACCGGGCGCCGGCGCCGCTGGCGGAACGACCCCGGGCAGGCTGGAAAACCGAGAATTTCCGTGGAGAATCGGCAATGAATCCTTCTTTGCAGGACCACCCGGTGAGCAGCCGGGAACAATGGCTGGACGCCCGTCGCCGCCTGCTGGCGCGGGAAAAGCAACTCACCCGCCTGCGCGACCAGGTCGCCGCCGAACGACGCGAGCTGCCCTGGGTCAGGGTGGACAAGGACTACCGCTTCCAGGGCGAGCGCGGTGAGCGTTCGCTGGCCGAGTTGTTCGGCGGCAATAGCCAGCTAATCGTCTACCACTTCATGTTCGCGCCGGGCTGGAGCGAAGGCTGCGTCGGCTGTTCGTTCCTCGCCGACCACATCGACGGCGCCAACCGGCACCTGGCGCACCACGACGTCAGCCTGGTGGCGGTATCGCGCGCGCCCCTGGAAGAGTTCCAGGCGTTCCGCCGGCGCATGGGCTGGCGTTTCGACTGGTACTCCTCGTACGGCAGCGATTTCAACCGTGACTTCGGGGTGTCCTTCGACAAGGCGCAACTGGCCGCCGGCAGCGTCGACTACAACTACCAGCCGACCCCCGACGCCGGCGAGGAAATGCCGGGTGCCAGCGTGTTCCTGCGCAATCCGGCGGGCGAGGTGTTCCACACCTATTCGGCCTATGCGCGCGGCCTCGACATCCTGCTCACCACCTACACCTTCCTCGACCTGACGCCCAAGGGGCGCAACGAGGACGCGATCATGGACTGGCTGCGTCACCACGACCGCTACGACGAGGCGCCGAAAAGCGCCTGCTGCCACGCGCAGGCCAGCCATTGAGGGAGCACGGCGAGCCGTTGCGCAGCCGCATCGAGGCGCTGTACCGCGAGGAGTCGCGGCGCGTGCTAGCGACCCTGATCCGCCTGCTCGGCGATTTCGAGCTGGCCGAGGAGGCCTTGCACGACGCCTTCATCGCCGCCGTCGAGCAGTGGCCGCGCGACGGTATCCCGCGCAACCCGCGCGCCTGGCTGGTTTCCGCTGGGCGCTTCAAGGCCATCGACAACCTGCGCCGGCGAGCGCGCTTCGACGCCTCGCAGCGACTGCTCGCCGAGCAACTGGAAGAGCAGGCCGAGGCGCCGGCGGAGGAGGGCGATGCGGTGGAAGACGACCGGCTACGCCTGATCTTCACCTGCTGCCACCCGGCGCTGACCCCCGAGGCACAGGTGGCGCTGACCCTGCGCGAGGTCTGCGACCTGCGCACCGAGGAGATCGCCCGCGCCTTCCTCGCCGCGCCCAGCGCCATCGCCCAACGCATCGTGCGGGCCAAGAACAAGATCCGCGAGGCCCGGATTCCCTACCAGGTACCGACCCTGGAGGAACTCCCCGAGCGGCTGGGCAACGTCCTGCAAGTGATCTACCTGGTGTTCAACGAGGGCTACTCGGCCTCCACCGGCGCCAGCCTGACCCGCGCCGATCTCAGCGGCGAGGCGATCCGCGTCGGCCGCCTGCTGGTCGAGCTGCTGCCCGACCCCGAGGCCCTCGGCCTGCTCGCCCTGATGTTGCTGCACGACTCGCGGCGCCAGGCGCGGATCTCGGCCAGCGGCGAACTGGTGCGGCTCGACGAGCAGGACCGCGCTCTGTGGGATCGTGGACTGATCGTCGAGGGGCTCGGCCTGGTCGAGCGGGCCCTGGCCAGCCGCCGCGTCGGGCCCTACACCCTGCAGGCGGCGATCGTTGCGGTGCATGCCCAGGCGCCGCGCGCCGAGGACACCGACTGGGCACGGATCGTCGCCCTCTACGACGCGCTGCTGTACCTGGCGCCGTCGCCGGTGGTCGAACTCAACCGCGCCGTGGCCTTGGCCATGCGCGATGGCGTCGAGGTCGGGCTGGCCGTGGTCGATGCGTTGCTGGCGCGAGGTGAACTGGCCGATTACCACCTGGCGCACTCGGCGCGTGCCGACTTCTGCCGCCGTCTCGGTCGCCGCCGCGAGGCCCGCGAGGCCTACCGCGCGGCGCTGGCCCTGGCGCGCCAGGAGCCGGAGCGGCGCTTCATCGAGCAGCGCCTGCGCGAACTCGATTGAAGCCGGCTCAGGCGCCGTTGGCGCAGGCCGTACGCGCTTCGCCGCCAACGCCACGGGTGAACCACCAGAACGCCAGGGCCGCCAGGCTGATCGCCGCGCCGAGCAGGCTCACCGCGTCCCAGCCGGCCCAGGCGTACATGGCGGTGCCGGCGCTGGCGCCGAGGCCGCTGCCGGCGGCGTAGAACAGCATGTAGCAACCCACCAGGCGGCTGTGGGCGCGCGGGTCGATGGCGAAGACCAGGCTCTGGTTGAGCACATGGATCGCCTGGCCGGCGAGATCGAGCAGCAGCACGCCGAGAATCAGCGCCGCCAGCGAATGCGCGCCGAGGGCGAGCGGCAGCCAGGACAGCAGCAACAGCAGCAGGGCGCCGCCGCTGAGCGCCTGGGCGTGGCCGCGATCGGCCAGGCTGCCGGCCCGCGCCGCGCCCAGCGCGCCGAGCGCGCCGACCAGGCCGAAGGCGCCGATGGCGCTGTGCGACAGCGAATGCGGCGGCGCGCCGAGCAGCAATACCAGGCTGCTCCAGAACACCCCGAAGGCGGCGAACATCAACAGCCCGAGCAGGCCGCGCACCTGCAGCACGCGCTGGCTCGCCAGCAGGTCGAACATCGAGCCGAGCAGTTGCCGGTAGGTCAGCCCCAGTTCGTTGCTCGGCGCCGCCGGCAGTACCCGCCAGAGCAGCAGGCCGAGCCCGCCCATGCTCGCTGCCGAGACCAGGTAGACGCTGCGCCAGCCGCCGAGGTCGGCGAGCAGCCCGGCCAGGCTGCGCGCCAGCAGCAGGCCGATCACCACGCCGCCCTGCGCCGCGCCGACCACCCGCCCGCGCTCGCCAGGCGCCGCCAGCGCCGCGGCGTAGGCCAGCAGTCCCTGGGTCATGGCGGTGCCGAGCAGGCCCAGTCCGAGCAGCCCCAGCGCCAGGCCGAGGGTATCGCCGGCGAAGCCCACCAGCAGCAGCGACAGCACCAGCAGCAGGAGCTGGACGAACATCAGCCGGCGCCGCTCCAGCAGGTCGCCCAGCGGCACCACCAGCAGCAGCGCCAGGGCGCAACCGGCCTGGGTCGCGCCGAACAGCAGGCCGACCCCGGCCTGGCCGATGGCGAACTCGGCACCGAGGACGTCCAGCAGCGGCTGGGCGTAATAGACGTTGGCCACGCTGAGACCGCAGGCGACGGCGAACAGCAGCACCAGCGCGGAGGGGAGGGAGGATGGCGAGGATGGCATGCGAAGCGCTCCGTAAGGTTTCAATATGAAACTAAAGCGGAGGCTAGGAATTTTGGTTTTAAAATGCAACCTAAATTATCGCAGCAGTGCGTCTATCGATCGCGACTCGCGCACAGTGGAACGCGGGCCCGCCGCTGATTCACCTGGCGGCGGGCCCGCGTAGCGGACGCTACCGGTCCTGCTCGCAGTTGACCATCCAGGCCACGCCGAAGCGGTCGGTGAACATGCCGAAGCTCGCCGCCCAGAAGGTCGGGCCCAGCGGCATCTGGACCGAGCCGCCCTCGGCGAGGGCGTTGAACAGGCGCTCGGCCTCGGCCTTGCTGTCGACGTTGAGGCTGATGGAACAGCCCTTGATGCCTTCGTAGGGATAGGCCGGGTGATTGTCCGAGGCCATCAGGGCGAAGCTGCCGACCACCAGCCGTGCGTGCATGATCTTGTCCTTCCAGTCGGCCGGGATGTCGCCGCACTCGGGGCTGTCGCCGAACGGCAGCATGGCCTCCAGGGTGCCGCCCAGGTGCTGGTGGTAGCAGCTGAAGGCCTCCCGGCAATTACCGTTGAAGATCAGGTAGGGGACGATTTGCATGGCGCTTTCCTCGTTCTTGGCGGAGTGCGGGGCGGTTCAGTTGCGTTTTTCCAGCTCGGCGCGCAGGCGCTCCTCGCGCTCGCGCAGTTCCGGGGTGAACTCCTCGCCGAAGTCCTCGGCCTCGAAGACCTGGCGGATCTCGATCTCGGATTCGCCGTCGAATGGGTTCGGGCATCGCTTGACCCACTCGATGGCCTCTTCCAGGGAGGCCACCTGGAACATCCAGAAACCGGCGATCAGCTCGCGGGTCTCGGCGAAGGGGCCGTCGATCACCGTCCGCGCGTTGCCGGAGAAACGCACCCGGGCGCCCTTGGCGCTGGGCTGTAGCCCTTCGCCGGCGAGCATCACCCCGGCCTTGACCAGTTCCTCGTTGTAGCGGCCCATCGCCGCGAGCAGTTCCTCGCTGGGCATCTCGCCGGCTTCGGAAGCCTGGGTGGCCTTGACGATCACCATGAATCTCATCTGCGTTCTCCTTGTTGTTCTGCGCAATGACGGCCCGTTCTGGCCCGCCTCCCGAACTGGTCGAACGGCAGGCCGGCGGATCGACAGGCGACGGCGGTTTTTTCGCTGGCCGGGGCAGTATAGGAGGCCCGCGCCGAGCGGCCGGGATGGCCGACGAGCGTCGCTGCGGAGTGTGCTGACCGCTGGGCGGGCCGCGCCAGCCGTGGCCTGCAGGACTTCTACACTGTTCCGGCAGAGCCATTTCCGCGAGCCTCGGCATGCCCCGTATCGTCTTCGCCCCGGCCATCCAGCGGCACGTCGCCATGCCCGCGCTGGACGTCGGCGCCGCCACCGTCGCCGCCGCCTTGCAGGCGGCCTTCGCCCGCGAGCCGCGCTTGCGCGGCTACCTGCTCGACGACCAGGGCAGTCTGCGCCGGCATGTGGCGCTGTTCGTCGATGGCGTGCAGGTCCGCGATCGCCGGGGATTGGGCGATCCGCTCCAAGACGATAGCGAGATCTACGTGGTGCAGGCGCTGAGCGGCGGTTGACCAACAGAGGAGGACATCCGGTGAGCGAGCGACTCTATGTCGGCACCCGCAAGGGCCTGTTCGAGCTGCGGCGCAACGCGGCGGGCCAGTGGCTGCCGATGGCCAGCCACTTCCTCGGCGAGCCGCTGAGCATGCTCCTCGCCGACCCGCGCGATGGCGCGCTCTACGCGGCGCTGAACCTCGGCCATTTCGGCGTCAAGCTGTGGCGTCGCGACGCCGGCGCGACGGACTGGATGGAATGCGCGGTGCCGGTCTATCCGCCGCAGCCGCCAGCGGCCGAACCGCTGGAAGGCCAGGCGGCGGAGCCACCCTGGTCGCTACAGCAGTTGTGGATCCTCGAGCCAGGCGGCGCCGACCGGCCCGGCACGCTGTGGGCCGGGACCATCCCCGGCGGCCTGTTCCGCTCCGACGACCGTGGCGCCAGCTGGCGCCTCAACCGCGAACTCTGGGAACGACCCGAACGCGCCCAGTGGTTCGGCGGCGGCTACGACCATCCCGGCATCCATTCCATCTGCGTCGACCCACGCGACAGTCGCCACCTCACCGTCGCGGTGTCTTGCGGCGGCGTCTGGCAGAGCCACGACGACGGCCGCAGCTGGACCTGCACCACCAGAGGCATGCGCGCCGACTACATGCCGCCGGAGCAGAGCGAGGAAGCGGCGATCCAGGACCCGCACCGCCTGGTGCAGTGCCAGGCGCGCCCGGAGTTCCTCTGGGTGCAGCACCACAACGGCATCTTCCGTTCCCGCGACGGCGGCCTGCATTGGCAGGGCGTGGTCGCCGAGCCGTCCAGCTTCGGCTTCGCCGTCGCCGTGCATCCGCGGCAGCCGGACACGGCCTGGTTCGTCCCGGCGACCAAGGACGAATGCCGCATTCCCAGGGACGCCCGTTTCGTGGTCACCCGCACCCGCGACGGTGGCCACAGCTTCGAGACCCTCGAGCGCGGCCTGCCCGATGGCCCGGCCTACGACCTGGTCTACCGCCACGGCCTGGACATCGCCCCCAGCGGCGAGCGCCTGGCCATGGGCTCGACCACCGGCGGCCTGTGGCTCAGCGAGAACGGCGGGGAGGACTGGCAGCAGCTCTCCGCCAACCTGCCGCCGATCTACTGCGTGCGCTTCGCCTGAGCGCGCGGTGCTGGACAGCCTCGGCGCGCTTGCATAAGTTCGTGGGTTTTCGCCAAGGAGCCCACCCCATGAGCCTCGAATCCGTCCGGCGGTTCTTCGCCGAGAAAGCCCCGGACCTGCGCATCATCGAGCTGGAAACCAGCACCGCCACCGTCGCCCTGGCCGCCGAGGCCCATGGCGTGGAGCCGGGGCGCATCGCCAAGACCCTGTCGCTGCGGGTCGGCGAGCGCACCGTACTGGTAGTGGCGCGCGGCGACGCGCGGCTGGACAACCGCAAGATCAAGGCCGCCTTCGGCGGCAAGGCGAAGATGCTCGGCGCCGAGGACGTGGTCGAGCTGACCGGGCACCCGGTCGGCGGAGTCTGCCCGTTCGGCCTGGCGACGCCGCTGGCGGTGTACTGCGATGTCTCGCTGCAAGCCTTCGACGAAGTGCTTCCGGCCGCCGGGGCGGTGCACAGCGCGGTCCGCATCGCCCCGCAACGGATGGCCGAGCTGGTGGATGCGCAGTGGGTCGATGTGTGCCAGGAAGTCCTCCAGGAAGCCTGACGGCAACTGCCGGGCTCAGGCCAGATTGAGCTGCCAGGACACCCCGAAGCGGTCGGCCAGCCAGGCGAAACGCTGGCTGAAGCCGTAGTCGCCGAGCGGCATCAGGGCCTTGCCGCCGTCGCTCAGGGCCTCGGCCAGGCGCTCGATCTGCGCGTTGCTCTCGCAGTCGACGAAGAAGGAGAACGCCGGGGTGAAATCGAAGGCGTGCCGCACATGGCTGTCGATGCAATGCACGCTCTGGTCGCCGAGGCGGAACAGCGCCTTCAGCACCGAGCCCTCCGGGCCCGGCCCCTCGGCGCCGTAGCGCTGGATCTGGAGGATCTCGGCGTCGTCGAACAGCGACAGGTAGAAGTTCATGGCCGCCTCGGCCTGGACCCCCTGGAACATCAGGAAGGGTCGTACGCGTGCGCTCATCGCGGTCTCCTCTGGAAGGCTGGCTCGAGGCTAGAGCCTAGCTCACCACGTTGCGGGTGAAACGCACCACCTCGTCGCCGTCGTTGACGTAGGCGTACGGCTGGTCGCTGGCGAAGGCATGGAAGTCGCCGGCCTCGATGCGCCGTTCGCCGTCGGCCAGTTCCAGGCGCAGGCGACCTTCGATGACCAGAACCATCTCCCGCCAGCCGGCGGCGTCGGGTTCCGATACGTAGCGCTCGCCCGGTCCCAGCGACCAGGCCCAGAGTTCCACCTCGCGCCGCGCCGGTGCGCTGGCGAGGAGGGTGGCGCGGCTCTCGGGGTGGTGGCCGACCCAGGCCACCGCATTGATCCGCGAGCGGTCGGTGGCCGGTGCCTGGACCAGGTCGGGGAACAGCACGCCGAGGGCGGCGGCGATACGGTCGAGGGTCGACAGGCTGACATTGACGTCGCCGCTCTCGATGCCCACCAGCATCCGCCGGCTGACACTGGCCGCGCGGGCCAGCGCTTCCTGGCTGAGGCCGGCTTGCAGGCGCAGGCGGCGGACGTTGCCGGAGACATGTTCGAGGACGCTGGGGCGTTCGGTAGGGTTGGGCAATATATTGCTCACTGTCGCGGTTTTGCGCATTATAGTGCACATCCCGTTTCCCGCAGTCCATCGGGCTGCTTCCCACTGCCGGACCTCTTCCATGACCTCCACCTCCCGCGGCCTCGCCGGAACGCTGTTGCCGGTCGGCCTGCTATTGATCGCCATGGCCTCGATCCAGAGCGGCGCCTCCCTGGCGAAAAGCATGTTCCCCCTGGTCGGCGCCCAGGGCACCACGGCCCTGCGGCTGTTCTTCGCCGCGCTGATCCTGCTGTTGCTCCTGCGTCCCTGGCGCAAGCGCCTGAGCCTGCAATCGCTGCGCTCGGTGGTGATCTACGGCATCGCCCTGGGCGGCATGAACCTGCTGTTCTATCTCTCGGTGCGCACCGTGCCGCTGGGCATCGCGGTGGCCCTGGAGTTCACCGGGCCGCTGCTGGTGGCGATCCTCTCCTCGCGGCGCCTGCTGGACTTCCTCTGGATCGGCCTGGCGGTGTTCGGCATCTGGCTGTTGCTGCCGCTGGGCAACAGCGCCGAGCCGCTCGACCTGGTCGGCGCCGCCTATGCCCTCGGTGCCGGCGTGTGCTGGGCGCTGTACATCCTCTTCGGCCAGCGCGCCGGCGCCGACCATGGCGCCCAGGGCGCCGCGCTGGGGGTGCTGGTGGCGGCGATCCTGGTTGTGCCGATCGGCGTCGCCCACGCCGGCGCCGACCTCCTCGACCCGGCGCTGATCCCGTTGGCGCTGGGCGTCGCGGTGCTCTCCACGGCCTTGCCCTACACCCTGGAAATGGTCGCGCTGACCCGCCTGCCGGCGCGCACCTTCGGCACCCTGATGAGCATCGAGCCGGCCTTCGGCGCGCTCTCCGGGCTGCTGTTCCTCGGCGAGCGGCTGAGCCCGACCCAATGGCTGGCCATCGGCGCGATCATCCTCGCCTCGGTCGGCACTACCCTCAGCGTCAAGTCGCGTGGCGCCGCCCCGGCGCTACCGGCCAAGGACTGAGGCGGCCTCCGCGTCCTCCCGCTGCAGGCGCTCGTGCTGGCGGATGAAGCGCCGCGCGCTGCGCGCCAGGCGGATGCAGAGCATGATCGCCGCGCCGGTCAGGCCCACCACCAGGCCTTGCCACAGACCGCGCGGTCCGGTGGGTTCCTGGAACCAGTCGGTGAGGCCGAGGCTGTAGCCCACCGGCAGGCCGATGCCCCAGTAGGCGAACAGGGTCATGATCATCGTCACCCGGGTGTCCTGGTAGCCGCGCAGGGCCCCGGCGGCGGTGACCTGCAGGGCGTCGGAGAACTGGAACAGCGCGGAGAACACGATCAGCGAGGCGGCGATGGCGATCACCGCCGGGTCCGGCGAATACATCGCGGCGATCTGCTCGCGCAGCAACAACATCAGGCTCGCCGAGACGCAGGCGTAGCCCAGCGCCGCGGCCATCCCCACGCCGGCGGCGAAGCGCGCGTCGCGCGGCAGGCCGGCGCCGAGGTTGTGGCCGACCCGCACGGTCACCGCCATCCCCAGCGAATAGGGAATCATGAACACCAGCGCGCTGAAGTTCAGGGCGATCTGGTGGCCGGCCACCACGTTCTCGTCGAGCCCGCCGATCAGCAGGGCGATCACCGAGAAGATGCTCGACTCGGCGAACACCGCGATGCCGATCGGCAGGCCGACCGCCACCAGCGGGCCGATGGTCGCGCGATCCGGCCACTCCCAGCGCGAGAACAACTGGCTGGCGCGGTAGATCGAGGCCTTGTTCACCCAGAACAGCATGCCGAGGAACATGAACCACATCACCGAGCCGGTGGCCCAGCCGCAGCCGGGGCCACCCATCTTCGGCATGCCGAAGTGGCCGTAGATCAGCGCGTAGTTGATCGGGATGTTCAGCAGCAGCCCGCCGATCCCCAGCACCATGCTCGGCCGGGTCCGTCCCAGGCCGTTGGTGTAGCAACGCAGTACGTGATACAGCGCCGCCGCCGGGAAGCCCAGGGCGATGCCCTTGAGGTACAGCAGGCTCGGCCCGATCAGTTCCGGGCGCACTTTCATCAAGCCGAGGATCGGCTCCGACAACCACCACAGCACCGCCCCCGACAGCGGTCCGATCAGCAGCGCCAGCCACAGCGCCTGGCGCACCAGCGGCCCGGTGCCGGGCTGGTCGCCGGCGCCGTAGCGCTGGGCGACCTTGGCCGTGGTGGCGAGCAGGGTGCCGGTCATCAGCAGGAACATCGGGATCCAGATCGAGTTGCCCAGCGCCACCGCTGCCAGGTCGTGCGGACTGGCGCGCCCGGCCATCACCGCATCGACGAAGCCCATGGCGGTGGTCGCCAGTTGCGCGATCATGATCGGCGCGGCGAGGGTCAGCAGTTCCTTGAGTTCGGCGCGGATGCGCAAGCCACGGGAAAGGGGCAGGGCGGGGCTGTTCACGGCAGTCCTTGTCTGGGCAGGGGAACCGCGTAGTTTACGGGTTGACGGGGTGGTCAGGAAGGGTCAGCAGGGTCGTGCCGGTTGCCCAGCCCCCCACCGCGCTACGCGCAGACAAACGACCCCGCGCTGCCCGCTTGAGGCCCGACCCCGTAGGGCGAATAACCGCCTGGCGGTTATCCGCCGGATACCCGTGACAGCGGCGGATGACATGCCCTGGAAACGCCGGACATCTCCCCCAGACTTTTCCGCAGCCTCTCTCAGACGCCCAGGAATTGGATAAAAAACCAGTAGGAGGAAGATGGAGGGGTCGCCAAGTCCATCTGTTTTCTTGGGGGCAGAAAAGACGCGGGCCGCAGGTGCAGGAACACCTACGACCCGCTAACCAGAGACCAGCTAATCAAGGAGCTGACCCATGGCTAAGGCCGATGATACGTCGAATCCCGCAATAACCGCACAGTCCCCTTCCACCTTCATCCCCCTGCGACGCACCTCGCAATGCAACCAGCACCCCGGTTGCGCCACCCTCTACCTGGACAGCAGCGCAGCCAGCGAAGACCTGTTTGACACCGCCCGCCGCCGGCTGGAGTCGGCGATCGGAACGCTGAGCGTCCTCGACCTGCTCGACGAAACCGAAGAGCCCGGCGAAAGCATCTGCCGCATCACCGGTTCCCTGCTGTCGTTGCTCAGCGACGCCCTGTCGCTGTTCGAGGCGGAGTACACACGCAGACACCGATAACCGACGGAGGCGGTGCCCCCCGGCAAGGCCGGGGGGTTGAGTAGCGGGGCGAAAAGGGGATCCCTCTCCGCCCTGGCTCGGCAGTTGCGCGGGCGGGCGAAAGCCACCTGCCCGCTACGCACGCCAACCCAGGCAATCCCTGACGATGACCGGTCTTTCATCTGCGACTGTTTCTCATTTACACTCGACCCCCATTCTTCGGAGCCAGGCTCCTTTCCTGGGTGCATCGTGCCGTTCGATCCCGCCAAGCCGACGCTGTTGTCCACACTGGTTCGTCACTACGAGGAACTGGTCGACCATGTTCGCCGGCGCTTCGGCGACCGGGGCATGGCGCGCGAAGTGGTGCACGACGTGTGCGTGCAGTTGCTCGAACGCGACGAGAAGGAGGACGTGCACACGCCCCTGGCCCTGCTGCGGAAAATCTCCCACGACGCCGCCGTGAGCCGCTATCGTAGCGACCGTCGTCGAACCGCCTGGGTGGAAGCCGTCGCCGAGCTTCCGGAAGTCGCCTGCATGGCGGCGACGCCCATGGGTCGCCATGAGGCCGAGCGCGAGTTCCAGGCACTGGTCGACGCCATCGCCACGCTTCCTCCTCGCTGCCAGGCCGTTTTCGTCATGCACAAGATCCACGAAGTTCCCCAGGCGCAAGTCGCCGACCGCCTCGGCATCTCCGTCAAGACCGTGGAAAAGCACCTGCGCCTCGGACTGGCGGCCTGCCGGGAACGGCTCGGCCGCGGCGAGGCACGGCCATGACCCAGCCCTCGAAACGGAATGGGCAGGTTCCGCTGGACGACGCCCTGGAGCGCCATCGCGACGCGCTGAAGGACCTGTTCCCGCTGCCGCCCTCCCGGCCGAAATCGCGCAAGGCAAGCAAGGCGGCCGGCGTCGCGCTATTGCTGGCGCTGGCCATCGGCGCCCTGGCCTGGCTGGACCCGGCCTACAAGCGCGAGCGCTTCGCCACCGCCATCGGTGAGCGGCGCGACGTGACCCTGGCCGACGGCAGCCAGCTCCTGCTCGACAGCGGCAGCCAGATCGAGGTCAGTTGGCACCCGCTCAGCCGTCGGGTCGCGTTGCGCGCGGGGCAGGTGCTTTTCGAGGTATCCCCGGCGCGCTATCGGCCCTTCGTGGTGTCCGCGGGTTCGACCGACATCCGCGTGCTCGGCACCCGGTTCAACGTGCGCCGCCTGGACGACGATGTCCGCGTGACCCTGGAGCGTGGCCGGGTGGAGGTCGGCACCTCGGCTACGGCGCAAGCGCCAGTCGTGCTCCTGCCGGGCCAGCAGGTCGATGCCATTGGCGGGCAACTGATGCCGCTGGCCAAGGTCGATGCCGCCACGGCGATGGCCTGGAAAGACGACCGCCTGGTCTTCGAGCGCACGCCCCTGGGCGAAGCCGTCGCGCTGCTGCGCCATTATCGCAAGGCGCCCATTCTCCTGGACGACCCCAGCCTGGCCTCCCTCCGGCTGACCGGCGTCTTCGTCGCGCACAACGCCGACCGGCTGCTCGACCTGCTGCCGAGCATCCTTCCCGTGGCCGTGTCGCGGCAGGAGGACGGCAGCGTCGAGATCCAACGCAAATCGACGCGAAAATAATTCTCGGACGCAGGTAGGGTTTCCCGCGCGCCGTGGCGGCTATCCAGGAAAAGCCAACCTGCATAGGAAATCGAGACGTGCATTTTTCCCTCCGCAGTCGCCACCTGCGTCCTTCATTGCTCGCCAGCAGCCTGCTCCTGGCGGTGTCGGCCCAGGGCCAGGAAAAGCTCGACGTGGATCTGCCCGCCGCGCCGCTCGGCCAGGCGATCAACGCCCTCGCGCAACAATCCTCGGTACAGATCCTTTTCGCCGGCGATCTCGGCGCCGGCCGCCAGGCGCCCGCGCTGAAGGGGCGTTTCACCCCCGAAGAGGCATTGCGCCAGTTGCTCAGGGATAGCGGCCTGAAGGCGCAGGCCAGGGACGAACATACCTTCATCGTCGTTCCGGCCAGCGAAGCCGCCGTGCCCGCTACGCAAGCCCGCAGCGAACCGCTGGACATGGAGCAGATGGAAATCACCGCCTCGCGCACCAGCAGCGACCTGGTCTCCGCCACGCGCCAGTCCACCGTCATCGAGCATGCCCAACTGGAGGAGCTGCGCCAGGGCTCCGACAGCCTGGCCACCGTGCTGGCCAAGGCGGTGCCGGGGATGTCCGATTCCAGCCGCACCATCACCGAATACGGCCAGACCCTGCGCGGGCGCAGCATGCTGGTGATGGTCGACGGCGTGCCGCTGAACACCAACCGCGACTCCTCGCGCAACCTGGCCAACATCGACCCGGCGCTGATCGAGCGGATCGAGGTCATCCGTGGCAGCAGCGCCATCTACGGCAGCGGCGCCACCGGCGGGATCATCTCCATCACCACCCGTCCGGCCGGCGGCGAGAACCGCGCGGAAACCCGCCTCAGCGCCACCTCGCCGCTGACCCGGCTGGGCAGCGATGGCCTCGGCGGCCAGTTCCAGCAATACTTCGCCGGCTCCCTGGGGGCGCTCGACTATTCGTTCGACTTCGGCACCCGTCACGTCGGCGCTTCCTACGACGCCCATGGCGACCGCATCGCCCCGGAACCCAGCCAGGGCGACCTGTTCGACTCGAACGTCTACAACATCGGCGGCAAGCTCGGCCTGCGCATCGACGAGAACCAGCGCGTGCAGCTCGCCCTCAGCCACTACGACGCCCGCCAGGACACCGACTACGCCACCGACCCGAGGGTCGCCAGGCTGCCGCCGGGCTCGGTCCCGGCCAACGCGATCAAGGGCCTGGAGCTGGACGAGCAGAACCGCATCCGCAACACCCTGGCGAACCTCGAGTACGAGAACCTCGACATCCTCGGCAGCCGGCTCTCCGCGCAGCTCTACTACCGCGACTATTTCACCCGCTTCACTCCGTTCGACGCCCGCGCCGTCTCCACCCGCGGCGGCAACGTCGACCAGATCATGCAGAACAGCGAAGTGTTCGGCAGCCGCCTGACCCTGCGCACGCCGCTGGGCGAAAGCGGCAATACCGAACTGGTCTGGGGCGGCGACTACAACCAGGAACGCAGCGACATGCCGCTCGACGTGTTCGACCCGGCGGCCTACGACGCCAGCGGCGGGCTGGTCTTCGACAAGATCGGCAAGCTCACCTACATGCCGCCGCTACGCACCCGCAGCGCCGGCGCGTTCGCCCAGTTGCAGCATCGCTTCGACGAACACTGGTCGATCGACGGCGGCCTGCGCTACGAATACTCCACCGCCGAATTCGACGACTTCATCCCGCTCTCCGAGTCCAAGGCCGCCTCGCCGGTGACCGTCAAGGGCGGCGACCTCGACTACGACGCGGTGCTGTCGAACCTCGGCATCGTCTATTCGCCGGTGGCTGGCCAGGAAATCTATGCCTCCTTCAGCCAGGGCTTCCAGCTGCCCGATGTCGGCATCCAGCTGCGCAACGCCCGCCGTGGCTTCGATATCGGCTCCTCGAACCTCGAACCGGTGAAGACCAACAACTACGAACTCGGCTGGCGCGGCGCCATCGGCGGCAACACCCTGGGCAGCCTGGCGCTGTTCTACACCACCTCCAAGCTGGGCGACGTGCAGAGCTTCAACAACGGCCTGATCCTCACCCGCACCAAGGAGCGCATCTACGGCGTCGAGGCCAGCGCCGACTGGCTCAGCGACGACGAAGTCTGGGGCGCGGGCGGCAGCGCCACCTGGATGCGCGGACGCGAGAAGCCGGACGGCAAGGACTGGCAGGACATGACCGGCTACCGCGTGCCGCCGCTGAAGCTGACCGCCTACCTGCAATACAAGCCGGATGCCGACTGGAACAACCGCCTGCAGGCCACCTTCTTCGACTCCAAGGACTACCGTCTCGACGGCGTGGAAAGCTTCGGCCGGCGCCAGGTCAGCACCTACACCACGGTCGACCTGGTCAGCCAGTACCGCATCACCCCCGACGACCAGTTGAGCCTGGGCATCCAGAACCTGTTCAACCGCGACTACTACCCGCTCTACAGCCAGTTGCTGCGCAACAACAACAACACCAGCCACCTGCCGGCGCCGGGCACGGTGCTGACGGCGAGCTATACGCACAACTGGTGAGGGGAGGGCGGAGCCACCGGGCCTGGGCGGGCCCGGTGGGCAGGGAGGGTGCTTCCAGAGGGAAGGCGGCCCCGTTGTCATGGGCGGGCATTTCCGTCCAATGCCGGACGCCGATCCAGGTCGGCCAGGTAATGGGGAAGGACAGGGTACGCCGTCCCGCTCAGAACACGACCTGCCCCGACATGCCCGGCTGCACCTCACCGCCGATCCAGATATCGCCGCCGATCTGCTCGACGCTTATCCGCCCCCGGCGACCCAAGGCCGTGCCCTGGCTCGCCGTGTAGCGCCCGGGCATGACTCCCGTGCCGATCAGCCATTGCGCCAGGCTCGCGTTGAGGCTACCGGTAACGGGGTCTTCATTGAGTTCCTCGCCCATGAAGGCGCGCACTTCCACATCCGCCTCCGCCTGGGGACCTTGCCAGGGCGCGACCACGCCCACGTTGAGCCCGTCGAGCTTCGCGTAGTCCGGGCGAATGGCCAGGACCTCGTCACGCGTGGCCAGCCGAACGGCGACCCAGCCGGGTCCGTTGTCCACCCATTGGCTGCCGAGTACCTGCCCCGGGGACAGGCCAAGCCCGCTCTCGATCCGTCGCAACACCTCGTCTTCGACCGCTCCGCCACGAAGCAGGGGAGGCGCCGCGAACGACAGCAAGGCGCCCTTGCGGCGGATGCGGATCAGGCCCGCCAGACACTCCTGGACGATCTCGTCAGCAGCATTGCCGCCCCCCTGGTTCAGCCAGACCTGGCAGCTCCCCAGCGTCGGATGCCCGGCAAAGGGCAACTCCCGCAACGGGGTGAAGATCCTCACGCGATAGTCGGCTTCGGCAACGGTCGGCCGCAGCAGGAAGGTCGTCTCGCTCAACTGGGTCCAGGCGGCGAACTCGAGCATCTGCTGGCTGCTCAGGCGGTCGGCGCCAATCACCACGGCAACGGCGTTGCCTTTGAAGGGCTGTTCGGAGAAGACATCGACTTGCTCGAAGGGTAACGAAACCGGCATGGAACCTCCTGTTGTTGTGGCGGGGGAGGATAGGCTAGAGAGCTGCCGTCCGAAACCGGAGGGGGAACTTTCGAGGGGCTGCCGCGGGACGGTAGTTGTTTTCGTTAGGGACAGCGTGCGGTAAAAAGGGGCCAGTGTGCTCTCTTCTTCTACGGATTCCGTATTCGAAGTATCTTCGGATTTGAGCGTTAGTTGGCCGGCTTGCGGGGAGCGGCATGATGGTGGCGTGCGGGCTGGAAAATCATAAGAGCTGGCTGGTTAGAGTAGCCTAATGATTAGGCTCGTTTCTCTACAGTTCTTTGTCCGACCAGCCTTCCAGTTTTGTCTGGATTACTTTGCCCTTTTCGCCTTCATTCTGAACTGATACATACTGGTAGGTTTTTTTAAGCGAGGCCCTGACGCCATTGTCAATCAATTTGAGCGTGTAGGTGGTTTTTGAATTCTCCTCATCACTGATTCTATTGCTGAGGAATTTCTGCCCATGCTTGAGTGTCGCGACGAGCTCGCGATTGCTGACGGTTGCAGTCCAGCCATTAGCTGGCGCAGGTGTGCCCATGACATATTCGTTGGCTGGATGAAAGACCGAAATTCCAGAGTCCCATCCCGCAACTTTTACTGATCCGGCATCGTGTGTCAGTGCTCCATAGATGGCGGTGAATGCCTGTAGGAAGTTTAACTGAAATTCTTTTGACTTGGCGATTGCATTTCCTTCGCTGTCGTAAAAACCTATTCCGGAGAACTTGCTCTGGTCGGCAGTGACCGTCTTGATGGGGGAGGCCATGTTGCATACGTCAAATACTATTTTTCTAAATTGCATAGGCAGTTTTGTTTTCTTTCTGAAGTCAGCGACCGCTTTCGCCACGGCCTCGGCACTGCTGCTTCCCGCCTGAGCCCCTCCACCGTGAGCAAGAATTATTGCGCCCGCATCTCCTTGAAGTGTTGACAAGTCTGGAGTGTGAATGTCTTCAGTGGCATGCCTTGTAACGGCTTCGGCCTCCAATACTTCGAAACCTTTCAAAGGCTCATCGCTATTATTCGAGAAGATTTCCTGGATATCGCTCTGCGAGCGCTTCGCAGAAAGGTGGTACCAGCCAATGAATTTGACTTCGCTTCTTGATGCATATTTGTGGTAAATGCCAAGTACGCTAGGTATTGGGCTACAGCCCTTGAGTCCAACCGTGAATATAAATAAATTTTTAACTATCATGCAAGTCTCCCTGTTTTCTGGTTGTAGTAAATGAGCCAAGAGTTTAATAGGCATGCTAGTTCAGGTCGGCGAAATTTCAAGTCGATAAGCATGGCGTTGGTCTGGTTGGGTTGGAAGGCTGGTTTTTTCTGCGAGTCCTCCCTGTGGTGGAGATTTCTTGAATCTGAAAGCCTGCGAGTTAAACCTGAAACTTTTTTCCCATGAAGAATACCAGAGCCCCTGATATTTGAGATTGTAAATAACCTTGGTAGATATTCATGGCTAGCTTGGAGCGAAAACGCTAATTGGGTGCGTTACCTAAACATTACCCTCCTGATACTTGCTCCAGATCGCTCGTAAAAGCCGTCATGATGTAACTGCCGCATCGGAAAAGACCTCATGTGTCTGAGCTCATGCTCGACATGGCCTGGCGGCGAACTGATGTCCCTCCACCAGCGGGAGCTTGGGCTGCTGGCAGAGGGCAGGCATCTGGCACGATCGCTTCCAGAGTAGGACGCGCTACACCCAGCGCCGGAACAACAGACTGGCATTCACCCCGCCGAAGCCGAAGCCATTGGACAGCGCGTGTTCCATCGGCCAGCGCCGGGCTTCGCCGCGAACCAGGTCGAGGCCCTCGGCGTCGGTGTCGGGCGTTTCCAGGTTGAGTGTGGCGGGGGCGAGCTGGTCGCGCAGTGCCAGGACCGTGAAGATAGCCTCGATGCCGCCGGCGGCGCCCAGGAGGTGGCCGGTGGCGGATTTGGTCGCGCTGATGGCGAGCCCGCTGCCAGCGCCGAACACGGCCTTGATGGCGGCCAGTTCGCCCTTGTCGCCTACTTGGGTGGAGGTGGCGTGGGCATTCAGGTGTTGCACCGCGGCCGCTTCCACGCCGGCCTGGCGCAGCGCCTGCTGCATGGCCCGGCGGGCACCGCTGCCATCTTCCGGCCCGGCGGTCATGTGGTAGGCGTCGGAGCTGGTGCCGTAGCCCACCAGCTCGGCGATGGGCCTGGCGCCGCGCGCCAGGGCGTGCTCCAGTTCCTCGATGACCAGTAGGCCGGCGCCTTCGCCCATGACGAAGCCGTCGCGGGCCTGGTCGAAGGGGCGCGAGGCGCGTTCGGGGCTGTCGTTGAAATCGCTGGACAGGGCGCGCGCGGCGGCGAAGCCGGCCAGGCTCACCCGGTGGATGGTCGCTTCCGCGCCGCCGCAGAGCGCCACGTCGACCTCTCCCGCGCGGATCATCCGCGCCGCGTCGCCGATGGCCTGCACGCCCGCCGCGCAGGCGGTCACCGGGGCGCCCAGCGGTCCCTTGAAGCCATGGCGGATCGACACATGGGCGGCCGCCATGTTGCAGAGAAAGGACGGGATGGTGAAGGGCGACAGGCGGCGCGGTCCCTTGCCGTCGGTGGTCCGCACCGCTTCGGCGATGGCATGGAAGCCGCCCACCCCGGAGGCGATGACGGTCGCCGTGCGCTCCTGCGCCTCGGCGCTCTGCGGCGCCCAGCCGGCCTGGGCCAGGGCCTCTTGCGCGGCGGCCAGGGCGAAGAGGATGAAGCGGTCCATCTTGCGTTGTTCCTTGGCGGCCAGCAGCAGGTCGGGATCGAAGCCGGCCTGCGGGTCCTGGACACGGTCGGGGACCTGGCCGCCGATGCTGATGGGCAGGTCGCCGATCAGCTCCGCCGGGAGCGTGGCGATGCCCGATTGCCCGGCCAGCAGGCGTTGCCATATGGGTTCGACTCCGCAGCCCAGCGGGCTGACCGCGCCCATGCCGGTGACGACGATACGTTTGCTCATGAGGGTCCGAGTCCTTCTGTTCCGTTGGAATAGCAGTCAGTGGACGTAACTATCATCATGAAAGTAACATGCGGACCAGCACTTTGTGAGCCTCGCCAAGGAAGAACCATGCAACGCAAGACCTTCGCCGATGCCGAATGCCCCATCGCCCGCAGCCTGGAACGGGTCGGCGAATGGTGGAGCATCCTGATCATGCGCGATGCACTACAGGGCCTGCGCCGCTTCGACGAATTTTCCCGCAGCCTGGATATCGCGCCGAACATGCTCACCCGGCGCCTGAACGCGCTGGTGGAGGCGGGCCTGCTCGAACGCCAGCCCTACAGCCAGCGCCCGCTGCGCTATCAGTACGTGCCCACGGCCAAGGGCGAGGATTTTCGCGTCGTGCTCATGGCTTTCGTCGCCTGGGGCAATCGCCACTACGCAGAGGAAGGGCAGAGCGTGCAGCTCGTCGAGCGAACAAGCGGGCGGCCGGTGCGCTCGTTCATGGCGGCTCTCGCCGATGGCCGAACGGTACCGCTGGAGCAATGCACCGTACAGGCCGGGCCTGCCGCCAGCGAGGAAATGCGCCAGCGCCTGGCGGCCATGCCGGAGCGGAGCGAGCTACCGGCTCGATGAACGGGCTCCCTGGCGTCCGCCGCCTGGTCGAGGAGACGGACGAGGCGTTCGCGGTTCTGTTCCTTGTAGCTGGCCATCGTTCGCGGTCGTGGTTGGGAAAAACGCGATCGTCGAGGCTTGCGCATGGCGCTGGCAGGTCCGCCTCGCGAGCCGTTCGGCAACACCGCGAGCCCTCGGCCTGCTAGAGTGTGCAGCCTCGTTCGCGGAGGTCTGCATGCGTATTCTCGCCGATGAAAACATTCCCGTGGTCGACGCCTTCTTCGCCGACCAGGGCTCCATTCGCCGCTTGCCCGGGCGCGCCATCGACCGCGCGGCGCTGGCCGAGGTCGACGTGCTGCTGGTGCGCTCGGTCACCGAGGTCAGCCGCGCCGCGCTGGCCGGCTCGCCGGTGCGCTTCGTCGGCACCTGCACCATCGGCACCGACCACCTCGACCTCGACTACTTCGCCGAGGCCGGCATCGCCTGGTCCAGCGCGCCCGGCTGCAACGCCCGCGGGGTG
Organism: Pseudomonas sp. RC10-4-2; assembly: GCF_050433085.1. Classification (NCBI taxonomy): domain Bacteria; kingdom Pseudomonadati; phylum Pseudomonadota; class Gammaproteobacteria; order Pseudomonadales; family Pseudomonadaceae; genus Pseudomonas; species Pseudomonas sp. RC10-4-2. The sequence goes on from NZ_JBNPXX010000005.1 coordinate 88,499, forward strand.
GTGGACTACGTGCTCGGCTGCCTGCTGGCGATGGCCGAGGTGCGCGGCGCCGACCTGGCCGAACGCACCTATGGGGTGGTCGGCGCTGGGCAGGTCGGTGGGCGGCTGGTGGAGGTGCTGCGCGGGCTGGGCTGGAAAGTGCTGGTCTGCGATCCGCCGCGCCAGGCACGCGAGCCGGACGGCGAATTCGTCTCGCTGGAACGGCTGCTGGCCGAGGCCGACGTGATCAGCCTGCACACTCCGCTGAACCGCGACGGCGAACACCCGACCCGCCACCTGCTGGATGAACCCCGCCTGGCCGCCCTGCGTCCCGGCACCTGGCTGGTCAACGCCAGCCGTGGCGCGGTGGTCGACAACCAGGCCCTGCGCCGCCTGCTCGAAGGCGGCGCCGACCTGGAAGTGGCGCTGGACGTCTGGGAAGGCGAACCGCAGGCCGACCCCGAACTGGCCGCGCGCTGCCTGATCGCCACGCCGCACATCGCCGGCTACAGCCTGGAAGGCAAGCTGCGCGGCACCGCACAGATCTACCAGGCCTACTGCGCCTGGCGCGGCATCGCCGAACGCGTGAGCCTGCAAGACGTGCTGCCGGAAACCTGGCTCGCCGGCCTGCAACTCAACCCCGGCTGCGACCCGGTCTGGGCGCTGGCCACGCTGTGCCGCGCGGTATACGACCCGCGCAGCGACGACGCCGCCTTCCGTCGCAGCCTGACCGGCGACAGCGCCACCCGCCGCGCCGCCTTCGACGCCCTGCGCAAACACTACCCGCCGCGCCGCGAGATCACCGGCCTGCGCGTCGCCACCGGTGGACGGGTGGAGTTGCAGCGGGTGGTGCGGGCGCTGGGGGCGCAGTTGGTCTAGGAATGGGCGGCTGGTTCGGTCTACTTGAGCAACTGCTCAGGCGTCTCCTGCCGCCGATAGGGAAACACGTCGATCACCTTGCCCTCGCGGATCTGCTCCTGGAGGCCCTGCCAGTATTTGGCGTCGTAGAGGTTGCCGTGCAGCTTGGCGAATAGCCGGCGCTGGTTGAGGTCGACGAACAGGAAGCGCGGGAATTCTTCCGGGAACACGTCGTTGGGCCCCACCGAATACCAGGGCTCGGACGACATCTCGTCCTCGGGGAAGCGCGGCTCGGGGATGTAGCGGAAGTTCACCTCGGTGAGGTAGCAGATCTCGTCGTAGTCGTAGAACACCACCCGGCCATGGCGAGTCACGCCGAAGTTCTTCAGCAGCATGTCGCCGGGGAAGATGTTCGCTGCCGCCAGTTGCTTGATCGCCAGCCCGTAGTCGTTCAGCGCCTCGCGGGTCTGCGCCTCGCTGGCGTTCTCCAGGTAGATGTTCAGCGGGGTCATGCGCCGCTCCGTCCAGCAGTGGCGGATCAGCACCACGTCGCCTTCCATCACCACCGTCGACGGCGCCACTTCCAGCAGTTCTGCCAGGCACTCCGGCTCGAACTTGCTCACCGGGAAGCGGAAGTCGGCGAACTGCTGGGTGTCGGCCAGGCGTCCGACCCGGTCGTGGTTCTTCACCAACTGGTACTTCTGGATCACCGTGGCGTGGTCGACGCTCTTCGACGGGTTGAAGCGGTCCTTGATGATCTTGAACACCGTGTTGAAGCCGGGCAGGGTGAACACGCTCATCACCATGCCGCGCACGCCGGGGGCCATGACGAAGCGGTCGTCGGTGGTCGCCAGGTGGTTGATCAGGGCGCGGTAGAACTCGCTCTTGCCCTGCTTGTAGAAGCCGATCGAGGTGTACAGCTCGGCCAGGTGCTTGCCCGGCAGCAGACGCTTGAGGAAGGCCACCAGCTCGGCCGGCACCGGCACGTCGACCATGAAGTAGGAGCGGGTGAAGGAGAAGATGATCGAGACTTCCGCCTCGTCGGTGATCACCGTGTCGAACTGGATGCCGTGGCCCTCGCGGTGCAGCAGCGGGAACACCAGCGGCCACTGCTCGTCCGGGGTGAACAGGCGGCCCACCAGGTAGGCGCCCTTGTTGCGATAGAACACCGAGCCGATCAGCTCGATGGCCAGGTCCGGGTCCTTGCACACCCAGTCCGGCAGGTTGCTGTGCAGCAGTGCGTCGATCCGTTCGAGGTCGCGCTCGCGGTCGTCGTAGGGCACGTCGAAGCGGTAGTCGTCGAAGATCTTCTCCAGCGCCTGGCGCAGGTCGCCGCCCGGCCGGTAGGTGCGGGTGTAGGGCGCGCGGGCGTGGGCGCGCAGCGAGGGCCGGGTGGTGTGCACGAACATCGTGCCGTCGCTGATGTTGTCGTGGCTGAACAGCCCGCAGAAGATCGAGTTGAACCAGGTCTCGGCCAGCTCGTCGTCCAGCCGCAGGTCGATCTGCGCGATGTAGGCGCTCTTGATGATCGGCCAGCGCTCCACGTCCAGCAGCTCGCTGTCGGCCAGCCCCGCGCGCAGCCCGGCCACCGTCTCGGCGACCTTTTCCTCGTAGAGGTTGATCCGCTGCGCCGAGGCGCGCTGCGCTTCCTGCCACTGCGCCTGCTCGAAGCGGGCACGGGCGCCGTCGGTGATCTCGCGGAACTGCTCTCGGTAATCGTCGAAACCGCGCAGGATGAGGGCGGCGATTTCGCTGGCTGGGGCGCTCTGGACCATGCTGGCGTCCTTTCGTTGTTCGAAGGTCGAGCTTAGCCAGAGCCGCGCGGCAGGGAAAGCGCGATCTCCGACCGGCTGGTCGAGCCCGGCGCAGACGCTTATGCTGGGTGGCCAGACAGCCCAGGGATGACCGCAATGACCGCCGAATCGCCGACGATCCGCCTCGAACGCTACAGCGAACGCCACGTGGAAGGCCTCACCGCCCTGTACAACGACCCCGCCGTGGCCCGCCAGGTCCTGCAGATGCCCTACCAGTCGGTGGAGCAGCGCCGCAAGCGCCTGCACGACAGCGCGGACGACGACCGCCTGCTGATCCTCGTCGCCCTGCACCAGGGCGACGTCATCGGCAGCGCCAGCCTCGAACAGCACCCGCGCATCCGCCGCAGCCACAGCGGCAGCATCGGCATGGGCGTCGCCGTCGCCTGGCAGGGCAAGGGCGTCGGCAGCCGCCTGCTCGGCGAACTGCTGGACATCGCCGACAACTGGATGAACCTGCGCCGCGTCGAACTCACCGTCTACACCGACAACGCCCCGGCGCTGGCGCTGTATCGCAAGTTCGGCTTCGAGACCGAAGGGGAGATGCGCGACTACGCGGTGCGGGACGGGCGCTTCGTGGATGTGTACAGCATGGCGCGCTTGCGGAGGGTCGAGGGGCGGGTGGGGGAGTGAGGGGGGCCGGGAGACTGCCTCCGGCCAGCAGTGGCCTATTTAAGGACCGCTCCAGCCCACCGATACAGGTGACTCAGCCACGCGAAACTCAGCAGTGCAGAAGTGTGGCTCCCCCCAGCTAGAGTTCGGACACCTTCGGGGCTTTTTTCATGAGCGTGTCAGTCGCGGCGATGCACCGAGCGACCGGCGGCGAAGGTTTCCTTCACCGTGCGGTCGTCGCCGAGGATGGTCAGCGCGAACAGCCGTTCGGCCAGGCTGCCGGCCTGGCTCAGGCGGTAGGAGAGCAGCGGGGTGGCGTGGTAGTCGAGGACCACGAAGTCCGCCTCGTTGCCGGTGGCGAAGCTGCCGATCCGGTCGTCCAGCTCCAGCGCACGGGCGCCGCCGAGGGTGGCGAGGTAGAGCGACTTGAACGGATCGAGGCGGGCGCCCTGCAACTGCATGACCTTGTACGCCTCGTTCAGGGACTGCAACTGGGAGAAGCTGGTGCCGGCGCCGACATCGGTGCCGAGGCCGACCTTGACCTTGTAGCGCTCCAGCTTCGGCAGGTCGAACAGACCGCTGCCGAGGAACAGGTTGGAGGTCGGGCAGAACGCCACCGCCGAGCCAGTCTCCGCCAGGCGCTGGCATTCGCCGTCGCACAGGTGCACGCCATGGGCGAACACCGAGCGCGGCCCGAGCAGGCCGTGGTGGTCGTAGACGTCCAGGTAGCCGCTGCGCTCGGGGAACAGCTCCTTCACCCACTCGATTTCCTTGAGGTTCTCCGACAGGTGGGTGTGCAGGTATACGCCGGGATGCTCGCGCAGCAGCCGCGCCGCCATGTCCAGCTGTTCCGCGGTGCTGGTCGGGGCGAAGCGCGGGGTCACCGCGTAGAGCAGACGGCCCTGGCCGTGCCAGCGCTCGATCAGCGCCTTGCTGTCGCGGTAGCTGCTCTCGGCGGTGTCGGTCAGGTAGTCCGGCGCGTTGCGGTCCATCATCACCTTGCCGGCGATCAGGCGCAGGTCCAGGCGCCGGGCGGCCTCGAACAGCGATTCCACCGATTGCCGGTGCACGCTGCCGAAGACCAGCGCGGTGGTGGTGCCGTTGCGCAGCAGTTCCTGCAGGAAGATCTCGGCGACCTGGTCGGCGTGGGCCTTGTCGCCGAACTGGCGTTCGGTGGGGAAGGTATAGGTGTTCAGCCAGTCCAGCAGTTGCTCGCCGTAGGAGGCGATCATCCCGGTCTGCGGGAAATGGATGTGGGTGTCGATGAAGCCGGGGGTGATCAGCGCGTCGCGGTACTCGAAGACCTCGACGTCGCCGATCTCGCCGAGCAGGGCCTCGGCGTCACCGAGGCGAGCGACCTTGCCGTCCTCCACCAGCAACAGGCCGTCCTCGAAGTATTCGTAGGAGCGTTCGACGCCGACCTCCGCGGGGTCGGCGATGCTGTGCAGGATGGCGGCGCGGTAGGCTTTGGCGTTGCGGGTCATGGCAGTCTCGAAAAAAAAAGGTTCGTGGGAGGTCCGCCGCCTGGCGGCGGACGCGGGGGAGCGGGGGGCCGCTCAGGATTCGTGGGCGCGGCGCGACTCCGGGGTCAGCCGGGTGACGCTCGACGGCCCCTGCTTGCGTTCCAGGCCGAAGGCGGCGTTGTAGGTGGCGATCACCTCGCCGGCGATGGAGATGGCGATCTCCGCCGGCAGCTTGCCTTTCACCCGCTCCAGGCCCATCGGGCAGCGCATCCGTTGCAGGCGTTCGGCGTCGACGCCACGTTCGCGCAGGCGGTGCTCGAACTTGACGCGCTTGGTCTTCGAGCCGATCAGGCCGAAGTAGGCGAAGTCGTTGCGCGCCAGGATCGCCGCGGTGAGCTCCAGGTCCAGCGGGTGATTGTGGGTCATGACGATGAAGTGGCTGCCGGGCGGCATCCGCTCGACCTCGTCGAGCACTTCGTCGTTCACCACTTTCTCCACGCCGTCGGGCAGGAGCGCGGGAAATTCGTGTTCCCGCGAATCGATCCAGCGCACCCGGCAGGGCAGGCTGGCGAGCAAGGGTACCAGGGCGCGACCGACGTGGCCCGCGCCGAACACGGCGATGTGTGCCTGCGGCTGGCCCATCGGCTCGAACAGCAGCACCGTGGCGCCGCCGCAGCACTGGCCGAGACTGGCGCCCAGGCTGAAGCGCTCCAGGCGGGTGTCCTGGGTCCGCGCGGCGAGCATTTCCCGGGCAATGGCCTGGGCCCTGTATTCCAGGTGGCCGCCGCCGATGGTGTCGTAGAGCCGCTCGGCGCTGACCACCATCTTCGAGCCGGCGTTGCGCGGGGTCGAGCCGCGTTCCTCGATGATGGTCACCAGGACGCAAGGTTCGCCGCTACGCTGCAACTCGGCCAGGGCGCTGATCCAGTTCATCTCGTCATCCTCCCGATCGCGGCGGTTCAGGCCGGTTCGACCGCGGCGTCCGCCGCTTGCGCCTGGGCGGCCTTCAGCCGGCGCATCTGTTCCACGCCCCAGAGCACCCGCTCGGGCGTCGCCGGCGCGTCGATGGCGGGTTGCGCGCGGTAGTCGGCGAGGCTGGCCACGGCGTCCTTGATCGCGCACCAGACCGAGATGCCGAGCATGAACGGCGGCTCGCCCACGGCCTTGGAATGGAACACGGTCTGCTCCGGATTCTTGCGGTTCTCCAGCAGTTTCACCCGCAGGTCCAGCGGCATGTCGGCGACGGCGGGAATCTTGTAGCTGGCCGGGCCGCTGGTCATCAGCTTGCCCTTGGCGTTCCAGACCAGTTCCTCCATGGTCAGCCAGCCCATGCCCTGGACGAAGCCGCCTTCGACCTGGCCGATGTCGATGGCCGGGTTCAGCGAGTCGCCGACGTCATGCAGGATGTCGGTGCGCAGCATGCGGTATTCGCCGGTGAGGGTATCGACTATCACCTCCGAGCAGGCGGCGCCGTAGGCGAAATAATAGAAGGGCCGGCCACGGGCCTGCTCGCGGTCGTAGAAGATCTTCGGCGTGCGGTAGAAGCCGGTGCTGGACAACGAGACCTGGCCGAAGTAGGCCTGCTGGATCAGTTCCTCGAACGGCAGGATCAGCTCGCGGATACGCACCTGGTTGTTGCGGAACTCGACGTCTTCCTCGCTGACCTTCCAGTGCCGCGCGGCGAACTCCACCAGGCGCCGCTTGATGGTTTCGGCGGCATTCTGCGCGGCCTTGCCGTTCAGGTCGGTGCCCGAGGAGGCGGCGGTGGGCGAGGTATTGGGCACCTTGTCGGTATTGGTGGCGGTGATCTGGATGCGCTCCACGTCGACCTGGAAGACCTCGGCGACCACCTGGGCGACCTTGGTATTGAGGCCCTGGCCCATCTCGGTGCCGCCATGGTTCAGGTGGATGCTGCCGTCGGTATAGATGTGGATCAGCGCACCTGCCTGGTTGAGGAAGGTCGCGGTGAACGAAATGCCGAACTTCACCGGGGTCAGCGCCAGGCCTTTCTTCAAGACCGGGCTGGCGGCATTGAAGGCACGGATTTCCTCGCGGCGGCGGGCGTACTCGCTGCTCGCTTCCAGCTCGGCGGTCATCTCCGCCAACAGGTTGTGCTCGACGGTCTGGTGGTAATGGGTGACGTTGCGCTCGTTCTTGCCGTAGTAGTTGAGCTTGCGCACCTCCAGCGGATCCTTGCCCAGGCTGCGGGCCACGACGTCCATGATCTCCTCGATGGCGACCATTCCCTGGGGCCCGCCGAAACCGCGGTAGGCGGTGTTCGAGGCGGTGTTGGTCTTGCAACGGTGGCCGTTGATGGTGGCGTTGCCGAGGAAGTAGGCGTTGTCCGAGTGGAACATGGCGCGGTCGACGATCGAGCCGGAGAGGTCCGGCGAATAGCCGCAGTTGCCGGCCAGGTCGATCTGGATGCCGTGCAGGCGGCCATCGTCGTCGAAGCCGACGTCGTATTCGACGTAGAACGGGTGACGCTTGCCGGTGATCTGCATGTCCTCCATGCGCGGTAGGCGCATCTTCGCCGGACGCGCGGTGTGGTAGGCGACCACCGCGCACAGGCAGGCCGGCGCCGCGGCCTGGGTTTCCTTGCCGCCGAAGCCGCCGCCCATGCGGCGCATGTCGATGACGATGCGGTTGAAGGAAACCCCGAGGACCTCAGCCACCAGCTTCTGCACTTCGGTGGGGTTCTGCGTCGAGCAATAGACGATCATGCCGCCGTCTTCGCTGGGCATTACCGAGGAAATCTGCGTCTCCAGGTAGAAATGCTCCTGGCCGCCGATGTGCAGCGTGCCTTGCAGGCGATGCGGCGCGCCGGCCAGCGCGGCGGCGGAATCGCCGATGCGGTGCTGGTGGCTGTCGAGGACGAAATGGCGCTTGCGCAGGGCCTCGACCACGTCGAGCACCGGCTCCAGGTCTTCGTACTCGACGATCGCCGCCATGGCCGCCTTGCGCGCGGTTTCCAGGCTGTCGGCGGCGACCGCCAGGACCATCTGTCCGACATACTCCACCTTGCCATCGGCCAGCAGCGGGTCGCCGGCCACCACCGGGCCGATGTCGAGCTGGCCGGGAACGTCGGCGGCGGTGAGGGCGATGGCGACGCCGGGGAACTGGTAGCAGGGCGTCACGTCGAGGCGGGTGATGCGGGCGTGGGCGCGCTCGCTCAGGCGCGCATAGACGTGCAACTGGTTGGGAAACTCCAGGCGATCGTCGATGTAGATCGCCTCGCCGCTGACGTGCTTGGGGGCGCTTTCGTGCTTGACGCTGCGGCCGACTCCGGTGGTCAGCTCGGCGCGGAACAGGTCGGCCAGCTCTTCCTGGCTCTTGTGCGGCTTGCGATGGTTAGACATAGGCGGTCACCCGGGTTTCGACGGCGGGAGCGTGCAGCTCCAGGAAGCATTTGCGCAGCAGGTTCTGCGCGGTCAGCAGGCGATATTCCTTGCTCGCGCGGAAGTCGCTGAGCGGGGTGAAGTCGTTCGCCAGGGCGGCGGCGGCGCGTTCGAAGCTGGCGGCTTCCAGGCGCGCGCCTTGCAGCGCCGCTTCGCAGGCGGCGGCGCGCTTGGGAATCGCCGCCATGCCGCCGAAGGCGACCCTGGCGCGGACGATCCGGCCATCTTCCAGGTCGAGGCTGATGGCGGCGCAGACCGCGGAAATATCGTCGTCGATGCGCTTGGAGACCTTGTAGGCCTTGAACGCCTGGCTGGGCCGGGCACGCGGGACCAGGATCTTCTCGATGAACTCGCCTTCTTCGCGGGCGGTGACCTTGTAGTCGAGGAAGTACTCCTCCAGCGGCAGCTCGCGGCGCCGTTCGCCGCGGCGCAGGACGATCTTCGCGCCGAGGGCGATCAGCAGCGGCGGGGCGTCGCCGATCGGCGAGGCGTTGCCGATATTGCCGCCGAGAGTGCCCTGGTTGCGGATCTGCAGGGACGCGAAACGCTGCAGCAACTCGCCGAAGTCCGGGTAGTCCGCGGCCAGCGCCTGGTAGCAGTCGGTCAGCGGGGTGGCGGCGCCGATTTCCAGGCAGTTGGCGCCCACTTCGATGCGTTTCATTTCGCGGATGTGGCCGACATAGATCATCACCGGCAGTTCGCGATGGAACTGGGTGACCTCCAGCGCCAGGTCGGTGCCGCCGGCCAGCAGGCGTGCCTGCGGATTGGCGCCGTAGAGGTCGGCCAGGTCGGCGACGGTGAGCGGCAGCAGGCAGCGCCGGTCACCGCTGTTCAGCTCGGCGGTTTCGCGCGGAGCGATGGCGCGCAATTGCTCGATGGTGGCGGCTTCCCGGGCGTCGAACTGGTCTGCGCGCTTGTGGCAGCAGGCCTGCTCGGCGGCGTCGAGGATCGGCCGGTAGCCGGTGCAGCGGCAGAGGTTGCCGGCGAGCGCCTCGTGGGCCTTGGCCGGATCGGCGCCGGCGCTGTTCTTCTGCAGGGCGAACAGCGACATGACGAAGCCCGGCGTGCAGAACCCGCACTGCGAGCCATGGCAGTCGACTATCGCCTGCTGCACGTCGTGCAGGCGGTCCCGGTGCTTGAGGTCCTCGACGGTGATCAATTGCTTGCCGTGAAGGGCGGAAACGAAGGTCAGGCAGGAGTTCAGGCTGCGATAGCGGATGCGTTCGGCACCATCCTCGCCGGTGACCAGTTCGCCGACCACCACGGTGCAGGCGCCGCAATCGCCGGAGGCGCAGCCTTCCTTGGTGCCGGTCTTGCCGAGGTGCCGGCGCAGGTAGTCGAGGACGGTGAGGTTGGGGTCCAGGCGTTCTTCGACGCGGATCTCCCGGTTGAGCAGGAACCTGATCAAGGCGTGCCTCCAGGCGGGTTCTTGTTATTGAATTCTAGGCCTTGCAGGAGAACCGGCCGGAGTGGGGCGGTTTCCGCACAGGGCTCCACGGTAGGAGCTATGGAGGCGAATCTAGAAAAAACTGACTTTTGAGTCAAATAATTTTTTGACCTGTAGGTCAGTCAGTTTCCCCATAAACGAAAACGGCACCCGAAGGTGCCGTTTCCCAGGGGCGGGACGCTCAGATGCGCTGGGTGTCGGTAAGCTGGTATTCCTCGCCGGCATAGTAGGCGCGCACCTTCGGGTCCATCACCGCGCGCCAGAGCGGCGGGAACAGGGCGAGGACGATCATCCCGGCGTAGCCGTTGGGTAGTTGCGGGCTGCTGTCGTAGTGGCGCAGCACCTGGTAGCGGCGCTTGGCGTAGGCATGGTGGTCGGAATGGCGCTGCAGGTGGAAAAGGAACAGGTTGGTCAGGAGGAAATTGCTGTTCCACGAGTGTTCCGGCGTGGTGCGTTCGTAGCGGCCGTTGTCCAGACGCCGCCGATGCAGGCCGTAGTGCTCGACGTAGTTGACGATCTCCAGCAGGGTGAAGGCCATCACCGACTGGCCGAGGAAGAAGATCGCTCCCAGCCAGCCGAAGGCCAGGCTGAAGCCGAGCAGGAAGAGGGCGCTGATGGCGTACCACCAGATCAGCTCGTTGCGCCAGTGCAGGGCCGGCAGGCCCTTGCGCTTCAGGCGCTCGGCCTCCAGGCGCCAGGCGTTGAGGAAGTTGTGCTTGTAGGCGTGCGGGAGGAACGAGTAGAGGCTCTGGCCGTAGCGCGAGGACGAGGCATCTTCCGGGGTCGAGACGTGTACATGGTGGCCGCGCACGTGTTCGACCTTGAAGCCGGCATAGCACACCGCTGCCAGCAGCAGGCCGCCGGCGTTCTGTTCCAGTTGCGGGTCCTTGTGGATCAGTTCGTGGGAGACGGTGATGCCGATGGCGCCCATCACGGTGCCCACCGACAGGATCCAGCCCAGTTGGCCGACCCAGTCCCAGCGGGTCTCGTGGGCGAGGATCCAGCCGGACCAGACGAGCATGCCCAGCAACAGCGGGACGGTGGCCAGGGACAGTACGCGGTAGTAGCCCTGTGCTTCCATCTCCGGCACTTCGCTGGCTTCCTCGGGATTGGCCGGATCGCGGCCGACGATGGCATCGAGGATCGGGATCAGCCCGAACACCACGCTGATCACCAGCCAGGGCCAGGCGTTGGGATAGTCACTACCGAGCGACCACCAGTAGCTGAGCGGAATGCCGAGCACCGCGATCAGCCAGATCCAGTAGCCGTACTTTTTCAGACGCAGCATCCAGGCAGAGGAAAGCGAGGCAAACATGGGAAGTCCTCGTATTTATCTTGTTAGATTGTCTGACAATTGTCCTCCCTTGGCCGGCCTGCCCCATCCCAACCTTCGTTCTGTCCGCCGCTTCGCCGGGAAGCCGGCGGGGTAACGCCCTGTGTTACACTTCCTATCCATATACCCCCGGAAAACGCGCCCCTGGATAAAAGGATCACCATGACGTTCAAGGCCCCGGACAGCCTGGCAGAGCAGATCGCCCACCACCTCGCGGAACGCATCATCCGGGGAGAACTCAAGGAACGGGAACGTATCCAGGAGCAGAAGGTCACCCAGACCCTCAACGTCAGTCGCGGCTCGGTCCGCGAGGCGCTGCTGATTCTCGAACGCCGCCACCTGGTGAACATCCTGCCGCGCCGCGGCGCCCAGGTGTCCGAACTGTCCCCGCAACATGTGGAAAGCCTCTACGCGCTGATCGTGCAGCTCTACATCCTGCTGGCGGAAAGCGTCGCCCGGCGCTGGCGCAGCGAGGCCGAGCTGGCACCGTTCCTGGCCATCCAGCAGCGCCTGCTGAATAACCTGGCGCAAAGCGATATCGACGGCTTCGTCGAGGCCAGCTTCGACATCATGCGCGCGGCCTTTCCTTTCGCGAACAATCCCTACCTGCAGGAAACCGTCGAAAACCTGCTGCCGGCGGTGAGTCGCGCCTACCACCTGGCGCTGGAGCGGCGCAAGGCGGAAATGAACCAGTTCCTCGGCAGTTTTGCTCAGCTCCTGCAAGCGGTGATCGCCCGTGACGAGGCGAGGATCCGCGAGGTCCTGCTGGAATACGGCCGCCACAACTGCCAGCTGGTGCTGGCCGCGCTCGCCGAACGCTGATGGCGACCCTGGCGGGAGCGCACGCATGCGCCTGAAGAGCATCAAGCTGGCGGGGTTCAAGTCCTTCGTCGATCCGACCACGGTGAACTTCCCCAGCAACATGGCGGCAGTGGTAGGGCCGAACGGCTGCGGCAAGTCGAACATCATCGACGCGGTGCGCTGGGTGATGGGCGAAAGCTCGGCGAAGAACCTGCGCGGCGAGTCGATGACCGACGTCATCTTCAACGGCTCGAATACCCGCAAGCCGGTGAGCCAGGCGAGCATCGAGCTGATCTTCGACAACGCCGAGACCACCCTGGTGGGCGAATACGCCCAGTACGCCGAGATATCCATTCGCCGGCGGGTCTCGCGGGACGGGCAGAACACCTATTTCCTCAACGGCACCAAGTGCCGGCGGCGCGACATCACCGACATCTTCCTCGGCACCGGCCTGGGGCCGCGTAGCTACTCGATCATCGAACAGGGCATGATCTCCAAGCTGATCGAGGCGCGTCCGGAAGACCTGCGCAACTTCATCGAGGAAGCCGCGGGCATTTCCAAGTACAAGGAGCGCCGCCGCGAAACCGAAAGCCGCATCCGTCGGACCCAGGAAAACCTGGCACGCCTCACCGACCTGCGCGAAGAGCTGGGGCGGCAACTGGAACGCCTGCACCGGCAGGCCCAGTCGGCGGAAAAATACCAGGAACACAAGGCCGAGGAGCGCCAGCTCAAGGCCCAGCTGGGTGCCGTGCGCTGGCGCGACCTGAACGAGCAGGTCGGTCAGCGCGAGCGGGTCATCGGCGACCAGGAGATCGCCTTCGAGGCCCTGGTGGCCGAGCAGCGTGGTGCCGATGCCGGCATCGAACGGCTGCGCGACGGCCATCACGAGTTGTCCGAACGCTTCAACCAGGTGCAGGCGCGCTTCTATTCGGTCGGCGGCGACATCGCCCGGGTCGAGCAGAGCATCCAGCATGGCCAGCAGCGCCAGCGCCAGTTGCAGGACGACTTGCGCGAAGCCGAACGGACCCGCCAGGAAACCGAATCGCACCTCGGGCACGACCGTACCTTGCTCGCGACCCTGGCCGAGGAAATGGCCATGCTCGCACCGGAACAGGAACTCAGCGCGGCCGCCGCGGAAGAAGCGGGCATCGCCCTGGAACAGGCCGAGCAGGGCATGCAGGCCTGGCAGCAGCAGTGGGATGCCTTCAACCAGCAGAGCGCCGAACCCCGCCGCCAGGCCGAGGTGCAGCAGTCGCGCATCCAGCACCTGGAGCAGAGCCTGGAGCGCCTGCAGGATCGCGAGCGGCGCCTGCAGGAGGAGCGTGGCCAGTTGGCGGCCGACCCCGAGGACGCGGCGATCCTCGAACTCAACGAACAGGTGGCGATCGCCGAACTGGCCCTGGAAGAACTGCAATTGCAGGAGCAGGGCCAAGCCGAGCGACTCGAACAATTGCGCCAGGAATTGCAGCAGCTGGCCGCCGAACAGCACCAGGCGCAGGGCGAGTTGCAGCGCCTGAACGGGCGCATCGCTTCGCTGGAGGCCCTGCAGCAGGCCGCTCTCGACCCCGGACAGGGCGCCTTGGAGTGGTTGCGCGAGCAGGGCCTGGAACAACGTCCGCGCCTCGCCGAAGGCTTGCGTGTCGAGCCGGGTTGGGAGCTGGCGGTGGAGACCGTGCTCGGCGCGGATCTGCAGGCGGTCTTGCTGGACGGCTTCGACGGGCTCGCCCTGGCCGGCTTCGGCAAGGGCGAGCTGCGCCTGCTCAGCCCCGCTCGCGGAGCCGCGACGGCGGCCGGTTCGCTGCTGGACAAGGTCCGCGCCGACGCCGACCTGAGTCCCTGGTTGGCCCGGGTGAAACCGGTGGAGACCCTGGAACAGGCGCTCGCCCAGCGCGGCGCCCTGGACGACGGCGAGAGCCTGATCAGTCGCGATGGCTACTGGGTCGGCCGGCACTTCCTGCGGGTCCGGCGCAGCGACGAGGCCCAAGGCGGCATGCTCGCCCGCGCCCAGGAACTGGAGGCGTTGCAGGAACGGCGCGAGGTCCTGGAAACCCGCGTCGCCGAGGGCGAGGAGCGTCTGGCTGCGGCCCGCGACGAGCAGCGCGAGCTGGAAGGCGCGCGCGAGCAGGTGCGGCGCCAGGTCCAGGAGGAGGGGCGCCGGCACGGCGAGCTGAAGGCGCAGTTGTCCGCGCAGCAGGCCAAGGTCGAGCAACTGGTGCTGCGTCGCCGCCGTCTCGACGAAGAAGTGGCGGAACTGGCCGAGCAGCGCGCGCTGGAACAGGAGCAACTGAGCGAGGCGCGCCTGACCCTGCAGGAAGCGCTGGATAGCATGGCGCTGGACACCGAGCGCCGGGAAACCCTGCTGGCGGAGCGTGACGCCCTGCGCGAACGGCTCGACCGGATTCGCCAGGATGCCCGTACCCACAAGGACCATGCGCACCAACTGGCGGTGCGGGTCGGCTCGCTGAGGGCGCAGCACAATTCCACCCAGCAGGCTCTGGAGCGCCTCGACCAGCAGTCGGCGCGCCTCAACGAGCGTTGCGAACAGCTCAACCTCAATCTGGAGGAGGGTGCGGCGCCGCTGGAAGAGCTGCGCATGAAGCTCGAGGAGTTGCTGGAGCGACGGATGGCCGTCGAGGACGAACTCAAGCAGGCGCGGCTGGCCCTGGAAGACGCCGATCGCGAACTGCGCGAGGTGGAGAAGCGCCGCGGCCAGGCCGAGCAGCAATCGCAACTGCTGCGTGGCCAGCTGGAGCAGCAGCGCCTGGAGTGGCAGGGGCTGGTGGTGCGGCGCAAAGCCTTGCAGGAGCAGCTCGCCGAAGACGGCTACGACTTGCACACGGTGCTGGCCAACCTGCCCCTGGATGCCAGCGAGCGCGAATGGGAGGAGCGCCTCGAGAGTCTCGCGGCGCGCATCCAGCGTCTGGGGCCGATCAACCTGGCGGCGATCGAGGAGTACCAGCAGCAGTCCGAGCGCAAGCGCTACCTGGACTCGCAGAACGACGACCTGGCCGAAGCGCTGGAGACGCTGGAAAACGTCATCCGCAAGATCGACCGGGAGACCCGCAATCGCTTCAAGGAAACCTTCGACCAGATCAATGCTGGCCTTCAGGCATTGTTCCCGAAGGTATTCGGCGGCGGTACGGCATATCTGGAACTTACCGGCGAAGATCTACTCGATACCGGTGTGGCGATCATGGCGCGCCCGCCCGGCAAGAAGAACAGCACCATCCACTTGTTGTCCGGCGGGGAAAAGGCGTTGACCGCGCTGGCGCTGGTATTCGCCATCTTCCAGTTGAACCCGGCGCCGTTCTGCATGCTCGACGAAGTCGATGCGCCATTGGACGATGCCAACGTCGGACGTTATGCGCGATTGGTGAAGGAGATGTCGGAAAAGGTGCAGTTCATCTATATCACCCACAACAAGATCGCCATGGAAATGGCCGATCAGTTGATGGGCGTGACCATGCATGAGCCGGGCTGTTCACGGCTTGTTGCAGTTGACGTGGAAGAGGCGGTCGCATTGGCTGAAGCCTGAGTGTCAGGCAGTGTAAACTTGTGCATGGGCATGTTAGTTTAATGGCCACTTTTTGTATCGCGTGGGAAAGTTCTGTCAGAACAAGGTTGGCTCCACGTTTCAAGGGACAGGACGTCCTTTTTTCATTTTTTATTCACCACTTTCACTAGGGGCTACGGAATTACATGGATATCGGTCTGCGCGAATGGCTTATCGTTATCGGGCTTATCGTGATCGCCGGCATTCTCTTCGACGGTTGGCGGCGGATGCGGGGCGGCAAGGGCAAGTTGAAGTTCAAGCTCGACCGCAGTTTCGCCAATCTGCCGGACGACGACGGCGACTCGGCTGAACTGCTGGGGCCGGCGCGCGTGGTCGAGCATCGCGAGCCATCCTTCGACGAACAGGACCTGCCCAGCGTCAGCGCCCGCGAAGCCAAGGAACGCAAGGGCGGCAAGCGCCAGGAAGAGCCGCGCCAGGGCGATCTGGACCTCGACGAGGGGCTGGCCCTGGAGGCGGACCCGAGCGATGCCGCCGAGACGGTGGAGCCGCGCAAGGGCAAGTCGAAGGGCCGCAAGGAGAAAGAGCGGGAGAAAGCCCCTGCGGTTGCTGCCGAACCTGCCCCGGTCGACGAGGTGCTGATCATCAACGTCATCGCCCGCGACGAGAGCGGCTTCAAGGGGCCGGCATTGTTGCAGAACATCCTCGAGAGCGGCCTGCGCTTCGGCGACATGGACATCTTCCATCGCCACGAAAGCATGGCCGGCAATGGCGAGATCCTGTTCTCCATGGCCAATGCGGTGAAACCGGGCACTTTCGACCTGGACGACATCGACAACTTCAGCACCCGCGCCGTGAGCTTCTTCCTCGGCCTGCCGGGGCCGCGCCATCCGAAGCAGGCCTTCGACGTGATGGTTGCCGCCGCGCGCAAGCTGGCCCACGAGCTGAACGGCGAGCTGAAGGACGAGCAGCGCAGCGTGTTGACCGCCCAGACCATCGAGCACTACCGCCAGCGCATCATCGACCATGAGCGTCGCAGCCTGATGCAGAAGCGCTGATCCGGCCACAGCCCCTTTCTTCGTACGGGAGGGGGCGAACTACTCTATAGAGCAGCCGAGGCTGCTCTTTTCGTTTCACGGACTCCCACCATGACCGACACCCAGGCTGCCGCCGAACGCATCGCGCAACTGCGAACCGAACTGGACACCCACAATTACCGTTACTACGTGCTCGACGAACCGAGCATTCCCGACGCCGAATACGATCGCCTGTTCCGCGAGTTGCAGGCGCTGGAGGCCGAGTACCCGCAACTGCTGACGCCCGACTCGCCGACCCAGCGGGTCAGCGGCACGCCGGCCTCGGCGTTCGGCGAAGTGCGCCATGAGATCCCCATGCTCAGCCTCGGCAACGCCTTCGAGGAGCAGGACCTGCTGGACTTCGACCGCCGCGTACGCGAAGGACTGGCCGACCTGTTGCCTGGCGGCGACCTGCTCGGCGGTGGCGCGGAGGTCGAGTACAGTTGCGAGCCGAAGCTGGACGGCCTGGCCGTCAGCCTGCTCTACGAACGCGGCCAACTGGTGCGCGGCGCCACCCGCGGTGATGGCAGCACCGGCGAGGACATCACCAGCAACGTACGCACCATTCGCAACGTACCGCTGAAGCTGCACGGCGAAGGCTGGCCGGAGATCCTCGAAGTGCGCGGCGAGGTGTTCATGTCCAAGGCCGGTTTCGAGGCGCTCAACGCCAAGGCCGTGGAAACCGGCGGCAAGACCTTCGCCAACCCGCGCAACGCGGCGGCCGGCAGCCTGCGCCAGCTGGATTCGAAGATCACCGCCAGTCGCCCGCTGGAATTCTGTGCCTACGGCTTCGGCCAGGTCAGCGGGACGCTGCCGGACACCCAGGTGGGCATCCTCGAGGCGTTCCGCGGCTGGGGTATCCCCATCAGTCGCGAGCTGCGCCTGGTCAAGGGCGCCCAGGCCTGCCGCGACTACTACGACGACATCGGTCGCCGACGCGATGCGCTGGCCTACGAGATCGACGGCGTGGTGTTCAAGGTCAACCGCATCGCCTTCCAGCGCGAACTGGGCTTCCGCGCGCGCGAGCCGCGTTGGGCGATCGCCCACAAGTTCCCCGCGCGCGAGGAGTTGACCGAGCTGCTGGGTGTCGAGTTCCAGGTCGGCCGCACCGGCGCCGTGACCCCGGTGGCACGCCTCAAGCCGGTGCAGGTGGCCGGCGTCACGGTGTCCAATGCGACCCTGCACAACATGGATGAAGTCGCCCGCCTGGGCCTGCGCATCGGCGATACGGTGGTGATCCGCCGTGCTGGCGATGTGATTCCGCAGGTCATGCAGGTGGTGCTCGAGCGCCGCCCGGCGGATGCGCAGGCTATCGAGGTGCCCGAGCATTGCCCGGTCTGCGGCTCGGCCGTGGAGCCGACCCAGTTGGTCAAGCGCAGCAAGGGCAAGGAGTCGATCAGCGAGGGCGCCATCTATCGCTGCGTCGGCCGCCTCTCCTGTCAGGCGCAGTTGAAGCAGGCGATCATCCATTTCGTATCGCGCCGGGCAATGGATATCGACGGTCTTGGCGACAAGATCGTCGAGCAACTGGTGGATCGCGGGCTGGTCGCCTCGCCGGCGGATCTCTATACCCTGACCTATGAACAGGTGTTCGAGCTGGAAGGGTTCGCCGAGCTGTCCACCAACAACCTGCTGGCGGCCATCGCCGATAGCCGCAAGCCTTCGCTGGCGCGCTTCATCTTCGCTCTGGGGATTCCCGACGTCGGCGAGGAAACCGCCAAGCTGCTGGCGCGTTCGCTGGGTTCGCTCGAGCGGATCGGCAAGGCACTCCCGGAAGTGTTGACCTACCTGCCGGACGTCGGCGCCGAGGTAGCCTACGAGATCCACAACTTCTTCGCCGACGAGCACAACCGCCAGGTGATCGCCCAGTTGCGCGATGCCGAACATGGCGTGCAGTTGCAGGAAGAGGGCGAGGTTGCCGCGGAGTTCGCCGCTTGTGCCTCGCTGGCCGGTTTCATCGACAAGCTGAACATTCCCTTCATCGCCGCCACCGGCGCGGAAAAGCTGGCCAGCCGCTTCGGTTCGCTCGACGGCATCATCCGCGCCGACTGGCTCGATCTACGCCAGGTGGAGCGTCTGCCCGAGCGCGCGGCGAAAAGCCTGCGCGATTTCTTCGACGAGCCGGCCAACGTGCAGCGTGCCCTGGCCATCGAGGCGCAGTTGCGTGAGTTCGGCATGCATTGGCAGAGCGAGCGCAAGGCGGTCGAAGGCCTGCCTCTGGCCGGGCAGACCTGGGTGCTGACCGGCACCCTGGAGGCGATGAGCCGGGACGTGGCCAAGGACAAGCTGGAAGGGCTCGGCGCCAAGGTGGCCGGCTCGGTGTCGGCCAAGACCCACTGCGTGGTCGCCGGGCCCGGCGCCGGCTCGAAGCTGGCCAAGGCCAACGAGCTGGGCGTGAAGGTGCTCGACGAAGACGGCCTGCTGAAACTGTTCGACGAGCACGGCGTCGCCCGCTGAAGCGGCGGCGCTGCTGCGAAAGATTTCCGAAGACTGGAGTTAACGATGGACAAGGCAAGAAAGCAGCGGTTGCTGGGCGTGCTCGCATTGGTGGTGCTGTTCGGCGCCTACGTGGGTTGGAGCGAGCGGCCGCGCATCCTGCTGCATTACAGTGGCCAGGCTTCGGCGCCGATCGCCTACAGCTACAAGGAGCAGGGCGTGGAAACCTTCTCCGGGGAGATCCGGCCCGGCCAGGTCCGCGAGTTTCCGGTGAAGCTGTTCGGCGGCAGCGATTACCGGATCGCCTTCTCCTTCCATCGCGGTGAGGAGAAGTATGCGTCGTTCAGCACCAAGCCGGGCTGGGGCACCCTGGACCTGTATGTCGATACCGAGCTGAGCGTATCGACCCAGCCGCCGCCGGAGGGGCTGATCCAGCAGCAATGAACCGCTTTCGCGAAATGGATTGCAAACGTAAGTGCTTGAAGTGGTTGTAACTTACGCGCAAGCCGGTAGAATGGCGCGGCCTACCCGAGGGTAGGCTGCAATGGTGGCCCTGTCGGTCCCCCCGCAACGATTACCCGTCAACCTGGTCAGGTCCGGAAGGAAGCAGCCACAGCGGGAACATTGTGTGCCGGGGTGTGGCTGGCGGGGCCGCCTCCATTTCCTAAGTCCTTAATTATAAAGGGCTTTCTCTGCTGAAAATCTCTGAGTGTGACAGCTTCTTGGTACACCCAAGGGGTGCACGTCATGCATTCCACCTTTTCGTTCCTATCCTTGCGCTGCTCGCCCCGGCTTGAGCGTGGGAAGATTTTTGACTACAACCAAGCAAAGTCCATTGCCTTCGTACGGCCTAACGATTATGTTGGTGATGGCAAAAGGATGGCTTGGTTCGTGGGTTCGTGACTCAGTCAGAACGTGAAAGGGATTATCTGCTCCTCCTTCAACACGCATGGTGTTGGCGATCATCTTCTGGGTCTCTAGCTTACTGATACCTCTCGCTGTTTCCTTTACCGATCTAGGAAATTTAGTGGTGAGGCATGAAGAAGTTATACAAGCGTTTTTCTAAGTTGGCGATCAAGTTTGAGTCTGACGTTCTATGTAGCGGTCTGCAGAAAGACCCTTATCATTTGACGTATGAGAATGGGGCTTATCGTCAAGACGAGCTTGTGAAAGTCATTCGTGGCGCGCTTCCTCATTTTGCTTTGACTTCTGAAGAGTATCAGAGGCTCAAGGATGACGATGATGTCGATGAGATGTATAGACTTGCATTCTCTAGAATCTCTAAAGCTAAGAAAGATAAGAAAGGTGACTATGGCGAACTTCTGCTGTTTCTCATTTTAAAGACTTTTTATGATGCTGATCGCCTAGTTACAAAGGTGAAGTTACGAAGCTCGGTCAAGGATCAAATTAAAGGATTTGATTGTGCTCACTTTACTGTGGATGAGAACGAAGAGGTCAAGCTTTGGCTTGGAGAAGTAAAATTCTATAAAGATTTTTCAAAAGCTCTTGATGATGTCGTTGGGGAGATTGAACGACATACTCAGGGGCAATATTTGAAAGATGAGTTTTCTATCCTTTGTCCCAATGTCGAAGTAAATCATGAGGTTCCAGTCTCAGAAAAAATAATCGAGATGCTTGATGGGACAATCTCTTTAGATGACGTCCGCATTGTGATTCCGGCATTGATAACTTACGAGACTGCTATGTTTAATGGGTTTAGTAAGTTGGATGACGCCTTTAAGGCGAAGATGGCGAAGCAAATAGAAGGGAAATTTGATCTGATTGATAAGAGAGAGATCAAACAGAATGTTAATATTGAAGTATTTTTCATTCTCCTGCCATTGGCAGATGTAGGAAGTATTAAGGAAAAGCTTGAGGCAATGGAGGCCGTATTTGCATGAGTATATATCAGGTTTTGGCGGATAGGGCATATAGCCGGTTAGTGGGAACGGATGCTCTTGCTATGCGGAATTCTGAAGCCTTTGACTATATTAAATACCTTGAGGATATTTATAAGCTCCTTCAATCTGAAAGCTATTACTCGGTTGCTGTGCGTGAGCTGTGCTTCGCTTGTGAGGTTGCCGACGATAGTGATTCGCTCGCGAAGAGTATTCTTCAGCAGTGTATTAAGGCGTCACGTATATTTTTATATGAAGAGATGCTGAGAAAGCGAGGGGTTGATATATCTGAAGAGAACGGTCTCTTGGACTTGGCTCAAAATGCTTTCTATTCTATTGATGGCGAGATTTTGCTGACAAAAGAACAGAAAGACCTATTTGACCTATTCATGCGAAAGCGGCGCTTGGTGGTAAGTGCTCCGACGTCATTTGGGAAGTCGAGAATTGTTAGAGAGATAATTACGCACTGTTCCTACAACTCCATTGCGGTTGTTGTTCCAACTAATGCGCTGCTTAGCGAGACTTATCAGGCCTTTAGGGAGGATGTGCGCCTCTCTGAGTATGGACTCATTTTCTCCACCCATATAGAGCCGCCTGAAGGTAAGGTGATTTATATATTTACGCCTGAGAAATTTGATGTCTATACAGATGAGCACAAAATATCTTATGACTTCTTTGTGTTTGATGAGGTTTATAAGGTGGACGCTGAGGATAGAAGATCGTCGGTTTTCTCAAACTGTCTGTATAAGGCCTACTTGAAGAAGTGTGACTATTATTTAATTGGCCCATATTTTAAAGGGTTTAGTAAAGAATATCTCGAGCGCACCGATGGTCACTTCGTTAAGTTTGAGACAGATATAGTCCAAAAAGAGACTGTTAATTACTATGATGGGGTCGCCATTTACGATGGTAGGACGCTCCCTGCTCGAGAAAGTAAAGATGCTAGATTGACCCAGGTACTTTCGAAGATCGATGGCCAATCGATTGTCTATGTTGGCAGGAAGGACTCTGCCGAAACTAGAGCGAAGTTTATCGCTAAGTCTAGAAAGCTCGAAAAGAAGGATGACGGACTTTTTGAGTTAATAGAGTATATTAAGAAAAATATTTCCTCTGAATGGCACTTGATAGATTTTCTGAAGGTGGGTGTTGCTTTTCATCATGCAGGAGTCCCTAAGTATATTCAGTCTGAGATAGTTGATTTGTTTAATGCGGGGGTGCTGGATGTAATTGTGTGTACGCCGACTTTGACGGAAGGTGTTAATACTAGCGCAAAAAATGTAATATTCTACGATACTACGAAAGCTGATATAGCTTTAACCGGATTCGAGGTGAAGAACGTTGTTGGCCGGTCTGGGCGCTTTGGACAACACTTTATAGGGCGCGCAATTTTCCTCGAGAGTCATGAGGAGCAGAGAGATATGGGGGAGATATTTTTCCCGATATTCGATTATGACAGTTTGTTGCCCGAGGATAATATTCAGATTTCTTATGGTGATTTAAGTGCTAAGGCTAGGGAGCAGAGGGAGGAAATAAATAGTATTGTAGGCTCTAAAAATGTCCCGATTGAAATCCTCAGGCAGAATAAATATGTGCCATTTGATAATCAGCTTAGGTTAATTGAATATCTCAGGTCGAACCCTGATATACGTTTAGAGCTGAAGGGGGCTCTCAATCCCCCGAATAAGCGACAGGTTGATCTGATTATTGAGTTGGTCCACGAAATATTATTTGCTGACTCTGACAAAAGAAGGGCTTGGTCTACAGGGAATATTTCTCGATTTGTTAAATTTCATATTTACCATAATCCGTCTATTAAGCAGATGATTAAAGAGCACTCTGCGGCTAAGGAGGATACGAGGATAAGGAATGTCCTTGACTTGGTTTATACGTATTTTGAATATGCTTTGCCTAAGTATATAAAGTCTTTAGAGAATATATATAATTTCGTGTATCATGAGAAGGTTAGCTTCTCTCTTTTTATTACAAGGCTTCAATATGGAAGTACGGAGCCTCAAGATATTTTACTGGCAGATGCAGGGCTTCCACGGTCAATAATATCAGTGCTTTCGGATAGGCTGTCTGGGGTCAAAGATATAGAAGAGATTCGAAGAAGGATAAGGGGGGCTGGGGCTATGGATGGTCTGAGCAATATTGAGAAAAGAATGCTGAAAAGGCGTCTTTGAATAATTAGGGGGCTGGAATGAGGTCTAGAGATTTGCGCACAATTCATGATCTCATTGTGAGTAATTATAGAATTTCTGCGCTTCCTGATGGGAAATATCTCCATCAGTTTACTCCTGCTACTACTGATACAGTATATGAGTTTGTAGCTAATAGCTCGCCAGTGTTGACCGAGGGTGATAGGTACAACATAGGTTTTTATGTGACGCCTAATGGCAGGAATGTTGTTGAAGTGACTGCTTTGGGGCGCTCGGATGGTGTCGATAAAAATTTGAGCTATCAGGTAGCAAAGAAAATTTCTTTGGATAAGAGAGATGAAAATGTAGCAAAAAATGACCAACGAGTAAGGCATGAAGGTGGAGGTGACTATTACTGGGGGAGGAAATATGCATGGCGTCAATATGGACTAGCTGTAGCAAAGGATGCTTTTTATAATTATTTGGAAGAGATAGGGCATCCTTCAATACCATGTATCACATCAAATCCAGACCTTCCTTACTCTGCCAATGAAGAGTCTATCGCTTATGCTGATCAGGGGTTAGAGGCAGCAATGGATAGACTAATATCTAGTGCTGTTAAGGATGGCCGATATTTTACTTCTCCATTGTATTCGAGGAAGTTTCAAATTCGCCCGCTCAACTCGATTACAGATAAAAAGTAATTTGACAAGCTTTTGTTGCTGAGGTGGCCATTGACGAAAAATAATCTAGGATATCTGTACCGAATCGTCAGGTTTGATCGTGCGGTGGAAATTCTAAAAGGAGACCTTCACTTTTCGCATCCGTCGTCATGGGATGATCCATACGAAACGCATGTCAAACATGAGTACGACCATGCAGTCTTTGGCCAATGCTGGACCAAGTCAAGCGTATCGGACGCTATGTGGCGTATCTACTCGCCAAATATGCTGGGGGTCCGGCTGAGAACGAGAAGAGAGACTTTGTTAGTAGCATTGCGAGGGTATGCAAAAGCTAATCCTGGATTTAAGTGTCGCGTTGCAGATGTCGAATATCTTTCGCCAGTAAAATATCGGGATAGAGTGGACGGGATTGATGGCATCATGCAGTTAATTGCTAGCGAGCCAAGTTTAGCAGCGGATATACTTTGCCTGAAGCGAAGCGCATTCAAGCACGAGAATGAAGTAAGAGCAATTCTCTACAATGGAAACGCAGAGCGGATCGAAAACCCAAGGATTAGCCCGGTTAAGGTCAGTGTTAATGGTCACGAACTGATCCAGCAGATTGTATTCGATCCCCGCGCCCCGGATGAACTCTGCAATGCAATGGAGTATTACCTTAAGAAAGTACTTAAGTTCAAAGGTGAAGTTAAAAAATCTAAACTCTACACCGTCAAAAAAAGCAAGGCCGAATAACTTCTGGCTATGAGATATCCGCCCATGGCTGGGGCAGTGCTTAATCCCCTCGCCAGGTGGTCTACGGTGACGTTGACCTGCCCCCAGTCTTAGTACCTCTTCCTAGTTAGTACGTCCTGGGGTTGATATCAATTTTTCATGTCGTGGTTGCTGCTGACTCGCCCGCCATTTCGCAGCAAACTTTGCTGGGGTGAGATTGCCGATAGCGCTATGCGGTCGGTGCTCGTTGTAATCCCTCCGCCAGGCTGCGATGCGAATTCTGGCCTCGGCCAGTGAGCAGAACCAGTGCTCATTCAGGCATTCGTCTCGAAACTTGCCGTTGAAGGACTCGATGAACGCATTCTGTGTGGGTTTGCCAGGCTGAGTCAGCTTCAGCTTGATATCGCGCTGATAGGCCGGCCCATTGATCGAGTGCCTTGCCAGTGAATTCGGGCCTTGGTCGGTGCGGATTGCTGTCGGGTAACCGCGGAACCGAGCCATTTCATCCAGTGCGCGAGTAACGCGAAAGCCGCTGATGCCGTGATCCACAAGGATACCCACCGCCTCCTTGGTAAAGTCATCGACCACCGTCAGGCATTTAATCCTCCGCCCCGTACTGAGCGCATCGAAGACGAAGTCCATCGACCACACCTGATTCGGCGCGATCGGTAGGCTTAGGCGTTCGCGCTCTATGGCGACACCGTGACGGCGCCTCCGCCGTTTCACCATCAAACCGGCAGACCGGTACAGGCGATAGATCCGCTTGTGGTTGACCTGCACGCCAGCGCGCCGCAGCAGGATATGCAGGCGCCGATAGCCGAAACGCCGGCGCTCCTGTGCCAGTTCCACGAGTTGGGTTTGCAGCCTGGTGTTTTGCTCGCTGGCGCGGGGTTGATAGTGCAGCACCGAGCGAGATAGCCCGATCAGCTGACAGGCACGGCGCTGGGAGATGCCGGTTTGAGCCCGCATCTCCTGCACTGCTTCCCGTCGAGCTGTCGGGCTTACCCTTTTCCCCGAGCATCCACCTTCAGTGCCTCGATATCCAGATGGGCTTCGGCCAGCAGCTTTTTCAGCCGGCTGTTCTCCAGTTCGAGATCCTTGAGCCGCTTGGCATCCGGCACGGTCATGCCACTGAACTTGGCGCGCCAAGTATAGAACGAGGCATCACTAAAGCCATGCCGCCGGCACAGCTCCTTCACCGGCACACCGGCCTCTGCCTGCTTCAGAAAGTCTAGAATCTGTTCTTCAGTAAAACGCTTTTTCACTGCCGTCTCCTGCTCGGAAAACGGACTCTACTAAGTTCGGCGTGGTACTGAAATCGGGGAGCAGGTCAGATCAGCAGTAATGCTGTATGTGTGCAGATGATTACATTGTCATTCTGACTGCAGAGGGCTTCTTCCAGCACTTGAGTAACGGTGCCGCCTTCAACATTGTCACTAATGATGAAGGCCATGGGTATGACACCTAAGTGGTACAGCAAAGTGTGACAGTGCAGCCACACCCAGGATTTCAGGACCGATTCTTTATGAAGATTTCGGGTTGGAATTCCCTGAGGACCACGCCCCACAGGGCTTTCAGCGATGCATTTACCGATCGGAAGACTTCGGAAATAGTCAGCCAAAACAACGGGAAATACCTTGCCGAAT
Organism: Pseudomonas sp. RC10-4-2; assembly: GCF_050433085.1. NCBI lineage: Bacteria > Pseudomonadati > Pseudomonadota > Gammaproteobacteria > Pseudomonadales > Pseudomonadaceae > Pseudomonas > Pseudomonas sp. RC10-4-2. The sequence continues at coordinate 114,300 of NZ_JBNPXX010000005.1, forward strand.
GCTGGCGGGGCCGCCTCCATTTCAGGCCCGCCATTTTTCGCAGGCCGTCGACGCTCTTATCGGTAGCGCTGCAGTATCTCCTCGATCTCTCCGCTGCGCTTCATTTCCTCGAACGTCTTTAGTATCGCTTCCACCGGAACCTCCGCGGAATCCCGCACCAGGCAGCTCACCGCCGTTTCCTCGAGCTGCGCGGCTTCCTGGAGTGGCGGCTGCCCCGGCGCCTGGCGGTTGCTCCAGTGCAGCGACAGTTGATGGCTGACCGCGTAGCGGTAGCGGCCGGCGCGCAGCTTTTCCAGCACCAGATCCTGGGTGCGCGCATCGTCGCGGCGCAGTCGGCCGATGTCGAACAGCGCTTGCAAGCGGGGATAGCTGTAGCCAAGGACGGTACCGATACGCTGGGCCGGCAGCGCCTCGGGAATCGGCGCGAAGCCTTCGCGGGCGACCAGGATGTCGCGTTGCACCAGCAGCGCGACGCTCCAGCGATAGCCGGGGAAGTCGTGGCTGAGCCAGGCGGGGCTGATGTAGCAGCGGACATCGATTTCGCCAGCGTTCATCGCCTGCTCGATGCGCCCGCGCGGGTAGGGGTGGTAGAGCGCCTTGCGGCCGACCTGCCGGGCAAGGGAGCGGGTGATGTCGTAGACGATGCCGTCGATCGGCTGGCCCCGTTGCAGGCGGACCAACGGCATGCTCCAGCTTTCCATCACCGAGAAGCGCAATGGCGTCGCGTCGGTCTCCGCGGCCGTCGCTGGCAGGGCCGCGAGCAACTGCAGCAGGAGCAGCGCCGGTGCGCCGAAATGAGGCATGAACGATGTCAGGGAAGGTAGAGTCATTGCCACCGACGAGGGCTGCTGAAGGGCCAGGGGAATTCTTAGCACGCAGTTTGCCAAGTCGGCGAGCGCAGAAGGGGTAAATTGCGCTAGCATTGGCCGACTTGTGCTTCCCTTCTGCGACGGTTTTCGATGAGTTATCAAGTTCTTGCGCGTAAATGGCGTCCCCGTTCCTTCCGTGAAATGGTCGGCCAGACCCATGTGCTCAAGGCTCTGATCAACGCCCTGGACAATCAGCGGCTGCACCATGCCTACCTGTTCACCGGTACCCGCGGGGTCGGCAAGACCACCATCGCGCGGATCCTGGCCAAGTGCCTGAACTGCGAGACCGGGGTCAGCTCCACGCCGTGCGGCGAATGCTCGGTCTGTCGCGAAATCGACGAAGGCCGCTTCGTCGACCTGATCGAAGTGGACGCCGCGAGCCGGACCAAGGTCGAGGATACCCGCGAGCTGCTCGACAACGTGCAGTACTCGCCGACCCGCGGACGCTACAAGGTCTACCTGATCGACGAAGTGCACATGCTTTCGTCGCACAGTTTCAATGCGCTGCTCAAGACCCTCGAGGAGCCGCCACCGCACGTCAAGTTCCTGCTGGCCACCACCGACCCGCAGAAGTTGCCGGTGACCATCCTCTCGCGCTGTCTGCAGTTCTCCCTGAAGAACATGCCGCCGGAGCGGGTGGTCGAGCACCTGACCCACGTGCTCGGAGCCGAGAACGTGCCCTTCGAGGATGACGCCCTGTGGTTGCTCGGGCGCGCCGCCGACGGCTCGATGCGTGACGCCATGAGCCTGACCGACCAGGCCATCGCCTTCGGCGAGGGCAAGGTGCTGGCCGCAGACGTGCGGGCGATGCTCGGTACCCTCGATCACGGCCAGGTCTATGGCGTGCTCCAGGCCTTGCTGGAGGGCGATGCGCGCGCCCTGCTCGAAGCGGTGCGCCACCTGGCCGAGCAGGGGCCGGACTGGGGCGGCGTGCTTGCCGAAATACTCAACGTGCTGCACCGCGTCGCGATCGCCCAGGCCCTGCCGGAAGCGATCGACAATGGCCAGGGCGACCGCGAGCGGGTGCTGGCCCTGGCCCAGGCGTTGCCGGCGGAAGACGTACAGTTCTATTACCAGATGGGCCTGATCGGCCGCCGCGACCTGCCGCTGGCGCCCGATCCGCGTAGCGGCTTCGAGATGGTGTTGCTGCGGATGCTCGCGTTCCGCCCGGCGGACGCCGACGGCGCGCCGAGGACGCCGCTAAAGGACCTGGGGATCAGCAAGGCCACGACTGATCCCGCCAACTCCCCCGTGGCCGGCGCGGCCTCGCCTGCGCCGGTCGCTACCGTTGCTCCCGCGCCTGTCGTGGCTGCGCCCGTCGAAGCCCCGGCTGCCCCGCCGGCAGCGCCATCCGCGCCGCCGGCGGCGGTCGAGGCGCGCGTCACGGAAGCGGTTGTCGAAGAGCCCGCCGCCGCGGCAGAGGTCGTCGACTTGCCCTGGGAAGAGCCGGCGCCGAGCCTCGCTGCCGAGCCCGAGCCCGAGCCCGAGCCCGAGCCCGAGCCCGAGCCCGAGCCCGAGCCCGAGCCCGAGCCGCTAGCCGTGGAGGCTCCCTCGGTCCCTCCGGCAGTGGCGGTCGAGGCGGTGGTGGAAACCGTTCTGGAAGCCCTGCCGGCTGCGTTGCCGGTAGCACCTGACGAGCAGGACGAGCAGGACGACGAGCCACCGCCCGCGGACGACTATTACGAAGTCGATATGGATACCCTGGCCTACCTGGATGCCGCGCCCGAGCCTGACGTGGTCGTGGTGGAGGAGCCGCTGCCGGCGGCGAAGCCGGCCACCGGCCTGGCCGCGGAGTGGCTGGAGCTGTTCCCGCGGCTCGGCCTCGGCGGCCTGACCGCCAGCATCGGTGCCAACTGTACGCTGGTAGCTGCCGACGACGACCACTGGCATCTGCATCTCGATCCGGGCCAGAGCGCGCTGTTCAACGCCACCCAGCAGCGGCGGCTGAACGATGCGCTGAACCAGCACCTGGGGCGCACCCTCAAACTGGAGGTGACCCTGCAGAAGCCTGAGCAGGAGACCCCGGCCCAGGCAGCGGCACGCCGGCGTGCCGAGCGCCAGCGGGCGGCCGAGGCATCGATCGATGCCGACCCGTTGGTCCGGCAGTTGCGCGAGCAGTTCGCCGCGGTGGTCCGTGACGGTACCATCGAACCTTTGGAAGCCAAGGCCTGACCGGCGCTTGGCGCACGCAACAAGACGACATTCGAGGTGAAGAACATGATGAAAGGTGGCATGGCCGGCCTGATGAAGCAGGCGCAGCAGATGCAGGAAAAGATGCAGAAGATGCAGGAAGAACTGGCCAACGCCGAAGTGACCGGGCAATCCGGCGCCGGTCTGGTCAGCGTGGTGATGACCGGGCGCCACGACGTCAAGCGCGTCAGCCTGGACGACAGCCTGATGCAGGAAGACAAGGAAATCCTCGAAGACCTGATCGCGGCCGCGGTCAACGATGCGGTGCGCAAGATCGAGCAGAACAACCAGGAAAAGATGTCCGGCTTCACCTCGGGCATGCAACTGCCGCCCGGCTTCAAGATGCCCTTCTGATCCCGCGTTCGTGCCGGGTCCGCCTTCTTCGGACGGCGCCCGGCAGCCATTCCCCTCCCTCTATCCGACGAGTCCTGCATGAGTTTCAGCCCGCTGATCCGCCAACTGATCGAGTCCCTGCGCATTCTTCCCGGTGTCGGGCAGAAGTCGGCCCAGCGCATGGCGCTGATGCTGCTGGAGCGCGATCGCAGCGGCGGCCTGAGGCTGGCCCAGGCGTTGACCGCCGCGATGGAAGGGGTCGGTCATTGCCGGCAGTGCCGTACCCTCAGCGAGGAGGAGCTGTGCCCGCAGTGCGCCGACCCGCGACGCGACGACTCGCTGCTCTGCGTGGTGGAAGGCCCGCTGGACGTATTCGCGGTGGAGCAGACCGGCTACCGCGGCCGCTATTTCGTGCTCAAGGGACACCTGTCGCCGCTCGACGGCCTGGGGCCGGAGGCGATCGGCATTCCCGAACTGGAAGCGCGGATCAGGGACGGAGCCTTCAGCGAGGTGATCCTCGCCACCAACCCCACCGTCGAAGGCGAGGCCACCGCCCACTATATCGCCCAGCTACTGGCCGGCCGCGGCCTGACCTTGTCGCGTATCGCCCATGGTGTGCCGCTGGGCGGCGAGCTGGAGCTGGTCGATGGCGGCACCTTGGCCCACGCCCTGGCCGGACGGCGGCCGATCTCCTGAGCTCTGTGCCTCCCGTATCCGTAGGACGGGCGGCCTATACGCCCTCGCCGATGGCCAGTTTCCCGTATTGAAAACCAAGCAAGCGCTAGGTAAGTTCTGAGGCTCCCATCAGGAGCCCGGCCATGACTGACTTCCAGCAGTACTTCGACGAGTCCCATCAACTGATCCGGGATTCGGTGCGCCGTTTCGTCGAGCGCGAGGTGTTGCCGTACATCGATGAATGGGAGGAGGCCGAGGAATTTCCCCGCGAACTCTATCTCAAGGCCGGCGCGGCCGGGATCCTCGGCATCGGCTACCCGGAAGCCTACGGCGGCAGTTGCGAAGGCGATCTGTTCGCCAAGGTGGCGGCCAGCGAAGAACTCATGCGCTGCGGTTCCGGTGGCCTGGTCGCCGGGTTGGGATCGCTGGATATCGGCTTGCCCCCGGTGGTCAAGTGGGCCCGTCCCGAGGTGCGCGAGCGGGTGGTGCCGGCGGTGCTGCGCGGCGAGAAGATCATGGCCTTGGCGGTCACCGAGCCCTCTGGCGGCTCCGACGTGGCCAACCTGAAGACCCGTGCGGTGCGCGATGGCGATCACTATCGCGTCAGCGGCAGCAAGACCTTCATCACCAGCGGCGTGCGCGCGGACTACTACACGGTCGCGGTGCGTACCGGCGGCGAGGGTTTCGCCGGCATCAGCCTGCTGCTGGTGGAGAAGGGCACTGCCGGGTTCAGTGTCGGACGCAAGCTGAAGAAGATGGGCTGGTGGGCGTCGGATACCGCCGAACTGTTTTTCGACGACTGCCGGGTGCCTGCGGAAAACCTCATCGGCGTGGAGAACGCTGGCTTCGCCTGCATCATGGCCAATTTCCAGAGCGAGCGCCTGGCCCTGGCGGTGATGGCCAACATGACCGCGCAACTGGCTCTGGAGGAGTCGCTGCGCTGGGCGCGCGAGCGAGAAGCGTTCGGCAAACCGATCGGCAAGTTCCAGGTGCTGCGCCATCGTCTCGCGGAAATGGCCACGCAACTGGAGGTTTCCCGGGAGTTCACCTATCGCCAGGCAGCGAAGATGGCCGCCGGCAAGAGCGTGATCAAGGAGATATCGATGGCCAAGAACTTCGCCACCGATGTCGCCGATCGCCTGACCTATGATGCCGTGCAGGTGCTCGGCGGCATGGGCTACATGCGCGAAAGCCTGGTGGAGCGGCTGTATCGCGACAACCGGATTCTCTCCATCGGCGGCGGTTCGCGGGAAATCATGAACGAGATCATCGGCAAGCAGATGGGGTTGTAGGGCCGCGTTCTATCAGGTGAAGTCCAGGTCGTAATGCGCCTGGCCACAGTGCAGGCAGTCGAAGCGGTAGATGGCCGGATTGCCGCCGGGCGTATAGGCGTCGACGAGGCGTTGCCAGGTGATAGCCGGCCAGGCGAAATCGGCGAAACGCTGCGCCAGGCCCTCGGCTCCCAGTTGCCCGATTTCCTCACGCCCCGCGTCGCCGCGAAAGGCGCAGGCATCCTCGCAGCAAACCAGCCAGCGCTCCTGCTGCCAGGAGGTGTAGCCGGGCGTGCGCTCGCAGACTTCGGTGACGATATCCGCGGCGACGCCGGCGTCGAGCAGCGGATAGTCGTCGGAAAAGCTCGCTTCGTAGCGCGCGGCCGCGCTGCCGTCGGCTATGCACCAGGGGCAAAGGCTGCCGGGCGGCAACTCGTGGCGGGAATAGGGCGAACCGGTGTAGACGTAGCCACGAGCCTTGCCACAGCACTGGCAGGTGGTGGCGGAAGCCTCGATGCTGCCGCTGGCGAGCGGTTCGGGATGGTAGCGGAAGTGAGGAAGGGGAGGGTTCATGACGGCCGTGCCCTGGAGACTGGCCGTCGAGTATGACGTGCCGGGCAGCCTAGCGGCTACCCGGCGGGCCTGTTCACTCGCTGGCTTCGCGGGCGCCCTGGGGGCTCTTCGGGCGCGGCGCGAAGCGCGCTGCCAGGCGCATGCTGGCGGTGACCAGGCGCTGGTAGAGCACTGGTGCCAGGCGCAGCATCACGTCGATCGCGTGGGCGTCGGTGCCGATCAGGATGCGCCGGCTGTCGCGCTGCACGCCGCGCAGGATGACCTGGGCGGCCTTCTCCGGGGTGGTCCGCAGCAACTGGTCGTTGAATTGCTGGCGAGCCTTGTCCGGAGCCTGGCCGGTGACCTTGGCCATGCTCTCGTTCATTCGCGCGGTCTTGGCGATGTTGGTCTTGATCCCGCCGGGATGCACGCAACTGGCGGAGACGCCGGAGCCCTCCATGTCCAGTTCCTGGCGCAACGACTCGGTGAAGCCGCGCACCGCGTACTTGGTGGCGTTGTAGGCGCTCATGCCGGGCTGGGCGAACAGCCCGAAGACGCTGGAGACATTGACCACGTGGCCATTGCCGGAGGCCTTCAGGTGCGGAAGGAACGCCTTGGTGCCGTTCACCACGCCCCAGAAGTTGATGTTCATGATCCACTCGTATTCCGAGTAGTCGCTGCCTTCCACGGTACCGGCGTGGGCGACGCCCGCGTTGTTGAAGATCAGGTTCACCCGGCCATGTTCGCTGGCCGCCTTGTCGGCCCAGGCCTGCACCTGCTCGCGGTCGGCCACGTCGACGACCGCGGTGGAGACGCGTACCCCGCTGCTGGCGAGCAATTGGCGGGTCTCCTCGAGAGCTGCGGCATTGACGTCGGCCAGGGCCAGGTGACAACCCTGCCTGCCCAGCTCCACGGCCAGGGCGCGACCGATGCCCGAGCCTGCGCCGGTGATGGCGGCGACTTTGTTTTCGAACGACTTCATGCGGGTACCCCTTCGGCCTGTTGGCGGGCTTCGTTGCTCAGGGCGGCGAGCGGTGTCGTGGTGAGGTGGTAGGCGGAGGCGTCGAACTGCCGGGTCAGGGCACGGAAGCGCCAGGTGAATCCCGGCCACAGGGTGCAGTTGCGGCCGCTGACCGGATGCAGGTACCAGCTCTTGCAACCGCCCACGCTCCAGACGCTGCGGTCCAGCTTGCGCTGGAGGTATTCGTTGTAGCGTTCCTGCATCGGGGCCTTGACCTCGAGACTGAGCAGTTCGCGGCGCTTCATCAGCTTCAGCGCATCGAGGACGTAGGCGATCTGCGACTCGATCATGTAGACCATCGAGTTGTGGCCGAGGCCGGTGTTCGGTCCCATCAGGAAGAACAGGTTGGGGAAGCCGGCGGTGGTAGTGCCCTTGTAGGCTTCCGGGCCCTTGGTCCAGCTGTCCAGCAGGTCGCGGCCGTCGCGACCGAAGACCACTCCGCGGGGGATAGGGTCGTTGGCGGTGAAGCCGGTACCGAAGATGATCGCGTCGACCTCGCGTTCCCGGCCGTTGCCGTCGACGATTCCATTGGCGGTGACGGCGCGGATGCCTTCGGTGATCACCGTGGAGTTGGCGGCAGCCAGGGCAGGGTAGTAGTTGTGCGACATGAGGATGCGCTTGCAGCCGATGGTGTAGTCCGGCGTGACCTTGCGGCGCAGTTCCGGATCCTTGATCTGCTTGTGGATGTGGCGGATCGCCAGGCGCTGCACCAGCTTCATTACCTGCGGGGCGAAGGTGAAGCCCAGCACCCGCCCTTCGAGCAGGCTGTAGAGGCCGCCGCGCCAGAGCTTCTGCACCAGCGGGAAGCGCCGGAAGCGCCGGCGCTCGGTTTCGCTGATTGCCCGGTCGGGTTTGGGCAGGATCCATGGCGGAGTGCGCTGGTAGAGATCGAGCGCGGCCACCAGCGGCTGGATCTCCGGGACGAACTGGATCGCCGAGGCGCCGGTGCCGATCACCGCCACGCGCTTGCCCTTGAGGTCGTAGTCATGGTCCCACTGCTGGGAATGGAAGACCTTGCCCTGGAAGTTCTCCAGGCCATCGAGGCGTGGATAGGCCGGGGTGGACAGGCCGCCCATGCCGGAAACCACGGCGTTCGCGGTGTAATGGTTGCCCTGGGCGTCATGCAGGTGCCAGAGGCTTTGCCGCTCGTCCCAGGCCAGTTTGCCGATCTCGGTGTTCAGCAGGGTCTTTTCCTGCAAGCGGTATTTTTCCCAGCACTTCTCCAGATAGGCGCGGATTTCCGGCTGGCGGGCGAACATCCGCGTCCACTCCGGGTTCGCTTCGAAGGAGAAGGAATAGACGTGGGATTGCACGTCGCAGGCGCAACCAGGGTAGTTGTTGACTCTCCAGGTGCCGCCGACGCCGGCGTCCTTTTCGAAGATCAGGAAGTCGTCCTCGCCTTCCTGGCGGAGACGGATCGCCATCCCCAGCCCGGAGAAACCGGTGCCGATGATGGCGACCTTGCAGTGCCGGGCGGCGGCAGGGGTGGGTTGGGTACTCATGGCCAAGCTCCTGTTATGATTGTTTGCTGGCGTATACACTCGTCTACCTGCGAATGTAGACATCTGTATACTTCAGGGTCAAGCCAACCTTAGGTAGGGTCGGCGCGGCGCAACGGCCGAACTTGTGGCGCATGGAAACAACCAGGTGGAACATGAGCGATATGAACGAAACGAAGGACAGGGTTGCCGACGCTCCCGGCAAACGCGCCTTGCTGGAGGCGGCCTTGCGCCTGGGCAGCAGCAGCCGCAGCCTGGGGGCCATCGGCTTGCGCGAGCTGGCGCGCGAGGCGGGCCTGAATCCGAACACCTTCTATCGGCATTTCCGCGATATCGACGATCTTGGCCTGACCATGATCCGCGACATCTCTACCCAGCTGCGCCAGCCGCTGCGCCAGCTTCGCCGCGAGGCCGCGACTCGTGCGGCGCCCGGCGCCCGAGCGCAGACGACGCCGTTCGGGCTGGACCTGGAAAGGGGGCGGCGGGTCTGCCGGGAGACGGTGCGGCTGTTCTTCGACTTCGTGGAGAGCAATCCCGCCGCGTTCATCGTCGGCGTGCGCGAACTGCATGGGGCTTCGCCGGTGCTGCGTGGTGCCCTGCGTCAGATCATGGATGAGTTCGCCGAGGACATGTCGGAGGACATCATCGAATTCAGGTTGTTGCCGGCGGTGAGCGAGGCGACCATCCGTCGCCTCTCCAGCCTGATCGGCCGCCAGCTGTTTCAGTTGTCGCTGGACTATATCGGCCAGCCGGAGCGGCGTCGGGAAATCTGCGCCCTGGGTGAGGAACAGATACTGCTGTTGTTCACCGGCGCCGCGGTCCTGCAGATGATGGGGGTTTCGTTGGACGCCGAGGCGTCAGGCCAGCTTGAGCAGGCTCATGCCGGCCAGCAGCAGCAACAGGCCGAGCCAGCCGCGCCAGGCCAGGCGCTGGCCGAACAGCGCCCAGCCCATGGCGACGGTGGCGAGGATGCCGAAGCCGCCCCAGATCGCATAGGCGAGTGACAGCTCGATGTCCTTCACCGCCTGCGCCAGCGCGGTGAAGGCGGCCATCACGCAGAGGATCGAGGCGATCCCGAGGCCGCGCCTGCGGAAACCGTCGGAGTATTTCAACAGCAGGTTGGCGACGACCTCGAGGGCGATCGCCAGGCCGAGCCAGGCGAAGGGAATCCAGTTCAGGGTCAGCATGTGACGGCCTCCCCACGGGGCTGCGCCGGCGTGCCGCTGGCGTTGCGGGTGCCGGACTTGAGCAGCAGGATGCCGGCGATCATCACGCCGAGGCCGACGGCCTTGTACAGGCCGATGCTTTCGCCCAGCCAGGCGACGCTGACCGCCGTGATCAGGACGATGCCAATGCCTTCCCAAAGGGCGTAGGCGACTCCGACGGGGACACGCTTGACCGCCAGGGCGAGGAAGAAATAGGACAGGCCGATCATCCCGTACATCAGCAGCATGCCTGCGACAGGGGCGTGGGTGGCGGCCAGTTTCATCGAGGTGGTGCCGATCACTTCGGCGCCGATAGCCAGTAACAGATAGATCCAGGAACGCATGTTGCCCTCCCATGGGCACCGCGGAATGGAGGCCGCGGCCAAAGATGACGAAGAGCGGTGGCGAGGGGCGGGAAAGACCGCGAAGCGCAGGGGCGGTCGCCACCGACAGCAGGTGTCGAGGGAGGGAGCTAGAGGTCGCCGGTCCAGTGACGCTCGCGGGAGACCAGACGGGAAGTGGGGAGAGGTAATGCCTTAGTGTTCAACATAATGAACATAATATTACCTCAGGGCATCGTAAAAAGCCAATCGATAGGAATTGACTAATTATTTCCTCCGTAAAATGGCGGATTCAGGAACGGTAGTCGAAACGGAGGCTTTTCCGTGTGCAATATCCTGTTCTTCTCTCGAATAAGAAACGCCAGGCGGGGCCTGGCGTCGGGGGCGGAGCGGCACTGGCGGAGGCGGGCTTCAATCGGCGAAGGCCAGTTTGTCCTTCCAGTATTTCTCCAGTTTCGCGGTGTCGTGGTCGCTGGGGTGGAAGCCCGGCCGGTAGTAGTCCAGGTAGGGCAGCAGCAGGCGGGTGAAGAAGCCCTTGCGCAGGCCGAACAGGGTGCCCAGGCCATGCTTCCAGGAGCGCCAGTTGAACAATTGGCCGTCCTTGCGTAGCAGGTCGAGCTGGAACCAGCCGATGACGCCGAAGAACATCAGGGTGGTCAGCATCATCACCAGAACCCGGGTGAAGTAGCCGCCGTAGACTTTCTGGTACACATCGTAGGCGACGTTCTTGTGTTCGTTCTCCTCGATGGCATGCCACATCCACAGCTTGTACATCTTCGGCGACTGCATCTGGATGGTCAGGTCTTCGCGCTTGAGCAGCTGCGCGGCCATGGTCGCGGTGAAATGCTCGAGGGCGCAGGTGATCGCCAACTGGTGTTTCCTGGTGGTGACCTTGCTGACGTTTTCCAGCAGGACCTTGATCCGCAGTTCGAGGCACTCCAGGTCGACCCCGTGCTCCTCGGCATATTCGTTGTAGGCGGCATGCTCCTTCGAGTGCATCGCCTCCTGGCCGATAAAGGCACTGACGTCCTTCTTCAGTTGCGGATCCTCCAGGCGGTCGCGCACCGCGCGTACGCTATCGACGAAGAATTTTTCGCCGTAGGGGAAGAGCGAGGACAGGTTGTTCATGAACTGGGTCATGAAGGGTTGGCCGTCCCACCAGTACTTCGGGGTTTCGCTGAAGCTGAAATCCATCCGCCGCACGGGGAAATTGGCGCGAACCGGGGAGGCGGTGCCAGTGGCAGTCATGGCTAACTCCTTTTGTTGTTCTGGGGAGGGGAAACGCACAGGTTTCCTCGGGTTCCCTATGGCGAGTTCGCTATAACACCTCTGAATGTGTCATTAGCTGATGTAATTATTGCAGGATTGTCCAACAGCGGGAGGTCATTCCTGGCCATTTCGAAGTCATTAATGGCCAGGTCGGCTCGACCAGACGGAAGATGGGGCGCAAGGAGCGAGCGCGGGGCGCCAGGGCGCCCCCCGGCGTATCAACGCTCGTCGAGAGCGAACGCGGTGAGACTGAAGGTGGAGATGCCGGCGTCCTGCAGGCGAGTGGAGCCGCCGAGTTCCGGCAGGTCGATGATCGCCGCGGCCTCGAAGACCCTGGCCCCGAGGCGTCGTACCAGGCTCGCGGCCGCCAGCAGGGTCCCGCCGGTGGCGATGAGGTCGTCGAAGATCAGTACGCTGTCGCCTTCGCAGAGGCTGTCGGCATGTACTTCGAGGAAGGCCTCGCCGTATTCGGTCTGGTAGCCCTCGGCGAGTACGTCGGCGGGTAGCTTGCCCTGCTTGCGGAACAGGACCAGCGGCTTGTTCAGCGCATAGGCCACCGCCGAGCCGATGAGGAAGCCGCGGGCATCCATGGCGCCGATGTGGCTGAAATCGGCCTCGATGTAGCGCTGGACGAAGCTGTCCACGGTCATGCGCAGCGCGCGTGGCGACTGGAACAGCGGGGTGATGTCGCGGAACACCACGCCGGGCTTGGGAAAGTCCGGCACGGCGCGGATCTGCGACTTGAGGGTGAACTCGTCGAAAATCATGGAAGATCCTGGGCTGGGCGTTTTTCGGGGCCCATCATACAACGGGCCCGCGCTGAGGCGGGCCCGTTGGCGGTTCGCAGGCGCTTCAGCCTTCCAGCTGGCCGCCGGCGAGGGCGCACAGCTCGATGGAGTCGAGGATGTGCACTTCCTTGCCTTCCGCGCTGATCAGGCCGTTCTGCTGGAAGCGGGTGAAGACCCGCGACACGGTTTCCACGGCCAGGCCGAGATAGTTGCCGATCTCGTTGCGCGACATGGCCAGGCGGAACTGCTGGGCGGAGAAGCCACGGGCACGGAAGCGCGCCGACAGGTTGACCAGGAAGGTGGCGATGCGCTCGTCGGCAGTCTTCTTCGACAGCAGCAGCATCATCTGCTGGTCATCGCGGATTTCCCGGCTCATCAGACGCATCAGTTGACGGCGCAGCTGCGGCAGCTGCTCGGACAGTTCGTCCAGGCGCTCGAAGGGAATCTCGCAGACCGAGGTGGTTTCCAGGGCCTGGGCGGATACCGGATAGGTCTCGGTATCCATCCCGGACAGGCCGACCAGCTCGCTGGGCAGGTGGAAGCCGGTGATCTGCTCTTCGCCGGCATCGGTGATGCTGAAGGTTTTCAGGGCGCCGGAGCGCACGGCAAAGACCGAGCCGAAAGGATCACCCTGGCGGAACAGGAATTCGCCTTTCTTCAGGGGACGACCGCGCTTGACGATCTCGTCCAGCGAATCCATGTCTTCCACGGTCAGCGACAGGGGGAGGCACAGCGGGGCCAGACTGCAATCCTTGCAGTGTGCTTGGGGCAGTGCGCGCACCTTGATGGTTTCGGCCATTGAGGGGTCCTTGCTAGGTTAAAGGCACAACAGGAGTAAGGGTAACGCAGCCGCGATGCGGGTGCCAGCCATAGGTCTGGCAACGACCATTTCTGACAGGCCGATGGCGTTTCCAATCAGTGACTTGCGTCAAACAACTGCGACTACCTGTCGCACCCTGTCAAGGGGCGACGAAAAGGGGGCTCAAGTTCGCGACGCGTGGGCCGATCCAATGGAAGAATTCCATTTTTCCCGGAGTGACTGGAATGTTGACCCTCAGTGGCTGGATCACCACCCAGGTGCCGCCCTCATCGCGCGCCGCCGCGGACGCCAAGGCCGCGCGGACCGGCACCGCCGAGCAGGCGGAAGACCCGGCCGCCGGCACCGACGCCGCCGATCAGCATGTACAGCTTTCCCAGGCAGGGCGCGAGCTGGCCGCTACCATGGGGGTGCCGGTGGAGGAGGAGGACGAGGATATCCCGCAGGAGTTGCGGCCGATGGTGAAGATGATCCGCGAGTTGAAGAAGAAGATCGAAGAGAAGCTCAGGGAGCTGCAGGAGGCCATGAGGTCGTCCGATCCGGGGGCGAAGGAGGCTCGCGTGCCTGAGTTGCAGAAGGAGCTGCAACAACTCAACTCCGCCCTGCAGACGGCGACGGCAGCGATGGCATCGGCCATCAAGGAGATGGGCATCAGCGACCCGGCGCTGATCATGAAGGTCATGGGCAGCCGGTAGAAGGGGCGGGGATTCACCGCCCTGTCGTGCGGGCAGGGCGGTGCGCTTTCAGATCACCCGGGAGAAGCGCTGCCGGTTGAGGCTGGGCAGGTAGCGGTCGAACAGCATGCAGATCGAACGCACCAGCAGACGTCCGGAAGACGTGATGTCGATGCCCTTGGCGTCCAGGCGGATCAGGCCGTCGGCGGCGAAGCGTTCGAGATCGGGCCACAGCTCGGCGAAGTAACTGCGGAAGTCGATGCCGAACTCTGTCTCGATATCCTCGAAGGCCAGTTCGAAGTGGCAGATCAGTTGCTGGATCACCGCGCGCCGCACCCGGTCGTCGCTGTTGCAGTGCAGGCCGCGACGGATCGCCAACTGGCCGTTGTCGAGGCTGGTCTGGTAGTCGTTGATGTCGCTGCTGTTCTGGCTGTAGAGGTCGCCGATCTGGCTGATCGCCGAGACCCCGAGACCTACCAGGTCACAGTGCCCGTGCGTGGTGTAGCCCTGGAAATTGCGTTGCAGGGTGCCGTCTTCCTGGGCGCTGGCCAGCTCGTCGTCGGGCAGGGCGAAGTGATCCATGCCGATATAGCGGTAGCCCGCCGCGGCGAGTTGCTCGGTGGTGCGCTGGAGCATTTCCAGCTTCTGGCCCGGGCTCGGCAGGTCGTCGGCGTTGATCCGCCGCTGCGGCATGAAACGCTCGGGCAGGTGGGCGTAGTTGAACACCGAGAGGCGATCCGGCTGTAGCGCGATCACTTCGTCGACCGTGCGGGCGAAGCTGTCCGGCGTCTGTTTCGGCAGTCCGTAGATCAGGTCGAGGTTGATCGAGCGGTACTGCAGGGTGCGCGCGGCCTCGACGATGGTACGGGTCTCCTCCGGGGTTTGCATGCGGTTGACCGCCTTCTGCACCTCCATGTCGAAGTCCTGTACGCCGAGGCTGACGCGGTTGAAACCGAGTTCGCGGAGCAGGCCCATGGTCGACCAGTCGGCCTCGCGCGGGTCGATCTCGATGCCGTAGTCGCCCGAATCGTCGTCCAGCAGGTTGAGGTGGGTGCGCAATTGCGACATGAGTTCGCGCAACTGGCCGGGACTGAGGAAGGTCGGGGTTCCGCCACCGAAGTGCAGTTGCTCGACCACCTGCTCGCGGGAGAGGTGGCGGCTGACGATCTCGATCTCGCGGACCAGGCGCGCAAGGTACGGCGCGCTGCGCCCGCGATCCTTGGTGATCACCTTGTTGCAGGCGCAGTAGTAGCAGATGTTGGCGCAGAACGGGATGTGCACGTAGAGCGACAGGGGGTGTCCGGCCTTCCGGCTGTCGCGCAGGGCGTGCAACTGGTCGAACGGGCCGATGCCTTCGTGGAACTGCACGGCGGTCGGATAGGAGGTGTAACGCGGGCCGGAAAGGTCGTAGCGCCGAATCAGGTCAGCGTCCCAGCGAATGGTGTCGAGCATGCCAGAGATCCCCAGTTGGCGAGCTTTAGTCGGGAAGTCTAGGGATTGCGCCGGGAAGGCCTGTTGATTTGTATCAAGCGGGTGAATGTATACAGGATGTGTCGCCCGATGTTGGGACGGGCGTCCGTCAATGCCCCATCAGCCAGGCCTGGTGCGGTCCTGGGAGGGTCCAGAGGCCGAAGAGGATGACCATCAGGCCGCCCACGATGCGTACGCCGCGACGGCGCAGCAGGGCGGTCACCCGTTCGGCGGCCACGCCGGTGGCCAGCAGAACCGGCCAGGTGCCGAGGCCGAACGCCAGCATCAGCAGCGCGCTGTCCAGTGCCGATCCCTGGCTGGTGGCCCAGAGCAGGGTGCTGTAGACCAGCCCGCAGGGCAGCCAGCCCCAGATCGCTCCGAGCAGCAGGGCCCGTGGCAGGCTGGAGACCGGCAGCAGGCGCCGGGCGAAGGGTTCCAGGTGGCGCCAGAGGCCGCGACCGAGCGCCTCGACGCGGGTCAGGCCGCTCCACCAGCCGGCCAGGTAGAGTCCCATGGCGATCAGCAGCAGCCCGGCGACCACCCGCAGCGCGCCGGCCAACGGGGTGCGCGCCACTGCCCAGCCGGCCAGGCCGAGCAGCAGGCCGGCGCAGGCGTAGCTGAGGATGCGGCCGAGGTTGTAGGCCAGCAGCAGGCGCAGACGACGGCCGCGCTGTTCGGCGGGAATAGCCAGGGTCAGGGCGCCCATCAGGCCGCCGCACATGCCCAGGCAGTGGCCTCCCCCGAGCAGGCCGAGGATCAGCGCGGAAACCAGCAGCGGCGCCAGTTCAGCCACGCGGTCGGTCCTCGGGTTTCGACGGCTTCTCCGCTTCGTCGACGCCGGCCTGGTGCTTCGGGTCTTCGTCGTCGAAGAGAATGCTGTGGGCGGGGCCGTCGAGATCGTCGTACTGGCCGCTGTCCACCGCCCAGAAGAACACGTAGATGGCGATGGCGACGATGACGATCGCGACGGGGATCAGGATGTAGAGCGCGGCCATACGGACCTCGGCGAAGGGATTCGGGTCAGCCGCAGGGCGTTGACCACCACCAGCAGCGAACTGACCGACATGCCGATCGCCGCCCAGCCCGGGGTGATCCAGCCGAGCGCGGCGAAGGGCAGGACCAGGCCATTGTACAGGCTGGCCCAGGCCAGGTTCTCGATGATGATATGGCGGGTGCGGCGCGCCAGCCGGAAAGCCTGCACCAGGCTGTCCAGGCGGTTAGACAGGAGCACCGCGTCGGCGCTGGTCTTGGCCAGGTCGGTGGCGCTGCCCATGGCGACGCTGATGTCGGCACCGGCGAGCACCGGTACGTCGTTGACTCCGTCGCCGAGCATCAGCACCCGGCGGCCCTCGCCGTGCAGGCGTTCGAGCATGGCCAGCTTGTCGTCCGGGGTCAGGCCGCCGCGGGCTTCGTCGATGCCCAGTTCGGCAGCGACGCTGGCGACCATCGGCGAGGCGTCACCGGATAGCAGGAGGGTGCGCCAGCCGCGCGCCTTGCAGGCGGCGAGCAGGGCGGGGGCGTCGCTGCGCAGGCGGTCGTCGAGACCGAACCAGGCCAGCGGTCCCTGCTCGTCGCCGAGCAGCAGCCACTGTCCGGAGTCGCCGGGCATCGCGGGCGTGGCGCTGCCGCCCAGGTTGCTGACGAAGGCGGCCTGGCCGATGCGCAGGCGGCGGCCTTCCACCAGGCCTTCGAGGCCCAGTCCCGGATGGCTTGCGACGCTGTCGGCGGCCTCCGGCGCACGGCCGAAGGCGCGGGCGATGGGGTGTTCGGAACGGTTCTCGAGGGCGGCGGCGAGGGCCAGGCAGCGATCCGCGTCGAGATCGCGCAGGGGTAGCACCTGCTTGAGCGTCAGGCGGCCTTCGGTGAGGGTGCCGGTCTTGTCGAAGATTACCGTGTCGATGTGGTTCAGCCCTTCCAGCACGTGCCCGCGCGTGATCAGCAGGCCGAGCTTGTGCAGGCTGCCGGTGGCCGCGGTGAGCGCGGTGGGCGTGGCCAGCGACAGGGCGCAGGGGCAGGTGGCGACCAGCAGCGACAGCACCACCCAGAAGGCGCGCTGGTGGTCGACCTGCCACCACAGCGCGCCGACCGCTGCGGCGACCAGCAGGACGATGAGCAGGAACCACTGCGCCACCTTGTCGGCCAGTTCCGCCAGGCGCGGCTTGTCCGCCTGGGCGCGTTCCAGCAGGCGGACGATGGCCGACAGGCGGCTGTCGTCGCCAAGGGCGCCGACCTCGACGGTCAGCGGCCCCTCGACGTTCAGGGTACCGCCGGTGACGGCGTCGCCGGCCTGGCGTGGATGGGGCAGGTACTCGCCGGTGAGCAGCGACTCGTCGACGCTGGACTGGCCGTCGAGGATCACTCCGTCGGCCGGCAGCACGGCGCCTGGCGGTACCAGTACGCGGTCGCCGACGCGCAGTTCGCTGAGCAGGATGCGCTCGCCCTGGTTGGCGGCGTCCAGGCGCAGGCAGGACGCCGGCAGCAGGTTGACCAGTTGCGCGGTGGAGGCGGCGGTGCGCTCCCGCGCGCGGCGTTCGAGGTAGCGGCCGGCGAGGAGGAACAGGGCGAACATGCCGACCGCGTCGAAATACAGCTCGCCCTGGCCGGTGATCGTCGACCAGATGCCGGCGACGTAGGCGCCGCCGATCGCCAGCGACACCGAGACGTCCATGGTCAGGTGGCGGGTGCGCAGGTCGCGCAGGGCGCCACGGAAGAACTGGCCGCAGCAGTAGAAGACGATCGGCGTGGTGAGGATCAGGCTGACCCAGCGCAGGATGCGGTCCATGCCGGCGGAAAGGTCGAGGTTGAATTCCGGCCAGGTCGCCATTACCGCCATCATCACCTGGATCCACAGCAGCCCGGCGACACCGAGCTGGCGCAGGGCGTGACGGTTCTCCATGGCCAGGCGCTCGGTGGCGCGGTCGGGTTGGTAGGGATGGCCGGCATAGCCGATCTGGCGCAGTTCGCCAAGCAACTGGCTGAGCGGCAACTGGCTGTCCTGCCAGCGCACGTGCAGGCGATGGTTGGACAGGTTGAGCCGCGCCTCGGCCACGCCAGGCAACTGGCGCAGGTGCTTCTCGATCAGCCAGCCGCAGGCGGCGCAACTGATGCCTTCGATCATCAGGCTGGTTTCCGCCAGCTCGCCCTCATGGCGGACGAAGCCGCGCTGTACGTCCGGGCGGTCGTAGAGCTGCAACTCTTCGCTGAGCGCCTTGGGCAAGGCTTCGGGATTGGCGGCGTTTTCGCTGCGGTGCCGGTAGTAGCTTTCCAGGCCGCCGGCGACGATGGCCTCGGCCACCGCCTGGCAGCCCGGACAGCACATGGCCCGCGTCTCGCCGAGCACGCGGGCCTCGAAGCGGCTGCCGGCGGGGACCGGCAAGCCGCAGTGGTAGCAGGGCAGGGGGGCGCTCATGGGCGCTTCGCTTCTGCTCCCTGGAGCGGTTCGTCACCCAGCTCCATGACCACGGTCGGCGATACCACCTCTTCCTCGAACAGGCGCCACTGGCCGCTGCCTTCCTGGCCGAGCAGTTCGACGAAGCGACGGCCCTCGACGGCGTCGGTCAGTTGCCCGACGTAGCGCTCGCGGTCGGAGTTGCTGCGCAGCAGCTCCACGCGGCGGTCCTTCTCCGGCTGGGTCGGCGAGATCAGGTTGAGGGTGAGCTGATCCGGACGGCTGTTGCCGGTCAGGCGCACTTCGACTTCGCCGGTCAGGTCGTCGACCTTGACCTTGGCGTGGACTTGCAGGCGTACGGCCAGGTTCTCGCGTTCCAGGGAGCGGTTGATGCCCTTGCCGGCCTCGTAGTAGTTGTCGGTGACCAGGGTGTCCTGGTTGCGCACCGCGATGGTGACCAGGCTCAGCCCGAGCACCACCGAGGTCGCCAGGAGGGCCACGATGAACCAGGCCCAGAAGTGTTTGTACCAGGGTTGAGGGTGGGTCTCGGACTGCATGCTCAAGTTACTCAACGGGTGCGTGGGCCAATGAAGCGACTCTTCGCTTCTTTATGGATGCTCGGGTCGTCGGCCGACTCGATGGTGAAGACGATCTCGTTGGTGGTCGAAGGCAGCTTCTCCGGCTCGATGGACAGTTCCATCGGCAGGTTGAGGATGTCGCCCGCCGCCACCTTCAGCTCGCGCCGGCCTTCCAGGGTCAGGCCTTCGAGGCCCTTGGCGCCGAGGATGTAGGTGTGGTCCTGCTGATCCTTGTTCATGATCTTCAGGCTGTACACGTTCTCGATGCGGCCGAGTTCGTTCTCGCGGTAGAGCACGCGGTCCTTGCTGACGTCGAAGCCGACCAGCGGGCGCAGGACCACCGCGGTGATCAGGGCGGAAATCATCAGCACCAGTGCGATGGCGTAGCCGATCAGGCGCGGCCGGGCCAGGTGGGTCTTCTGGCCGTTGAGGTTGTGCTCGGTGGTGTAGCTGATCAGCCCTTTCGGGTAGTTCATCTTCTCCATGATGCTGTCGCAGGCGTCGATGCACGCGGCGCAGCCGATGCACTCGATCTGCAGGCCGTCGCGGATGTCGATGCCGGTCGGGCAGACCTGCACGCACATCGTGCAGTCGATGCAGTCGCCCAGGCCCTGGGCCTTGTAGTCGAGGGACTTCTTGCGCGGGCCGCGCTTCTCGCCGCGACGCGGATCGTAGGAGACGATCAGGGTGTCCTTGTCGAACATCACGCTCTGGAAGCGCGCGTAGGGGCACATGTAGATGCACACCTGCTCGCGCAGCCAGCCGGCGTTGCCGTAGGTGGCCAGGGTGAAGAAGCCGACCCAGAAGTAGGCCCAGCCGTCGGCCTGGCCGGTGAGCAGCTCGGGAATCAGCTCGCGGATCGGCGAGAAGTAGCCGACGAAGGTCAGGCCGGTGACCAGGCCGATCAGCAGCCACAGGCTGTGCTTGGCGGTCTTGCGCAGCAGCTTGTTGCCGCTCATCGGAGCCTTGTCCAGCTTGATGCGCTGGTTGCGGTCGCCTTCGGTGACCTTCTCGCACCACATGTAGATCCAGGTCCACACGCTCTGCGGGCAGGTATAGCCACACCAGACGCGACCGGCGAACACGGTGATGAAGAACAGGCCGAAGGCGCAGACGATCAGCAGCCAGGAAAGCAGCATGAAGTCCTGCGGCCAGAAGGTGGCGCCGAAGATGTAGAACTTGCGCTCGGGTAGGTCCCACCAGACGGCCTGGCGGCCGCTCCAGTTGAGCCAGACGGTACCGAAGTAGAGGAGGAAGAGCGCCGCACCGCCCACCATGCGCAGTCGGCGGAAGATACCGGTGAAGGCCCGGGTGTAGATCTTCTCGCGCTTGGCGTAGAGATCGTTGTTATTGGTGTCGCCCTTGGCAGGCGGGGTGACGTCTTGAACGGGAATCTGTTTGCTCATCAGTGCGTACCACGGCAGTGGGGGGCGCCCGGCCGGTACATGCCGACAGGGTCAGAAAATAGTTGCACGCCTACTGATTATACGCCTGATCTATCAGGCTTTTTGCGGTAACTGTGCGACTTTTGGTCGCGTATTGTCCCATTCGCGCTTTTCTTTTGCACAAAATAAAACGGCGCCGGGGTTGCCGGCGCCGTCTGGGTCGTGGGGGAGGGAGCGCTTATTCGGCGCTCTTCTCGCCGTGCGACAGGCTGTATACGTAGGCGGCCAGCAGGTGCACCTTGTCGTTGCCCAGGTGTTCCTGTTGCGCCGGCATCACACCCTGGCGACCGTAGCGGATGGTCTGCTGCAGTTGCGCGAAGCTGGAGCCGTAGATGAACGCGCCGGGGTGGGTCAGATCGGGAGCGCCCATCGCCGGGGTGCCCTTGCCTTCCGGACCGTGGCAGGCGACGCAGGTGGTAGCGAAGACCTGCTTGCCGGCCTCGATGTCTGCCTTGGCGCCTTCCGGCAGCTTACGGCCATCCATCTGGGTGAGGACGAAAGCGGCGACGTTCTTCACGCCTTCCTCGCCGATCACTTCACCCCAGGCCGGCATGGCGGCGTGGCGGCCAGCCATGATGGTGGTCTTGATGGTTTCCGGCTCGCCGCCCCAGCGCCAGTCGGCGTCGGTCAGGTTGGGGAAGCCGTAGGCGCCCTTGGCGTCGGAGCCGTGGCAGATCGAGCAGTTGGAGGCGAACAGGCGACCGCCCATTTTCACCGCCTGCGGATCCTTGGCGACTTCCTCGATGGGCATCGCGGCGAACTTGGCGAAGATCGGGCCGTATTTCTCGTCGGCCTTGGCCATTTCCTTTTCCCACTGGTGGACGCCGGTCCAGCCTTTTTCCTTGTCGGCGAATTCGTCGGCGGACTGGTAGCCCGGCATCAGGCCTTTCCAGGTGCCCAGGCCCGGGTACAGGGCCAGGTACCCCACGGCGAACACCAGGGTGCCGACGAACAGCATGAACCACCACTTCGGCAGCGGGTTGTCGTACTCCTCGATGCCGTCGTAGGAGTGGCCCACGGTCTCGTCGGTGGTGCTGCTGCGCTGGCCCTTGCGGGTGGCGAAGATCAGCCAGGTCAGCGCCAGCAGGGTGCCGAGGGTGAGAGCTGTAATGTACAGACTCCAGAAGGTCGTCATTCTTTGTTACTCCTAGAAGCTTGCTCGACGTGCTTTTTGGCTTCGGGATCGTCTGCGAAGGGCAGCATCGTCGCTTCGTCGAAGCTCTTCTTGCGTTTGCCGCTGTAGGCCCAGATCACCAGACCGATGAAGGCGACCATGATCACCACGGTGCCCAGTCCACGCAGAGTCCCGATATCCATCACACTCACCGTTTGCTCTTGATAGAGGTTCCCAGGCCTTGAAGGAACGCCACCAGGGCGTCCATCTCGGTCTTGCCCTTCACGGCTTCACGTGCACCGGCGATGTCCTCGTCGGTGTAAGGCACGCCCAGCTTGCGCAGGACTTCCATCTTGGTGGCGGTGTCCTTGCCATCAAGCTTGTTCTCTACCAGCCACGGGTAGGCAGGCATCTTCGACTCGGGCACCACGTTGCGCGGGTTGTACAGGTGCGCGCGGTGCCAGTCGTCGGAGTAACGGCCGCCGACGCGGGCCAGGTCCGGGCCGGTACGCTTGGAACCCCACAGGAACGGGTGGTCCCAGACGCTTTCACCGGCGACCGAGTAATGGCCGTAGCGTTCGGTCTCGGCACGGAACGGACGGACCATCTGCGAGTGGCAGCCGACGCAGCCTTCGCGGATGTAGATGTCGCGACCTTCCAGTTCCAGGGCGGTACGCGGCTTCATGCCTTCGACCGGGGTATTGGTCACGTCCTGGAAGAACAGCGGAACGATCTGGGTCAGGCCGCCGATGCTGACGGCGATCACCATGAAGATGGCCAGCAGGCCGACGTTCTTCTCGAGTATTTCGTGGTTCTTCATTTACGTCGGGCTCCTCAGGCGATCTGCGCGGCGGCTTCGTATTCGGCCGGCTTGGCAGCACGCACGGTGCGCCAGGTGTTGTAGGCCATCAGCAGCATGCCGGTGAGGAAGAAACCACCGCCGATCATGCGCACGATGAAGCCCGGGTGGCTTGCGACCAGTGCTTCAACGAAGGAGTAGGTCAGGGTGCCGTCCTCGTTGACCGCGCGCCACATCAGGCCCTGGGTGATGCCGTTGACCCACATCGAGGCGATGTACAGCACGGTACCGATGGTGGCCAGCCAGAAGTGCGCGTTGATCAGACCGATGCTGTGCATCTGCGGACGGCCGAAGACTTTCGGGATCAGGTGGTAGAGCGAGCCGATGGAGATCATCGCCACCCAGCCGAGGGCGCCGGCGTGCACGTGGCCGATGGTCCAGTCGGTGTAGTGGGAGAGGGCGTTGACGGTCTTGATCGCCATCATCGGGCCTTCGAAGGTGGACATGCCGTAGAAGGCCAGGGATACCACCAGGAAGCGCAGGATCGGGTCGGTGCGCAGCTTATGCCAGGCGCCGGAGAGGGTCATCATGCCGTTGATCATGCCGCCCCAGCTCGGTGCCAGGAGGATCAGCGACATCACCATGCCCAGCGACTGCGCCCAGTCCGGCAGCGCGGTGTAGTGCAGGTGGTGCGGGCCGGCCCAGATGTACAGGGAGATCAGCGCCCAGAAGTGGACGATGGACAGGCGATAGGAATAGACCGGACGCTCGGCCTGCTTGGGCACGAAGTAGTACATCATGCCGAGGAAGCCGGTGGTCAGGAAGAAGCCCACGGCGTTGTGCCCGTACCACCACTGGACCATCGCATCGGTGGCGCCGGAGTAGGCGGAGTAGGACTTGAACCAGCTCACCGGCAGCGACATGTGGTTGACGATATGCAGCATCGCCGTCACCAGGATGAAGGCACCGTAGAACCAGTTGCCCACATAGATGTGCTTGACCTTGCGCTTGACGATGGTGCCGAAGAACACGATCGCGTAGGTGATCCAGACGATCGCCAGGAGGATGGCCAGCGGCCATTCCAGTTCGGCGTATTCCTTGGAGGTGGTGAAACCCTGCGGCAGGGTCAGCACGGCGCCCACGATCACGGCCTGCCAACCCCAGAAGGTGAAGGCCGCCAGCGTGTCTGAAATCAGTCGGGCTTGCGAGGTACGTT
Source organism: Pseudomonas sp. RC10-4-2 (assembly GCF_050433085.1). Taxonomy (NCBI): domain Bacteria; kingdom Pseudomonadati; phylum Pseudomonadota; class Gammaproteobacteria; order Pseudomonadales; family Pseudomonadaceae; genus Pseudomonas; species Pseudomonas sp. RC10-4-2. The sequence continues at coordinate 137,814 of NZ_JBNPXX010000005.1, forward strand.
GCACCACGTAGTACGAGGTGGCGAAGAGGGCGCACCCACCGAAGGCGAAGATCACCGCGTTGGTGTGCAGGGGGCGAAGGCGGCCGAAGCTCGTCCACGGCAGGTCGAAGTTCAATTCGGGCCATACCAGTTGGGCGGCGATCAGGACACCGAGACCCATTCCAATGACCCCCCAGACCACCGTCATAACGGCGAACTGGCGGACCACCTTATAGTTATAAGCAGTCTGACTGATTGCTGTGCTCATGCTAGGGGTTCCACGGTTAATGGACTTTTTTAGGGACAAAAAATCGGCGGCAAGTATGGAGAAAGCGGGTGGGCATTGCAACGCGCCAGGCCAGGGGCGACGCCAGTTTGATGCCTGCTTCAGAGCGCTTTCCAAGGCGGCCGTATGGCTTTTTGGCGCTATCCGGGCGAGTGGGTTCGGCCGGTGAAGTTAGGTGTCCCGTCGCTCTGCCGGAGAGGGACGAATGCAGAGCAGCTTAGACGCGATTGAAAAGGAAGGGTAGGAAAGGCGTCCGCTGGTGCGACACTTCGTCGCGCCGCCTGGGACTAAGGTCTGAGACCGGGGGAAGGACCCGCGCCCGGGAGGGCGCGGGTGGGGGGAGGGGTCAGTTGCTGCCCTGGTTGTGCGACAGGTTGTAGATGTAGGCGGCCAGGATGTGCACCTTTTCCTTGCCCAGGTAGGGCTCTTGGGCCGGCATCTGGCCCTGGCGGCCATGGCGGATGGTTTGTTGGAGCTGGGCGTAGCTGGAGCCGTAGATGAACGCGCCGGGGTTGGTCAGGTTCGGCGCGCCGACCAGGGCGGTACCCTTGCCTTCCGGGCCGTGGCAGGCGACGCAGTTGACCGAGAAGATCTGCTTGCCGGCCTCGACGTCGGCCTTGGTGCCTTCCGGCAGCTTCAGCCCGGCGAGTTCGGTGCGGACGTAGGCGGCGACGTTCTTCACCCCGTCTTCGCCGAGGATGTCGCCCCAGGCCGCCATGATCGCGTGGCGACCGCCGAGGATGGTGGTCTCGATGCTCTGCGGGTCACCGCCCCAGCGCCACTCGTTGTCGGCCAGGTTGGGGAAGCCGAGGGCGCCCTTGGCGTCGGAACCGTGGCAGATCGAGCAGTAGGTGGCGAACATGCGGCTGCCCATCTTCATGGCGTGCTCGTCCTTGGCCACTTCCTCGATGGGCATGGCGGCGTACTTGGCGAAGATCGGCCCGTACTTCTCCTGGGCGATGTTCATCTCGCGTTCCCACTGCTTGTCCTGGGTCCAGCCGCCCTCGTAGCCCGGCAGCACGCCTTTCCAGTTACCCAGGCCCGGGTACAGGACCAGGTAGCCGACGGAGAAGACGATAGTGCCGATGTACAGCATGAACCACCACTTCGGCAGCGGGTTGTCGTACTCCTCGATGCCGTCGTAGGAGTGGCCCATGGTCTTTTCGGTAGTACCCTTGGCCTCGCCCTTGCGGGTGGCGAAGACCAGCCAGAGCAGGGCGATCAAGGTACCGACGGTAAGAGCTGTGATGTACAGACTCCAGAAGGTGGTCATTCTTTGTTACTCCTAGAAGCTTGCTCGACGTGCTTTTTGGCTTCGGGATCGTCTGCGAAGGGCAGCATCGTCGCTTCGTCAAAGCTCTTCTTGCGTTTGCCGCTGTAGGCCCAGATCACCAGACCGATGAAGGCGACCATGATCAGCAGCGTGCCGAGTCCTCGCAGCGTCCCGATATCCATTGCCGTCACCGTTTGTTCTTGATCGAGGTGCCGAGCACCTGCAGGTAGGCGACCACGGCATCCATTTCGGTCTTGCCTTTCAGCGAGTCCTTGGCGCCCTTGATGTCTTCGTCGGTATAGGGCACGCCGAGGGTGCGCATCACTTCGAGCTTCTTCTCGATGTCCTTGCCGTCGAGCTTGTTCTCCACCAGCCACGGGTAGGCCGGCATCTTCGACTCGGGCACCACGTTGCGCGGGTTGAACAGGTGTGCGCGGTGCCAGTCGTCGGAGTAGCGGCTACCGACGCGGGCCAGGTCCGGACCGGTACGCTTGGAACCCCACAGGAAGGGGTGGTCCCAGACGCTCTCGCCGGCCACCGAGTAGTGGCCGTAGCGTTCGGTTTCGGCGCGGAACGGACGGATCATCTGCGAGTGGCAGCCGACGCAGCCTTCGCGGATATAGATGTCGCGGCCTTCCAGTTGCAGCGCGGTATAGGGCTTCATGCCTTCGACCGGGGTGTTGGTCACGTCCTGGAAGAACAGCGGCACGATCTGGGTCAGGCCGCCGATGCTCACGGCCACGGCCATGCATAGCGCCAGCAGGCCGACGTTCTTCTCGAGTATTTCGTGTTTCATGCTCGGCTCCTCAGGCGATCTGTGCGGCGGCTTCGTATTCGGCCGGCTTGGCGGCACTGACGGTGCGCCAGGTGTTGTAGGCCATCAGGAACATGCCGAGCAGGAAGATGAAACCGCCGAGCATGCGCACGATGAAGCCGGGGTGGCCGGCGGCCAGCGCTTCGACGAAGGAGTAGGTCAGGGTGCCGTCCTCGTTGACCGCGCGCCACATCAGGCCCTGGGTGATGCCGTTGACCCACATCGAGGCGATGTAAAGCACGGTACCGATGGTGGCCAGCCAGAAGTGCGCGTTGATCAGGCCCAGGCTGTACATCTTCTCGCGGCCGAAGACCTTCGGGATCAGGTGGTAGAGCGAGCCGATGGAAACCATCGCGACCCAGCCGAGGGCGCCGGCGTGTACGTGGCCGATGGTCCAGTCGGTGTAGTGGGAGAGGGCGTTGACGGTCTTGATCGCCATCATCGGGCCTTCGAAGGTGGACATGCCGTAGAACGCCAGGGACACCACCAGGAAGCGCAGGATCGGGTCGCTGCGCAGCTTATGCCAGGCGCCCGAGAGGGTCATCATGCCGTTGATCATGCCGCCCCAGCTCGGCGCCAGGAGGATCAGCGACATCACCATGCCCAGCGACTGCGCCCAGTCCGGCAGCGCGGTGTAGTGCAGGTGGTGCGGGCCGGCCCAGATGTACACCGCGATCAGCGCCCAGAAGTGGACGATGGACAGGCGGTAGGAGTAGACCGGACGCTCGGCCTGCTTGGGCACGAAGTAGTACATCATGCCGAGGAAGCCGGCGGTGAGGAAGAAGCCCACGGCGTTGTGCCCGTACCACCACTGGACCATGGCGTCGGTGGCGCCGGCGTACAGCGAGTAGGACTTGGTGAAGGTCACCGGCAGCTCGAGGTTGTTCACCACGTGGAGCATGGCGACGGTGAGGATGAACCCGCCGAAGAACCAGTTGCCCACATAGATGTGCTTGACCTTGCGCTTGACCAGGGTGCCGAAGAACACCACCGCGTAGGCGACCCAGACCACCGTGATCAGGATGTCGATCGGCCATTCCAGCTCGGCGTACTCCTTGGACGAGGTGTAGCCCAGCGGCAGGCTGATGGCGGCCAGCAGGATCACCAGTTGCCAGCCCCAGAAGGTGAAGGAGGCGAGGGTGTCGGAGAACAGTCGCACCTGGCAGGTGCGCTGCACCGCGTAGTAGCTGGTGGCGAACAGTGCGCAACCGCCGAAGGCGAAGATCACCGCGTTGGTGTGCAGCGGGCGCAGGCGGCCGAAGCTCGTCCACGGCAAGCCGAAGTTCAGGTCGGGCCATACCAGCTGGGCGGCGATCAGGACACCGACGGTCATGCCGACGATGCCCCAGACCACGGTCATGATGGCGAATTGGCGGACCACCTTGTAGTTATAGGCGGACTCTGGGTTAGTGGTGCTCATGCTATGGGCTTCCATCCACGGTTATACGCTATGGCTTTTTCCGGCAGTTGGGATGCCGGGCGTCCCCCCATTGGGGCTGGTCTAATTGGCGTAATTAGCGAGAGGAAGCATGGATAATGGGGCGTTATGAAATATTGATCGGGATCAATTGGCTTCCCGACCCCCACTGCATACGAGGTGTGGCAAGTTGTCGCTGAAATGGAACCGCCCGGCCGGCTCGCTGTCGGCCACCCTGATTCTTGCCCATGGCGCCGGGGCGCCGATGGACAGCCCGTTCATGGAGCGCATCGCCGAACTGCTCGTCGCCCAGGGCATCGCCGTCGCGCGCTTCGAGTTTCCCTACATGGCCCAGCGCCGCGAGGACGGCCGCAAGCGTCCGCCGAATCCGCAGGCGCAGTTGCTCGACTGCTGGCGGCGAGTCCATGCGCAGGTCCGCGAGACCCTGGACGGGCCCTTGGCCCTGGGCGGCAAGTCGATGGGCGGGCGCATGGCCAGCCTGCTGGCCGACGAGCTGGGCGCGGATGCCCTGGTCTGCCTCGGCTACCCGTTCTACGCCGCCGGCAAGCCGGAGAAGCCGCGGGTCGCGCACCTCGCCGGGCTGCGCACGCCGACCCTGATCGTCCAGGGCGAGCGCGACGCCCTGGGCAACCGCGAGGCGGTGGCGGGCTATGCGCTGGCGCCGACGATCCGCCTGCACTGGCTGGCCGCGGCGGACCACGACCTCAAGCCGCTGAAGGCCTCCGGCCTGACCCACGAGCAGCACCTGGCGGCAACGGCGCGGGAGGTGGCCGGCTTCCTTCGCGGGCTCCAGGGCCATTAACGGTTCCTTAAGGCATCCCCTCATAAGCTGCGGCGCAACCACCCTCGCATCGAGGCGTGGGCGACTGACTTCTCTGAGGGGGGAAGACATGAACATGCATGCCGACGGTGAGCAGATCACCGCTATCGATACCCGCGAACGCATCCTGCTGACGGGGGCCACCGGCTTTCTCGGCGGTTCGGTCGCCGCCCAGCTGATCGCCGCCGGGCACGGCGCCAACCTGTCCTTCCTGGTCCGCGCCGAATCCCGCCAGCAGGGGCTCGAACGCCTGCGCGGCAACCTGCTGATGCATGGCGTCGACGAAGCCGACTGCCTGGCACTGCGGGCGGAGCAGATCCTCTGCGGCGATTTCCTCGACACCTCCTGGCTGGCCCGCGAGACGCCGCGCCTGATGCAGGTGGAGCGGGTGATCAATTGCGCCGCCGTGGCGTCGTTCTCGAAGAACCCGACCATCTGGCCGGTCAACGTCGACGGCACTTTCGCCTTCGCCGACGTGCTGAGCCGTTCGAAGCGACTGAAGCGTTTCCTCCACGTCGGTACCGCGATGTGCTGCGGACCGCAGCGAGAGTCGCCGATCAGCGAGTCCTGGGAATTCCCGGCGGCGGAGCAGCAACTGGTGGACTACACCGCGTCCAAGGCGGAAATCGAGCGGCGCATGCGCGAGGAACTGCCGGGCCTGCCCCTGGTGGTGGCGCGGCCATCCATCGTGGTGGGCCACCGTACCCTTGGCTGCCAGGCCTCCGGCAGCATCTTCTGGGTCTTCCGCATGGGCTTCGCCCTGGAAAGCTTCACCTGCGGCCTGGACGAGCAGATCGACGTGATTCCGGTCGACTACTGCGCCGAGGCGCTGATCGGCCTGGCGCTGAAGCCGTGCCTGGGGCACAGCCTCTATCATATCTCCGCCGGCCATCGCGCGGCCTGCACCTTCGGCGAGATCGACGAGGCCTTCGCCCGCGCCAACGGGGCGGCGCCAGTAGGCGAGCGCTACCGCAAGGTGGAGGTGGACGACCTCAAGGAACTGGCGAAGAGCTTCGAGTCGCGCATCGGCCCGGCCAATCCGCGTCTGGTCCTGCGCGCGTTGCGCTTGTACAGCGGCTTTGCCGACCTCAACTACCTGTTCGACAACAGCCGTCTGCTGGAGGAGGGGATCTCCGCGCCGCCGCGCTTCACCGACTACCTCGACGTCTGCGTGCAGTCGTCAAGCGCGGTGAGCATCCCGGCGCAGATGCAATGGGACTTCAAGTGACGGCAGGCGCGGGGAGCTTCCTCCCCGCGGCCTGATCTCAGCGGTTGAAGCGCTCGACCAGGGAATACTGGCTCTGCGCGGTGGTGGTCAGTTCCTCGCTCAGTTTCGCCGTGCGCAGCGCCTCGTCGGAGGTCTGCTCGGCCAGGGCGGCGATGGTGCTGATGTTGCGGTTGATTTCCTCGGCCACCGCGCTCTGTTCCTCCGCGGCAGCGGCGATCTGGGTGGTCATCTCGGTGATGTTGCTGACCGCCTCGCTGATGCCGACCAGTGCGCTGTCGGCTTCCAGCACCCGCTGGACCCCGGCTTCGGCCTGCTGCAGGCCGCTCTCCATGGTATGTACCGCATCGTTGGCGGTGTTCTGCAACTTGGCGATCAGGTGGTGGATCTGCTCGGTGGAGGCCGCGGTGCGTTGCGCCAGCGAGCGCACTTCGTCGGCCACCACGGCGAAGCCGCGTCCCTGGTCGCCGGCCCGCGCCGCCTCGATGGCGGCGTTGAGGGCGAGCAGGTTGGTCTGGTCGGCGATGCCCTTGATCACATCGACCACGCCGCCGATCTCGTTGCTGTCCTGGGCCAGGCGACTCACCGCGGCCCCGGTCTCGCCCACCGACTCCGACAGGCGCTGGATGGCGTTGCGCGTCTCCGCGGCGATGTCGCGGCCGCGCGAGGTCAGTTCGTTGGCCTTCTGTGTCGCGTCGGCGGTCAACTGGACATTGTTCGCCACTTCCTGGGTGGTGGCGGCCATCTCGTTGACCGCGGTGGCCACCTGTTCGGTCTCTGCGCGCTGCTGTTCCAGACCGGCGGAGCTGTGGTGGGCCAGGGTGTCGGCCTGGCGCGCCTGTTCGGTGAGGTATTCGGCGGTGTCCTGCAGGCGTGTCAGGCAGGTCTTCAGGCGCGCGTCCTGGCTGAGGATGGCCATTTCCAGGCGCGCCTGCTCGCCGCGGCTGTCGGTGTACATCTGCGCGATCAGCGGGTCGGAGGTGGTCTGTTCGGCGAGCCGCATCAGGCGCTTCAGCCCGCGCTTCTGCCAGCGCAGTCCGGCCAGGCCGAGCGGAACGGCGAGCAGGCCGGCGAGGATGAAGCCCCACCAGGAGTTCAGCCAGATACCGATGAGGAAGCCGATCTGGCTGATCAGGATGAACGGCAGCCAGTCGAGCAGTACCGGCAGCCAGCGGTCGCGCCGGGGGATCGCCGGCTTGCCGGCGCCGAGGCGACGGTAGAGGGCCTCGGCGCGCTGGATCTGTTCGGCGGTCGGCTTGACCCGCACCGACTCGTAGCCGACCACCGCGCCCTGGTCGTAGATCGGCGTGACATAGGCGCTGACCCAGTAGTGGTCGCCGTTCTTGCAGCGGTTCTTGACGATCCCCATCCACGGGCGGCCGGCTTTGAGGGTGGTCCACATGTGGGCGAACACCGCCGGCGGGACGTCGGGGTGACGGATCAGGTTGTGCGGCGCGGACATCAGCTCCTCGCGGCTGAAGCCGCTGATGTCGATGAAGGCTTCGTTGCAGTAGGTGATGATGCCTTTGAGATTGGTGGTGGTGATCAGGCGTTGTTCCGCCGGATAGACGCGCTCGTGCTGGGTGATGGGCTGATTGTTGCGCATGGGCCTTCCAAAACAAGTGAAGCATTTACCTCTGCATCGGCGAAAACGCCTTTCACATGAGGGATTTGTGAATGCTTTCACGAGGAAAAACAGATAGCTATTGACCCAAAGCATGAGAACCGACCACGTGGTCGGATAGATGGCGGATTCGCTGATGGAGGTCAATGCGTTACGGTTTCGTGTCGTTCCCGGCGGCGCACATGGGTTGGGGGTAGCGCGGGCGGACTGGTGCGAGGCGGCCATCCGCCGGTCCTGCGGGGTATCGGCGGATGACGCCGGGGCGTCGTTCGCCCTGCGAAGCGCCCGCGGCCCCGGGCGCCGGAATGAAAAAGGGGTGGCCGAAGCCACCCCTCCGCGCGTACCGCCGCTGCCTCAGAGCATGCTGCGCAGCACGTAGTGGAGGATGCCGCCGGCCTTGAAATACTCGACCTCGTTGAGGGTGTCGATGCGGCAGAGGACCTTGAAGCTGTCCTGGCTGCTGTCCTCGCGGGTCACTTCCACGCTGAGCGGCATGTGCGGCTTGAGTTCGCCGCCGAGGCCGCGGATGTTCAGCACCTCCTTGCCGGTCAGCTTCAGGCTCTTGCGGTCCTGGCCGTTCTCGAACTGCAACGGCAGCACGCCCATGCCGACCAGGTTGGAGCGGTGGATGCGCTCGAAGCTCTCCGCGATCACCGCCTTCACGCCCAGCAGGTTGGTGCCCTTGGCCGCCCAGTCGCGCGACGAGCCGGTGCCGTATTCCTTGCCGGCGACGATCACCAGCGGGGTGCCGTCCTCCTGGTAACGCATGGCCGCGTCGTAGATCGCCAGTTTCTCGCCGCTGGGCACGTACAGGGTATTGCCGCCTTCCTCGCCGCCGAGCATCTCGTTCTTGATGCGGATGTTGGCGAAGGTGCCGCGCATCATCACCTCATGGTTGCCGCGACGGGAGCCGTAGGAGTTGAAGTCCTTCGGTTCCACGCCGTGCTCGCGCAGGTAGCGGCCGGCCGGGCTGTCGGCCTTGATGTTGCCGGCAGGGGAGATGTGGTCGGTGGTCACCGAGTCGCCCAGCACCGCCAGCACCCGCGCCTGCTCGACGTCGGCGATGGCCGGCGGCGCCTCGGCGATGTGTTCGAAGAAGGGTGGATGCTGGATGTAGGTGGAGTCGGCCTGCCACTCGTAGGTGTCCGACTGCGGCACCTGGATCGCCTGCCATTTCTCGTCGCCGGCGAAGACCTCGGCGTACTCCTTGTGGAACATCTCGGTGTCGACCTTCTGGATCGCCTCGGCGATTTCCTTCTGGCTCGGCCAGATGTCCTTCAGGTAGACCGGCTGGCCGTCCTTGCCGGTGCCCAGCGGTTCCTCGCTGAGGTTGATCCGCACGCTGCCGGCCAGGGCGTAGGCCACCACCAGCGGCGGCGAGGCCAGCCAGTTGGTCTTCACCAACGGGTGCACGCGGCCTTCGAAGTTGCGGTTGCCGGAGAGTACCGAGGCGACGGTCAGGTCGGCCTGCTGGATGGCTTTCTCGATCGGCTCCAGCAGCGGGCCGGAGTTGCCGATGCAGGTGGTGCAGCCGTAGCCGACCAGGTCGAAGCCGAGTTCGTCGAGGTAGCGGGTCAGGCCGGCGGCCTTGAAGTAGTCGGTGACCACCTTGGAGCCCGGCGCCAGCGAACTCTTCACCCAGGGCTTGCGTTGCAGGCCTTTTTCCACCGCCTTCTTCGCCAGCAGGCCGGCGGCCATCATCACGCTGGGGTTGGAGGTGTTGGTGCAGGAGGTGATGGCGGCGATCACCACCGCGCCGTTCTTCAGGCGGTGGGTCTGGCCGTCGTGCTGGTAGTCGATCTCGCCGAAGGCGGCGTTGGCGCCGACCGCGGTGCCGCCGCCGCCCTCGCTGAGCAGGCGGCCTTCTTCGGTGCTGGAGGGATGCAGTTGCAGGCCGAGGAACTCGTTGAAGGCGCTGGCGACGTTCTGCAGGGCCACGCGGTCCTGCGGGCGCTTCGGTCCGGCCAGGCTGGCCTCGACTTCGCCCATGTCCAGGTGCAGGGTGTCGGTGAACACCGGCTCGTGGCCCTTCTCGCGCCACAGGCCCTGTTCCTTGCTGTAGGCCTCGACCAGCTTGACCGTGCTTTCCGGACGTCCGGACAGGCGCAGGTAGCCGAGGGTGATCTCGTCCACCGGGAAGAAGCCGCAGGTGGCGCCGTATTCCGGGGCCATGTTGGCGATGGTGGCGCGGTCCGCCAGGGGCAGGTCGGCCAGGCCGTCGCCGTAGAACTCGACGAATTTCCCCACCACGCCCTTCTTGCGCAGCATCTGCGTGACGGTCAGCACCAGGTCGGTGGCGGTGATGCCCTCGCGCAGCTTGCCGGTGAGCTTGAAGCCGATGACCTCGGGGATCAGCATCGATACCGGCTGGCCGAGCATGGCGGCTTCCGCCTCGATGCCGCCGACGCCCCAGCCGAGCACGCCGAGGCCGTTGATCATGGTGGTGTGGGAGTCGGTGCCGACCAGGGTGTCGGGGAAGGCGTAGGTCCTGCCATCCTCGTCCTTGGTCCAGACCGTGCGGCCCAGGTACTCCAGGTTGACCTGGTGGCAGATGCCGGTGCCCGGCGGTACCACGCTGAAGTTGTCGAAGGCGTTCTGGCCCCAGCGCAGGAAGGCGTAGCGTTCGCCGTTGCGCTGCATCTCGATCTCGACGTTCTGTTCGAAGGCCGATTCGCTGGCGAACTTGTCGACCATCACCGAGTGGTCGATGACCAGGTCCACCGGCGACAGCGGGTTGATCTTCTGCGGGTCGCCGCCGGCCTTGGCCATGGCCGCGCGCATGGCGGCCAGGTCGACCACCGCGGGCACCCCGGTGAAGTCCTGCATCAGGACCCGCGCCGGGCGGTACTGGATCTCGCGGTCGGAACGGCGCTCCCTGAGCCAGCCGGCGAGGGCCTTGAGGTCGTCGCCGGTGACGGTGCTGCCGTCCTCCCAGCGCAGGAGGTTTTCCAGCAGGACCTTCAGCGACATCGGCAGCTTGCCGAGATCGCCCAGGGTCCGGGCGGCTTCCGGGAGGCTGTAGTAGTGGTAGGTCTTGCCGTCCACAGCGAGACTGCGAAGGGTTTTCAGGCTGTCCAAAGCAGGCATTTCTGATTTCCTCACGGCGGGCCCGGGGGCGGCGGGCCTGGCCTCGTCCTGACGCCAGGCCCGTCGTCGAGCCGATAGTGCCTGGCTTCGCCCGGGACCCGCGGCGTCCGCGGACGCCAGGGTGCCGTTACCTCGGTAATGCGCGGTGGCCCGATCCCATCGGTACCGGCCGCTGGCGAGAGTCAGACTTTGGGATAGCGTTGTTCGAAACCTTCAAGCTAGACCGGCTCGAGGGCTCCTGCCATATACACTGGACCGACGAACGGTCGCTGCAGTTCCCTTGAGGCATGCCCGGCACTATAGTGCGCGGCCAAGGAGACAACCCCATGAATACCCTGTTGATGCACTGCCGGCCAGGCTTCGAAGGTGAAGTCTGCGCCGAAATCGCCGAGCATGCAGCCACTCTCGAGATTCCCGGCTACGCCAAGAGCAAGCCGGCCAGCGCCCACGTCGAGTTCGTCTGCCAGGACGCCGACGGCGCCGAGCGCCTGATGCGCCGCCTGCGTTTCGCCGACTTGATCTTCCCGCGCCAGTGGGCGCGCGGGCCCGGCTTCATCGAATTGCCGGAAAGCCAGCGCATCGAGGTACTGCTGGCGGAACTGGCGAGTTATCCGGTTTGCGGCAGCCTCTGGCTGGAGGTGCTGGACACCAATGCCGGCAAGGAGGTGTCGACCTTCTGCCGCAAGTTCGAGAAACCGCTGCGCGCGGCGCTGGTGAAGGCCGGGCGGTTGCAGGAGGACCCGGCGCTGCCGCGCCTGCTGCTGACCTTCCGCTCCGGCCGGGAAGTCTTCGTCGGCCTCGCCGAGCCGCGCAACAGCGCGCTCTGGCCGATGGGCATCCCGCGCCTGAAGTTTCCCCGCGAGGCGCCGAGCCGTTCGACGCTGAAGCTGGAGGAAGCCTGGCACCAGTTCATCCCGCGCAGCGAATGGGACAAGCGCCTGGCGCCGGACATGCTCGCCGTGGACCTCGGTGCGGCGCCGGGCGGCTGGACCTGGCAACTGGTTAACCGGGAGATGCGGGTGACCGCCGTGGACAACGGGCCGATGGCGGAGAACCTGATGTATTCCGGGCTGGTCGACCACCAGAAGGTCGACGGCTACCAGTACCGCCCGCGCCAGCGGGTCGACTGGATGGTCTGCGACATCGTCGAGAAGCCGGCACGCACCGGTGCGTTGATCGAGACCTGGATCGGCGAAGGGCTTTGCCGCGAGGCGGTGGTCAACCTCAAGCTGCCGATGAAGCAGCGCTACGCCGAGGTGCGCAAGATCCTCCAGCGCCTGCGCGAGAGCTTCGACGCGCGCGGCCTGAAGGTAGCGATCGGCTGCAAGCAGCTGTATCACGACCGCGAGGAAGTGACCTGCCATCTACGCCGCCTCGAACGCTGAGGGGCGGCGGCATTCCGGCCGGGGACAGGTGACCGGCCGCGCCGCATGCGCGACAATGCGCGGATTCTGTTGCGGAGTTTCCCGATGACCCATTCTGTCGACGCCATTCTCGACGCCACCGGCCTGAACTGTCCCGAGCCGGTGATGATGCTGCACAACAAGGTCCGCGACCTGGCGCCCGGCGGCCTGCTCAAGGTGATCGCCACCGATCCCTCGACCCGCCGCGACATCCCCAAGTTCTGCGTGTTTCTCGGCCACGAGCTGGTCGAGCAGCAGGAAGAGGCGGGCACCTATCTCTACTGGATCCGCAAGAAGGCCGACTAGGCCTTCCGCGGACCCCGCCATCCCTCGCGCTTCAGCGCAGCTTCTCCATGAGCTGGTAGTACCACATCCCGGCGGCCAGCATCGGATTGCCGAAGAGGTCGCCCAGCGGCACCCTGAGGTGCTTGCAACGGGCGAAGGTGTCGAACTGCTCCAGGCTCCCGCTCATCGCCTTGGCCATGATCTCGCCCATGATGTGGCTGGTGGCCACGCCATGCCCCGAGTAGCCCTGGCAGTACCAGACGTTGTCGGAGAGCTTGCCGAGCTGGGGGATCCGGTTCATCACGATGCCCATGGCGCAACTCCACTGGAACTCGATCTCCACGCCCTTCAGGCGCGGGAAGGTGCGCTCGATGCATGGCCGCAGCTCGGCGGCGATGTCCCGCGAGTCGCGGCCCGAGTAGTTGGCGCCGCCACCGAACAGCAGGCGGCCGTCGGCGGTGGGGCGGTAGTAATCGAGGACGAAGCGGCAATCGTAGACCGCCAGCCCCTGCGGGTTGATCTCCCGTGCCAGCTCGCCCAGCGGCCGGGTGGTAACGATTCCGCCCATGGCCGGGAAGATCATCCCCTTGAGCTGCCTGCGTTCGAGCTTGTGGTAGACATCGCCGGCAAGCAGGATCTGCTGCGCCTCGATCCTTCCCTCGCGGGTAATCACCGCCGGCTGCGGGCCGTGGACGATATCCAGCACCTCGGAATGTTCGAAGATCAGCGCGCCGAGGCCGGCCGCCGCCCTGGCCTCGCCGATGCACAGGTTGAGCGGGTGCAGGTGCATGTTGCGGGTGTTCTTCAGCGCGCCGCAGTACAGCTCGGTCTCCAGGTGGGCCTGGACGCCGGCCTTGTCCAGCAGGACCACCTGGTCGCCCATGCCGCGGCGCACCGCCTCCTCGTAGGAGGCCTGCAGCTCGCCCATGTGGCTGGCCTTCATCGCCGCGTGCAGGTGGCCATGGCGAAGGTCGCAGGCGATGCCGTACTTCTCCACCCGCTGGCGGATGATCTCGTGGCCGCGCCAGCGCAGGTGCCAGATGAAGTCCTCGACCTCGGCGCCCAGCCATTGGCGCATCTGCTTGTGCATCGCCGCGTCGCCGGACAGGCTGCCGGTGACCTGGCCGCCGTTGCGCCCGCTGGCGCCCCAGCCGATGCGATGGGTCTCGACCAGGGCTACCTTGTAGCCACGCTCGGCCAGTTCGACCGCCGTGGCGACGCCGGTGAAGCCGCCGCCGATGATGGCGATGTCGACCGTCACCGCGCCCAGCAGGGTCGGATAGTCGGTTTCCTCGTTGAGCGTGGCGGCGTAGTAGGACGGCGCGCGTTCCGCGGCCGGACGGGGATGGATTGCTGCGTTCATCGGGTATTCCTTGTTCCAGTGCGGCGCGTCCTGCCGGCGCGCCGCCGTATGCGGGCGGGTCCGGGATCTCAGGCCTGGGTCAGGTACCAGCGCCAGTCCTGCTCGCCGACCTCGCCCATGAATTGCCGGTATTCCGCGCGCTTCACCGCCAGGTAGACGCCGAGGAACGGCTCGCCGAAGGCTTCCCGCGCCCACTCGGAGCCTTGCAGGGTATCGAGGGCGGTCAGCCAGTCGGTGGGCAGGCGCTTGCCGGCCTGGGCGTAGCCGTTGCCCTCCACCGGCGCACCCGGATCGATGCCTTCGCGGATGCCGCGGTGGACCCCGGCGAGGAGCGCCGCGGCGGCCAGGTAGGGGTTGGCGTCGGCGCCGCAGATGCGGTGCTCGATATGCCGACTGGAGGCCGGGCCGCCCGGCACGCGCAGGCTCACGGTGCGGTTGTCGACGCCCCAGGTCTGCGCCAGCGGCGCGTAGCTGTTGGCCTGGAAGCGCCGGTAGGAGTTGGCGTTGGGACAGAACAGCAGGAGCGAGTCGAGCAGGCTGGCGAGCATGCCGCCGACCGCCTGGCGCAGCAACGGCGTGCCGGCGGGGTCGTCGCTGGCGAACAGGTTGTGGCCTTGTTCGTCGGCCAGGCTGACGTGCAGGTGCATGCCAGTGCCGGCCAGGTCGTCGAACGGCTTGGCCATGAAGCAGGCGAGCATCCCGTGCTTGTGCGCGATGCCCTTGACCAGGCGCTTGTAGCGGATCGCCTGGTCCATGGCGGCGAGGGCGTCGCCGTGGTCGAGGGTGATTTCCACCTGGCCCGGGGCATATTCCGAGATCGCCGTGCGTGCCGGCAGGCCCTGCGCCTTGCAGGCGGCATAGAGGTCGGCGAGGAACGGCTCGATCTGCTCCAGTTCGCGCAGGCCGTAGACCTGGGTCGCCCGTGGGCGGCCGCCATCGGCGTCGCGGGCCGGTTGCGGGCGGCCGTTGGCGTCGCGCTCACGGTCGAGCAGGTAGAACTCCAGCTCGGCGGCCATCACCGGGTGATAGCCCTCGCTCTTCAGCGCGTCGATGGTGCGCACCAGGAGGTGGCGCGGATCGGCGACGCTGGCGGGCAGGCCCTCGCTCGGGTGCATGCTGACCTGCACCGCCGCCGTCGGGATCTGTCGCCAGGGCAGGCGCACCAGGCTGCCGGACAGGGGGTAGGCGCGGCAGTCGATGTCGCCGACGTCCCAGACCAGCCCGGAGTCCTCGACGTCCTCGCCGTTCATCGTCAGCCCGAGGATGGTGCTCGGCAGCGGCCGGCCGCTGCGGTAGACGGCCAGCAGCTCGTCGCGGTGCAGCAGCTTGCCGCGCGGCACGCCGTTGGCGTCGAGAATGAACAGTTCGAAGAGTTCGATGTCGGGGTTGGCGGCCAGGAAATCCTGGGCTTCTTGTTCGCAGGCGAAGTTCATGGGGCTCTCTTGTCGGTCTTGTCCGGTAGCGTCGCGACGCTCGCAGCGGCGCTCCGGCGACGGCAGCGTCGCGGAACGGCATGCAAGCGGCAGGCCGGCCCCGCCGTTGCGCGGGGCCGGAGGGATATCAGGCGTGACGAGCGTCCGGCGGACGCGCGTGGCGGCAATGCCAGAGCGCCCAGAAGGCCAGTTCGAGAGGGAGGGCGAGCGGCTCCAGTTCCAGCCAGCGGCTGTGCTTGCGGGGTAGACGCGCGGGCGTTCCGGCCGGGTTGGCGGAAGGCTGGTAGGGCAGGGTGCGCGTCGTCGGTAGGTGCATGAAGGAAAACTGGGCCAGGGGTTGGAACAGCCTCGCACAGGCTGACGGGTGAATTAAATGCGCTTTTTACGACCTTTGCTTGAGCGAAATCGAAACCGAAGGAAAAAGAAGGGCGCCCCCGAATGGGCTGAAGAGACGCCCGGAAAGCGGCTCAACCCTTGTCGGCCTTGCCCGCGGCGGCGGCGAACCTGGCCAGGCGTACGTCGAGATGACGCGGGCGCCGGCCGGCGTCTTCGGCGTGCTCCTTGCGACGGATCGCGTTGCGCACCATCAGCGAACCGACATAGCGGATCGGCTCCGGCGGGAAGCGGCCGAGCGGCCCCTGGGTCAGCGGCGAACGGGTCCAGGGATTGTCCAGGCCGAGCGCCAGCGAAGAAAGGATCTGCCCGCCTATGTGGCATGGACCGACGCCGCTGCCGGAGTAGCCGAAGCCGTAGAACACATTGTCGCGGCCGTCGAGCCGGCCGAAGAACGGCAGGCCGGTCACCGAGCGATCCGACGGACCGTTCCAGCTGGCCTCGATGGCGACCTCGGCTAACTCGGGGAAGAACTCCCGCAAACTGCCGCGCAGTTGTCCGAGATACGGCGAGGGGCGGTCGAACACCGGCAGCATGCGTCCGCCGTAGGCGAAGGTGTTGCCGCCCTTGCCGAGCATCAGCCGGCCGTCCGGGGTGTTGTGGTAGTAATGCACGAAGATCCGTGAGTCGAGCACGCTGACCCCGCTGGTCAGGCCGATCTCCTGCAACAGGTCCGGTCGTGGCTCGGTGATGAGCATGTCGCTGGAGACGATCGCCACGCTGCGTTCGAACTGCGGGAAGGCCCTCGCCATCCAGGCGTTCAGCGCCAGCACCACGCGGCCGGCGACGACCCGCCCGTGGGGGGTGACCACTTCCGCCGGGCGGCCGTGCTCCAGTCCTCGCATCGGCGTGCCTTCGTACAGGCGTACCCCCAGTTGCAGGGCGACCCGGCGCAGGCCGCGAACCAGCTTGCCTGGTTGCACCGTCGCGGCAGCCGGCGAGAACCAGCCCTCCAGGTGCCTGCGCGAGCCGGCCAGGCGCTGCACGTCGGCCAGCGGGCGCTTGGCGAAGGAGTTGATGCCGTGGCGCTCCAGAGCGGCGATCACGCTGTCGGTGCTGCCGACCTGGGCCGGGTTGGTGGCGGTATAGAGGGTGCCGTCCAGCCGGTAGTCGGCCTCGACGTCGTAGCGCTGGCAGAAGGCGCCGATGGCCCGGATGCTGTCCTCGGAGGCCTTGACCAGGCGGATCGCCTCGGTTAG
This sequence comes from Pseudomonas sp. RC10-4-2, assembly GCF_050433085.1. NCBI lineage: Bacteria > Pseudomonadati > Pseudomonadota > Gammaproteobacteria > Pseudomonadales > Pseudomonadaceae > Pseudomonas > Pseudomonas sp. RC10-4-2. The sequence continues at coordinate 154,436 of NZ_JBNPXX010000005.1, forward strand.
TCCGAACAGCCGTTCCAGGGTGAAGAACTTGGCCGACCAGGACAGCGCGCAGCCGCCGTTGCGGCCGCTGGCGCCGGCGCCGCAGAGATCGGCCTCGACCAGCACCACGTCGAGCCCGGGATCGTGCTCCTTGAGCATGATGGCGGTCCACAGGCCGGTGTAGCCGCCGCCGACGATGCACACGTCGGCGCGGGTATCCCCGGCCAGCGGCGGGCAGGGTGCCGCATGTTCGGAGCGTAGGGCCTGGTCCAGCCAGAAGGGTCGGAAGGTCATGGCTGTGCTCTCACTGCGGGCGGGCGGCGACGACGATCATTTCCACCCGCCAGCGCGGGTCGATCAACTCGGCCAGGCTACAGGCGCGGGTCGGCGCCCGGCCTTCGGGAAACCACTGGTCCCAGACCTGGTTGAGACCGGCGTAGTCCTCCCGGTGGGCTAGCAGTATGCGTACCGAGAGCACCTGGCCGCGGTCGCTGCCAACGCTCTGGAGCAGCCGGTCGATGTTCTCCAGGATCTGGCGGGTCTGGTCCTGGATGTCACCGCTGGGGTCGTCTGCGACCTGGCCGCCGATGTAGACCGTGTTGCCGTGCAGGGCCATCTCGGCCCGACGCTTGACGACTTCGAAACGTTCGATATGCATGAGGGGGTTCCCGGTTCGTGGAGAAGGACGCGGCGGAGGTTCCCGCCGCGGACGGTCAGGAGCGGATGGGACGGAAGTCCGCCAGGCTGGGGATATTCCGCAGGCTTTCCCGTGCGCCGCCGGGCCGGCTGTTCCAGTGCGGGAGGAGCACCGCGGTGGCGATCAGGGCTGCGATGGTGAAGCCGATGAACACCGTGTAGGTGTCGAAATAGCCGGGCAACAGACCGCCGAGGATCGCGCCCACCGAACCGCAGCCATTGACGAAGCCGGAGGCGGTGCCGGCGGCCTCGCTGGTGCCGAAGTCGATGGCGGCGGAGCCGCAGATCATCGAGTCCGGGCCGTACAGGGTCAGTCCCATCATGAACAGCAGGCCGACCACTATCGGAATGCTGCCGGTGGTCATCGCCGGGACGAACAGCGCCAGGCAGACGGTCAGCGCCAGCAGGCTGATCACGCAGGCCGGCATGCGCCGTGCGCCGAACAGCTTGTCCGAGGCGAAGCCGATCAGGATCGGGCCGAGCAGGCCGGCTACCTCGAAGGCGGTGGGAACGATCGCCGCGCCGACCTTGCCGAGCGCCGGCATGCGTTCGTAGACGATCACCGGTCCCCACAGGAGGATCGCGTAGCGCGCCGGCTTGAGCAGGAAGTAGGCCAGGCCGAGGCAGAGCACCGTGCGGTTGCGCACCACCTTGGCGAGCACCTGCAGGCTGCCGCCGTTGCCGCCTTCCGGCCTGAAGCCGGCATAGCGCACGGCTTCGCTCGCGGCCTGCGGTTCGACGGGAGGATGGCCGACGTCTTCCGGGCGGTTGCGCTGCAACAGCAGGAACAGCAGGGCCACGCCGCCGACCACCGCGGCGCTGGAGTAGAACGCCGCGTGCCAGGTACCGAACACGCTGTACGCCCACCAGCCGGCGAACGGCGAGGCGACCAGGCCGCCGAAGGCGTAGCAGGTGCTCCACAGGCCGAGCACCCGACCGCGTTCGTGGGTGGCGAAGAAACTGCCGATGTTCTTGCACAGCCCCGACCAGCCGGTGGACTGCGCCAGTCCCTGGACCACCATGCAGGTGGCGAAGATCGGCAGGGTGGCGAAGGTGCCCATGACCAGCGCGGCCAGTGCGGAGATCAGCAGGCCGCCGAACACCACGATGCGCGGGCCGAAGCGGTCGGCCAGCACGCCCCAGGTGAACTGGCCGACGGCATAGGCGGCGAGATAGATAGCGTCGAGATCGGCCATCGCCATCTTGTCCAACTGGAAGTCCGGATCTTCGGCGATGCCGAGCTTGGCGACGGAAAAGGCCTTGCGGGTGAAATAGAAGGCGGCGTAGGCCAGCCAGGTGATCGCGAATATCTGCAGGCGCCAGCGCTGGAAGCTGGACACGGGAGAGGACGGCAGCGCCGTCCCGGGACGTTGATTCATGGATCTGACCTCGATCTTGTTATCGGTGCCGGCAGGTGTGAGGGGAACACGCCTTGTTGTTGTTCTGATGAGCACTTCCGCACCGCCATGTCGCGGTGCCTGGTCAGAGGTATCTGGAGTCGGCTTCACCTCCTGGGTAAGGGTTGCGGCTGCCCTGGCAGGGGCTGGCTGCCGAGGCGCTGGCGCGCTGTGGTGAAGCGATGGAAACAATTCCGGATAAATAAATGAAATCGATTTATCAAATTTTAAATATAAGTTTTACTTGTTTGTCCGTAAGCCTGGCGCGGCGTGGGTCGAGGAAGTTGACCGAACGGTCATTCCCGTGTGCGCCGCCCATGGCGCGGAACCCCTTGTCCTGCCTGGAATGGTGAAGGTCCATGTCGGTATCCCATGCACAGTTGAAGGCTTTCCATGCGGTCGCCGTGTACGGCAGCTTCACGCGCGCCGCCGAGCGCCTGTTTCTCACCCAGCCGGCGGTTTCCGACCAGGTGCGCAAGCTGGAGGAGCGTTACGGCGTGCTGCTGTTCCACCGTAACAAGCGCTCGGTGCGCCTGAGCGAACTGGGCGAGCGCCTGCTCGCGGTGACCCAGCGGCTGTTCGCGATCGAGGCCGAGGCGGAGGAGCTGTTGTCCGCCTCCAGCGCCCTGCAGACCGGCACCCTGACCCTGGCGGTGGATGCGCCGGTGCACGTATTGCCGCAGATCGCGCGTTTCTGCGAGCGCTATCCGGGCATCGCGGTGCGGGTGGAGACCGGCAATACCGACGAGTCTCTGCAGCGACTGTTCAGCTACCAGGCCGACCTGGCCCTGTTGGGCCGGGACGTCAGCGACGAGCGGTTGCTTTCGCTGACCCTGCGCAACGACCCGATCGTCGCCTTCGTTTCGCTCAGCCATCCGTGGGCCGGGCGCGAGTCGATCCGGCTCGCTGATCTCGACGACATGCCGCTGGTGCTGCGCGAGCAGGGCTCGGTGACCCGCCAGACCCTGGAGGAGGAGATGAGCCGCGCCGGCCTGCGGATCCGTCCGGCGATCCAGGTCGAGGGCCGCGAGGCCTCGCGCGAGGCGGTGGTGGCGGGGATCGGCGTGGGGGTGGTGTCGGCCGCGGAGTTCGGCGCCGACACGCGGGTCCATGCGCTACCCATCGTCGATTGCCAGCGACGCCTGACCGAGACCCTGGTGTGCCTGCGCGAACAGCGTTCGCGGCGGATCGTCGAGACCTTCCTCGACCTGGTCGGCGAGGACCTGCCGGCGCCGAGCTAGGGCGCGGCTTCGCGGAAGCGAAAAAAAGCCCGGCGGATGCCGGGCTTCGAAGTCGTGCTGGCGGGCGCTCAGGCCTGCTTCTGTTCCTGCTCCAGGGACCTGTCCAGTTCGCGGCAGGCGCGCTGGATCATCACCTCGGTGATCGGGATCTCCCGGCCCTGGGCGTCGATGATGGCGCCACCGGTGTGCTGCTGCGTATTGAAGGGGATCACGCGGCGCTTGGCGGTATCGGTGTGTTGCGAATTCATTGCCCGTCTCCTCATCAGGTTTATCGGCAGTCTAGGGAGCGCAGATGAAACCGCCGTGACAAACGGCGGATGTCGTGCCGCTCCAACGCGAAAGCCATGGACCATAGCAATCTTGCAGTCGGCGTGCCAGCTTGCCGGCTACCGCTGGGTTTTTCTGGTTATAGTGGTCCGACCGGTGTGGGCGTCCTGGAGTTCGCCCGAGGATGAGTATGGACATGTTTCGCCTGGGGTTGGTGGTCAATCCCCTGGCCGGGCTGGGTGGCCCGGTCGCCTTGAAGGGTAGCGACGGGGTGGCCGCCGAGGCCCTGGCCAGAGGCGCCGAACCACGTGCGCTGGAGCGCACCCGGATAGCCCTGGAGTGCCTGTTGCCGCTGGTCGAGAAGATCGAGTTCCTGACCTTTCCCGGGGCCATGGGTGGCGAGTTGCTCGAGCGCATGGGCTTCCGCCATCGCCTGCTCGGCGAGTGGCAAGGAGCGGTCAGCAGCGCGGCGGATACCCGGTTGGCGATCGAGCGCCTGCAGGAGGCCGGTGTCGCCCTGATCCTGTTCGCCGGTGGTGATGGCACAGCACGGGATGTTGCCGGGGTGGTGCGCGAGCAACAGCCGGTGCTCGGCATTCCGGCCGGGGTGAAGATCCACTCCGGGGTCTATGCCATCAGTCCGCGCGCGGCCGGCGAATTGGCCAGGCGCCTGGTCGAGGGCGGCCTGGTGCGCCTGGCCAGCGGCGAGGTGCGCGACCTCGACGAAGAGGCGCTGCGCGCCGGCCGCGTCGCCGCGCGTTGGTACGGCGAGATGACAGTGCCGGAGGAGGGCCACTTCATGCAGCACGTGAAGCAGGCAGGGATGGAGTCCGAGGAGCTGGTGCTGGTGGACCTCGCCGACTGGCTGGCGGAAAACTGGGAAGACGGCGTGCGCTATGTGCTCGGACCGGGCTCGACCTTGCATGGCCTGGCGCGCAATCTCGGCCTGGAAACCACCCTGCTGGGCGTCGACGTGCTGGAGAATGGCGCGGTGATTGCCCGCGACGTCGACGAGGCGCGGCTGTTCGAACTGGTGGACGGTCATCCGGCGTACCTGCTGGTCACCGCCATCGGCGGCCAGGGCCACGTGATCGGTCGCGGCAACCAGCAGATCAGTCCCCGGGTGTTGCGCGCCATCGGCCTGGAGCGCATGCGGGTGGTCGCCACCAAGCGCAAGCTGGGGACCCTCGGGGGCCGGCCGTTGCTGGTCGACAGCGGCGACCCGGTGCTGGACGACAGCTTCCCGGACGCCATCCGGGTCTGGGCCGGCTACAAGGAAGAACTGCTGTATCCGCTGGGATACGCGAAGGACCAGGACGCGCCCGCGGGCGCTTAGGAGGAAAAGGATGGACAAGGACGTATCCGGCGCGCTGCGCCGCCTGTTGCTGCTCGCCATGCTCGGACTGCCGCTGGTGGCGGCCGCTGCGGTCGAACCGCAGCGACTGGTGGATGCGGCGCGTGCCCAGGTGGGTGTGACCCTGGGCTACGACCCGGCCTACCGGCAACTGGACTATCCGGGCGGCGACGTGCCGCTGCAGACCGGGGTCTGCACCGACGTGGTGGTCCGTGCGCTGCGCGGACAGGGGCTGGATCTACAGAAGGCGGTGCACGAGGACATGCGTCGCCACTTCGCGGCCTACCCGCAGCAATGGGGAATGAAAGGTACCGACCGCAACATCGATCACCGCCGCGTACCGAACCTGATGACCTGGTTCAGCCGCCAGGGCCTGGCCCTGGCGCCTAGCCGCGACGCTTCCGCCTACCGGGCCGGAGACATAGTCGCCTGGCGCCTGGACAACGGCCTGCTGCATATCGGCGTGCTTTCCGATCGCAGGCTGGAGGGCAGGCCGCTGGTGTTGCACAACATCGGTGCCGGCGTGCGGGAAGAGGACCTGCTGTTCCGCTACCAGGTCATCGGCCACTACCGCTTCCCGCAGGGCTGAATGGGCTGGGCAAGCCGCTCCAGCGGCGGATGAGCGTACCTTGATCCCTCCGCCGCCGCTGGACGGCGGGCAAGAAAAAACCGGCCTGCGGCCGGTTTTCCTGTCTGCCCGGGCTCAGCGGTATTCGCAGAGGTAGGCGGTGTCCTGGGCGACCTTGAGCTGGAACTTGCTGTTCGCCGGGACGGTGAACTGGCTGCCGCTGGCGTATTCCTGCCACTCGTCACTGCCCGGCAGCTTGACCGTCAGCGCGCCGGCGACCACATGCATGATCTCCAGCTGGCTGGTGCCGAACTCGTATTCGCCTGCCGCCATCACGCCGATGGTGGCCGGGCCGGCGGTCATGTCGAAGGCGATGGATTTGACGGTGCCGTCGAAGTATTCGTTGACCTTGAACATGGGCTTCTCCTGAAGGGGTGAACAGGCGGGTTTGAAAAGGCCCGCCAGTATGCCCAAGCCTCGGAAAGGCGTCACTAGGCGGCGCGGGCCTCGTTCAATGCTCCACCGGCAATACCAGCGGCAGCAGCCGTGCGGTATTGCGGGCATCCTCCAGGGCGCGGTGCTGCTGGCCCTGGAAACTCATCCCGGCCAGTTGCAGGGCCGCGTTCAGGCCGACTGGGCGGGGCAACTGGCGGACTTCGCCGAAGCGTTGCTTGAGATTGACGTGCGGCACTTCGCTGAGCTGGCTGGTCAGCCCGTGCTGGCGCCATTCCTGCTCCAACTGGCGGCGGTCGTAGTCGCCCCAACTGGCCCAGCCGGCCAGTCGCGGACGATGCTGGGCGAGCCAGCGCTCGAAGGCTTCCCAGACCGTATTGAGATGGGCTGCGCCATCGACGTTGGCCTGGCTGATATGCGTGAGGTCGCGGCAGAAGTGGGTCAGCAGCGGCCGCCTGACCGGCCGTACGAAACGCTGGAAGTGGTCCAGTTCGCGGGCGTCCGCGGCGGCGACCAGGGTGGCGCCGATCTCGATGATTTCCATTTCCTCCAGGGGCCAGCCGCCTTCCGCGGTGGTGGCCTCCAGATCGATTACCAGCCAGTGAGGCATCGGAGCTATCCATACCAGGGTCCGCGCTGAGTATGGCGGGGCTTCCGGACCTCGGCAAACCGCTGTGCTAGGCTGCGGGATCGGATTTCGAGGAGATGACGGAATGACTGCGGTCGCATTTCTCGGCCTGGGCACGATGGGCTACCCGATGGCCGGGCACCTGCAACGAGAGGGCTACGACGTCTGTGTCTACAATCGCTCGTCGGCCAAGGCGCTGCGCTGGGTCGAGGAGTACGCCGGACGGCGCGCCGATACGCCGCGCGAGGCCTGTGCTGGCGCCGAGCTGGTGTTCTGTTGCGTCGGTAACGACGACGACCTGCGTGCCGTGGCGCTGGGCGAGCAGGGCGCCTTCGCCGGAATGGCGCCGGGCAGCCTGTTCGTCGACCACACCACCGCTTCGGCGGAAGTCGCCCGCGAGCTGTCGCTGCTGGCTGCCGAGCGTGAGCTGGGCTTTCTCGACGCGCCGGTCTCCGGCGGCCAGGCAGGCGCGGTCAACGGCGCCCTGACGGTGATGGTCGGTGGCGAGGAGGCCTTCTATCGACGCGCCGAACCGCTGTTGCGCAGCTATGCGCGGATGGTCCGGCGAATGGGCGACGTGGGTAGCGGGCAATTGACCAAGATGGTCAACCAGATCTGCGTCGCGGGGCTGCTCCAGGGCCTGGCCGAGGCGCTGCACTTCGCCCGGTGCGCCGGTCTCGATGGCGAGGCGGCGATGCAGGTGATCGGCAAGGGCGCGGCCCAGTCCTGGCAACTGGAAAACCGCCACCAGAGCATGCTGGCCGGAGAGTTCGACTTCGGCTTCGCCGTGGACTGGATGCGCAAGGACCTGTCGATCCTGCTCGCCGAGGCGCGGCGCAACGGCGCGCAGTTGCCGGTCACGGCGCTGGTCGACCAGTTCTACGCCGAAGTGCAGGCGATGGGCGGCGGTCGTTGGGATACCTCCAGCCTGATCGCCCGGCTGCGTTCGTGACGCGGCTCAGGCGCGGAAGATGAAGTACACCGCGCCGAGCAGGCACAGGCCGGCCCAGAGGTAGTCCAGTTTCAGCGGCTGCTGCATGAAGTAGACGCTGAACGGGACGAAGATCGCCAAGGTGATGACTTCCTGCATGATCTTCAGTTGGCCGACCGAGAGTTCGGTGTAGCCGATGCGGTTGGCCGGTACCTGCAGCAGGTATTCGAACAGCGCGATACCCCAACTGATCAGGGCGGCGATGATCCAGGGCTTGCTGTTGAGAGTCTTCAGATGACCATACCAGGCGAAGGTCATGAACAGGTTGGAACAGGCTAGCAACAAGGCGGTTTGCAGCCAGACGGGCATGATGGGTGGGCTCCGGGGGATTGGGACGGCGCCGCAGCCTAATTGGCTGCGGCGATAAATCCAAGTGGGCAGGCATCGACCGGTAGGGGCTGGTGCTCGGAAAAGGATGAAAGGTATGCGGTTGCACAAACGCTCGCTGGTCTGGGGGCTCGCCTTGAGCGGGCTGGCCGTCGTGCTGGCGGCCGCCTGGTGGGCGAGCCAGGCGTCGCGGGAGCCGGCTCTGTGGAGCGAGCTGCGGGTGCCGCCGGCGTTTGCCATCCCGCGCGATTTCGACCTGGGCGAATACCGCTTGAGCTGGGGCGGCAAGAGCCTCGCCCTGTCAGTGGCGGGTAGCGCTCGGCCGCCGTTGTGGGAGAGCGAGGGCGGTTTTCTCGGGGCCGGGCGGGAAAGCGCCGGTCGCCTGCAGTTGCGCTGCCAGGAGCAGAGCCTGGAGAGCTTCGAACTGGTCGGTCGACGCTTGTCCCTGAAGGGGCACCTGCGCTGCGCCGATGGCCGGCTCAGCGCCTACGAGCTGTCGTTCGAGCCGCGCCAGGGCGGCGTGGAGGTGCGCGTCGCGCTGGCGGACAGCGAGCTGAACCGGGTCGCCCTGTCCTGGCGGCGTGGAGCGGGGGAGCGCTTGTCCGGTATCGTCGATGACGAGGCGGAAGGTCGCTCCTGGGTCTTGCCGGCCGGGGTCGCCGGCTACTGGAGTTCCGCTGGCAACGCCTTCCTCGGCCACTCGACGGCGGCGCAATCCCTCGACCTGCGCGAGCCGGGCCGCGTGCAATGGCGGGCAGCGACGGAGTCGGCCAGGGCCTGGCTGTTCGCTGCCGGCAACCGCGAGCAGTGGCAGCTTCGCAGCGCGCGTCTCGAGGCGGAAACGCGCCGCTGATCCGCCGGGCTTGGCGGCGGCCTGGCCGGTCCGTATTCTTTGCGCCCGTTTCGGACGGCTGTCCTGGCCGCTCCTCTGCCAACTTTCGGGCGAGATCCTTCCCATGCAATGTAGAGCCGGCTGCGGCGCCTGCTGCATAGCACCGTCGATTTCCTCTCCGCTGCCGGGAATGCCGGCCGGCAAGCCCGCGGGCGTACGCTGCCTGCACCTGGACGAAAACCATCTCTGCGGGCTGTTCGGCCGACCGGAGCGACCGGCCGTATGCGGCCAGTTCGGCGCCGATCCGGAAATCTGCGGCGACAGCCGTGAGCAGGCGCTGGCCCTGATCGCGGAGTGGGAAGTCATCACTGCCGCGTGAACGGGTTGGAAGTCTGGCTGTCTCACGCCATACTGCTGCGCATCCTGCGCCGAAGGCTCAGGATCGCGGCTTGCAGGGCGTCGACCGCCCGGCCGGCGAACCGAAAATAACCATAAAGAGAGGAACAGGAACGATGCGTGGCATTTTGCGTATGACCGTGCTGGCTGCCGCAGTGTTCGGGGTGGCCGGCAATGCGCTGGCCGAAGACTGGAAGCTGGCCAAGGACGAGGATGGCGTGAAGGTCTACCTCAGCAGTGTCCAGGGCTCCAAGTACAAGGCTTATCGCGGCGTTACCGACATCAAGGCCGACGTGGCGACCATCGAGGCGCTGCAGGAGGACGTCAAGGGTTCCTGCAAGTGGATCCATGCCTGCGCCGAGATGAAACTCCTGAAGCAGGAAGGCGCCGACGCCTGGACCTACTCGAAGATCGACATGCCCTGGCCAGTTACCGGTCGCGACGTGGTCATCCATGTCACCACCGAGAAGACTGCGGATGGCACCGTGATCCGTCACCTTAAGGCCGATCCGACCTATATCCCCGAGGAAAAGGGCCAGATCCGCGTGCCCAAGCTGGTCGGCGAGTGGAAGTTGCAGCCGAAGGGGCAGGGCGTGACGGAAGTGACCTACCAGGTGGAAACCGAGCCGGGTGGCAGCATTCCTTCCTGGTTGGCCAACAGCTTCGTGGTCGACGCGCCGCTGAACACCCTCAAGGGCCTGCGTAGCGCTGCCGAGAAGCGCTGAGCGCGCCTTCCTTGCAAAAAGACCGCCTCCGGGGCGGTTTTTTTGTGTCCGGCGGAAAGGGGCGGGCACAAAAAAGGCTGCCGAAGCAGCCTTTCTCGCCGGGCGTGACGGGTTTCAGCCGCGATCCTTGAGGGCGGTGAAGTCGCGCTGGGTGTGGCCGGTATAGAGCTGGCGCGGGCGGCCGATCTTGTAGGGGCCGGAGAGCATTTCCTGCCAGTGCGAGATCCAGCCGACGGTACGTGCCAGGGCGAAGATCACGGTGAACATGCTGGTCGGAATGCCGATCGCCTTGAGGATGATCCCCGAGTAGAAGTCGACGTTCGGGTACAGGTTGCGTTCCACGAAGTAGGGGTCGTGGCGGGCGATTTCTTCCAGCTTCATCGCCAGTTCCAGTTGCGGGTCGTTGATGCCCAGCTCCTGGAGGACCTCGTCGCAGGTCTGCTTCATGACCTTGGCGCGCGGGTCGAAGTTCTTGTAGACACGATGGCCGAAGCCCATCAGCTTGAACGGATCGTTCTTGTCCTTGGCCTTCTCGACGAACTTGTCGATGTTGGACACGTCGCCGATCTCGTCGAGCATGCGCAGCACCGCTTCGTTCGCGCCGCCATGGGCCGGTCCCCACAGGGCGGCGATGCCGGAGGCGATGCAGGCGAACGGATTGGCGCCGGAGGAGCCGGCCAGACGCACCGTGGAGGTGGAGGCGTTCTGCTCGTGGTCGGCGTGGAGAATGAAGATGCGGTCCATGGCCTTGGCCAGCACGGGGCTGATCGGCTTGGTCTCGCAGGGGGTGTTGAACATCATGTGGAGGAAGTTTTCCGCGTAGTTCAGGTCGTTACGCGGATACATCATCGGCTCGCCCTTGGAGTACTTGTACACCATGGCGGCGATGGTCGGCATCTTGGCGATCAGGCGATGCGCGGAGACTTCGCGATGCTTCGGGTTATTGATGTCCAGGGAGTCGTGGTAGAAGGCCGAGAGGGCGCCGATCACGCCGCACATCACGGCCATCGGATGGGCGTCGCGGCGGAAGCCGTTGAAGAAGGTCTTCAACTGCTCGTGAACCATGGTGTGGTTCTTGATGGTGCCGACGAACTGTTCCTTCTGCGCGGCGGTGGGCAGCTCGCCGTTCAGCAGCAGGTAGCAGGTTTCCAGGTAGTCGGATTTCTCTGCCAGTTGCTCGATGGGGTAGCCGCGATGGAGGAGGACGCCTTTGTCGCCGTCGATATAGGTGATCTTCGACTCGCAGGAGGCGGTCGACATGAAGCCAGGATCGAAGGTGAAGTGGCCCGTGGCGGTGAGGCCCCGTACATCCACTACATCGGGACCCATGGTACCGGATAGGACGGGCAGTTCGACGGGGGCTGAGCCCTCGATGATCAACTGCGCTTTTTTGTCAGCCATGATGGCCTCCTATTTATGCTTGAAATCATCAGTACCCCCCACGCAGGGCCCGCACCACTATAGAGGGATAAATTCGAAAGTCAATTTGCGCGAATCCATGCCGTAGAGCCTTCCGTGGCGGGGTTTTCGCAGAAAAAGGGGGCTATTTACGCCTTTTATAAAAGGCCCGCAATCAACCATTTGGCGATGGGTGTTTTCGTTGTCATTAGTAGCCTAACTGTCTATACTCGGCGTCCGACCGCAAGGGGTATTCCTGGCCCGCTTTCATAGACGGTCGCCACTCCCTGGTGATGGGTACCTGACAAGTGCACTTCCCGACAACTAGCCCTGTTCGTTAGGGCTCTCAGTGTGAAAAAAGCCGTGAATAGCAAACGACCTGTAAACCTAGACCTAAGGACCATCAAACTCCCTGTCACCGCTTACACGTCCATTCTCCACCGTATCTCTGGCGTCATCCTGTTCCTCGGTATTGCCGTGCTGCTGTTCGCGCTCGACAAGTCGCTGAGTTCGGAAGAAGGCTTCGAGCAGGTGAAGGCGTGCCTGACCAGTCCCCTGGCCAAGCTGGTGATCTGGGGCCTGCTGTCTGCGCTGCTGTACCACCTGGTGGCCGGTGTTCGCCACCTGGTCATGGACGCTGGCGTCGGCGAGACGCTGGAAGGCGGTAAGCGTGGCTCCAAAATCGTCATCGCCATCGCGGTGGTGCTGATCGTTCTGGCGGGGGTATGGGTATGGTAACTAACGTCACAAACTTCTCGCGCTCCGGCCTCTACGACTGGATGGCCCAGCGCGTTTCCGCGGTCGTTCTCGCGGCTTATGTCATTTTCCTGCTGGGCTACCTCATTGCTCACCCCAACATTTCCTACGCGGACTGGCACGGCCTGTTCTCGCAGGGTTGGATGCGCATCTTCAGCCTGTTGACCCTGGTTGCCCTGAGCGTCCATGCGTGGGTCGGTATGTGGACCATCTCCACCGACTACCTGACTTCGATGGCTCTCGGCAAGGCGGCGACAGTCGTGCGTTTCCTCTTCCAGGCGGTTTGCGGCATGGCGATGTTCGCATTCTTCGTCTGGGGTGTGCAGATTCTTTGGGGTATGTGATCCATGGCTAGCATTCGTACACTTTCCTTTGACGCCATCATCGTCGGTGGCGGTGGCGCCGGCATGCGTGCCGCGCTGCAACTGGCCCAGGGCGGCCACAAGACCGCCGTGGTGACCAAGGTCTTCCCGACCCGTTCCCACACCGTATCCGCACAGGGTGGCATCACCTGCGCGATCGCTTCGGCCGACCCGAACGACGATTGGCGTTGGCACATGTACGACACCGTCAAGGGCTCCGATTACATCGGTGACCAGGACGCGATCGAATACATGTGTTCCGTCGGCCCCGAGGCCGTGTTCGAGCTCGAGCACATGGGCCTGCCGTTCTCCCGTACCGAAACCGGCCGCATCTACCAGCGTCCGTTCGGCGGCCAGTCCAAGGACTTCGGCAAGGGTGGCCAGGCCGCCCGTACCTGCGCCGCCGCCGACCGTACCGGCCACGCGCTGCTGCACACCCTGTACCAGGCCAACCTGAAGAATGGCACTTCGTTCCTCAACGAGTGGTACGCGGTCGACCTGGTGAAGAACCAGGACGGCGCGGTGGTCGGCATCATCGCCATCTGCATCGAGACCGGCGAGACCGTCTACATCCGTTCCAAGGCCGTGGTCCTGGCCACTGGCGGTGCCGGCCGTATCTACGCCTCCACCACCAACGCGCTGATCAACACCGGTGACGGCGTGGGCATGGCCCTGCGTGCCGGCGTGCCGGTGCAGGACATCGAGATGTGGCAGTTCCACCCGACCGGCATCGCCGGCGCCGGTGTACTGGTCACCGAAGGTTGCCGCGGCGAAGGCGGTTACCTGATCAACGCCCACGGCGAGCGCTTCATGGAGCGTTATGCGCCGAACGCGAAGGACCTGGCCGGCCGCGACGTGGTCGCCCGTTCCATGGTCAAGGAAGTCCTGGCCGGCAACGGCGTGGGCCCGAACAAGGACCACGTGCTGCTGAAGCTCGACCACCTCGGCGAGGAAGTCCTGCACAGCCGCCTGCCCGGCATCTGCGAACTGTCCAAGACCTTCGCCCACGTCGACCCGGTCGTTGCGCCGATCCCGGTGATCCCGACCTGCCACTACATGATGGGTGGCGTTGCCACCAACATCCATGGCCAGGCCATCACCCAGGACGCCAACGGCAACGACCAGATCGTCGAAGGCCTGTTCGCCGTGGGCGAAGTGGCCTGCGTATCGGTACACGGCGCCAACCGCCTGGGCGGCAACTCGCTGCTCGACCTGGTGGTATTCGGCCGTGCCGCCGGTCTGCACCTGGAAAAAGCGCTGAAAGAGGGCATCGACGCCCGCGGCGCTTCCGAGAGCGACCTGGAAGCCTCCTTCAAGCGCCTGAACGGCGTGAACGAGCGCACCAGCGGCGAAGAAGTCGCTCCGCTCAAGCGCGAGCTGCAAAGCTGCATGCAGAACTACTTCGGTGTGTTCCGCACCGGCGAGTACATGCAGAAGGGCATCGCCCAGCTGGCCGACCTGCGCGAGCGTATCGCCAACGTCAAGATCAACGACAAGAGCCAGGCATTCAACACCGCGCGCATCGAAGCGCTGGAACTGCAAAACCTCCTCGAGGTGGCCGAGGCCACCGCGATCGCGGCCGAGCACCGCAAGGAGTCCCGTGGCGCCCACGCCCGTGAAGACTTCGAGGAGCGCGACGACGAGAACTGGCTGTGCCACACCCTGTACTTCCCGGGTGAGAAGCGCGTATCCAAGCGTTCCGTCAACTTCGCGCCGAAGACCGTTCCGGCATTCGAACCCAAGGTTCGGACTTACTAAGGGTGCCCGCCATGTTGCAAGTGAGTGTTTATCGTTACAACCCCGACAAAGATGCTGCGCCGTACATGCAGGATTTCCAGGTCGACACCAACGGCAAGGACGTGATGGTCCTCGACGTGCTGGCGCTGATCAAGGAACAGGACGAGGGCTTCTCCTACCGTCGTTCCTGCCGTGAAGGCGTCTGCGGCTCCGATGGCATGAACATCAACGGCAAGAACGGCCTGGCCTGCATCACCCCGCTGTCGGCCGCCGGCCTGAAGGGCGGCAAGCTGGTGATCCGTCCGCTGCCGGGCCTGCCGGTCATTCGTGACCTGGTCGTGGACATGAGCATCTTCTACAAGCAATACGAGAAGGTGAAGCCGTTCCTGCAGAACGATACGCCGGCCCCGGCCATCGAGCGTCTGCAGACCCCGGAAGAGCGCGAGAAGCTGGACGGTCTGTACGAGTGCATCCTGTGCGCCTGCTGCTCGACCTCCTGCCCGTCCTTCTGGTGGAACCCCGACAAGTTCCTCGGTCCGGCCGCACTGCTGCAAGCCTATCGTTTCCTGGCCGACAGTCGTGACACCAAGACCGAAGAGCGCCTGGCTTCGCTGGACGACCCGTTCAGTGTGTTCCGCTGCCGCGGAATCATGAACTGCGTGAACGTTTGCCCGAAGGGTCTGAACCCGACCAAGGCGATCGGCCACGTGCGTAATATGCTGCTGCAGAGCGGAACCTGATCCTCTCGCAGTTGTTATATGAGTTGTACCTAGCAACACCTGTGGCGCCGGAGTTCTTCCGGCGTCGCAGCAACTAAGCGGGCCAAGCTCACAAAGCCATGGCCCAGATTTGAAAAATATGACCAGCAGGGGCATCCGGGCTGGTACCCGGACTATCTGCGGGATCTGTAGTGGCCATACCGATGTCGCTGCCTGAGGACTTCGGAGCCTTCAAGGTTTCGCCAGGTGGTTGTCCCCTTACCGAGGGTGACCTAGCATGCACGAAAGCGTAATGCAGCGGATGTGGAACAGTGCCCATCTATCCGGTGGTAACGCTGCCTACGTCGAAGAGCTCTACGAGCTCTACCTGCACGACCCTAACGCTGTGCCAGAAGAGTGGCGCACGTATTTCCAGAAGCTTCCCGCCGATGGCAATCCCGCCCCCGACGTCTCGCACTCCACAGTGCGCGATCATTTCGTCCTGCTGGCCAAGAACCAGCGCCGTGCCCAGCCGGTTTCCGCCGGTAGCGTGAGCAGCGAGCACGAGAAGAAGCAGGTCGAAGTCCTTCGTCTCATTCACGCTTACCGTCTCCGCGGCCACCAGGCTTCCACCCTCGACCCGCTCGGCCTGTGGCAGCGTCCCGCGCCTGCCGACCTGTCGATCGACCACTACGGTCTGACGGGTGCCGACCTGGACACCACTTTCCGCACCGGTGAGCTTTACATCGGCAAGGAAGAGGCGACCCTGCGTGAAATCGTCGACAGCCTGAAGAGCACCTACTGCGGTACCTTCGGCGCCGAGTTCATGCACATCGTCGATTCCGAGCAGCGCAAGTGGTTCCTCCAGCGTCTGGAAAGCGTGCGTGGCCGTCCCGGCTTCTCCGCCGAGGCGCGTGCGCACCTGCTCGAGCGCCTGACCGCGGCCGAAGGCCTGGAGAAGTACCTGGGCACCAAGTACCCGGGCACCAAGCGTTTCGGCCTGGAAGGCGGCGAAAGCCTGATCCCGATGGTCGACGAGATCATCCAGCGCTGCGGTTCCTACGGCGCCAAGGAAATCGTCATCGGCATGGCTCACCGCGGTCGCCTGAACGTCCTGGTCAACACCCTGGGCAAGAACCCGCGCGACCTGTTCGACGAGTTCGAAGGCAAGAAGATCGTCGAGCTGGGCTCCGGTGACGTGAAGTACCACCAGGGCTTCTCCTCGAACGTGATGACCAGCGGTGGCGAAGTCCACCTGGCGCTGGCGTTCAACCCGTCGCACCTGGAAATCGTTTCCCCGGTGGTCGAGGGTTCCGTTCGTGCTCGCCAGGACCGCCGCAAGGACAGCTCCGGCGACAAGGTGGTACCGATTTCCATCCACGGCGATGCCGCCTTCGCGGGGCAGGGCGTGGTCATGGAAACCTTCCAGATGTCGCAGACCCGCGCCTACAAGACCGGTGGCACCATCCACCTGGTGATCAACAACCAGGTCGGTTTCACCACCAGCCGCCAGGACGATGCGCGTTCCACCGAGTACGCCACCGACGTGGCGAAGATGATTCAGGCGCCGATCTTCCACGTCAACGGCGACGATCCCGAAGCCGTGCTGTTCGTCACCCAGCTGGCCGTCGACTACCGCATGCAGTTCAAGCGTGACGTGGTCATCGACCTGGTCTGCTACCGTCGCCGCGGCCACAACGAGGCGGACGAGCCGAGCGGCACCCAGCCGCTGATGTACCAGCAGATCGCCAAGCAGCGTACTACCCGCGAGCTGTACGCCGATGCCCTGGTGAATGCCGGCGTGCTCAGTGCCGAGCAGGTTCAGTCGAAGATCGACGACTACCGCGACGCCCTGGACAACGGCCTGCACGTGGTGAAGAGCCTGGTCAAGGAACCCAACAAGGAACTGTTCGTCGACTGGCGTCCGTACCTGGGTCATGCCTGGACCGCGCGTCACGACACCCGCTTCGACCTGAAGACCCTGCAGGAACTGTCCAGCAAGATGCTGGAAGTGCCGGAAGGCTTCGTGGTTCAGCGCCAGGTTTCGAAGATCTACGAAGATCGCCAGAAGATGGCGGCCGGTGGCCTGCCGATCAACTGGGGCTTCGCCGAGACCCTGGCCTACGCGACCCTGCTGTTCGAAGGCCATCCGGTACGGATGACCGGCCAGGACGTCGGCCGTGGCACCTTCTCGCACCGTCACGCGGTGCTGCACAACCAGAAGGACGACTCGGTCTACGTACCGCTGGCCAATCTGTTCGACGGCCAGCCGCGCCTGGATATCTACGATTCCTTCCTTTCGGAAGAGGCCGTGCTGGCGTTCGAATACGGTTTCGCCACCACCACGCCGAACTCGCTGGTGATCTGGGAAGCCCAGTTCGGCGACTTCGCCAACGGCGCCCAGGTGGTCATCGACCAGTTCATCACCAGTGGCGAAAGCAAATGGGGCCGACTCTGCGGCCTGACCATGCTGCTGCCGCACGGCTATGAGGGGCAGGGTCCGGAGCACTCCTCCGCGCGCCTGGAGCGCTACCTGCAGCTCTGTGCCGAGCAGAACATCCAGGTCTGCGTGCCGACCACCCCGGCTCAGGTCTACCACATGCTCCGCCGTCAGGTGATCCGCCCGCTGCGCAAGCCGCTGGTGGTGATGACGCCGAAGTCCCTGCTGCGTCACAAGCTCGCCATCTCGACCCTGGAAGATCTGGCCAACGGTTCCTTCCAGACCGTGATCCCGGAAATCGACAGCCTGGATCCGAAGAAGGTCGACCGCGTCGTGCTGTGCAGCGGCAAGGTGTACTACGACCTGCTGGAGAAGCGTCGCGCGGAAGGCCGCGAAGATACCGCGATCGTCCGTATCGAGCAGCTGTATCCGTTCCCGGAAGACGACCTGGCGGAAGTTCTGGCTCCGTACAAGAACCTCAAGCACATCGTCTGGTGCCAGGAAGAGCCGATGAACCAGGGCGCCTGGTTCTGCAGCCAGCATCACATGCGTCGTGTCATCGCCGCGCACAAGAAGGGCCTCAACCTCGAGTACGCCGGCCGCGAAGGCTCCGCTGCTCCGGCTTGCGGCTACGCCTCGATGCACGCCGAGCAGCAGGAAAAACTGCTGCAAGACGCCTTTACTGTTTAACGCCTACGCGCTGAAGAAACCGAATTTAAGGAAACGCACACAATGGCTATCGAAATCAAAGCCCCAACCTTCCCGGAATCGGTCGCCGACGGCACCGTCGCCACCTGGCACAAGAAGCCGGGCGAAGCAGTCAAGCGCGACGAACTGATCGTCGACATCGAGACCGACAAGGTGGTCATCGAGGTTCTCGCCGAGGCTGACGGCGTGCTGGCCGAGATCATCAAGAACGAAGGCGACACCGTTCTGAGCAACGAGCTGCTCGGCAAGCTGAACGAAGGCGGCGCCGCCGCTCCGGCCGCTCCGGCTGCCGCTGCGCCCGCCGCCGCTCCGGCTGCACAGGCCGCCGCTCCGGCCGCCGCTGGCGGCGACGACGCCATCCTGTCCCCGGCCGCGCGCAAGCTGGCCGAGGAAGCCGGCATCGATCCGAACAGCATCGCCGGCACCGGCAAGGGCGGTCGCGTGACCAAGGAAGACGTGGTCGCTGCGGTCGAAGCGAAGAAGAACGCCCCGGCCGCCCCGGCCAAGCCTGCCGCCCCGGCTGCCGAGGCGCCGATCTTCGCCGCCGGCGACCGTGTCGAGAAGCGCGTGCCGATGACCCGCCTGCGGGCCAAGGTCGCCGAGCGCCTGGTCGAGGCGCAGTCCGCCATGGCCATGCTGACCACCTTCAACGAGGTCAACATGAAGCCGATCATGGACCTGCGTTCGAAGTACAAGGACCTGTTCGAGAAGAAGCACAACGGCGTGCGCCTGGGCTTCATGTCCTTCTTCGTCAAGGCCGCCACCGAGGCGCTGAAGCGCTTCCCGGGGGTCAACGCTTCCATCGACGGCAACGACATCGTCTACCACGGCTACCAGGACATCGGTGTTGCCGTTTCCAGCGACCGCGGCCTGGTGGTTCCGGTACTGCGTAACGCCGAGTTCATGAGCCTGGCCGAGATCGAGGGCGGCATCGCCAACTTCGGCAAGAAGGCGAAGGAAGGCAAGCTGACCATCGAAGACATGACCGGCGGCACCTTCACCATCTCCAACGGTGGCGTGTTCGGTTCCCTGCTGTCGACCCCGATCGTCAACCCGCCGCAGACCGCCATCCTCGGCATGCACAAGATCCAGGAGCGCCCGATGGCCGTGAACGGCCAGGTGGTGATCCTGCCGATGATGTACCTGGCGCTGTCCTACGACCACCGTCTGATCGACGGCAAGGAAGCGGTGAGCTTCCTGGTGGCGATCAAGGACCTGCTGGAAGATCCGGCTCGCCTGCTGCTGGACGTCTGATTTAGCGTTTCTCTTCACGGCGGCCCCCTCGTGGGGCCGTCCGGTTTCACCCGAATAAGGATTGAGATATGAGCCAGAAATTCGACGTGGTAGTGATTGGTGCCGGCCCCGGCGGTTACGTTGCCGCCATCCGCGCTGCCCAGCTGGGCCTGAAGACCGCCTGCATCGAGAAGTACATCGGCAAGGAAGGCAAGGTGGCGCTCGGCGGTACCTGCCTGAACGTTGGCTGCATCCCGTCCAAGGCGCTGCTGGACAGCTCCTACAAGTACCATGAGGCCAAAGAGGCCTTCAAAGTCCATGGTATCGAAGCCAAGGGCGTCACCATCGACGTTCCGGCGATGGTTGCGCGCAAGGCCAACATCGTCAAGAACCTGACCGGCGGCATCGCTACCCTGTTCAAGGCCAACGGCGTGACCTCCTTCGAAGGCCACGGCAAGCTGCTGGCCAACAAGCAGGTGGAAGTGACCGGTCTGGACGGCAAGACCCAGGTCCTGGAAGCCGAGAACGTGATCATCGCTTCCGGCTCCCGCCCGGTGGAGATCCCGCCGGCCCCGCTGACCGACGACATCATCGTCGACTCCACCGGCGCCCTGGAATTCCAGGCCGTGCCGAAGAAGCTGGGTGTGATCGGCGCCGGCGTCATCGGTCTGGAGCTGGGTTCGGTATGGGCCCGCCTGGGTGCCGAGGTGACCGTGCTGGAAGCCCTGGACAAGTTCCTCCCGGCTGCCGACGAGCAGATCGCCAAGGAAGCCCTGAAGGTCCTGACCAAGCAAGGCCTGAACATTCGCCTGGGTGCCCGCGTGACCGCTTCGGAAGTGAAGAAGAAGCAGGTCACCGTGACCTTCACCGACGCCAACGGCGAGCAGAAGGAAACCTTCGACAAGCTGATCGTCGCGGTCGGCCGTCGCCCGGTGACCACCGACCTGCTGGCCGCCGACAGCGGCGTGACCCTGGACGAGCGTGGCTTCATCTACGTCGACGACCACTGCAAGACCAGCGTTCCGGGCGTCTTCGCCATCGGTGACGTGGTTCGCGGCGCGATGCTCGCGCACAAAGCCTCGGAAGAGGGCGTGATGGTCGCCGAGCGCATCGCCGGCCACAAGGCGCAGATGAACTACGACCTGATTCCGTCGGTCATCTACACCCACCCGGAAATCGCCTGGGTCGGCAAGACCGAGCAGACCCTCAAGGCCGAGGGCGTCGAAGTCAACGTCGGCACCTTCCCGTTCGCCGCCAGCGGTCGCGCGATGGCGGCCAACGACACCACCGGCCTGGTCAAGGTCATCGCCGATGCGAAGACCGACCGCGTCCTGGGCGTCCACGTGATCGGCCCGAGCGCCGCCGAGCTGGTACAGCAAGGCGCGATCGGCATGGAATTCGGCACCAGCGCCGAAGACCTGGGCATGATGGTCTTCTCTCACCCGACGCTGTCCGAAGCCCTGCACGAAGCTGCCCTGGCGGTGAATGGCCATGCCATCCACATCGCCAACCGCAAGAAGCGCTGAGTGATCCGACGCCCCGGTTCACGCCAGGGGCGTCACAGCGACGCGGGACGCGTCGTCCGTCAGGCCAGGACAGGTTCCTGGCCTTGTCGGGTCCGGGTTCTGTAGAATCCACGGTTTGCCGCCTGCGTCGGGATGACGCAGGCGGCAGACTTTCAGAAGAACCACGGCGGGTGAGCGCCGGCGACCGTTGCGAGGTGGCCGCGGGCGTATGCCGCCGGACTGTTTTTTCGCGAGCCGGGTGGTTCGCGAAGCGACGGTCACAGGTGGTGGGGTGCCACGAGCGCTCCGCCGAAATGCGCAATACCTAGACGAATAACGGTAGACAAGCATGAATCTCCACGAATATCAGGGTAAGCAGCTGTTCGCTGAATACGGCCTGCCTGTATCCAAGGGCTTTGCCGTAGACACCCCCGAAGAGGCCGCAGAAGCCTGCGACAAGATCGGCGGCAGCGAGTGGGTCGTCAAAGCTCAGGTGCACGCCGGCGGCCGCGGTAAAGCGGGCGGTGTGAAGCTGGTGAAGAGCAAAGAGGACGCCAAGGCGTTCGCCCAGCAGTGGCTGGGCAAGAACCTGGTGACCTACCAGACCGACGCCAACGGCCAGCCGGTCAGCAAGATCCTGGTGGAGTCCTGCACCGACATCGACAAGGAGCTGTACCTCGGCGCCGTCGTCGATCGTTCCAGCCGCCGCATCGTGTTCATGGCTTCCACCGAAGGTGGCGTGGACATCGAGAAGGTCGCCCACGACACTCCCGAGAAGATCCTCAAGGCTACCATCGACCCGCTGGTCGGCGCGCAGCCGTACCAGGGCCGCGAGCTGGCCTTCCAGCTGGGCCTGAAGGGCGACCAGATCAAGCAGTTCACCCATATCTTCGTCGGCCTGGCGAAGCTGTTCCAGGACTACGACCTGGCCCTGCTGGAAGTGAACCCGCTGGTGATCAAGAAAGACGGCAACCTGCACTGCCTGGATGCCAAGATCAACATCGACAGCAACGCCCTGTACCGTCAGCCGAAGCTGCGCGCCATGCACGACCCGTCCCAGGACGACGCCCGTGAAGCCCATGCGCAGAAGTGGGAGCTGAACTACGTCGCGCTGGAAGGCAACATCGGCTGCATGGTCAACGGCGCCGGCCTGGCCATGGGTACCATGGACATCGTCAACCTGCACGGCGGCAAGCCGGCCAACTTCCTCGACGTTGGCGGCGGTGCGACCAAGGAGCGCGTGACCGAAGCGTTCAAGATCATCCTGTCCGACAGCAACGTGAAGGCTGTCCTGGTGAACATCTTCGGCGGCATCGTGCGTTGCGACATGATCGCCGAAGGCATCATCGGCGCCGTCAAAGAAGTCGGCGTGAAGGTTCCGGTTGTCGTCCGCCTGGAAGGCAACAACGCTGAACTGGGTGCCAAGGTCCTGGCCGAAAGCGGCCTGAACATCATCGCGGCAACCAGCCTGACCGACGCTGCCCAGCAAGTCGTCAAGGCCGCGGAGGGTAAGTAATGAGCGTCCTGATCAACAAAGACACCAAAGTCATCTGCCAAGGCTTCACCGGTAGCCAGGGCACCTTCCACTCCGAACAGGCCATCGCCTATGGCACCAAGATGGTCGGCGGCGTGACCCCCGGCAAGGGCGGCACCACCCACCTCGGCCTGCCGGTGTTCAACACCGTCAAGGAAGCCGTGGAAGCCACCGGCGCCGAAGCCTCGGTCATCTACGTTCCGGCTCCGTTCTGCAAGGACTCGATCCTGGAAGCGGCATTCGGCGGCATCAAGCTGATCGTCTGCATCACCGAAGGCATCCCGACCCTCGACATGCTGGACGCCAAGGTCAAGTGCGACGAGCTGGGCGTACGCCTGATCGGCCCGAACTGCCCGGGCGTGATCACTCCCGGCGAGTGCAAGATCGGCATCATGCCGGGTCACATCCACCTGCCGGGCAAGGTAGGCATCGTGTCGCGTTCCGGCACCCTGACCTACGAAGCCGTGAAGCAGACCACCGACGCCGGCTTCGGCCAGTCCACCTGCGTGGGCATCGGCGGCGACCCGATCCCGGGCTCCAACTTCATCGACATCCTGAAGCTGTTCCAGGAAGATCCGCAGACCGAAGCCATCGTCATGATCGGCGAGATCGGCGGTTCCGCCGAAGAAGAAGCCGCGGCCTTCATCAAGGCCAACGTGACCAAGCCGGTGGTGTCCTACATCGCTGGTGTGACTGCCCCTCCGGGCAAACGCATGGGCCACGCCGGCGCCATCATCTCCGGCGGCAAGGGCACCGCGGACGAGAAGTTCGCCGCCCTGCAGGACGCCGGTGTGAAGACCGTGCGTTCCCTGGCCGACATCGGCAAGGCCCTGGCCGAGCTGACCGGTTGGGAAGTGAAGAAGGCCTGATTTCCCGGGTTTTCTGAGTTCCAGGACGAAGGCCACCGCCTCACAGCGGTGGCCTTCGTCGTTCTATCGCATCCGTCAAACGAATGTTGCCGCGATGCGCTATCATTGCCAACGGTTCGTGTCCGACAAAACCCCGGGCGCGCCACGCATCATCCCGCAGGCCAGTGCGCCTGCAGCTATAACGCCACATGGCCCTCAAAAGGGGTCGGGCGGCTTGACCGGTCCTCCTCATCCGGAAGGACGTTGTTTCCTAACACCCCCAAAGGGAAACCCCGAACAACCGAGACTTCTGCCAGTGGTACATCCTCCTATGACTCATTTGAAAGGGTTCGACCTGCTCGCCCTTGGCTTCATGACGTTCGCGCTTTTTCTCGGCGCGGGTAACATCATCTTTCCTCCCAGTGCCGGCATGGCGGCGGGCGAACACGTATGGAGCGCGGCTTTCGGCTTCCTCCTTACCGGTGTCGGCCTGCCGTTGCTGACGGTGGTCGCCCTGGCCCGGGTCGGAGGCGGTATTGGCCGCCTGACCCAGCCGATCGGGCGGCGCGCGGGAGTGGCGTTCGCCATCGCCGTCTATCTTGCCATCGGCCCGCTGTTCGCCACCCCGCGTACAGCCGTGGTGTCCTTCGAGATGGGCGTCGCGCCCTTCACCGGGGACGGCGGCGTGCCGTTGCTCATCTATACCGTCGCTTACTTCTCCGTGGTTCTGTTCCTGGTGCTGAACCCGGGTCGCCTTGTCGACCGGGTCGGAAAGGTCATCACGCCGGTGCTGCTGTCGGCCCTGCTGGTCCTTGGCGGCGCGGCGATCTTCGCGCCGGCGGGAGAGATCGGCAGCAGTTCCGGCGAGTACCAGAGCGCGCCCCTGGTGCAGGGCTTCCTGCAGGGCTACCTGACCATGGATACCCTCGGTGCGCTGGTCTTCGGTATCGTCATCGCCACCGCCATTCGCGACCGCGGCATCAGCGACAGCCGGCTGGTCACGCGCTATTCCATGATCGCCGGGGTCATCGCCGCCACCGGCCTGTCCCTGGTCTACCTGGCGCTGTTCTATCTTGGCGCCACCAGCCAGGGCATCGCCGGCGACGCCCAGAATGGCGTACAGATCCTCACCGCCTATGTGCAGCAGACCTTTGGCGTTTCCGGCAGCCTGTTGCTGGCGGTGGTCATCACCCTGGCCTGCCTGACCACGGCGGTAGGGCTGATCACGGCGTGCGGCGAGTTCTTCAGCGACCTGCTGCCGGTTTCGTACAAGACGGTGGTGATCGTGTTCTCGCTGTTCAGCCTGCTGGTCGCCAACCAGGGACTGACCCAGTTGATCAGCCTTTCGGTACCGGTTCTGGTGGGACTCTATCCGCTCGCCATCGTGCTGATCGCCCTGAGCCTGTTCGACCGGCTCTGGGTGTCGGCCCCGCGGGTGTTCGTGCCGGTGATGATCGTCGCGCTGCTCTTCGGCATCGTCGACGGGCTGGGGGCGGCCAAGCTGAACGGGTGGGTGCCGGACGTCTTCGCCAAGCTTCCGCTCGCCGATCAGAGCCTTGGCTGGCTGCTGCCGGTATCCATTGCGCTGGTCCTGGCAGTCGTTTGCGATCGGCTGCTGGGCAAGCCGCGCGAAGCGGTCGCCTGAGACGTCAGGCGAACCCCAGGAAGGCCGCCTCCGGGCGGCCTTTTTCATGAGCCGACGAAAGTCGTGTCCTGGCCGCGGCGAGCGGCGTCCCAACGGCGCGAAACAACGGCGGGGCGATTCCCGGCCGGCTCAAGAGGGAGTTTTCATGACCGCCGAACTCGGCATTTTCAACGGGCACCTGCTGCAACACCTGCTGGCGGCGCTCTGGTTCCTGTTCTGCTGGGTGGGCTACACCCGCTACGCCACCTGGAAGGGTCGCGACACCGCCTGCCTGGCCAGCGTCCTGCACCTCTACCGGGAGGACTGGATGCGCCGGTTGCTGCTGCGCGACAACCGTATCGCCGACGCCAGCGTGATCGGTAACCTGGAGCGTAACGCGTCGTTCTTCGCCTCCAGCACGCTGATCATCCTCGCCGGCATCCTCACCCTGCTGGGCTCCACCGATCGCGCCGTCTCGGTACTGGCCGACCTGCCGTTCGTGGAGGAGGCCAGCCGGGGACTATCGGAACTGAAGCTGCTGTGCCTGGCAGTGGTCTTCGTCTATGCCTTCTTCACCTTCAGCTGGTGCATGCGCCAATACAACTTCGCGGCGATCCTGGTCGGCTCGGCACCGATGATCGGCGAGCGCAACGTCGGCGAGCTGGAGCGCAAATCCTTTGCCGAGCGTGCCGCCCGGGTCATCTCGCTGGCGGCCAACCAGTTCAACTTCGGCTTGCGCTCGTACTATTTCGGCCTGGCCATGCTCGCCTGGTTCATCAATTCCTGGTTCTTCATGCTGGTGACGGCCGGCGTGGTGCTGGTCCTGTATCGCCGCGAATTCCATTCGGACGTGCTGGAGGTGATGGTCTACACCGAGACCGCAATCGCCGAAAGCCCGCGGGAAGGCGAGGGCGAGGTGCCCAGGGGCTGAATCCCTGGCATGAAAAAGCCCGCTTGCGCGGGCTCTTTCAGGGTACGTCAACGAGAACTTATTGCTGGTTCTGTTGCGGTTGCTCCGGAGTCGGTGCCGGAGTCTGCGGGGTTGCCGGAGTGTCGCTCGACGGCGCCGGGGCGCTGGGCTCGGCAGGGGGAGTAGCCGGAGCGCTCGGCTGGGTCTCGGTAGCCGGAGCTGCCGGGGCCGCTGCCTTGTCTTCCTCTTTCTTGTCGCAAGCGGCCAGGCCAAGGCTGGCAGCGAGCAGCAGGGCAAGAGTTACGGTCTTTTTCATCGTTTAGCCTCCATGTGCGGCTTTCCTCGTTGTAGCCCTTTGAACATTTGCGCTGGCGTGAAGTTCCACACACTTCGACTATTTCGATCGTTATGTCCAAAACCCCGGCTGCCGGGGCTTGGGCGGCAGGGTATGATTCGCCCTCCAGAAAACTCCCAGCAAGGTCGCCGTCATGTCGGA
Source organism: Pseudomonas sp. RC10-4-2 (assembly GCF_050433085.1). Lineage (NCBI taxonomy): Bacteria > Pseudomonadati > Pseudomonadota > Gammaproteobacteria > Pseudomonadales > Pseudomonadaceae > Pseudomonas > Pseudomonas sp. RC10-4-2. Next base: position 180,539 of record NZ_JBNPXX010000005.1, read on the forward strand.
AAATCCTCTCCTCGAGCGCGCCCGGCGCTTTCTCTCGGCCTTGCGTCATTGCCAGGTGCTGGGGTTGACGGTCGAGGCCGCCGACGAGAAAGGACTGACCCTGCGCCTGCCCTACAGCCAGGCGATCATCGGCAACCCGGAAAGCGGGGTCGTCCACGGCGGCGCGATCACCACCCTGATGGACACCACCTGTGGTATTTCCACGGTCTGCGTGCTGCCGGACTTCGAGATCTGCCCGACGCTCGACCTGCGCATCGACTACATGCATCCCGCCGAACCGCACAAGGATGTCTATGGCTTCGCCGAGTGCTACCGGGTCACGCCGAACGTGATCTTCACCCGCGGCTTCGCCTACCAGGACGATCCGGGCCAGCCCATCGCCCATGTCGTCGGCGCTTTCATGCGCATGGGCGGTTCGGCCCGCGCCGGGGCGGCCAGGCCGGCCGCGCAGGGAGGTGCGGCATGAGCCCGACCAGCCTCGAGCAACTGGTCCGCGACGCGCGTCGGAACAACGACTACAGCCCGCTGGTGGAGCTGATCCCGTACGCCAAGCTGCTCGGCATCGAATGTCTGCGCCTGGGCGACGACATGGTCTTCCGCCTGCCGGCGAACAAGGACAACATTGGCAACCCGACCCTGCCGGCCATCCATGGCGGCGTGATCGCCGGCTTCATGGAGCATGCGGCGATGTTGCACCTGCTGACCTTCATGAGCATTCCGCACCTGCCGAAGATCATCGATTTCTCCATCGACTACCTGCGTGCCGGGCACTTCCGCGATACCTACGCGCAATGCCAGGTCTGGCGCCAGGGGCGACGGGTGGCGAACGTCGCGATCAACGCCTGGCAGACCACCCAGGGCGAGCCCATCGCCACTGCGCGGGCGCATTTCAAGGTGGACGAGCCGTGAGCCGTACGCTGCGGAAAGTGGGCTGAGGATATCGCGATGGATGCCTTGCTGATTCTGGGCGGCCTGCTGCTGATGGTCGCCGGCTATATCTGGGTCATCGTCCTGGCCTTCGGTACCGGTCTGCTGTGGGGTTACGGCAGCCTTTTCCCGCCGGTGGCGCTGGCCTATATCGGCGTGCACTGGCGTACGGCGCGCAAGGGCGTCGGGCTGGCCGCGCTGGGTTGCATCCCGCTGGTGGTCGGCCTGGCGCTGCTGGCCAGTCACGACGCTGCGCGACTGGAGGCGATCCTCAGCCTGCGCTGGCTGAAACCGGAGGCCAGGCCGCCGGCGGAACTGGCCATCGCGCTCAGCGGGGAGTTCAACGGCAAGCCTTTCGCGCCGCAGAGCGGCGAGTTGATCGGCGGCGTGCTGAGCCTGCGCCAGGGGCACGATTTCTACGCCCAGCGCGAGCTGCAGATCCGCCTTCCGGCACAGCCGCTCGGGGCGCTGCGCCTGGATGTGCTGCCCGAGGACGGCGGCGCGTTGCCAGAAGTCGAGCTGAGCTGGCTGCAACCGGATCAGGACCTGCCCGAGGCGCGTCGTCTCCTGCGTGGCTATACCTTGCACCTGGACCTGCGGCCCAAGGCGCCGAACCGCCTGGAGGGCGAGTTCCACCTGAGCCTGCCGAGCGACTACCGGACCACCCTCAGCGGCCACGTCGAGCTGTATACCGACCGGCTGCGCTATCGGCACGGCAAGGTCGACCTGGGCTACGACTCCGACGATACCCTGGCCCTGGTCTTGCGCGATTATCTGCAGCGACGTTTCGCCAGCCGCGACGTCAGCCTCGTGCGGGCGCCGTCCTGGCGCGCGGCCAGCCATGCGCGGCCGCTGCGTATCGAGGCCCTGGTGGCCGGCCAGGCTCAGGTGCTGGAGCTGACGCTGGAGAAGAACGCCCGGCGGGAGTGGACGGTGCGCGGCGACGCGTTCCCCGCCTTGCCGGCGGAGCCTGCGACCGTGGCCGCGGCGGCGGCGCCGCCCGAGCCGCAGGCGCTGCCGGCGCCGGGTAACGCCACCCTCGACCTGGAGCTGGTCCAGGTCGAACCGCAGCGCTACAGCCAGCGCCTGGTCAAGGCCACTACGGTACGCGGGCGTATCGCCGAGGGCCGTTTCACCGGCCTCGACAGCGAGGGGCGCCTGGTGATCCGCCGGGAAATGCCCGGTGCGGGGGAGGCGAGCTACCTGTTGCGCCCGGCGGAGATCGCCCGTCTCGAACTGCTCGAACGCTAGTCGTCGCACGATGGTGCGCGGTTTTTTCGCATAAGCGCTTGAAAAGCCGGAAGAAGGCCCCACCTAGGGGACATCCGCCGTGGTACGCGGCTTATGTCATTGATGGAGCTTGGAGCGATGAGCGTGGAAACCCAAAAAGAGACACTGGGCTTTCAGACTGAAGTGAAGCAACTGCTTCACCTGATGATTCATTCTCTCTATTCGAACAAGGAAATCTTCCTCCGCGAACTGATTTCCAACGCCTCGGACGCCGCCGACAAGCTGCGTTTCGAAGCCCTGGCCAATCCCGAGCTGCTCGAGGGCGGCGCCGAGCTGAAGATCCGCGTCAGCTTCGACAAGGAAGCCAACACCGTCACCCTGGAAGACAACGGCATCGGCATGAGCCGCGAGGATGTGGTGACTCACCTGGGCACCATCGCCAAGTCCGGGACCGCCGACTTCCTGAAGAACTTGTCTGGCGACCAGAAGAAGGATTCGCACCTGATCGGCCAGTTCGGCGTCGGTTTCTACAGCGCCTTCATCGTCGCCGACAAGGTCGATGTCTACTCCCGTCGCGCCGGCCAGCCGGCCAGCGAAGGGGTGCACTGGTCGTCGAAGGGCGAGGGCGAGTTCGACGTCGCTACCATCGACAAGCCCGAGCGCGGTACCCGCATCGTCCTCCACCTGAAAAAGGGCGAGGAGGAGTTCGCCGATGGCTGGCGCCTGCGCAACGTGATCAAGAAATACTCCGATCACATCGCTTTGCCGATCGAGCTGCCCAAGGAATTCCACGGCGAAGAGGCCGACAAGCCGGCCGAGCCGGAATGGGAAACGGTCAACCGCGCCAGCGCGCTGTGGACCCGTCCGCGCGCCGAGGTGAAGGACGAGGAATACCAGGAGTTCTACAAGCACGTCGCCCATGACTTCGAGAACCCGCTGAGCTGGAGCCACAACAAGGTCGAAGGCAAGCTGGAATACACCTCGCTGCTCTACGTGCCGGGCCGCGCGCCGTTCGACCTGTACCATCGCGAAGCGCCGCGGGGCCTGAAGCTGTACGTACAGCGCGTGTTCATCATGGACCAGGCCGACGAGTTCCTGCCGCTGTACCTGCGCTTCATCAAGGGTGTGGTCGACTCCAACGACCTGTCGCTGAACGTCTCCCGGGAAATCCTGCAGAAGGATCCGGTGATCGACTCGATGAAGTCGGCGTTGACCAAGCGCGTGCTGGACATGCTGGAGAAGCTGGCGAAGAACGAGCCGGAGCAGTACAAGACCTTCTGGAAGAACTTCGGCCAGGTCCTCAAGGAAGGCCCGGCGGAAGACTTCGGCAACAAGGAGAAGATCGCCGGCCTGCTGCGCTTCGCCTCCACCGGCGACGATTCGGGCGAGCAGAGCGTAGCGCTGGCCGACTACATCGGTCGGATGAAGGAAGGCCAGGACAAGATCTACTACCTCACCGGCGAGAGCTACTCGCAGGTGAAGAACAGCCCGCACCTGGAAGTCTTCCGCAAGAAGGGCATCGAGGTGCTGCTGCTCACCGATCGCATCGACGAGTGGCTGATGAGCTACCTGCCGGAGTTCGACGGCAAGCAGTTCGTCGATGTCGCCCGCGGCGACCTGGACCTGGGCAGCCTGGACTCGGAAGAGGACAAGAAGGCCCAGGAAGAAGTCGCCAAGAGCAAGGAAGGCCTGATCGAGCGCCTGAAGAAGGTGCTCGACGAGCAGGTCAGCGAAGTCCGCGTTTCCCACCGCCTGACCGATTCGCCGGCGATCCTCGCCATCGGCGAACAGGACCTTGGCCTGCAGATGCGCCAGATCCTCGAGGCCAGCGGGCAGAAAGTGCCGGACTCGAAGCCGATCTTCGAGATCAACCCGCAGCATCCGCTGATCGAGAAGCTGGATGCGGAGCCGGACGAGGACCGCTTCGGCGAGCTGTCGCATATTCTCTTCGACCAGGCCGCCCTGGCCGCGGGGGGCAGCCTCAAGGATCCGGGCGCCTACGTACGCCGACTGAACAAGCTGCTGGTGGAGCTGTCCGCTTAAGCAGTAGCCCCGACAAAGCCCGCTTCGGCGGGCTTTGTCTTTTCCAACTCTCGCAGGAGCAGTACCCATGAGTGAGATTCGTGTAGAGCCGGTCGCCTACGACATCGATGGGCAGCCGTACGAAGGTCAACTGGTGTACGACGCCAGCCACGCGGGGCCGCGCCCGGGCCTGCTGATGGCGCCGAACTGGATGGGCGTGAGCGCCGCCGCGCTGGACATCGCCCGGCAGGTCGCCGGCCGTGGGCACGTGGTGCTGGTGGCGGACCTCTACGGCAGGGACGTGCGTCCGCAGAACGGCGACGAGGCGGGCGCGGCGATGATGCCGCTGAAGAACGACCGGGCCCTGCTGCGCAAGCGCATGCAGGCAGCGCTGGCGGCCTTGCGCGGACAGGCGCTCGCGGCTGTCGATACGACCCGCCAGGCTGCCTTCGGTTTCTGCTTCGGCGGTTGCTGCGCGCTGGAGCTGGCTCGCGACGGCGCCGAGCTGAAGGCCTTCGTGTCCTTCCATGGCACCCTGGATACGCCGGACCCGGCGCATGCCAGGAACATCAAGGGCGCGGTACTGGTCCTCGACGGCGCCTCCGATCCGCTGGTGCCGCGCGAGCAGTTGCCGGCCTTCGCCAGGGAGATGACCGATGCCGGCGTCGACTGGCAGCTCACCAGCTACGGCGGCGCGGTGCATTCCTTCACCGATCCGAACGCCAAGCTGCCGGGCAAGATGCACTATGACGCCAGGACCTCCCGGCGTGCCTTCCAGGCGATGGACGACCTGCTGGCGGAAGTCTTCGCCTGAGACCGCCGGCTCACTCGCGCATGGCGAAGCAATGCCTGGCCTCGGGGAAGCGCCGTTCGCGCACGTCCTCGGCGAAGCGCCGGGCCGCCTCGTCGATTTCCCGGTCGAGGCGCGCGTAGCGTTCGACGAAGCGCGGTACCTGTTCGCCGCTTAGCCCGAGCAGGTCCTCGCTGACCAGTACCTGGCCGTCGCAGGCCGGCGAGGCGCCGATACCGATGCAGGGGATCGCCAGTTCTTCGCTAAGGCGACGGGCCAGCGGCTCGCCTACGCCTTCGATGACCACCGCGAAGGCGCCGCCGCGCTGCATGGCGAGGCCGTCGCGGCGTACCCGTTCTGCGCTTTCCGGGTCACGCCCCTGGGCCTTGAAGCCGCCCATGGCGTTGACCTGCTGCGGCATCAGGCCGATATGGGCGAGCACCGGTATGCCACGGCGTACCAGGAAGTCCACGGTTTCTTCCATTTCCTCACCGCCTTCCAGCTTCACCGCCTGGGCGCCGCTGTCGGCCAGCAGGCGTGCGGCGTTGCGGAACGCCTGTCGGGGCGATTCCTGGTAGCTGGCGAACGGCAAGTCGGCCACCACGCAGGCGCGCCGACTGCCGCGCATCACCGCCAGGGTGTGGGCGACCATCATCTCCAGGCTCACTCCCAGGGTGCTGGGCATGCCATAGAGCACCATGCCCAGCGAATCGCCGACCAGCAGCAGGTCGGCATGCGGATCGAGGAGGCGGGCCATGGGCGTGCTGTAGGCGGTCAGCGCCACCAGGCTGCCGGCACCCTTGCGGCGCTGGATATCGGGAACGGACAGGCGATGTTGCGGGCGATGAGTGCTCATGGCGTGGCTCCGGTTTGTCTATGGGGAGCCACACGCTACCATCGGCCGCGTACCGCTCACTCGACGGATGGGGACAACCGATGCCGCAAACGGGACAAGAACGCGACCTGCCGCGATTCCGCAGCCTGCCCTGCGCGGTGTACCTGCGCGCCTTCGAGATGCCCGCCGGGCACCGGGTGGAGATGCACGAGCACCCCTGGGGCCAACTGATGTACGCCGCCAGCGGCACCTTGCGCGCCAGCACCGAGCGGCACAGCTATCTGGTGCCGGCGCAGCGGGCGCTGTGGATTCCGCCGGGCGTCCGGCACGCCGCGGAGGCTTGCAACCCTGTGCTGTTCCGCAGTCTCTACCTGGATCGTTCGCTGCCCGGCGGTTGCCGGGTACTGGAGGTGTCCGGCCTGCTGCGCGAACTGTTGCTGCGGGCGGCGGAGTTTCCCCGTGAATATCCGCCGGGTGGCGAGGCCGAGCGTCTCATGCAGGTGGTCGCCGATGAGGTCGGGCGCCTTCGCGAGGCGCCGCTGAACCTGCCGTTGCCTGGCGACCCGCGCTTGCGCCGGATCACCGACGCGCTACAGGCGGATCCCGCCGATCCGCGCGGCATCTCGGATTGGGCGGGACTGGTGGGGGCGTCCCGACGGACCCTGGCGCGGTTGTTCCGCGAGCAGACCCAGTTGTCGTTTCGCGAGTGGCGCCAGCGCCTGCGTCTGCTCAACGCGGTCGCCGCGCTGGAGGAGGGCGCCAGCGTGACGCGGGTGGCCAGCGACCTTGGCTACGACTCCACCTCGGCGTTCATCAGCCTGTTCCAGCGTCATTTCGGCCAGACCCCCGGTTGCTTCGCCCGCTCCCTGCGCTTGCCCAACTGAGCCGCATGCTTCAGGGCGCCGCCTGTCGGCGCAGGCTTGCCGCCTTGGCCGCGAGGTCCGGCCAGGCGGGCTTGCCGGCGAAACGCTCGCGCAGGTAGTTGGCCAGGGCGGCGACTTGCCGGTCGTCGAGGCTGTGGCGGAAGCCGGGCATATAGCCGAGGTCGCCGGTGGCCGGGCTGTGGATGCCGTCGAGGATGATCCGCAGCAGGTTGTCCGGGCTGTCCGCATGCACATTGCTGTTCAGCGCCAGGGATGGACGCACGCCGAAGAAGCGCGGTCCGTCGCCGTCATGGTGGCAGGCCAGGCAGGCCCCGGCGAACAGGCGCGCGCCGCTGCCGCTGGGCGGTTGCACGCGGCCGTAGCCCTGCCGGTCGAGGCGTTGCGCCTGTTGCTGATCGGTTTCCCCGGCCGGGGCAGCGGCGTAGGACGCAAGGTAATGGGCCAGGGCCCGCAGGTCCTCGTCCGGCTGCTTGGCCAGGCCTTCGCCGACCACTGGCGCCATCGGCCCGCTGGCGACCCCGTGGTAGGCCGAATAGCCGTGGCGGAGGTAGGCGTAGAGGGCCTCCTCGCTCCAGGCGATGGGCGCCGGCGAACTGGCGTTCAAGGCTGGCGCGGTCCAGCCCTCCGCCTCGCCGCCGGCGAAGTGCGCGCTGCCGGACTTTTCCGCGCCGAGCGCATTGCGCGGCGAGTGGCAGGCGCTGCAATGGCCGAGGCCTTCGGCGAGATAGGCACCGCGGTTCCATTGCTGGTTGCGCGTCGGCTCGTCGCGGTAGGCGCCGGGCTCCAGGAACAGCAGGTTCCAGCCGGCCATCAGCTGGCGTTGGTCGAAGGGGAACGGCAGCTGGTTGGCAGGCGTTTCGCTGTGCACCGCCGGCTGGCTCATCAGGTAGGCGTACAGGGCCTTCAGGTCTTCGTCGCGAGTCCTGGTGAAGGCGGTGTAAGGGAACGCCGGATACAGGTAGCTGCCGTCGCGGGCCACGCCATGCCGCATGGCCCGCTCGAAGGCGGGGTAGGACCAGCCACCGATGCCGCTCGCGCGATCCGGCGTGAGGTTGCTGCTGTAGATCGTCCCGAACGGCGTCGGCAAGGCCCGTCCGCCGGCGTTGCGCGGGCCGCCTTCGCGAGTGTGGCAGACCGCGCAGTCGCCGAGGGCGGCGAGGCGTTCGCCGCGGGCGATCTGCTCGGCGCTGAAGGGACCGGGTGTGCCTTCCAGTGGCCCGATGGCCGGTTGCCAGGCGTAGCCGAGGGCGATGGCGGCGAGCGCGACGAGGCTGCCGGAGGCCCAGAGGCCGATGCGTGTTGCCTTCTTCATCTGTCAGTCATCCACTGCGCGGGGCGCCGCGGCGCCCCGGGGAAAAGGATCAGGCCTGCGCGCTGCGCAGCGCCGCGAGTACGCGTTCCGGAGTGAACGGCACCTGTCGCAGGCGCGCCCCGGTAGCGTCGAAGATCGCATTGGCGATGGCCGCGGCGCTGGGCACCGAGGCTGACTCGCCAGCGCCCATCGGTGGCTGCTCGGGGCGGTCGAGCAGCAGTACGTCGATCTCCGGCAGTTCGGGGAAGCCGAGGATCGGGTAGCCGCCCCATTCCAGGCTGGTGACGCCACGGCGGTCGAAGGTGGCGAACTCCTTGAGTACCCGGCTGGTGGACTGGATGACGTTGCCGTGGACCTGGTGCCTGACCCCATCGGGATTGACCATCTGCCCGCAGTCATGGGCGACCCAGACCTTGGCGACGCGCACCGCGCCGTTCTCCGGGTTCACCTCGACGTCGACGATCCAGGCGGCCCAGGCGGCGCCGAAACCGGGAAACTTGCTGTGGAAGTAGCGCGCATAGGCGAAGCCGCGTCCCTTCAGCAAGCCGTCCCGGCGCGCCTCTGGGTTGGGGGAGGTGCGTGGCTGCCAGCCGGCGCGGGCGACCAGGGCGTCGATCAGCGCCAGGGCGCGCTGGTCGTCCAGGTAGCGGCGGCGGAAGGCGATGGGGTCGATGCCGGCCAGGTGCGCCAGTTCGTCGATGTAGGACTCATGGGCGAACACGTTCGGCAGCGCCGAGACGCCGCGCATCCAGGACGCGCGGACGATGGGGGCGGCGTCGTTGGCCACCACCCGCATCCGCGGGTAGCGGTATTGCGGGATCGCGGTGCGGTCGCCCATGTCGGCCACCTGCGGGGTGGCCGGGATCCGCCCGGTGAGGAGCAGGGCCAGGGTCGGCGCGCCGTTGGAGGGGTAGCAGGTGGCGAAGTCGTAGGCCGCCACCCGGCCTTGCTCGTCGAGACCGCCGCGGACCTCGATCAGTTGCGCGGTGCCTTTCGGTTCCCAGCCATGTTCCTGTTCGCGCATCAGTTGTACCCGCACCGGCCGGCCCACTGCCTGCGCCAGGAGCACGGCGTCGGCGCTGACGTCGTCGGCGCCGTTGCGTCCGTAGCAGCCGGCGGCTTCCATGCGAATCACCTCGATGTCCCCGGTCTCGCGCTGCAGCAGCCTGGCCAGGTCGTTGCGCAGGTCGTGCGGGTTCTGCGTGCCGGACCAGACGCGAGCGCGCTGCGCATCGACCTCGGCGAGGGCGCAGGAAGGGCCGATGGAGGCGTGCAACTGGTAGGGCCAGACATAGGTGGCCGACAGCGGCCGGGCGATGCCCGCGAGGTGCTGCTCGAGACCGGGTGAGTCGTGCAGCGTGCGTGGCTTCTTCGGATGCCGGCGAAGCGTGTCCTCGAGCCGGTCGGGTTCCAGCGGCGGCAGGCCCTGCCAGTCCTTCCAGCGCACCTTGAGCTGGCGCGCGGCGCGGATCGCCTGCTCCTCGCGTTCGCAGACCACGCCGACGAAGTCGCCGATCACGACCACCTTGACCAGCCCCGGCAGCCCGGCGACCGAGCTTTCGTCCACCGCCAGCAGGCCGCTGCCGAGCGGGGCGCTGACATCCGCGCCGGTATAGGGCGGGCGTACCACTCGCCCATGCAGCATGCCGGGCAAGCGCATGTCGTGGACATAGGTCAGTTGACCGGTCAGCTTCGCCGGGATGTCCACCCGACGCACCGGCTTGCCGACCAGACGGTACTCGCTGCGCGGCTTGAGCGGCGCCTTGCCGTCGATGTTCAGGTTGAAGCGCTGGCCTCGCAGCAACTCGCCGTAGCCGATCCGTCGCTGCGGATTGGCGGCGGCGAAGACCTGGCCGTTTTCGCTGCGCAGGCTGTCCGGATGCACCGGGAAATGGCTTCCGGCCTGGCGCAGGAGGAAGCGCCGGGCTTCGGCGGCGGCCTGGCGCAGCGGCACGGCGCTGACCTGGATGCTGGCGCTGGCGATGGTCGGCCCCTGGTCCGGTGTACGACGGGTGTCGCCGAGGATCATCTCGACCTGCTCGAACGCGACGTCCAACTCTTCGGCGACGATCTGCGCCAGTGCCGTGCGGATGCCGGTACCAAGGTCGACGTGGCCGCAGAAGGCGGTGACCTTGCCGTCCGCGGCAATGGCGATGAACGAGTCGACCTGGTCCAGCGGCAGGTCGGTGGCGCCCTGCTCGGCAAGGGCGAGCAGCGGGGCGGGCAGGTTGACGGTGACCAGCAGCAGGCCGCCGGCCTTGAGGAAGCCGCGTCGCGAGGGATTGGCCAGGCTCATGCCGGGTGCTCCTCCTGATGCTCCTTCAGGCTCTCGGCGGCACGCCGCACGGCCTTGAGAATCTCCACATGGGTGCCGCAGCGACACAGGTTGTAGGCCAATTCCTGGCGGATCTCGCCGTCGCTGGGGTTCGGGTTGCGATCCAGCAACGCCTTGGCGGTCATCACCATGCCGTTGATGCAGTAGCCGCATTGGGCGGCCTGTTCGTCGATGAAGGCCTGTTGCAGCGGATGGGGATGGGCGGCATCGCCGAGTCCTTCGAGGGTAACCACCCGGCGGCCTACGGCGGCCTCCACCGGGGTGATGCAGGAGCGGGTGGCGACGCCATCCATCAGCACGGTGCAGGCGCCGCACTCGCCGAGGCCGCAGCCGAACTTGGGACCGTTCAGTTGCAGGTCGTTGCGCAGGACATAGAGCAGGGGGGTATCGGGGGCGACATCGAGGCGCAGGGACTGACCGTTGACGGTCAGGGCAAGGGCATCGCTCATGGCGGTTTCTCCCCATGCCGGCGGCATGGCTGTTCATCAGGCGGATATCCCGTCAGCCGTGCCTGGTAGCATGCGGCTATGCGGGAATTTGTTTGTATACAAACATGTTATGAACGCCTGCGGTGAACTGTCAATGGCAGGCCGCTACGACGAAAGGCGCAGCTCCGGACGACGTAACGCGGAAAAAAAGGATAGACCGCAATGGCCTCAGGTCAGGCGAGCGAGCAACCCGCGCAGGGTTTCCTGTTCTTGCGGGGAGAGGGGAGCCAAGGCCTGCCGGTTGATCTCGCGGGCGGCCGCCAGGCCGGCCTCGAGTTCGGCGCGTCCGGCAGGACTGAGGCTGACCAGCAGGCGCCGGCCGTCGTCCGGATCGGCGCTGCGCTGGATCAGTCCCCGTTTGTCCAGGCGCTCGACGACGCCCTTGATGGTCGCGGCGTCCATGGCGGTGAGCCGGCCGAGCTGGTTCTGCGGGCAGGGTCCGGTCTCGCCGAGGCGGACCAGGGCGGCCCACTGGGTGGGTGTCAGGCCGTTGCCGATGCCATTGGCGAACAACGCTGCATAGCGCTGGTTGGCCTGGCGCAGGATGAAGCCGATCTGGTCGTCGAGGCGGTACGGGGTGGTACGGGACATGCTGGGCATCGGTGGTGGCGTGAAGGCCTCATTCTAGCTCACGGCCGGTACCAGAGTGCCTCGCGCTGAAAAGGAGTTTTTCTTGGAAGATAGGGGTTTTTCAGCTCGATTATTCTCCGCTGCCGAAGGGCAAGCTTTTCCAGCCGCGTCTTGAAATGTCGCTCGAACAGCCGTTCGAAGCTACCGTCGGCAATCGCCTTCTCCAGGCCCTGGCGAATGGCCTCGGCCAGTTCCGGGCGTTGACGCGAAACGAAGAAATAGAAGGCCGCGGGGTAGTGCAGGGCCAGGTGCTGGTCGATCGCCAGGTGCAGCCCGGCGCGGGAGGCGTCCTCCAGTTCTCCGTCGATCACTACGACCTCGCGGGGGAAGACCTCGAAGCGGCCGGCATCGAGCATGCGGAACAGGCTCTCGTAGTTCTGGCTGGTCTTCACCTCCAGGCCGTTGGCGCGCAGGATCGGTGTGTCGGCCCAGTCCTGGCGCTGGCCGAAGCGCAGGCGGCGGAGATCGTCGAGGGTCCGCACCGAGGCCAGGATATCCTTGTTGGCGGCGCTGACCAGGGGAATGCGCCAGCCGATCAGGCCGCGATAGATCGGAATGCGGATCGGCAGCAGGGTCTCTTCCAGGTCGTCGCGGGACTGCGCCCACATCACCTGCAGGCCCGGATCGTCCTGCTCCAGGCGCAGTTGCGCACGGGACTGCGGCATGGGCTGCGCGCTGGGCTCCAGGCGGTAGTCGCCGCCGCTCCTGGCCAGCGCCAGTTGCAGCAGCTCGACGACGTAGGGTTCGGGGTTGCGCCCTTCGGAATGGCGCGGATAGATCACCCGTTCGCCAGCCCCGGCATGCCAGGCCAGCAGGCCGAACAGCAGGGCCAGCCAGCGGAGCGGCGAACCCTGGCCGAGCGGCAGCGGTCTATGTTCACTCAGGCCTATCAGGAGGAATGCCATGGCTGGCCCCCGTACGCGTGCCCTGTTTTCGACATTGTTCGCCCTGTCCCTGGTGACATCCTTGACCCATGCCAGGGATTATCGCTACAGCGACGCTCACGTGCACTATGTGGATTTCTTCCAGGAAAGCGAAGGCATGCCGCGGCTGCTGGAGGCGATGGACAAAGGCCGGGTCGACCATGTGATGCTCAGCGGCGTCGCGGTCGCCAAGAAATGGCACGAGGACGAGCCGAAGCGGCCGCGCTACTACGCTGGTGACGATGCCGGAGCCTATTGGTACAGCGCCACCGACGTGATCGTGGCGGCGGCGGTGAAATCCCTGCCAGCCGAGCAGCGGCGGCGCGTGCATCCGTTCCTGACCGGTTTCAACCCGACCGACAAGAACGCCGACGCGCACATCCGTCGCATGCTGGAGCTGGACCCGGGACTCTGGCAGGGCATCGGCGAGATCTTTACCCGTCACGACGACCTCACCGCGCTGACCTACGGCGACGTGCCGAGGGCCAACAACGAGGCGCTGGCGCGGGTCTATCACCTGGCCGCCGAATTCGACCTGCCGGTGTTGCTGCACGCCAACGTCACTTCCAAGCGCGAACGCAACCCGCTGTACCTGGCGGAAATCGAGGAGCCCCTGCGCAATCACCCGCATGTGCGGTTCATCTGGGCCCATGCCGGGACCAGCATGGAGATCCATCGCCACCAGAAGAAACTGGACTTCCTCCTGCCGACCCTTCGGCGTCTGCTACAGCGCTACCCGAACCTCTACATCGACCTGTCCTGGTCGGTGTTGCGCCCGTACCTGCTGGACGAGCAGGGCAAGCCCGATCCGCAGTGGCTGGCACTGGTCGAGCGGTTTCCGCAACGCTTCATGCTCGGTTCCGATGTGGTCGGCCAGTTCGACAGCCTGCCCGAGTTGATGGCGAGCTTCGATCCGTTCCTCGACGCCTTGCCCGAGCAGGTCGCTCGCCAGGTGGCGCGGGACAACTTTCTGGCGGTGCTGCCGCGCCAGCCCGCCGATCCGCGAGGCGAATAACCCGGATTCGTCATCAGTCTGTCATGCCGGCGTCATAGGCTCGCGCCAGTCCCATCCAGGAGTGAGTCATGTCCTTCATCCGTTCTTGCATCAGTCGTTCCGTCTTCCTGCTCGGCGCCGGCGTCGCCGTGGCGGCGCAGGCCGAGGTGCGTATCGACGGCCCCATCGAATATGGCGTGTTCGAAAGCCGCTACCAGGATTTCCAGCCCGGCGAACGGGTATTGACCCGTAGCGAGCAGAACATCCAGCAGACCACCGAAGTCCCGGCCAAGCTCGGCACCAAGTTCGGCATGCGTTATCAACTCAGCGGCAAGCAGGAAGGCGATACGCCTTTGACGCTGCTCTACCTCACCCCGGGCGTGGTCACTCCGGATGGTCAGCGGCATGACAAGTTCGAAGTGGTGCAGAAGCTGGTGCCGGGCGCGCCGACCGATGTCATGGCCTACGAATTCACCGAGCCGCACGAAGTGGTGAAGGGCGAATGGCGGTTGATGGTGTTCCAGGGCGATCGCCTGCTGGCGGAGAAATCCTTCGACGTGCGCTGAGCGCGAGCCATGCAAAGCGCTGGTTTTCTTGTGTGGCGTGGATAACGCGGGGGCGCCATTCGCTCTACCGGGCAAGGGTTGCCTGCGTGCGGTAGGGCGGCGTACGAACGGATGCCGACGGTAGCCTGTTCGTCCTTCGATCAGTCCCTGCTGACCCGGGTATCTTCCGCGGCGAGCGGACTGCCGTCGCCGGCGCGTACCTGCAGGCGCGGCACCGGCTGGCCGCTGTCGCGCTCGACCAGGCGGACATGGGATTCGTCCGGGGCGAAGAAATAGTCCTCGCCCCACTGCCGAATCGCCACCAGCAGGGGGAAGAGCGCGCGTCCCTTGTCAGTCAGGCGGTATTCCTGGTGACTGCCGCTTTCGGCCGGGACCGCCACCATCACGCCGTGCTCCACCAGGTTGCGCAGGCGCGCCGCCAGGATGTTCTTGGCCAGGCCGAGGCTCTTCTGGAATTCGCCGAAGCGCGTCAGTCCTTCGAAGGCATCGCGCACGATGAGCATCGACCAGCCGTCGCCGATCACGTCCAGCGGGCGGGCGACTGGACAACTGGCTTGCTTGTGGCTGGTGCGCTTGACCATCTGGGCGGCTCCGGAGGGGGAGAGGATCGGGTTTCATGGTAAAACCCGGGCTTCACGCTGGGCAACCGGAGGAAGTGCGCCGCCGTGAGACGGCGCACGGCATGGTCAGACGACGAAGCGGGTGACCATGTTGTTCAGGTCGATGGCCAGTTGCGACAGTTCCTGGCTGGCGGCGGCGGTCTGGTTGGAGCCGGCGGACGTCTGCAGCGAGATGTCGCGGATGTTCACCAGGTTGCGGTCGACCTCGCGGGCCACCTGGGCCTGCTGCTCGGAGGCGCTGGCGATCACCAGGGTACGCTCGTTGATCTGGCCGACCCGCTCCGCGATCTCGTTCAGCGCCAGGCCGGCGGCTTCGGCGATCTCCAGCATGTTGCGGGCGCGTACGCTGCTGCTGTCCATGGCGCCGACCGCGGCGCCGGTGCCTTCCTGGATGTTGGCGATCATCTGCTCGATCTCGCGGGTGGATTCCTGGGTGCGATGGGCGAGGGCGCGAACCTCGTCGGCGACCACGGCGAAACCGCGGCCCTGCTCGCCGGCGCGAGCCGCCTCGATGGCCGCGTTGAGCGCCAGGAGATTGGTCTGTTCGGCGATACCGCGGATCACGTCGAGGACCTTGGAAATGTCCTGGGCCTTTTCCGCCAGGCCGCCGACCAGCGCCGAGGTATTGTCCACTTCTTCGCTCATCAGGCGGATCGCCTGGACCGTCTCCAGTACCCGCTGGCGTCCGTTCTGCGCCGATTGCTCGGAGGCGGACGAGGCGTCCGAGGTGGAGCTGGCGTTGCGCGCCACTTCCTCGACGGCGGCGGTCATCTCGTTGACCGCGGTGGCGGCCATCTGGATTTCGTCGTTCTGCTGGGTCAGCGAGCGGTTGCCCTGCTCGGTGACGGCGCTGAGTTCCTCCGCGGCGGAGGCCAGTTGGGTCGCCGAGCTGCCGATCTGCTGGATGGTCTGGCGCAGTTGTGCCTGCATGCCCTGGAGGGCGACCAGCAGCTTGGCCGGTTCGTCGCGGCCAGAGGTGTCGATGCGGCTGGTGAGGTCGCCGGAAGCGATCACCTCGGCCACTCGCAGCGCCTCGCCGATCGGTTGGGTGATGCTGCGGGTGAACAGCCAGGCCAGTATCACGGTAGCGAGGCCGGCGACCAGCAGTACGCCGATCACTGCGGCGAAGGCGCTGTCATAGACCTCATCGGCCGTGTGGCTGGCCTGGCTGGCGCCCTTGACGTTGAAGTCGATCAGCGCCTGCAGTTGCTGCTGGGTGGCGCGGTACTGGTCGAGCAAGGTGCTTTCGGTGTACTGGCGGGTCTCTTCCAGCGGCTTGCTGCGCGACATCTGCACCAGGGTCTGCTGGCTTTGCAGGAGCGTCTGCCGGGTAGCCAGGTAGCGCTCGTAGATCGAGCGCTCGTCGGCACCACTGATCAGCCGTTGGTAGGCGCCCTCGCGATCGGTCAGTTCCTTGCCGATTTCCGTCATGCGGCTTTCCAGGAAGCGCTTGCTGCTATCGTCCGCCGCCAGCACATGGGCCAGTTGCACCTGCCGCAGTTCGGCGAGCAGAACGTTCAACTCGGCGCTTTCGCGGACGCTAGGCAGCCAGTTGTCGCTGATGTCCGAAGAGGCTTCGTTGAGCGAACCCATCCGGTTCAGGGAAAAGATGCCGGTGATGACCAGCAGAGCGGTGATCAGGGCGAAACTCAGGGCGGCACGGGTCGCGATGGGCATACTGCGCAAAGACATGATGGCGGATTCCAGGGGGCAGGAAGAGGGACGGGGCTGACTAGTACTATCGGCAGGCAGGGCGGGAGGTTTAGCCCGTTCATGCAGTCCGGGTAAAGAAACGCTGGGTACAAAAAAGCGCCCCGGAGGGCGCTTCATGCGGCGATGGAGGGAATCAACCCTGCCAGCGCTTGAGGACCAGGGTGGCGTTGGTGCCGCCGAAGCCGAAGCTGTTGCTCATGACGGTATCGAGCTTGGCGTTCTCGCGGGTCTCGCGGAGAATCGGCAGGTCGGCCACTTCCGGGTCGAGTTCGTCGATGTTGGCGGAGCCGGCGATGAAGCCGCCCTCCATCATCAGCAGGCAATAGATCGCCTCGTGCACGCCGGCGGCGCCCAGCGAGTGGCCGGACAGGCTCTTCGTCGAGCTGATGGCCGGCGCCTTGTCACCGAACACTTCGCGCACGCCTCGGATCTCGGCGACGTCGCCGACCGGGGTGGAGGTGCCGTGGGTGTTCAGGTAGTCGATCGGCGCGTCGACGGTGGCCAGCGCCTGCTGCATGCAGCGGATCGCGCCTTCGCCGCTCGGGGCGACCATGTCGTAGCCGTCGGAGGTGGCGCCGTAGCCGACGATCTCGGCGTAGATCTTGGCGCCGCGCTTGAGCGCATGCTCCAGCTCCTCGACCACCACCATGCCGCCGCCGCCGGCGATGACGAAGCCGTCACGCTTGGCGTCGTAGGCGCGGGATGCCTTTTCCGGCGTGTCGTTGTACTGGGTGGAGAGGGCGCCCATGGCGTCGAACAGGCAGCTCTGGCTCCAGTGTTCCTCTTCGCCGCCGCCGGCGAAGACCACGTCCTGCTTGCCCAACTGGATCTGTTCCATGGCTTGGCCGATGCAATGGGCGCTGGTGGCGCAGGCGGAGGAGATCGAGTAGTTGACGCCCTTGATCTGGAACGGTGTGGCCAGGCAGGCCGATACGGTGCTGCCCATGGTGCGGGTCACGCGGTATGGGCCGATGCGCTTGACGCCTTTCTCGCGCAGGGTGTCGATGGCTTCCATCTGGTTCAGGGTGGAAGCGCCGCCGGAGCCGGCGATCAGGCCGGTGCGGGGGTTGGAAATCTGTTCCGGAGTCAGGCCGGAGTCCTTGATCGCCTGCTCCATCGCCAGGTAGGCGTAGGCGGCGGCATCGCCCATGAAGCGGAAGACCTTGCGATCGATCAGCTCTTCGAGGTTCAGGTCGACCGAACCGGAAACGTGGCTGCGCAGGCCCATCTCGGCGTAGGACGGATTGAAGCGAATGCCGGGCCGACCCGCACGGAGGTTGGCGGAAACGGTGTCTTTGTCATTGCCGAGGCAGGAAACGATGCCCAGACCGGTGATAACGACGCGACGCATGCGGATAACCCTTAGAAGCTGTCAGTGGAGGTGAACAGGCCGACGCGGAGGCCTTCGGCACTGTAGATTTCGCGGCCATCGACGCTGACGGTGCCGTCGGCGATGGCCAGGACCAGCGAACGATTGATCGTGCGCTTGATATGAATGTTATACGTGACCTTCTTCGCTGTCGGCAGAACCTGACCGAAGAACTTCACTTCGCCCGAACCCAGGGCGCGGCCGCGGCCGGGGTTGCCCTGCCAGCCGAGGTAGAAACCGACCAGCTGCCACATGGCATCCAGGCCCAGGCAACCGGGCATGACCGGATCGCCTTCGAAGTGACAGGCGAAGAACCACAGGTCCGGGTTGATATCCAGCTCGGCGACCAGCTCGCCCTTGCCATACTTGCCGCCGACATCGCTGATGTGAACGATGCGATCGATCATCAGCATGTTGGGGGCGGGAAGTTGCGCGTTACCCGGGCCGAACAGCTCGCCGCGACTGCAGCGCAGCAGGTCTTCTCGGGTGAAGGCGTGTTGTTTGGTCATGCGAGCTCCTCAAAAATCCCTGAACTGCAGGGTTGTGGCGGTTCGTCCAGCGGCCGTCGCGCCGGGTTATTGTATCGGCGTCGCAGCGGCAGCCTAGTCATAGACTGTTGCGTTGCGGTGAAAGTCACAGTGTCCGGCGAACAGATGTTCACTTTATTCCCGCGTCCGCTTGCCGCCCTTGTCGTAGATCATTCCGGCTCCCCTCGTCCGGTTTCGTTCGATGTCACGGGGAGTTCCGGCTGCGAGCCGATCCAGCGTTGCAGTATGCGTTGCAATTCCGCCCGTTTGAATGGCTTGGCCAGGTAATCGTTCATTCCCGCCTGCAGGCAGTTCTCCCGATCGCCCTGCAGGGCGTTGGCGGTCAGGGCGATGATCGGTACCTGCCGGCCGTTCTCCTGGGCCCTGATTTCCCGTGTCGCCGAGTAGCCGTCGAGCACCGGCAGGCGGCAGTCCATCAGGATCGCGTCGTAGCGCTGGCGCTCGGCGCTGCGTACCGCCTGGATACCGTCGGCGACCAGGGTGACGCGATAGCCGAGGCTGCGCAACATGGCTTCTATGACTGTCTGGTTCACCGGATTGTCCTCGACCAGGAGGATTTCCTGACCGGCGGCGACCGGGGCAGCGTCGCCGGCGGCCTGCTGCCGGTGCGCCGGCGACTGCTGGAAGGGCAGCGGAATCTCCAGGGTGAAGGTCGATCCCGAGCCTTCCTTGCTCTCTGCCTGCAGGGTGCCGCCCATCCGTTCCGCCAGGGTCCTGGCGATCGCCAGGCCGAGCCCGGTGCCGCCGTAGCGTCGGGAAATCGACGAATCCGCCTGCTGGAAGGCGTCGAACATATGTTCCAGGCGTTCCGGCGAGATGCCGATGCCGCTGTCGTGCACCGCGCAGGTCAGCCACAGTACGTCGTGATCGAGAGCCTGCCACTCCAGGCTGAGATGGATGGCGCCTTCCTCGGTGAACTTCAGCGCATTACCCAGCAGATTCACCAGGATCTGTCGGATCCGCGTCGGATCGCCGCAGACCTCGATATTCTCCAGGCCGGCCTGGATCTGCAATTCCAGCGCCAGTCCGCGTTGCTGGGCGCTGTGCTGGAACACCAGGGCGGAGCCTTGCACCAGTTCCAGCAGGTTGAAGGGGATGCACTCCAGTTCAAGCGCGCCGCGTTCGATCCTTGAGAAATCGAGAATGTCGTTGATGACCTTCAGCAGGTGTTCGGTGGACTCGGTGGCCAGCGCCGTGTACTCGGCCTGTTCGCGGGTCTGCTCGGTGGTTTCCAGCAGTTGCAGCATGCCCAGCACGCCATTCATCGGGGTGCGAAGCTCGTGGCTCATCATCGCCAGGAAGTCGGACTTCGCCCGGTTCGCCTGCTCCGCTTCCTCGCGGGCGCTGATCAATTGGCTGATCGCCTGTTCCTGTTCCCGGCTCGCGCGGTCCAGCCCGCTGGCGAGATTGTTGATGTGACGGGCCAGGTCGCCGATCTCGCCGTCGTCGAGGATCGGCAGGCTGGTCTTGTAGTCGCCGCTCTGGATCGCCTCGACCGCCTGGCCCATGGTACTGATCGGCGCCGACAGGCGCTGCGCCAGGCGGCGCGCGACGAGGAAGGTGAGGATCAGGGCGAAGGCGGCCAGCAGGGCGGCCTTCAGGAGGATTTCCTGTTGCCGCTGGCTGAAGGCGTCGTTGGACATGCCGACCACCACCCGGCCGAGGTAGTCCTCGCCGGACTGGCCGTCGCCTTCGCTGGCGCCATCCAGCAGCGGGTCGCTGGCCAGGGCGATACGCTGGCGCTGGATGGTGGAGTGGAAGATGTCGATCGGCGCGGCGTTCTGCAACGCGCCGGGCAACTGTTCGACGTACACCAGGATATTGTCGTTGCGGTCGCGTACCTCGATGAAGCGCACATGCGGGGTGTCGAGGGTGGCCTGCAGCAGCTTCTGCAGCACGGGCGTGTTGCCGGCGATCACGCCGTATTCGGCGGCCGGCGCCAACTGGTCGGCGATCAACTGGCCGGTATGGGTCAGTTCCTGGCGCAGGTCCTGCAGGCGCGAGTAGGTGAAGTAGGCGGTGAGCAACAGGGTCAGCAGCAGCGCCGGGCCCAGGCTGATCGCCAGCATGCGGGTACGGATGTCCCAGCCGTGGCGCTGGCTCATGGTTCTTCTCCTTCGGCGAGGCGCCGGCCGAGGTCGGCGTCGCTGGCCAGGTCGATACCCAGGGAACGGGCTACCTGCCGATTGCCGAGCACCTTGAAATGCCCTGGATAGAGGCTGAGGGGCCAGTGCCTGGGCGCCTGGCCGAGCAATTCGTCGAGGGTGTCCAGCCAATCCTCCTGGTCGCTGTAGCTGCTCGCCAGGCTGCCGGCCTTGACGAAGGCTGCGGTGGGGCCGAGCAGCGCGCGGTTCTTGGCGTAGCTTCCGAGCAGCAGGCTCTTGATGCTCTGCGAGTTGTACAGCTGTTTGTCGTCGATGCCGAGCAGCAGGTCACTATTGCCGAGCAGGAACTGCAGCGGGCGCGGGTCGTCGTTGCCGCTGCTGCTGGCGACGAACAGCTGGAGCCCCTGGCTGCGGGCCTCGCGGCGAAGCTCGTCGAGGAGGAATTCGCTGTCCTTGCCGTAGAGCACGCCGATGCGCTGGATGCCCGGCAGGATCAGGCGCGCCAGGCGGAGCTGGCGGGACGCCGGCGGGTCGCTCCAGAGTACGCAGAGACCTCCGACGCCGTGTCCGCCATGTCCGTTGGCGCCTGGCAGCAGGCGCTGGCCATCGACCCGGTTGAGCAGCAGCGCCAGGGTCGGCGGCGCCCGGTGCTGGCGCAGGCGCCAGGCCAGGGCCTCGGGGCCGAGCAGGAGCAGGCGGGTGTCGTCGGCGAAGACCATCCCCTCCGCCAGGGCCGCGGGCGTGCGCAGTTCCACCTGGTCCTGCGGCCGTCGCTGCGCCAGGGCATCGCGAAAGGCGTTCACCGCGGCCCCCTGGTTGGCGCTGACCAGGACCAGTTGCGCGGCC
The DNA here is from genome assembly GCF_050433085.1 of Pseudomonas sp. RC10-4-2. NCBI lineage: Bacteria > Pseudomonadati > Pseudomonadota > Gammaproteobacteria > Pseudomonadales > Pseudomonadaceae > Pseudomonas > Pseudomonas sp. RC10-4-2. The sequence goes on from NZ_JBNPXX010000005.1 coordinate 201,676, forward strand.
TCGCCGACATGCGGGAGACAGCAGAAGACGAGCGCGAGCAGCGCCTGGAAAGCCCGGCGGGCGGGGCGCAAGCGACGCATCTAGAACGTCACCTCGGCGCTGAAGTAGAGCAGGTGGCGGCTGTCGTAGCGGTTGTCGGGAAACGTCAGCGGTTCGTCGTCGAGACGCTGCTGGAGCACGCCGGCCAGTTCCAGGGCGGCCTTGCCCAGGGGAATGCGCTTGGCCAGGCGCAGGTCGACGCGTTCGAAACGATGTCCATTGAGCGAGTCGTCGCCATAATAGAAGAGGGCGCTGGACCAGCCTTGGCCCCAGTCGTGCATCCAGCCGGCCGAGCCGCCGTGGCGGGCGGTCAGGCGCCGGTCGTAGCGACTGGTGGCGTCGTAGTCGAGATAGGCGTAGGTGGCGCGCAGGCGGTCGCGTAGGCCCAAGCGCCAGTCGAGCTGGCCTTCCGCGCCGGAGAAGCGGATGCGATCGCCGTTGTCCGGACTGAAGTCGACGACGCTGAGCGGATCGCTGATCAGTCCGGTGATTTCCTCGTGGAACAGGCGTACATCCACGGCCAGCCCGGTCTCGCGGAAAAAACCGTTGTAGCCGATCTCGCGCGAACGGGTGTGTTCCTTGCCCAGGTCGCCGGGGCCGTGGGCGCTGGCGAAGTAGTAGGCTTCGCTCTGCCCATAGGGCGCCGGTGTCAGGTGGCGGACCCGGTAGCGCCAGTCGACGTCGTTTTCGTACATGCCCGGTGACCGCACTGCCTCCGAATAGACCGCGCGCAGGCTGTGCTGGGGGTTGAACAGGTAGTTCACCGCCAGCCGCGGGCTGAACGAACTGCCGGAGCCCTCGACGTCTTCGAGCATCCCCCCGCCCTGCAGCAGCCAGTGTTCGCCGGCATGCCACTCCAATTGGCTGAACAGCCGCCAGATCTGGCTGCTGACCCTGCCGCCGTAGAAGGTCTCGGAGTTTGCCTGGTCGTAGCGGTAGCTCAGGCCGTTCAGCAGGCGCAGGTTGTCGCCCAGGCTGAGGGTGTCCTGCATCTCCAGGTCGTAGCGGCTTTCCCGGATGTTGCGGTCGACCCGTCCGCAGACCGGGCGCAGTCCGCCGTTGCGTAGCTGGTCGAGGACCTGGGTCGCCAGTTGCAACTCCTGGGCGCTGCCGGGCGGCAGCCGGGTCGGATCGTCGGCGAACCTGCGCAGGTAGTCCGGGTTCAGTTCCCAGAGCTGCGCCAGTTGCGGGCTGAAGGCAATGGCCGCCTCGCAGGCGTTCCATTCCTGCCGGCGCTCCCAGTGCTGTGCGTAGCCTTGTATATAGAAGCTGTGGCGCGGGTCGAGGTCGACATTCCAGCGCAGCGAACCGGCATAGTCGTGGGCGAGCGTATCGGAGTTGTCGATGTCGTCGGGAACCTGGGGAAACGGCGAGCGATAGGCGTAGGGGTGCTGGTTCGAGCCTTCCTTGGCCGCCAGTTGCCACTCCAGGCTCTGGTTCGGCGCCAGGCTGTGGCTGGCGTTGAGGTTGAAGCGGCTGAGCCGGCGGCCGTCGCGCAGGGCGTGACCGTCGTGGTCGCGGTCGAAGCCGTCGTCTTCCTGGCCGGACAGCGACAGGCGGAAGTCGCTGTCTTCCAGGGCGATGCTCTGGCTGGCGTACCAGTCGCGGATGCCGCGCTGGCCCGCCGTGTACTTCAGGCGCGTGCCGGGCGACTCGCCGGGGGCGCGGGTGATGATGTTGATCACCCCCATCAATGCGTTGGCGCCGTAGCTGACGGTATTCGGCCCACGGAACACTTCGATCCGCTCGACATCCTCGAGGGCCAGCGGCAGGTCGCTCCAGTCGACGCTGGCAAGGCCCGGGCGGTACACCGAGCGGCCGTCGATCAGCACCTGCAGGCGCCGCGCCCCCGACATGCTGGTGCCGTGGTAGTTGACCGTGGGCTGGTTGCCGGACAGGTAGCCGACCATCATGCCCGGGACCAGGCGCATCAGTTCGGGAATGTCGCGGGCGCCGCTGGCGACGATCAGCTCGCGGTCGAGCACGCTGATGCTGCCGGGAACTTCCGCCGGGGATTGTTTCAGGCGTGTCGCGGTCAATACTTCGGGAACGCCGCTGGGATCGTTGAACAGGTCGGCGGCCGCGAGCTTGCCGCCGAACAGCAGGGCCAGCAGGGTCAGGGAGGCGGGAGCACGTGAAGCGATGGGCACGGAACGACCTTGTTCTCGATAGGTATTGTCTGGCCCGGGCATGGTAAACGAGGCGCGGGCTTTTGCCAGCGCCGGCGTCAAGACTGGTCGGCCGGCTGGCCGACCGTATAATGGCGTGATTGCCGCGTGGCGGCCAGAAATGGATGAATCATGACAGAGCAGCAACCGATTGCCGTGCTCGGCGGCGGCAGTTTCGGCACCGCCATCGCCAACCTGCTGGCCGAGAACGGCCAGGCGGTCCGCCAGTGGATGCGCGACCCGGAGCAGGCCGAGGCGATCCGCAGCCGACGCGAGAACCCGCGCTACCTGAAAGGGGTCAAGGTGCATCCCGGGGTCGAGCCGGTCACCGACCTGGAGCGCACCCTGGCCGATTGCCAACTGATCTTCGTCGCCTTGCCCTCCAGCGCCCTGCGCAAGGTGCTGCAACCACACCAGGCGGCATTGACGGACAAGCTGCTGGTGAGCCTGACCAAGGGCATCGAGGCGCACACCTTCAAGCTGATGAGTGAGATCCTCGAGGAAATCGCCCCGCAAGCCCGCATCGGGGTGATTTCCGGCCCGAACCTGGCGCGCGAGATCGCAGAGCACGAGCTGACCGCCACGGTGGTCGCCAGCGAGGACGACGAGCTGTGCGCCCGCGTCCAGGCGGCCCTGCACGGCCGCACCTTCCGCGTCTACGCCAGCCGCGACCGCTTCGGCGTGGAACTCGGCGGTGCGCTGAAGAACGTCTACGCGATCATGGCCGGCCTGGCCGCGGCGATGGACATGGGCGAGAACACCCGCAGCATGCTGATTACCCGCGCGCTGGCGGAAATGACCCGGTTCGCCGTCAAGCTCGGTGCCAACCCGATGACCTTTCTCGGCCTCGCCGGCGTCGGCGACCTGATCGTCACCTGTTCCTCGCCGAAGAGCCGCAACTACCAGGTCGGCCACGCCCTCGGCGAGGGGCTCAGCCTGGAGGAGGCGGTATCGCGCCTGGGCGAGACCGCGGAGGGTGTGAACACTCTCAAGGTACTCAAGGAAAAGTCCGACGAGATGCAGGTGTACATGCCGCTGGTCGCCGGTCTCCATGCGATCCTCTTCGAAGGCCGCACCCTGGCGCAGGTCATCCAACTGCTGATGCGCGGCGAGCCGAAGACCGACGTCGATTTCATTCCCACCACCGGCTTCTGACGAGGAGACCGCCATGTCCGCAGACCCGCAAGCACGCGAATCGATCGCCATCCGCATCCTCTGGATGCTGCTGTTCGTCCTGGTCTGGCAGGTCGCCGAACTGCTCCTCGGGGCGGTGGTGGTGATCCAGCTGGTCTACCGACTGATCTACGGCGCGCCGAACGGCAGCCTGATGGCTTTCGGCGATAGCCTCAGCCAGTACCTGGCGCAGATCGGCCGTTTCGGTACCTTCCACAGCGACGAGAAACCCTGGCCGTTCGCCGACTGGCCGACCGCCCGCGCCGCCGAGGGCGAGGCCGCCCACAGCGTGCCGCCCGCCGCGCACCCGGCGCGCGACGAAGAGCCGAAGTTGTGAAGCTCTGGCTGTTGCGCCACGGCGAGGCCGAACCGCACGCCAGCCGGGACTCCGAGCGGCGCCTGACCGCCCATGGACGCAAGGAGGTGCTGCAGAGCGCCGCGCGGCTGGCCGGGTTGCCGCTGGACGGGATTCTCGCCAGCCCCTACGTGCGCGCCCAGCAGACCGCCGAGCTGGTGCGCGAGGCACTGGGGCTGGTCGAGCCGGTCGGCACCGCCCCCTGGTTGACCCCCGACGACGATCCGCGCGAGGTGCTCGGTTTCCTCGACGAGCGCAGCGAGCGCAATCTCCTGCTGGTCAGCCACCAGCCCCTGGTCGGGGCGCTGGGCGGTCTGCTGGTGCATGGCAACCGGCGCGATCCGTTGCCGATGAGCACTGCCTCGCTGGCCGAGCTGGAAGGCGACTTCGCCGCCGCCGGGCTGATGACCCTGGTCTCGCTGCATCACCCACGGCACGGCTAGGAAGCGCCTGGCGCAACGACTACAAACCGAAACATTTCCCGGCTTGCCTGCGGTTGGCTGTGATGGAATATTCGACCAAGCAAGTGCTTGGTCGATCTCCCAGAACAACAACAACGGAGGCGGTACGTGGTCACTGCAAATCGTCTGCCGCTCGAAGTCTTCTTCGAGCGCGAAAAGCGTCACCCGCAACGGCGTTACCTGGTGCAGCCCATCGGCGGCGGCCGGGTCGAGGAGCTGAGCTGGGGCGAGGTGGGCGACCAGGCGCGGCGTGCAGCCGCCTGGTTGCGCAGCCTGGATCTCCCCACCGGCAGCCGTATCGCGATCATCTCGAAGAACTGTGCGCACTGGATCGTCACTGACCTGGCGATCTGGATGGCCGGGCACGTTTCCGTCCCTCTCTATCCCAATCTCACCGCCGAGTCGGCGCGCCAGGTGCTGGAGCATTCCGAGTCGGCGGTGGTCTTCGTCGGCAAGCTCGACGACTGGCCGGCGATGGCGCCCGGAGTCCCCGAGGGCATACCGACCGTGGCCATGCCGTTGCACCCGGAAGGGCGTTTCGACCGCCAGTGGAGCGACCTGCAGGCCTGCGCGCCGCTCGAAGGCGACACGCCGACCGCCGCCGAGCAACTCGCCACCCTGATCTACACCTCCGGAACCACCGGCGTGCCCAAGGGGGTGATGCACAACTTCAGCAGTTTCGCCTTCGCCGCCAGCCGCGGCGTGGAACTGTTCGGCACTCGCGAAGACGACCGGATGCTCTCCTACCTGCCGCTGTGCCATGTGGCGGAGCGGATGTTCGTCGAGATGGGGTCGCTCTACGGGGGAACCACGGTGTTCTTCGCCGAAAGCCTGGACACCTTCGTCGAGGACATGAAGCGTGCGCGGCCGACCCTGCTGTTCGGCGTGCCGCGCATCTGGACCAAGTTCCAGATGGGGGTGTATTCGAAGATGCCGGCGCAGAAGCTCGACCGCCTGCTGAAGCTGCCGATCCTCGGCCGCATCGTCGGTCGCAAGGTGCTCGCCGGGCTAGGCCTGGACGCGGTGCGCTACGCGCTCTGCGGCGCGGCGCCGGTACCCGAGGCGCTGCTGCTCTGGTATCGCCGCCTGGGCCTGGATGTGCTCGAGGTCTACGGGATGACCGAGAACAGCGGTTACTCCCACGTCTGCCGGCCCGGCAGGCAGAAGACCGGCTGGATCGGCCAGAACAGCCCCGGCGTCGAGGTACGCATCAGCGACGAGGGCGAGGTGCAGGTGCGTAGCGGCGCGACCATGGTCGGCTACTACAAGGAGCCGGAGAAGACCGCAGAGGTACTCACCGCCGACGGTTTCCTGCGCACCGGCGACAAGGGCGAGCAGGACGCCGAAGGCAACCTGCGCCTGACCGGGCGGATGAAGGAAATCTTCAAGACCAGCAAGGGCAAGTACGTGGCGCCGGCGCCGATCGAGAACCGCCTGGCGGTACACGATCGCATCGAGCAGGTCTGCGTGGTCGGCGAGGGCCTCAGCGCGCCGTTGGGGCTCTGCGTGCTCTCCGAGGTCGGTCGCCGGGAGGCCCTCAACGGGACCCGCGGGGCGCTGGAAAGCAGCCTGCGGGCGCACCTGGAACAGGTCAACGGTGCGCTTGACAAGCACGAGCGCCTGGTCGGCCTGGTCCTGGTGCAGGAAACCTGGGCGGTGGACAACGGTTTCCTCACGCCGACCTTGAAGATCAAGCGCAATATGGTGGAAGGTGCCTATGGCTCGCGCTTCCACGAATGGGTGGAACGCCGCGAGGCCGTGCTCTGGCACGAATGACTCCCACCGACGGGAAGCCCTTGGCTTCCCCCTTGCGCAAGGAATTCCCATGAGCCTCTGGCGACAAACGCCCGACCTGGAGCAACTGAACGCCTCGCAGAAGAACAGCATCGGCGACCTGCTTGGCATCCGCTTCGAAGCCTTCGACGACGAGTCGCTGACCGCCAGCATGCCGGTCGACTCGCGTACCCACCAGCCGTTCGGCCTGCTGCATGGCGGCGCCTCGGTGGTCCTCGCGGAAAGCCTGGGCTCGATGGCCAGCTACCTGTGCGTCGATACCAGCCAGTACTACTGCGTCGGCCTGGAAGTGAACGCCAACCACCTGCGTGGCCTGCGCAGCGGCCGGGTCACCGCGGTGGCCAGGGCGATCCACCTGGGGCGCACCACCCATGTCTGGGACATCCGCCTCAGTGGCGACGACGGCAAGCCGAGCTGCATCGCCCGCCTGACCATGGCGGTGGTGCCATTGGCGGGCAGGGCGGGCTGAGCGCGGTCCGCAATTTTGTCCAAGATCGTTCCGTCCCGCGGGCGGTAGAGTAGCGGGATGGAACAGATCACCCATCTCAGCAGCGGGATTCCCGGCGTACGCCTGATAGACGCCGAGCACAACCGCTTTTCCTTTCCCCGGCACTTCCACCTGGAGTACCACATCGGCTTGCTGTTGCAGGGCCGGCATCGCTATGCCGCCGGCGGCGAACGGCGCCTGGCCGGGGCCGGCGACGCGTTGCTGATGGCGCCGGAAAGCATCCACGACGGCAGCAGCGCCGGCGAGGAGGGCTACCGTATCCGCGTCCTGGCGCTCGATGCCGACTGGCTGGAGCGCGCCAGCCGTGACTTCAGCGACGGCCGTCGGGGGGCGCCGCGTCTGACCAGTAGCCTGGTCCGCGACGAGCGTCTGCAGCAGCGCCTGCGTCAGTTGCACCTGGGCATGCTCGGCGGAGCGGCGGCGCTGGAGAACCGTCTGGCCCTGGAAGAGCACCTGTGGCAGGCGCTGGCCTGCCTGCTCAGCCTGGGCAGCAGCCTGCGCCTGGAGGAGGGCGACCGGGAAGGCTTCGGCCAGCGCGACTGGACGCGGCTGCGCGACTGGCTGGAGTCGCGCCTGGAGTACCCGCCGAACCTAGAGGAACTGGCCGCCTTCTGCGGCCTGAGCCCCTGGCAGGTGCTGCGGCGCTTCCGCCGTCACTGCGGCCTGCCGCCCCACCAGTGGCTGACCCAACTGCGCCTGGAGCGCGCCTTGCCGCTGGTTCTGCGCGGCGAGCAGCCATTGAGCCAGGTGGCCCAGCAGTTCGGTTTCTACGACCAGGCGCACTTCAGCCGTCTGTTCCGGCGCACCTATGGGTTACCGCCGGCGCGCCTGCGCCAGCGCTGATTCGCGTTTTCCTTTCCGATCCCTTTTTCGTGGAGTAGCCATGCAGGAATTGTCTGTCTTGCTGACCCTGGCGGCGGTGTTCGCCATAGCCCTGGTCAGCCCCGGTCCCGATGTCGCCCTGGTGGTGCGCACGTCCCTGCACCAGGGGCGGCGGGCCGGCCTGGCCAGCGCGCTGGGGCTGGCCTGCGGGATTCTCCTGCATACCACCCTGGTGCTGACCGGCGTGTCGCTGCTGCTCAGCCGTACGCCTGTGCTGTTCGCCATCCTGCAGGCGCTCGGCGCGCTGTACCTGGCCTGGCTCGGCGTCGGCGCGCTGCGCGCCTGGCTGCGGCGCGGTGACGGCCAGCCGGGCCGGCTCGACGGGGCACTGCCGCCGTCGCCCCTGGGGCCCTGGCTGCGCGGAGTGGCGACCAATCTGTTCAATCCCAAGGCGCTGGTGTTCTTCATCGCCTTGCTCGGCAGCCTGATTCCCGCGCAGATGTCGCTCGGCGGCAAACTGGCGGTGGCGGCGCTGCTGTTCGGCATGGGCGCCTGCTGGTTCGGCCTGCTCAGCCTGACCCTTACCCGCCCGGCCCTGCAGGCACGCCTGTTGCGCGCGGTGCCCTGGCTGGACGCGGCCTGCGGGGTGGTGTTCCTGCTGGTGGCGGCGGCGATCCTCGAGCATCTCGTCCGCTCTGCCTGAGGTTTTGGCCGCTTCGCCGTGCAAGGCAGCCGGCAAAGCCATTGCCGCCTCGGCGAGGCTGCCGGAGAATCCCTGGCATCAGCCCTGTCGAGACGTCGCGCATGTCGCAATCGGTTTTCTTCGCCCACGCCAACGGCTTCCCGTCGGCTACCTACGCCAAGCTGTTCGAGGCGTTGGCGCCGGAGTATCGGGTGGATCACCTGGAAATGCACGGGCACGACCCGCGTTTTCCGGTGAACGACAACTGGGACAACCTGGTGGACGAACTGCTGCACCACCTCGCCAGCCTGGAACAGCCGGTCTGGGGCGTCGGCCATTCCCTCGGCGGCGTGCTGCACTACCACGCGGCGCTGCGCCGGCCGGAACTCTACCGCGGCGTGGTGATGCTCGATTCGCCGGTGCTGACCCTCGCCGACCGCCTGGTGATCCGTGCCGCCAAGCGCTTCGGCTTCATCGACCGGATCACTCCGGCCGGGCGCACCCTGGGGCGTCGCGAGGCGTTCCCCGACCTGGAAGAGGCGCGGGCGTACTTCTCCGGCAAGGCGCTGTTCCGCCGCTTCGACCCCGATTGCCTGGAGGCCTACGTACGCCACGGGCTGGCCGACAGCGGCGGCGGTTCCGGCCTGCGCCTGCGCTTCGATCCGGCCACCGAGATCAGCATCTACCGTAGCGTGCCGCACAGCAGCCCGGGGCGTCCACGACAGTTGCAGGTGCCGCTGGCGATGGTGCGCGGGCGGCACAGCAAGGTGGTGTTGCCGCACCACACCCGGCTGATCCGGGCGATGCCGCGCGGCGAGTTCATGTCGCTGCCCGGCGGCCACATGTTCCCGCTGGAGCGCCCGCGGGAAACCGCCGAACTGCTGAAAGGCGTGTTCGATCGCTGGTCGCGGGCGACCGAGGAGCGTTCGGCATGAGCCTGCAGGTCGAGGAAGTACGCATCAGCCTGCCGCACATCGAACTGGCCGCGCATCTGTTCGGTCCGCCGGACGGCAAGCCGGTGATCGCCCTGCATGGCTGGCTGGACAACGCCATGAGCTTCTCGCGCCTGGCGCCGAAGCTCGCCGGGCTGCGTATCGTCGCCCTCGACTTCGCCGGCCACGGGCATTCCGCGCATCGTGCCGAGGGCGCCAGCTACCTGCTCTGGGACTACGCGCTGGACGTGCTGATGGTGGCCGAGCAACTGGGCTGGGAGCGCTTTTCCCTGTTGGGGCACTCGATGGGCGCCATCGTCTCGGTGCTGCTCGCCGGGGCCTTGCCCGAGCGCATCGAGCGGCTGGCGTTGATCGATGGCCTGATTCCCTACACTGGCGAAGCCGACAAGGCGCCGCAGAAGCTCGGCGAAGCGCTGAAGGCGCAACTGGCGCTACGCCACAAGCGCAAGCCGGTCTATGCCGAGCTGGAAAAAGCCGTGGAAGCGCGGATGCGCGGGGTCGGCGAGATCTCCCGGGAGGCCGCCGAACTGCTCGCCCAGCGCGGCCTGGAACCGGTGCCCGGTGGCTATACCTGGCGCACCGACGCGCGCCTGACCCTACCGTCGCCGCTGCGCCTGACCCAGGCCCACGCGCTGAACTTCGTGCGCAGCGTGGAATGCCCGGTCAGCCTGGTACTGGCCGAACAGGGCATGCTGGCGGTGGAGCCGCGCATGCGGGCGCTGCTGGAGACCCTGCCGTTCGAGCGGCACCACCTGCCGGGCGGGCATCACCTGCATCTGGACGACGAGGCCGGGGCGCAGGCGGTGGCCAGGGTCTTCGCGGCCTTCTTCGCGCGCTGAAACACCGGCTTGCCGTTGTTTCCTTGACTATTCCGGGTCCAGCCGTAAGGCTGGACGGATAGTTACGGAGAGTCACCCCATGATCGATCTCTACACCGCCGCCACGCCGAACGGCCACAAGGTTTCCATCGCCCTTGAGGAAATGGGCCTGCCCTACAGGGTGCACGCGCTGTCGTTCGACAAGAAGGAGCAGAAGGCTCCGGAATTCCTCAGGATCAATCCCAACGGCCGCATCCCGGCCATCGTCGACCGCGACAACGACGACTTCGCCGTCTTCGAGTCGGGCGCGATCCTCATCTACCTCGCCGAGAAGACCGGGCAACTGATGCCCGCCGACGTCAAGGGTCGCTCGCGGGTGATCCAGTGGCTGATGTTCCAGATGGGTGGGGTCGGCCCGATGCAGGGGCAGGCCAACGTGTTCTTCCGTTATTTCCCGGAGAAGTTGCAGGGCGCCATCGACCGCTACCAGCATGAGACCCGGCGCCTCTACGAAGTTCTCGACGGTCGCCTGGGCGAGGCCGAGTACCTCGCCGGCGACTACAGCATTGCCGACATCGCCACCTATCCCTGGGTGCGCATCCACGACTGGTCCGGTGTCGCCGTCGACGGGCTGGACAACCTGCAGCGCTGGATCGCCGCCATCGAGGCGCGTCCCGCGGTGCAGCGCGGACTGCTGGTGCCGCGGCGGGAGAAGGAGGGCGACGACGCCATCCGTACCGCCCAGTCGATGCTGACCCGTTGAGGGCCGGTATGCGAGGGTTCCTGTTGCTATCCCTGGGCGTTTTCAGCTTTTCGGCGCTGGCCGCCGACCTTCCCGGCAGCCATGACCTGGACGTCCTGCCGCGCTTCCCGCGCGCCGAGATCGTCGACTTCCGCCAGGCGCCGAGCGAGGAGCGGATCTACCCGCTAGGGGCGATCAGTCGCATCAGCGGTCGCCTGCGAATGGAGGGCGAGGTGCGCGCCGAAGGCGAGCTGACCGCACTGACCTACCGCTTGCCGCCCGAGCACAGCAGCCAGGAGGCGTTCGCCGCGGCGCGCACCGCGCTGCTCAAGGCCGACGCCACGCCGTTGTTCTGGTGCGAGCGGCGCGACTGCGGCTCCAGCAGCCTGCTGGCCAACGCCGTGTTCGGCAATGCCAAGCTGTACGGCCCGGACGAGCAGCAGGCCTACCTGCTGGTGCGCCTGGCGGCGCCGCAGGAGAACAGCCTGGTGGCGGTCTACTCGATCACCCGTGGCAATCGCCGCGCCTACCTGCAGGCCGAGGAACTCAAGGCCGATGCGCCGCTGGCGGAACTGCTGCCGAGCCCGGCGACCCTGCTGCGCCTGCTCAAGGCCAACGGCGAACTGACCCTCAGCCATGTGCCGGCGGAGCCGGCCGGCTCCTGGTTGGAGCTGCTGGTGCGGACCCTGCGCCTGGATACCGGGGTGCGGGTCGAGCTGTCCGGCAAGCACGCCCAGGAGTGGCGCGACGCCCTGCGCGGGCAGGGCGTGCTGAACAGCCGCATGGAGCTGGGCCAGTCGGAGGTCGAGGGCCTGCACCTCAACTGGCTGCGTTGAACGCGTTCGCCCGGGCCTGCGGGCCCGGGCGATGGCGAAAATGCCTTCGGCAAGGCCGCCCGCCAGAGTAGACTGCCTTTCCCCCGCGCCCCACGCTCCGGCTGGAAACGGCGCACGCCGAGCGCTGTCTATCGGTGTATCCCCCTTTGAGGAAGGCCTGCCTTGATGTTCGATAACGATCGGCTGTTGCTTCGCGTGCTGCTGTTCGGTCTGCTCGGTGCCAGTCTCTGGGTGCTGGCGCCATTCTGGTCGGCGCTGTTCTGGGCCGCGGTGCTGGCTTTCGCCAGTTGGCCGCTGATGCGCATGCTCACGCGCCTGCTCGGTGGCCGCGAGTCGCTGGCGGCGGGCCTGCTGACCCTGGGCTGGATCGTCCTGGTGGCATTGCCGCTGATCTGGCTCGGCTTCGGCCTGGCGGACAACGTTCGCTCGCTGATGGAGCTGCTGAAGAATCTCCAGGTCGAGGGCCTGCCGCCGCCGCCTTCGTGGATGGCCGGCGTACCGCTGATCGGCGACCGCCTGATCGGCTGGTGGGACTCCATCGACCAACAGGGCGTGGCGTTCTTCTACGTGCTCAAGCCCTATGTCGGCGAGGTCGGCAACTGGCTGCTGGCGCGCAGCGCGAAGATCGGCGGAGGGATCCTTGAACTGGTCCTCAGCCTGATCCTGATCTTCTTCTTCTACCGCGACGGGCCGCGCCTGGAGTCCATCGTCCACCGTGCCCTGGAACGCCTGATCGGCAACCGCGCGGAGCACTATCGCGACCTTGTCGCCGGCACCGTACAGCGGGTGGTCAACGGGGTGATCGGTACCGCCGCGGCGCAAGCCCTGCTGGCCTGGATCGGCTTCATGATCGCCGGCGTACCGGGAGCCATGCTGCTCGGCCTGCTGACCTTCGCCTGCAGCCTACTGATGGTCCCGCCGCTGGTCTGGGGGCCGGCCACCGCCTGGCTGTTCTTCAAGGGCGACTATGGCCACGGGGTGTTCCTCGGCCTGTGGGGCTTCTTCATCATCAGCGGGGTGGACAACATCCTCAAACCCTACCTGATCAGCCGTGGCGGCAACCTGCCGCTGGTGGTGGTGCTGCTCGGGGTATTCGGCGGCCTGCTGGCGTTCGGCTTCATGGGCCTGTTCCTCGGCCCGATCCTGCTGGCAGTGGCCTACAACCTGCTCAGCGACTGGATCGCCAGCACGCCGCGGACGCCGCCCGCCGAAGGGCGCGGCCCGGATGCCTGAGTGACGAAGGAGAAAAAGCCCCGCGATGCGGGGCTTTTTGCGTCTGCGGGGCTACAGGTGTTCGCTGCGGGCCCCCACGTACTGGCTGCGCCCGGCGCCGAGGCCGAACAGGGTGGCGGCGATGGCGACGCCGATGAAGATATAGCCGACCGCGTTCCAGCCGCCGGTCAGGTCGTGGACCACGCCGACCATGAACGGCCCCATGGCCGCCAGGGTGTAGCCGACGCCCTGGGCCATGCCCGACAGATGCGAGGCGACGTGGGCGTCGCGCGAGCGCAGGACGATCAGCGCCAGGGCGATGCTGAAGGTACCGCCCTGGCCGAGGCCGAGCAGGACCGCCCAGCCCCAGATGGTCTGCAGCGGCGCATAGAGGAAGCCGAGCAGGCCGGCGAGGGTGGTCGCCATCACCAGCACCACCGCCAGGCGCTGGTCCCTGGCGCGAGCGGCGAGCCAGGGCGCGAGCAGGGCGGTGATCAGTTGCAGCATCACCGAGCCGGACAGCACCAGGCCGGCTTCTACCGCAGTCATGCCGCGGTCGATCAGGATCGACGGCAGCCAACCGAAGACGATGTAGGCCAGGGACGATTGCAGGCCCATGTACAGCGTGACCTGCCAGGCCAGCGGGTCGCGCCACAGGCCGATGACACGGAAGGCCTGGCGATGGGCGTGCTGGCCCTGGCGGGTCTGCGGCAGCCAGAAGGCGGCGGCGAGGATCGCCGGCAGCGACCAGAACGCCAGCGCCAGTTCCCAGTTGCCGAAGAGCTTCTCCAGCGGCGCGGTAGCGCCGGCGGCGAGCGCTGCGCCCAGGCACAGGGCCATGGTGTAGACCCCGGTCATCACCCCGGCCTGGCGCGGGAAGTCGCGTTTGACGATGCCCGGCAGGAGCACGCCGATGATGCCGATGCTGGCGCCGGCCAGGACGCTGCCGGCGAACAGGCCGAACACCGGGAACAGGCTGCGCAGGACGATGCCGCCGGCCAGGCAGAAGAGGATCAGCAGCACGCTGCGCTCGGCGCCGATACGCCGGGCCAGGCGCGGCGCGAGCGGCGCGAACAACCCCAGGCAGAGTACCGGCGCGGTGGTCAGCAGGCCGGCGGCAGCGGCTGAGAGGCCGGTATCGTCGCGCACCTGGTTGAGCAGGGGGGCGAGGCTGGACAGCGCCGGGCGCAGGTTCAGCGCCACCAGCACCAGGCCCAGCAGGAGCAGCCAGGGGCGTAGTGGCGGCGCCGGCGGAACTGGTTCGTCGTCGACTTCGGCATCGATCAGCAGTTCTTCCGGAGGATGGCCGGGGTGCGCTCCCGGCCGGGCATTCAAGGCGTGAGTCATGGGTCTGTCCCGGGTTCAGATCAGCAGTGCGCGGTTGGCCGCGGCGGCAGCGTCCGGGTCTCCGCGTTCTATGGCGTCGAGCAGTTGCTGGTGCAGCTCGAAGCAGGGCTGGGCCCTTTGTGGGTCGGCCATGGTGCGTTCCAGCGAGGTCCGGATGACCTGCGAGAAATAGCGGTAGAGTTCGCTGAGCACCGGATTGTGGGCGGCATCGACCATCCGTTGGTGGAAGCGGACGTCGTGCTCTATGTAGTCCTGCAGGTCGGCGCTGCCGTAGCGCTGGCGCGAAGCGTCGAGATGTTCGCGCAATGCGCTCAGGTCGCTGTCGTCGCGGCGAACGGCTGCCAGGCGCGCCGCCTCGATCTCGATCATCCCGCGTGCCTCCAGGGAGTGCTGCACCGCGCTGCGCGCCAGCACCAGCATGGTTTCCAGCGGATCGGCGCAGGCGCGCACGTAGGTGCCGTCGCCCTGGCGGACTTCCAGCACGCCGGAGAAGGTCAGCACCCGCACCGCTTCGCGCACGGTGTTGCGGCTCATGCCGAGCAGCTCGGCGAGTTCCGGCTCCGGCGGCAGGCGCTGGCCGAGCGGCCAATGGCCGGCGTCGATGCGCTGGCGGATCTGCTCCAGGGCGATGTCCACCAGGGAGCGCTTGAGGGGAATGGTCACGGAAGAAACATCCAATCATCGGATGAATTTGCGCGCAGGATACATCGGCAGCTGCAAGCCCGGAAAGCGTCGCTCGGGGAAAAAGCGTTGGCCTGGCGGCGAGACGCATGACGCTGCGCCGCCAGGTCGCCGATGCGTCAGCCTACGGCGGCGGTTTCGCCGGCGCGCAGGGACATGCCCAGTTGCGCTCGTCGGCGCAGCCAGGGACTGGGCCGGTAGCGCGGGTCACCGGTAAGCGTCTGCAAGCGCTGGAGAATGCTCAGCAGGCGCCGCGGGCCGAGGCGGTCGCCCCATTCCAGCGGGCCGTGGGGATAGCCGAGGCCGAGGTGCACCGCCTGGTCGATATCCTCGACGCTGGCAATGCCCTGCTGGGCGATGTCGCAGGCGAGGTTGACGATCATCGCCAGTACCCGCTGGACGACGAAGCCGGGACTGTCGCGCAGCACCGTGACCCCGACGCCGTCGCCAGCCAGTAGCGCGTGGGCGGCGTCGCGCATGGCCGGGGTAGTCAGTGGCGAGAGCATCAGGCAGCGCCGGCGCTCGAGGTCGCAGAGCAGGTCGATGCCGACGCTGCGCTCGGCGGGACAGGCGAAGCGCTGCACGGCGCTGCCCAGGTCCTCGCCCCAGGCGGCCAGCAGGCAGAGCGCTGCGGCGGAAGGGCGTTCGCCGGTTTCCGGCTCGACGCCGAGGCGATGCAGCAGTTCGGCGAGCGTGCGGCGGTCGTCCTCGTTTTCGCAGCCCAGCCACACCGGGGGCCGGATGGCGGCCTGCGGCACCGGTTGCGGACCGGGCTTGTCCTGCGGCTGGCCGTCGACGTAGCGATAGAAGCCCTGGCCGCTCTTGCGCCCGAGACGGCCGGCGGCGAGCAACTGGCGGGTCAGCGGGTGCGGGCGGTAGCGCGGTTCCTGGTAGTACTGCTGGTAGATCGATTCCATTACCGGGTGCGACACGTCGAGGCCGGTAAGATCGAGCAGTTCGAACGGCCCCATGCGGAAGCCGGCACACTCGCGCAGCACACGGTCGATCTCGGCGCATTCGGCGACGCCTTCGCCGAGGATGCGCAGGGCCTCGGTGCCATAGGCGCGGCCGGCATGGTTGACGATGAAGCCGGGGCTGTCCTTGGTCCGTACGCCGCGGTGGCCCAGGCGCGCGGCGAGGGCGAGCAGGGCGTCGCCGACTTCCGGAGCGCTGGCCAGGCCGTCGACCACCTCGACCACGCGCATCAGCGGCACCGGGTTGAAGAAGTGAAAGCCGGCGACCCGCTGCGGCCGCTCGCAGGCGGCGGCGATGGCGGTGATCGACAACGACGAGGTATTGCTGGCGAGGATGGTCTCCGGCGCGACTATGGCTTCCAGCCGGCGCAGCAATTCCTGCTTGGCCTCCAGGCGCTCGACGATGGCCTCCACCACCAGTTCGCAGTCGCCCAGTTGTTCCAGGCGTTCCGCCACCCGCAGCCGGTTTTGCGCGGCCTCGGCGTCGGCGGCGCTCAGCTTGCCTTTGCCGCACAGGCTCTCGAAGGTCTGCCGCAGGCGCTGGCGTGCCTCGGCGGCGGCCTCGGCGCGGCTGTCGAACAGCCACACAGTCAGGCCGGCCTGGGCGGCGATCTGGGCGATCCCGGTGCCCATCGCACCGGTACCGACCACGGCGATACAACGAATATCGGGCATCGTCTATTTCCCCTGGTAGTTCGGCGGGCGTTTCTCCAGGAAGGCGTGCATGCCTTCCTTCTGGTCCTGCGAGTCGAACAGCAACTGGAACGCCTTGCGTTCCAGGGCCAGGGCACTGTCCAGCGGCAGGTCGGCACCGGCCAGGACCACCTCCTTGATCTGCGCCAGCGCCAGAGGGGGCAGGCGGGCGATCTCCGTGGCCAGTTCCAGGGCGCGCGCCAGCGTCGACTCGTCCGCCACCACTTCGCTGACCAGGCCCATGGCCAGCGCTTGCGGAGCCTTCACCAGGCAGCCGGTGAACAGCATGCGCAGCGCCTGGAACTTGCCCACCGCCCGTACCAGGCGCTGGGTGCCGCCGGCACCCGGCATCACCCCGACCTTGATCTCCGGCTGGGCGAACTGTGCCGACTCGCCGGCGACGATCAGGTCGCAATGCATCGCCAGTTCGCAGCCGCCGCCCAGGGCGAAGCCGTTGACCGCGGCGATCACCGGCTTCGGGCAGCGCGCGATGGCTTCCCAGTAGCGCTCGCTGTGGCGGCCGTACAGGCCGATCGCCGTGCTCGTCGAGAGATCGCGGAGATCGGCGCCAGCTGCAAAGCAGCGCGAGTCGCCGGTGAGCACGATGACGCGGATCGCCGGATCCGCGCCGAGCGTCTGGAAGTGGCTGGCGAGGCGCTGGCGCACTTCGTCGTTCAGCGCGTTCCTGGCTTGCGGACGATTGAGGCGAAGCAGGGCGATATCGGCTGCGGGAAATTCGAGCAGGACCACGGGCGAAGGATTGGCGGACATGGAAGCTCCGATGAATTGATATTTCGCTATGCGAAATATAGTTTCATGATTTATCGAAAATAATCAGCGCCAGCCGGGGCGTTGTAAATACTCGCGTCGGATTTTGGACGATCTACTTATACAATTTACTGTTTTAAAAGGATTTTATTTTCGTTGTTGAAAGTGCATGGGTTCTTCTATTAGTTTCGCTATGCGAAATATGATTTTGTTTTATTGATTTTTTGAAAAAGAGGTCCCTACTATGCGCGGCAACGACGAGCGCCGGAGTCCGGCGGAAGGTGCCAGTACGGAAGCGGAAGTGTCCGCCTTCGAAGCTGTGCTGATCGACCCGATGCAGGAGAAAGACGAGGAACTCAAGGACCGCCAGTTCGTCACCGCGCTGGCCCGCGGGTTGGAATTGCTGCGCTGTTTCACACCACGGGAAAGCCTGCTGGGCAACCAGGAACTGGCGAAGAAGACCGGCCTGCCGAAGCCGACGGTGTCGCGTCTGACCCACACCCTGACCCGGCTGGGCTATCTGCGTCACCTGCCGCATAGCGGCAAGTACCAGTTGGAAGTGGGCGTGATGTCGTTCGGCTACGCGATGCTCTCGAACCTGTCGATTCGCGCGCTCGCCCGCCCTTTGATGGAAGAGATGGCCGGCTACGCCAAGGCCGCGGTGGCCATGGCGGCCCGCGACCGGCTGAGCATGGTCTACCTCGACGTGGTGCATGGCGAGGCCAACCTGACCATGCGTCGCCAGGTCGGCAGCCACCTCTCGCTGCACCGCAGCGCGATCGGTCGGGCCTGCCTGGCGGCGATGCCGGAGGACGAGCGGGAGTTCATCCTCGGGCACATCCGCAAGCGCCACCCGGAAGACTGGCCGGAAGTGCGCAAGGGGCTGGAGCGGGCCTTCCGCGACTATGCCGACTACGGCTTCTGCCTGTCGCTCGGCGAGTGGCAACGCGACGTCAACGCGGTGGGCGTGGCCTTGCACCATGAGAGCCATGGGCTACTGGCGTTCAATTGCGGCGGGCCGAGTTTCCATCTCAAGCGCGAGAAACTGGAGGACGACATCGGCCCGCGCCTGCTGCACATGGTCCACAACATCGAGGCCGCCACCCGCTGACCGAGGCCGGTGACGGAATCATGGCAACCGGCCTAGGGGCCTATTGGAGTGAGCATGATTCGTGATCCGGAAACCCTGAACCTGCTGCTGGACAGCATCCGCCAGTTCGTCCGCGAAAGCCTGGTGCCTCATGAGCAGGAAGTGGCGGAAACCGACCGCATTCCCGAGGCGATCATCGCCCGCATGCGCGAGATGGGCCTGTTCGGCCTGTCGATCCCGGAGGCCTACGGCGGCCTCGGGGTGACCATGGAGGAAGAGGTGAGCATCGCCTTCGAGCTGGGGCGGACCTCGCCAGCGTTCCGTTCGCTGCTGGGCACCAACAACGGCATCGGCTCCCAGGGCATCGTCATCGACGGCACCGAAGAACAGAAGCGGCGCTACCTGCCGCGCCTGGCGTCGGGCGAACTGCTCAGTTCGTTCTGCCTCACCGAACCGGACTCCGGTTCCGACGCCGCCTCGCTGAAGACCACGGCGGTGCGTGACGGCGAGCACTACGTGCTCAACGGTACCAAGCGCTTCATCACCAACGCCCCGCAGGCCGGCATCTACACCGTGATGGCGCGCACCGACCCGGCGATCCGTGGCGCCGGCGGAATCTCCGCTTTCGTCGTCGAGCGCGGTACGCCCGGGCTGTCCCTGGGCAAGCCGGATCGCAAGATGGGACAGAAGGGCGCGCATACCTGTGACGTGATCTTCGACGACTGCCGGGTGCCTGCCAGTCAGTTGATCGGCGGGGTCGAGGGCGTCGGCTTCAAGACCGCGATGAAGGTGCTCGACAAGGGCCGCCTGCACATCGCCGCAGTCTGTGTGGGGGTCGCCGAGCGGATGCTCGAGGATGCGTTGCGCTATGCCCTGGAACGCAAGCAGTTCGGCCAGCCGATCGCCGAGTTCCAGTTGATCCAGGCGATGCTTGCCGACAGCAAGGCCGAAGCCTACGCGGCGCGCTGCATGGTCATCGACGCCGCGCGGCAGCGCGACGAAGGCCGCGATGTCGGTACCGAGGCGTCCTGCGCCAAGCTGTTCGCCTCGGAAATGTGCGGCCGCGTCGCCGACCGCGCGGTGCAGATCTTCGGCGGCGCCGGCTATATCGGCGACTACGGGATCGAGCGCTTCTATCGCGACGTGCGGCTGTTCCGCATCTACGAGGGCACCACGCAGATCCAGCAACTGCTGATCGCCCGCAACATGATCCGCGCCGCCCAGGGCTAGCGTCGATCCTTCGCCTTGTCACCGGCCGTGGCGCAGTCCCCGGCCGGTTGCTGTCCCAGGCGCTGTCCGCGCCACTCTTTACGCTTTCTTTATGCCGTCCGACGCGGCCCTGAATCGCTTCTTTACGCCCCCTTTGCGGAGACTTTCCCTCAAGCGGCAGAGGCCGCTCGAAGGAGAGATCGCACACATGACCGTTCTGGATTGGTTGTCCCTGGCCCTGGCCACGGGACTGTTCGTCTATTTGCTGGTGGCGCTGCTACGCGCCGACCGTGCCTAGGGGAGGGCACATGAACAGCCACGAGATTCTCTTGATCCTGGCCTTTTTCGCCCTGGTCCTGGTGCCTGCACCGTTCCTCGGGCGCTACTGCTTCAAGGTGATGGAAGGCCAACGCAATCTCCTCAGCGCGCCGCTGGCGCCACTGGAGCGCGTCTGCTATCGCCTGTTCGGCGTCGATCCGGCGAGCGAGCAGGACTGGAAGACCTACACCCTGGCGCTGCTGGCATTCAACCTGGCCGGCCTGGTCCTGCTGTTCTCGATCCTCATGCTGCAGGGCAGCCTGCCGCTGAACCCGCAGCACCTGCCGGGCCTGGAATGGACACTGGCGTTCAACACCGCGGTCAGTTTCGTCACCAACACCAACTGGCAGGCCTACAGCGGCGAGGCCTCGCTGAGCTACTTCAGCCAGATGGTCGGCCTCACGGTGCAGAACTTCGTCAGCGCGGCGGTCGGCCTCTGCGTGCTGGTGGCCCTGGCGCGCGGCATCAGCCGCCGCTCCACACGACAGCTGGGCAACTTCTGGGTCGACCTGACCCGCGGCACCCTCTACGTGCTGCTGCCGCTGTGCCTGCTGCTGGCGTTGCTGCTGGTCTGGCAGGGTGTGCCGCAGACCTTCTTCGACTATGTCCATGCCACCACCTTGCAAGGCGCCGAGCAGACCATCCCGCTCGGCCCGGCGGCCAGCCAGATCGCCATCAAGCAGCTGGGCACCAATGGCGGCGGCTTCTTCGGCGTCAACTCGACCCATCCGTTCGAGAACCCGAGCGCCTGGAGCAACCTGTTCGAAGTGGCCTCGATCATCCTGATCCCGGCGGCGCTGGTATTCACCTTCGGCCATTACGTGAAGGACCTGCGCCAGAGCCGCGCGATCCTCGGCTGCATGCTGCTGCTGTTCTGCCTCGGCCTGGGCCTGTCGCTGTGGGCCGAATACCAGCCGAACCCGGCGCTGGCGCAGTTGCCGATCGAGCAGGGCGCGCCGATGGAGGGCAAGGAGAGTCGCTTCGGCACCGCCGCCAGCATGCTCTGGGCGATCACCACCACCGCCGCCTCGAACGGCTCGGTGAACGCCATGCACGACAGCCTGAGCCCCCTGGGTGGCATGCTGCCGCTGCTGAACATGATGCTCGGCGAGGTGATCTTCGGCGGCGTCGGCGCCGGCCTCTACGGCATGCTGCTGTTCGTCCTGATCGCGGTGTTCCTCGCCGGCCTGATGGTCGGGCGGACGCCGGAGTACCTGGGCAAGAAACTCGAGGCGAAGGAGGTCCGCCTGCTGGTCTTCACCCTGCTGGTGATGCCTGTCGGCGTGCTGGTGCTCGGCGCCATCGCCGCCAGCCTGCCGGGGCCGGCCTCGGCGGTGACCAATCCCGGCCCGCACGGCTTCAGCCAACTGCTCTACGCCTACACCTCGGGGAGCGCCAACAACGGCTCGGCGTTTGCCGGTTTCGGTGCCAACACGCCGTTCCACAACCTGATGATCGGCCTGGCCATGCTCATCGGCCGCTTCGGCTACATCCTGCCGATCCTCGCCATCGCCGGCAGCCTGGCGGCGAAGAAGGCCAGCCCGGTGGGGCCGAACAGTTTCCCGACCCATGGTCCGCTGTTCGTCAGCCTGCTCACCGTGACCATCCTGCTGGTCGGCGGCCTGACTTTCCTGCCGACCCTGGCCCTCGGCCCGATCGCTGAACAACTGAGCCTCGGCTTCTGAAGGAATCGCACATGAACGCTCAGACCCAGGCGTCCAAGAACGCCTTGCACAAATCGCTCGAACGTCGCCACAACGCGTCCACCAGCCTCGCCGCCTTGTGGCGGCCGGCGCTGCTGCAAGCCTTCGTCAAGCTCGACCCGCGCCAGTTGCTGCGCTCGCCGGTGATGCTGGTGGTCGAACTGACCGCCGTGCTCACCACCTTGCTGTGCTTCGTCCCCGACCAGGCGGTGCCGACCTCGGTGGCGCTGCAGATCGCCCTCTGGCTGTGGTTCACCGTGCTCTTCGCCAATTTCGCCGAAGCGCTCGCCGAGGGACGTGGCAAGGCCCGCGCGGACAGTCTCAAGGCCGGCAGCCAGGGCCTCTCCGCCAATAAGCGGCGCGCCGACGGCAGTTTCGAGAGCGTCGTTGCCAGCAGCCTGCGCAAGGGCGATGTGGTACGGGTCCAGGCCGGCGAGATGATTCCCGGCGACGGCGAAGTCATCGAAGGCGTGGCGGCGGTCAACGAGGCCGCCATCACCGGCGAATCGGCGCCGGTGATCCGCGAGTCCGGCGGCGATCGCTCGGCGGTGACCGGCAACACCCAGGTGGTGTCCGACTGGCTGCTGGTACGGATCGGCGCCAACCCGGGCGAGTCGACCCTGGACCGGATGATCGCCCTGGTGGAAGGCGCCAAGCGGCAGAAGACCCCCAACGAAGTGGCGCTGGACATCCTGCTGATCGGCCTGACCCTGATCTTCCTGCTGGTGGTGGTGACCCTCAAGCCGTTCGCCCTGTTCGCCGGCGGCAACCTGCCGCTGGTGTTCCTGGTGGCGCTGCTGGTGACGCTGATCCCGACCACCATCGGCGGCCTGCTCTCGGCCATCGGCATCGCCGGCATGGACCGCCTGGTGCGCCTGAACGTGATCGCCAAGTCCGGTCGCGCGGTGGAGGCGGCCGGCGACGTCCACGTGCTGCTGCTCGACAAGACCGGCACCATCACCTTCGGCAACCGCCGCTGCAGCGCGCTGTACGCCGCGCCGGGGGTGAGCGGCAAGGAACTGGCCGAGGGCGCGTTGCTGGCCTCGCTGGCCGACGACACCCCGGAAGGCAAGTCGATCGTCGAATACCTGCGCATCCTGCATCCGATCGAGGAGCCGCGCCGCGAGGAGCTGACGCCGATCGCCTTCAGCGCGGAAACCCGCTTGTCCGGGGTCGACTGGAACGGCCAGGTGTACCGCAAGGGGGCGGTGGATGCGGCGCTGCGCTTCATCGACCTGCCGCGGGAGAAGATGCCCGAGGTGCTTTCGCGGGAGGTGGACAAGATCGCCCAGAGCGGCGGCACCCCGCTGCTGGTGGTAGCCAACGGCCGGCTGCTCGGCGCCATTCACCTGAAGGACGTGGTCAAGCCGGGCATTCGCGAGCGCTTCGCCGAACTGCGCCGGCTGGGCATCCGCACTGTGATGGTGACCGGCGACAACCCGCTGACCGCCGCTGCCATCGCCGCCGAGGCTGGGGTCGACGACGTGATCGCCGAGGCTACCCCGGAGAAGAAACTGGCGCGGATTCGCCAGGAGCAGGGCGAAGGTCGCCTGGTGGCGATGTGCGGCGACGGTGCCAACGACGCCCCGGCGCTGGCCCAGGCCGACGTCGGCATGGCCATGAACGACGGCACCCAGGCCGCCCGCGAGGCGGCCAACCTGGTCGACCTGGACAGCGACCCGACCAAGCTGCTCGACGTGGTCCAGGTGGGCAAGGAGTTGCTGGTCACCCGCGGCGCGCTGACCACCTTCTCCATCGCCAACGACGTGGCCAAGTACTTCGCCATCCTGCCGGCGCTGTTCGTCGGCATCTACCCGCAGCTCGACGTGCTCAACGTGATGCGCCTGCAAAGCCCGCAGAGCGCGATCCTGTCGGCCATCGTGTTCAACGCGCTGATCATCGTCGCGTTGATCCCATTGGCCTTGCGCGGCGTGCGGGTTCAGGCGGCGGACGCTTCGCAACTGCTGCAGCGCAACCTGCTGATCTATGGCGTCGGCGGCCTGGTGGCGCCGTTCCTCGGGATCAAGGCGATCGACCTGCTGCTGACCGCCGTCGGCCTGGCATGAACAACGGCCCTCGCCGTCGGGCGAGGGCCTGGGACTGAAGAGAGGATCTGCACATGTTCAAGCAACTCCGTCCGGCACTGGCGTCACTGCTGGTGCTGAGCCTGGTCACCGGCGTGGCCTATCCGCTGCTGGTCACCGGTATCGCCCAACTGGCGTTCCCCGAGCAGGCCAATGGCAGCCTGCTGCGCGACGCCGAGGGCAAGGTGCTCGGCTCGCGGCTGATCGCGCAGAAGTTCGACGGCGAGGAGTGGTTCCATTCGCGGCCTTCGGCGGGCGACTACGCCACCGTTTCCAGTGCCGCGAGCAACCTGGCGCCGAGCAACCCGGCACTGGCCGAGCGCATCGCCAGGGACGCTGCCCAGGAGCGTATCGCCGACCAGGGGCCGGTGCCGCTGGCGCTGGTCACTACCTCCGGTAGCGGACTCGATCCGCAGCTGCCGCCGCAGGCCGCGCGTTACCAGGCGCTGCGGGTGGCCACGGCGCGCGGGCTGCCGCTGCGGCTGGTGGAAGACCTGGTGGAAAGCCACACCGAGCGGCCGCTGGTGGGGCCGGCGGTGGTCAACGTGCTGGCGCTGAACATGGCGCTGGCGGGGTTGAAGCGCTAGGTTTCCCCAGAGACCCACGCAAGGGCTTGCAATATCGCCGCATCGGCGGATGATCGCCGGCGATCGTCCGCCCTGCGCGGCGCAGAGCAACGGAGTACGACCGATCCATGACCGACACCGCACGCGCCGACGCGCTGCTGGCCGACCTGCCCGCTGACGGGCGCGGCCGCCTGAAAGTCTTTCTCGGCGCGGCGCCGGGGGTGGGCAAGACCTTCGCCATGCTGCAGGCCGCCCAGGCCCAGTTGCGCCAGGGCGTGAAACTGCGCGCCGGGGTGGTCGAGACCCACTCGCGGGCGGAAACCGAGTCCCTCCTCGCAGGCGTGCCGCAGCAGCCGCTGCGCAGCCTCGAGTATCGAGGGATGAAACTGCAGGAAATGGACCTCGACGGTCTCCTCGCCGACCCGCCGGCGCTGGCCCTGGTCGACGAACTGGCCCACAGCAACGTTCCCGGCAGCCGCCACGCCAAGCGCTGGCAGGACATCCAGGAGTTGCTGGCGGCGGGAATCGACGTCTACACAACGGTCAACGTCCAGCACCTGGAGAGCCTCAACGACCAGGTCCGCGACATCACCGGCGTGCAGGTCCGCGAGACGGTGCCGGACTGGGTGTTGCAGGAGGCCTACGAGATCGTCCTCATCGACCTGCCGCCGCGCGAGCTGCTGGAGCGCCTGCGCGAGGGCAAGGTCTACGTGCCGGAACAGGCGCGGGCGGCGATCGATGCGTTCTTCTCGCAGACCAACCTCACCGCGCTGCGTGAACTGGCGATGCAGACCGCCGCCGCGCGGGTCGACGCCGACCTCAACCACCGCTACCGCCAGCGCGGCGAGGAAGCGCCGGCGTTGCGCGGGCGGCTGCTGGTGGGCATCGACGGTGACGAACAGGCCGAACGCCTGGTGCGCCACGCCTGCCGGGTCGCCGAACGTCGGCACCTGCCCTGGAGCGTGGTACACGTCGATACCGGCGGCTTGCGCGGCGAGCAGGCGCGGATGCGCCTGCAGGGTGCGCAGCAACTGGCCGAGCGGCTCGGCGGCGAGATCGTCGTGCTGCGCGCCGGCGAGGTGGCGCGGACCCTCCTGCAACATGCCCGCGAGCGCCGCGCCAGCCTGGTCCTGGTTGGCCAGTCGCGGCGCCGCTGGTACCGCCGGGCCTTCGGCGGTGGTCTCGCCGGGCGTCTGCTGCGCGACGGCCAGGGCCTGGAGATCAGTGCCCTGGACAGCGAGGCCGACCTGCGCCCGGCGGAACCGCGGCCACGCTATCCGGTGGTGTGGAACGACTATCTGCTGGCGCTGCTGGCGACCGCCCTGGCCAGCGGCCTGGCCTGGATCGTGGCGCACCTGCTGGAGCTGCCGAACATCTCCCTGGTGTTCCTGATGGCGGTGCTGCTGGTGGCAGTGCGCAGCAGCCTGATGCCGGCACTGCTGTGCGCGGTGGCGTCGTTCCTGGCCTATGACTTCCTGTTCATCCCGCCGCATTTTTCCTTCGCCATCCATCGCCACGAAGACCTGCTGAGCCTGGCGTTCTTCCTGTTCATGGCCGGCCTCACCGGCAACCTGGCGGCACGCCAGCGGCGCCAGCTGGAGGCGCTGCGCGATACCCAGGAGGAAACCAGCCTGCTGCTGGAGCTGTCGCGCAAGCTCACCGCCGCCACCGACCGCCAGGCGGTGCTGGCCGCCGCCGCCCAGCAGTTCGACGACTGGAAGGACGTCGAGGTCTGCCTGCTCGGTCAGGTCAATGGCGAGTGGAAGACCGAGGCCGGCGTGCAGCGGCAACTCGCCGACCAGGAACGGGTCGCCGCGGACTGGGCCTGGGCCCACGACCAGCCGGCCGGCCTCGGTACTGGCACGCTGCCCGGAGGACGCTGGTGGTGGTGGCCGCTGTCGGCGGAAGAGGGACCGCTGGCACTGCTCGGTGTCGCGCCGCTTGACGGCCAGCCGCTGAGCCCGCAGCGCCGGCGCCTGCTCGCCGCCCTCGGCCAGCCCCTGGCCCAGGCCCTGGCGCGGGCTCGCCTGGCCGAGGACCTGGAGGCCGCGCGCCTGCACGGCGAAACCGAGCAACTGCGCAGCGCCTTGCTCGCCTCGGTCTCCCACGACCTGCGCACGCCGCTGACGGCCATGCGCGGCTCCATCGACAGCCTGCTGGCGCTGGGCGAGGCGATCCCGCCGGCGGATCGTCGCGAACTGCTGGAAAGCACCCGCGACGAGGCCGAGCGACTGGACCGCTATATCCAGAACCTGCTCGACATGACCCGTCTCGGCCACGGTGGCCTGAAGCTGGCGCGCGACTGGGTGGCGCCGGGCGACATCGTCGGCAGCGCGCTGAACCGCCTGCGCGCGGTGCTGGCGCCGTACCGGGTGCAGGCGATCGTGGCCAACGACCTGCCGTTGCTCTACGTGCATGCGGCGCTGATCGAGCAGGCGCTGATCAACGTGCTGGAAAATGCCGCGCGCTTCTCGCCGAACCACGGCCGGTTGCGCATCGAGGTCAGCCAGGATGCCGCCGAGCTGCGTTTCGCGGTGAGCGACGAGGGGCCGGGGATTCCCGAGGCCGAGCGGGAGAAGATCTTCGACATGTTCTACACCGCTGCCCGTGGCGACCGCGGTGGCCAGGGCACCGGCCTGGGCCTGGCGATCTGCCAGGGCATGATCGGCGCCCACGGCGGGCGCATCAGCGTCGGCGAAGGCCTCGACGGTCGCGGCACCACGCTGGTCCTGCACCTGCCGCTGCATCCGCAGCCGGACCTCGGGCAACTGGAGGGCGACGAATGAGCCCGGCGCACTTGCCTGGCGCCCGCGCTCGCGCTATTCCTGCCGTTTCCGCGACGCCGCCGCTGGCCTGTCGCCGTGTTCACCTGCCGTGCCGAGTGCCATGACCCAATTGCAGAACAGCATCCTGCTGATCGACGACGAACCGCAGATCCGCAAGTTCCTCCGTATCAGCCTCAATGCCCAGGGCTACCGGGTGCTCGAGGCCGGCACCGGCGAAGAGGGGCTGGCCCAGGCCGCGCTGAACCGGCCGGACCTGGTGGTGCTCGACCTCGGCCTGCCGGACCGCGACGGCCAGGACATCCTTCGCGACCTGCGCGAATGGTCGCAGGTGCCGGTGCTGGTGCTGTCGGTGCGCGCCAGCGAGGGCGAGAAGGTACTGGCCCTGGATGGCGGCGCCAACGACTACGTGACCAAGCCGTTCGGCATCCAGGAGTTCCTCGCCCGCGTGCGCGTCCTGCTGCGCCAGGCGGCGCAGGGCGAAAGCCCGGAGGCGTCGGTGGCGGTCGGCCCGTTGCAGGTGGACTTCGCCTATCGCCGAGTCACCCTGGAGGGTGCGGAAGTGGCGCTGACGCGCAAGGAGTATGCGGTGCTCGCCGCGCTGGCACGCCATCTCGGACGGGTAGTGACCCAGCAGCAACTGCTCAAGGATATCTGGGGTCCGACCCATGTCGAAGACACCCATTACCTGCGGGTCGTGGTCGGCCACCTGCGCCAGAAGCTCGGCGACGATCCGGCCAGCCCGCGCTTCCTGGTGACCGAGGCGGGTGTCGGTTATCGCCTGCGCGACAGCTGACGCGCAGCGCAATTCTGCGCGAGGGGCATGCCTCCCGTGCGTTCATCGCCTATGATGCCGCGCATTCGCGCTGGCCCGGATGCGCCCGGGTCGGTGCCCCGGTGTCACCACGAAGGTCATCATGCAGCAACTGTTGAACGAGATTCTCGATGAAGTCCGCCCGCTGATCGGGCGCGGCAAGGTCGCCGACTACATCCCCGCGCTCGCCGGCGTCGAGCCGAACCAGCTGGGGATCGCCGTGTACAGCCGCGACGGCGAGCTGTTCCATGCCGGCGACGCCCTGCGGCCGTTTTCCATCCAGAGCATTTCCAAGGTGTTCAGCCTGGTCCAGGCGATCCAGCATTCCGGCGAGGACATCTGGCAACGCCTTGGCCACGAGCCCTCCGGCCAGCCTTTCAACTCCCTGGTGCAGCTGGAGTTCGAGCGCGGCAAGCCGCGCAACCCGTTCATCAATGCCGGCGCCCTGGTGATCTGCGACATCAACCAGTCGCGTTTCGCCGCGCCGGCGCAATCGATGCGCGATTTCGTCCGGCGCCTGTGCGGCAACCCGGAAGTGGTGTCGGACTCGGTGGTGGCGCGCTCGGAGTACCAGCACCGCTCGCGCAACGCGGCGGCGGCCTACCTGATGAAATCGTTCGGTAACTTCCACAACGACGTCGAGGCGGTGCTGCTCAGCTATTTCCATCATTGCGCGCTGCGCATGAGCTGCGTCGACCTGGCGCGGGCGTTCTGCTTCCTCGCCGACAAGGGCTTCTGCAAGCACAGCGGCGAGCAGGTACTCAACGAGCGGCAGACCAAGCAGGTCAACGCGATCATGGCCACCAGCGGGCTCTACGACGAGGCCGGCAACTTTGCCTATCGGGTCGGCCTGCCGGGCAAGAGCGGTGTCGGCGGCGGCATCATCGCGGTAGTGCCGGGGCGCTTCACGGTCTGTGTCTGGTCGCCGGAACTGAACGCCGCGGGCAATTCGCTGGCGGGTATCGCCGCGCTGGAGAAACTCAGCGAGCGGATCGGCTGGTCGATCTTCTGAAACCGCCGCCCGTCGTGGCGGCGCTCGAATTCCCGGCGCCGCTGCGCTATGTTCTGCGGCTACCGCTTGCCGGCGCCGGATGCGCCGGTCCACTCGCCAGGAAGGTCGCCATGTCCCGTCCGATCCCCGTTTCCCGTGTCTTCGCCTGCCTCACCGTTCTCGCCGCCTGCGCGCATGCCGGCGCCGCCGAACCGGACTGGCGTGGCTACACCAGCGAACAGCAGCAGCGCAGCGTGCTGGCCGTCGAGCAGGACGCCGAGGCCATCAACAAGCGCTACTACGACAGTGCCTTCGAGGAATTCCTGCCGGAACTGGAGCAACTGGAACTCAGCCTGGCGCAGCCCGTCGTCGCCGTCGACGAGAAAGGCCTGCTGGGCGACTGGAAGTGCCGCTCGACCCAGGCCGACCAGTACGGCATCTATCGCTATCCGAACTTCCAGTGCCGCATCCGGCGTACCGACCGCGGCCTGTTCCTGGAGAAGACCAGCGGTTCGCAGCGGGTCAGCGGCTACCTGTTCCGCGAAGGCACGCAGCGCTACGTGTTCCTCGGCGGCGCCACGGTCAACGACGAGCCCCAGGTGGCCTTCAGTGGCCTGGCCCACGGCGCGCCGGCTGAGTCCGACGTGGTCGCGCTGCTGCGCCCGCACGCCGGTGGCTTCCTCCTGCTGTTCCCGGAACGGCGCGGCGGCTACGAGGTCCTCGAGTTCAGCCGCTGAGGCTCAGGCGTTGTCTTCCTCGTAGCGGTCCAGGGTGTCGCTGGCGATCTGCCGGCCGAGGGCGATCAATTCCGGCGCCTTGTAGAACTCGAAGAAGCGGCAGACCCGCTTCGGCACGTTGATCAGGATGTCCGGCGGGTAGCCGGCGATCTTGTACTGCGCCAGCGAGGTCTGCATCACCTCGAAGCTCTGGTTGACCAGTTCCAGCAGCGATGCCGGACCGCTGCTTTCCACCACCGTGGTGCCGCTGGCCGACTTCGGCGAGTCCTTGCCTTGCGGCGCCGCGGCCGGCTGTTGCAGTTGCGGCTCGGCGGGCTCCTCGGATTCCGCCGGAACCGGATGGAGCAGGGCGTCGGCGCTCAGCTCCGGCGGGGTATTGTCGTCGCCGTGGCGGCGGAAGAACGAGAGTTTGTGACCGAGGCTCTCGATCATGCTGTCGAAGCGCCCCTTGAGCGCGGCCGGACGCTCGATCACCGGCAGGTGGTACTGCTTCTGGTTGGTGGCGTTGAGATTGACCGCGATGATCAGGTCGCTGTGGGCCGACACCACCGGCACGATCGGCAACGGGTTGAGCAGGCCGCCGTCGACCAGCATGCGGCTGCCCTGCATGACCGGTGTGAACAGGCTGGGGATTGCCGCCGAGGCGCGCATGGCCTGGTGCAGGCAGCCTTCCTGGAACCAGATTTCCTGCTGGTTGGTGAGGTCGGTGGCAACCGCCGTGTAGGGAATCGACAGGTCCTCGATGTTTACCTCGCCGAGGATCTCGTGGATCTTGCCGAACACCCGCTCGCCGCGGATCGCGCCGAGGCGGAAGCTGACGTCGAGCAGGCGCAGCACGTCGAGGTAATCCAGGCTTTCCACCCACTCGCGGTACTCGCGCAGCTTGCCGGCGGCGTAGATGCCGCCGATCACCGAGCCCATGGAACAACCGGCGATGCAGGTGATCTCATAGCCGCGTGCCTCGAGTTCCTCGATCACGCCGATGTGCGCGTAGCCGCGCGCACCGCCGGAGCCCAATACCAGGGCGACCTGTTTGCTCATCTGCAACCCCTTGCCAATACTGCGTGACGAAGCGAAAACGATACGCGTGTCGCCCGGCCGCCGCCAAGTGCGTCGCGGCGATGCGCGGCCCTTTCCCTGTCCGGAGATCGTTCGATGAAAACCTGGATCGTTCTGCCCGTCCTTGCCCTGACCCTGGCCGGCTGCGCCGGCAAGACCGCCTACCGGGAGAACTGCGCCGACCAGTTGGACGCGGCCTGGAAGGAACTCGACCTGGCCAAGGCCGAAGGCTTCGCCGGCACCGTCAGCTACTCGAAGGCCCTGACCCTGCTCACCGGGGCCAAGACCCAGCAGCAGTTCGAGGCCTACGAGGGCTGCACCAGCAAGGCCGAGAAGGCGCGCTTCTATATCCGCGAGTCGCGCGCCGGGCGCTGAGCCGGGCGCGGCGATCGGTCCTCTGGCGGCGGCGCCGGCTTTGCTAGAATGGGCACTTTTCCGACATCCACGGGAGTACACCGATGAGCGAGGCGATCCGCCTGACCCAGTACAGCCACGGCGCCGGCTGCGGCTGCAAGATTTCGCCCAAGGTACTGGAGGTGATCCTCGCCGGCAGCGGCGCGCAGAACCTCGATCCGAAGCTCTGGGTCGGCAACGCCTCGCGCGACGACGCGGCTGTCTACGCCCTCGACGAGGAGCGCGGGGTGGTCTCCACCACCGATTTCTTCATGCCGATCGTCGACGACCCCTTCGACTTCGGCCGTATCGCCGCGACCAACGCCATCAGCGATATCTACGCCATGGGCGGCGACCCGCTGATGGCCATCGCCATCCTCGGCTGGCCGGTCAACGTGCTGGCCGCGGAAGTCGCCCGCGAGGTGATCGCCGGCGGCCGCAAGGTCTGCGAGGAAGCCGGCATCCCGCTGGCCGGCGGACACTCCATCGACGCCCCCGAGCCGATCTTCGGCCTGGCCGTGACCGGCGTGGTGGAGAAGCGCTTCATGAAACGCAACGACACCGCCGAGGCCGGCTGCAGGCTGTACCTGACCAAGCCGCTGGGCATCGGCATCCTCACCACCGCCGAGAAGAAGGCCAGGCTGCGCGCCGAGGACGTCGGCGTGGCGCGTGACTGGATGTGCACCCTGAACAGGCCCGGCGCGCGCTTCGGCCGGTTGGCGGGGGTCAAGGCGATGACCGACGTCACCGGTTTCGGCCTGCTCGGCCACCTGGTGGAAATGGCCGACGGCAGCAAGCTCACCGCACGCGTGGAGTACGCCGCGGTACCGCGCCTGGCCAGTGCCGAATATTACCTGGAGCAGGGCTGCGTGCCTGGCGGCACCCTGCGCAACTTCGACAGCTATGGCGAGCGCATCGCGCCACTGCCGGAAGTGCAGAAGCTGTTGCTTTGCGATCCGCAGACCAGCGGCGGCCTGCTGGTGGCGGTGGCTCCGGAAGGCGAGGCGGAGTTCCTCGCCGTGGCGGCGGAACTCGGCCTGCAACTGGCGCCGATCGGCGAGCTGGTCGAGCGACAGAGTCTCGCGGTACAGGTGCTGTAATGCGCGACAACACCCAGCACTACCGCGAACTGTTTCTCGACGATATCCCCCTGATGGATGTGCGCGCCCCGGTGGAGTACCACAAGGGCGCCTTTCCCAACACTGTCAACCGGCCGCTGATGAACGACATCGAGCGGCAGAAGGTCGGCACCAGCTACAAGCAGCACGGCCAGCAGGCCGCCATCGCCCTTGGCCACGAACTGGTCTGCGGGGCGCTCAAGGCCGAACGGCTGGCGGCCTGGAAAGCCTTCGCCGAAGCCAACCCGAACGGCTACCTGTATTGCTTCCGCGGCGGCCTGCGCTCGCAGATCGTCCAGCAGTGGCTGAAGCAGGACGCCGGCATCGACTACCCACGGGTGATCGGCGGCTACAAGGCGTTGCGCAACTTCCTTTTCGAAACCACCCGCGCGGCGGTCGACGAGTGCGATTTCGTGCTGGTCGGCGGCCTCACCGGTTGCGGCAAGACCGAGGTGATCGCGGCGCTGGACAACAGCCTCGATCTCGAAGGCCACGCCAACCATCGCGGCTCCAGCTTTGGCCGGCGAGCCACGCCGCAGCCGGCGCAGATCGACTTCGAGAACCGCCTGGCCATCGACATCCTGAAGAAGCGTCATCGTGGCGTCGGCCAGTTCGTCCTCGAGGACGAGGGGCGGATCGTCGGCAGCTGCTCCTTGCCGCTGGAGCTGTACCAGGGTATGCAGAGTTACCCGCTGGTCTGGCTGGAGGATGCCTTCGAGCAGCGTGTCGAGCGTATCCTCAGGGACTACGTGATCGATCTGCGCAGCGAGTTCGAGCGCGTGGTGGGCGTGGAGGAGGGCTTCGCCGCCTTCTCCGCCTACCTGCAGAAGAGCCTCGCCGGCATCGTCAAGCGCCTCGGCGGCGAGCGCTACCAGCGGCTGGCGGCGATCCTCGTGCAGGCGCTGGAAGAGCAGGGCCGCGACGGCTCGGTGGATACCCATCGCGGCTGGATCGAGGGGCTGCTCAAGGAGTACTACGACCCGATGTACGCCTTCCAGCGGCAGAGCAAGGAAGACCGCGTCGAGTTCCGCGGCAACCAGGCCGAGGTGATCGGCTACCTGCGCCAGCGTCAGGCGTTGCGGCCATCGTAGTGCTGTACCGGGAGCGCGTTGGCGTCGATGTCCTCCAGGCAGCGCGCGTTGACCGCGGCCATCGCCTGGCCGTCCGGACCTATGCCTTCGCTGAACGGCGCGCAGCCGCAGGTGGGGCAGAAGTGATGCTGCAGGCGGTGGGTGTTGAAGGTGTAGGTGTGCATCGCGCTGGCCGGCGTCTTCAGCGCCAGACGGTCGCGCGGGACGAACCACAGCAGCCAGCCGCGCCGGCTGCACAGTGAACAGTTGCACTGGATCACCTGGTCGAGGTCGCCTTCGACTTCGTAGGCGATGGTTCCGCAGTGGCAGCTTCCTCGATAGTTCATGGCAGGGCTCCTGGGTGAGGGTAGGGCAAGTCTAGCCGCTGCCTCCAGGTGGCGCAGGGCTGCGGCGCAGACGGTCGCGAGAGCTGCGGGGCTGCGGCATAATCGGCGTCCCCTCCGTCGATTTCCGCGAGACCGCCATGCAACTGGACTTCACCACCATCGCTCCCGCCGAGGCCTATCGCTGGTTGGCTTCCACCGTCACCCCGCGACCGATTGCCTGGGTCTTGACCCTGTCCGCCGAGGGCGCCAGCAACCTGGCCCCGTTCAGCTTCTTCCAGGTGATCAGCGACGAGCCGCCGACCCTGATGGTTAACGTCAGCCTGCGCGACGACGGCAGCCTCAAGGACACCCTGCGCAACGTCCAGGCCACCGGGCAGTTGGTGATCCACCTGGTCGGCGCCGCCCAGGCCGAGACCATGAACGCCACCTCCGCCTGGCTGCCCCATGGTGTGAGCGAGATCGAGACGGTCGGCATCCCTACCGTGTCCAGCGTACGCGTGGCGCCGCCGCGGATCGCCGCGGCGGCGGTGGCCTTCGAGTGCGAGGTGGCGGAGATCAAGCCGTATCCGGCGGAGAACCCCAATTGCCACCTGATCTTCGCCCGCGTGCTGCTGGCCCATGTCGACGATGCCGTGCTGGCCGACGAGCGCCATGTGGATAGCGCCCGGCTCGACCTGGTCGGTCGCCTGGGCGGCAGCCACTACAGCCATACCCGCGACACGTTCAGCATGATCCGGCCCAGGTAGCCGGGCTCAGTCCGGCGCCCGCAGGCACTCGTCGACCGTGCGCCGGCACACCGGCGCCTGGCCCGCGGCCTGGCGTTCCTGCCACTGGCGATAGGCGAACTGGTAGCTTTCCGGATACACCCCGCCGCGCTTCAGCGGCGCCACGATACTCGCGCGCAGCGCCTGTTCGGTCAGCGCCAGGTGCGCGGCCAGGCGCTGGAACTGCCAGGGCTGCTGGCCCTGGCGGCGCTCCAGGACCTCGACGTGGTACAGGCCGTCGGCCGCCGCGCTCGACAGGTTGTGCACGATCAGCCAGCGCGACAGGCCCGGCGCCGCCGGCAACGACCAGAGCGGCTGCTCGATCGGGCCGCTCCAGTCGGCCAGGGCGGGGGCGCACAGACTCAGCGACAGCAACAGCGGCAATACGGGACGCATGGCAAGCTCCTTTTCCATGGGGCGCCCAGTATGGCTCCGCGCTCGACCGACGTCAGCCCGGATATCCTGGAAACGACCTGCGCATATCTCTCCTGGCCATTATCGTGCCACTACCTTGCCCGGCCGCTCAGGTTCGGCGAAAAACGCGCGACACAGCGGGAAATGCGCACGCAGACGGCGCGTCACGGGGGAGGGGAGTCATGCTGGGGTTGCTGCGCAGGCGTCTGGCCGATCTCGGCACGGCGAAGAAACTGGCCATCGGTTTTACCCTGGTCCTGCTATTGACCGCGCTGGTGGCCGCGCTCGCGGTGCTCTCGCTGCATGCGCTGGGGCAGCGCTTCGCGCGCCTGCAGGAGATGAGCGCGATCAATCGCGACGTGCTGGAGGTTCGCCAGGCCGAGAAGGAATTTGCCCTGCACGGGGAAAAGAGCGACGCCGAGCGCTTGCGCCAGCGCCTGGCCGCGACCCTTGAACGGGTGGGCCGGCTCAAGGCCGACGGCGACGCCGATCAGGCGCTTGGCATGGCCGAGGTGGAGCAGGTGCTGGCGGCATACCTAGAAGCGTTCGGCCGCTTCGAGCAGTCCATCCAGGGACGCCAATTGGCTTGGGAAAGCGCCAGTTGGTCGCTGAACGGCGCCGCCAACAGCCTCGATATCCTCCAGTCCAGCCTGGCCGAGGATGGCGCCTATGCGCTGAAGGAGAGCCAGGGGCACGACGGCGAGCCGCTGTTGCAGCAGGCGGCCCAGGTCGCCCAGGTCAATCGCCTGGTCCTTCAGGGGCTGGACGAGGCCCGCTCGCGTCTCGAAGCGCGCGCCGCGGATGCGCAGGAGGGGCCGCCGAAATCGCTGCGCGAGGCGCTGGAGCTGGCAGCCCGGCTGGAGCAGGCGATCACCGACGATGCCTACGTGTCGGTGGTCAAGGACGTGCTGACCAATATCCGCGGTTTCGCCGACAAGCTCGCCGAGTACCGCGCCAGT
Source organism: Pseudomonas sp. RC10-4-2 (assembly GCF_050433085.1). NCBI lineage: Bacteria > Pseudomonadati > Pseudomonadota > Gammaproteobacteria > Pseudomonadales > Pseudomonadaceae > Pseudomonas > Pseudomonas sp. RC10-4-2. Next base: position 237,121 of record NZ_JBNPXX010000005.1, read on the forward strand.
CAGCTCCAGGAGCGGCAGATGTACGCCGCCATGGGCGAGCGCGCCGGGCAGGTGATGGCGCGTGTTGACCGTAGCTGGGAGGCGCAGCAGCAGGCCATGCTCCACAGCCTGCGGACAAACTCCCTGCTGATCGTCGGCGCCGCCGTGCTGGCGCTGCTGGTGGGCCTGGGCGCGGCCTTCGGCATCAGCCTGCTGATCGTCCGTCCGCTGCGCCAGGCGATGGGTGTGGCGCAGCGGATCGCCGAAGGCGACCTTGCGGTACGGGTCGACAGCGAGCGGCGCGACGAGGTTGGCCAACTGATGGCCGCGATGCGCGCCATGACCGGCAGCCTGCGCGGTATCGTCAGCCAGTTGCAGGACGGCGTCGGGCGGATTGCCGGCGCTTCCGAGGCGCTGTCCGGCGTTACCACGCGCACCCGCCTGGGAATCGACAGCCAGCGGGCGGAAACCGAACAGGTGGCCACGGCGATGAACCAGATGGCCGCCACCGTCCATGAAGTGGCGCACAACGCCGAGGAAGCCGCGGGGGCGGCGGAAAGCGCCGACGGCAAGGTCAGCGTCGGCCAGGAGGTGGTACGCCAGACCCTGGAGCGGATCGAGCGACTGGCCGAGGCGGTGCGCGCGGCCACCGCCAGCGTCGAGGCGCTGAGCGCCGACAGCCAGCGCATCGGCAGCGTGCTGGACGTGATCAAGAGTGTGGCCGAGCAGACCAACCTGCTGGCGCTGAACGCCGCCATCGAGGCGGCGCGGGCCGGCGACCAGGGTCGAGGCTTCGCCGTGGTCGCCGACGAGGTGCGGGCGCTGGCGCGGCGCACCCAACAGTCCACGGCCGAGATCGAGACCCTGATCGGTGCCTTGCAGAATGGCACGCAGCAGGCGGTGCAGCGTATGCAGCGCAGCCACCAGTTGGTGGACCAGAGCGTCGACGACGCGTTGCAGACCGAGGCGGCGCTGGGCAACATCGCTACGGCGGTGGCGCTGATCCAGCAGATGAACCAGCAGATCGCCGCGGCCTCCGAGCAGCAGAGCGCGGTCGCCGAGGAGATCAACCGCAGCGTCACGGCGATCCGCGAGGTGGCCGATCAGTCGGCCCAGGCCATGCAGTCGACGGCTTCGTCCAGCGAACAACTGGCGGAGTTGGGGCGCGAACTACAGGGCATGGTCAGGCATTTCCGCTTGTAGCCGCGGCCTGGGCGGCGAGTCTTTCCTGCTGGCGCAGCCAGTAGCGATAGGCACTGACCCCGGAGCGCACCGAGCTGAACACCAGCGGCGGCTTGATCTCGCCGAGCATGCTCGAGCGTTGCAGCAGGTCCAGCGTCTGCCCGGTCACCCGCGCCAGCGACAGGTGCACGCCCTGGGCCTTGAGGATCTGTTGCACCTCGTGGAGGGTGGCCAGGCCGCTGATGTCGAGGTTGGTCATGGCTTCGGCGTTGAGCAGCACCGCATTCGGCCGCTCGCTGCCGTCCACCACGGCAAGCACCCGCTGCTTGAAGTAGTCGGCGTTGAAGAACAGCAGGGGGGCGTCGAAGCGGTAGATCACCAGGCCGGGAAGAGTGGTGGCCTGCGGGTACTTGGCCAGCTCGACCTGGCCGTCGATGCCGTGCATCCAGCCGAGCACCGCGTCGCTCGGGCGATAGGTGTAGTAGAGCAGGCGCAGTACGGCGATGCTGACGGCGACGAAGATTCCCGGCAGCACGCCGACGCTGAGCACGCCGACGGTGGTCAGCAGGCAGAGGCTGAACTCGAAGCGGCTGAGCTTCCAGAAGCCCTTCAGCGCCTGTACGTCGATCAGGCCCCAGCCGGCCAGCAACAGGACCGCGCCGAGCGCCGGCATCGGCACCCAGCCCAGGGGCTTGTTCAGCAGCAACAGGGTGGCGGCGATCACCAGCGCGGCGACCACGCCGACCAGTTGGGTCTTGCCGCCGACCATGTCGTTCACCGCGGTGCGTGAGTCGGCGCCGCTGATGGCGAAGCCCTGGGAGACCCCGGCGCCGATGTTGGCCAGGCCGAGGGCGACGAATTCGTGGTTGGGGTTGATGCTGTAGCCGTGACGGGCGGCGAAGCTGCGCGCGGTGAGCATGGCGCTGCAGAAGCTGACCACCGTGATGCCGGTGGCGTCGCGCAGCAGGCTTTTCAGTTCCTCCAGGCTGGTCTGCGGCCAGCTCAGTTGCGGCAGCCCGGCCGGTACCTCGCCAAGCAGTTCCACGCCGTAGCGATCCAGGCCCAGCAGCGCCGCGGCGAGGCTGGCCAGGAGGACGCCGCAGAGCGCCCCGGGCAACTGCGGGAAGCGCCGCGGCAGCAGCACCATCAGCAAGAGCGAGAGGCTGCCGAGGATCAGCGTCGGCCAATGGATGTGCAGCAGGTTCTCCAGCAGCGCGAGGATGCCGGCGACGAAGCCGCTGGTCGCCGCCTCGTAGCCGAACAGCTTGCCCAGTTGCCCGACCAGCAGGCTCAGGCCGATGCCGTTGAGGTAGCCGACCAGGATCGGTCGCGAGAGGAAGCTGGCGATGAACCCGGCGCGGGCCAGGCCGGCGACGATGGAGAACAGCCCGACCATGATCGCGACGATCATCGACAGGTCCACCAGGCGCTGCGGATCGCCCGCCGCCAGCGGGGTGATGGCGGCGGCGACCATCGCCGCGGTCGCCGCGTCGGGGCCTACCATCAACTGCCGCGAGCTGCCGATCAGGGCGTAGATCAGCATCGGCAGGATGCACGCATAGAGGCCTACCTGGGGCGGGAAGCCGGCGATCTGGGCGTAGGCGATGGCGGTGGGGATCTGGATCGCCGCTACCGACAGCCCGGCCTGGACATCCGGACGGAACCAGGCGCGGCGGTAGTGGAGCAGGCTATCGAGTCCGGGTACCCAGCGGGCGAGTGGCATGCGGCTGATTCCTTGCAGGCGCGGATGCCGCAGCTTAGCCCGGAGGACAGGCGGCAGGATTGCCGGGAATCATTATTTCTTCAGTGCACACGCTCTTCGAGGCGAGGCGCTATCCGCCGCTTCTTCGCGCCGGCGGCGGACCTCAGACCTTCAACACCAACTTGCCGAAGTTTTCCCCGCTGAACAGCTTGAGCAGCGTTTCGGGGAAGGTCTCCAGGCCTTCGACGATGTCCTCGCGCGATTGCAGCTTGCCTTCCGCCAGCCAGGTGGCCATCTCCTTCAGGCCTTCTGGGAAGCGCTGGGCATAGTCCATCACCACCATGCCTTCCATGCGCGCCCGATTGACCAGCAGCGACAGGTAGTTGGCCGGGCCGCGCACCGCTTCCTTGTTGTTGTACTGGCTGATCGCCCCGCAGAGGACGATGCGTGCCTTGAAGGCGATGCGGGTGAGCACTGTGTCGAGGATTTCGCCGCCGACGTTGTCGAAGAACACATCGATACCCTTCGGGCATTCGCGCTTGAGTCCGGCGGCGAGGTCTTCGTTCTTGTAGTCGATGGCGCCGTCGAAGCCCAGTTCTTCGACCAGGAAGCGACATTTCTCGGCGCCGCCGGCGATGCCCACCACCCGGCAGCCCTTGAGCCTGGCGATCTGCCCGGCAACGCTGCCCACCGCACCGGCGGCGCCGGAGATCACCACGGTCTCGCCGTTCTTCGGCTGGCCGACGTCGAGCAACGCGAAGTAGGCGGTCATGCCGGTCATGCCCAGCGCCGAGAGATAGCGTGGCAGCGGCGCGCGGGACGGGTCGACCTTGTAGAAACCCTTGGGCTCGCCGATGAAATAGTCCTGCACGCCGAGGGCGCCGTTGACGTAGTCGCCGGCCTGGAAGCCGGGGTGCTTCGAAACCAGCACCTTGCCGACGCCGAGCGCACGCATCACCTCGCCGATCCCCACCGGCGGGATGTAGGAGCGGGCGTCGTTCATCCAGCCGCGCATCGCCGGGTCCAGCGACAGGTACTCGTTCTTCACCAGGATCTGGCCCTCGGCCGGTTCGCCGAGCGGGGTTTCGACGAAACTGAAGGTGTCGCGGCCGGGCAGCCCGCTGGGACGCTGGGCCAACTGGTATTGCCGATTGATCTGGGAGGTCATGGCAGGGCACTCGAATGTCGGGAAACAGGCCCCTAGGGATAGCTGGCGCCGGCGCCGGCGGCAAGCGAAGGCGAGTGCGGAAATGACCGGTCATCTATGCCGATGATTCGCCGCCATCAGTCTTATCAGCGGGCTGGATGGCCCATCCTCCAGTCCCCTGATAGTGCTATGCCTTGCGCCGGCCCTGGCTAGACTGGCGCGGCCCGGTTCCGTCGCGGTTGGCGGAAGGCGATTCTCCGAGGAGCAGCAGATGAGCAAACTTCTTTCCGGCCAGGTCGCACTGGTCACTGGCGGTGCGGCGGGCATCGGCCGCGCTACCGCGCTGGCCTTCGCCGCCGCCGGGGTCAAGGTGGTGGTCGCCGACCTGGACAGCGCCGGCGGCGAGGGCACGGTCGAAGCGATCCGCCAGGCGGGAGGCGAAGCCGTCTTCATTCGCTGCGACGTCACCCGCGACGCCGAGGTCAAGGCGCTGGTAGAGGGTTGCGCGGCGGCCTACGGCCGTCTCGACTACGCCTTCAACAACGCCGGTATCGAGATCGAGCAGGGCAAGCTGGCCGACGGCAACGAAGCCGAGTTCGACGCCATCATGGCTGTCAACGTGAAGGGCGTCTGGTTGTGCATGAAGCACCAGATCCCGCTGATGCTGGCCCAGGGCGGTGGCGCGATCGTCAACACCGCCTCGGTCGCCGGGCTCGGCGCGGCGCCGAAGATGAGCATCTACGCTGCTTCCAAGCACGCGGTGATCGGCCTGACCAAATCGGCGGCGATCGAGTACGCGAAGAAGGGCATCCGCGTCAACGCCGTGTGTCCGGCGGTGATCGACACCGACATGTTCCGCCGCGCCTACGAGGCCGATCCGCGCAAGGCCGAGTTCGCCGCCGCGATGCATCCGCTGGGTCGGGTCGGGCGGGTCGAGGAAATCGCCGCCGCGGTGCTCTATCTGTGCAGCGACAACGCAGGCTTCACCACCGGTATCGCCTTGCCGGTGGACGGCGGGGCGACGGCGATCTGAGCGGGCGGCGATACAACCGGGATGCCCCGGCGCGGGGCATTCGCATTCTGTTACAGGTCGGCACGCGGTTTGGCGCGCCAGGCCACTGCCGGGGGACTAACCTGGGTCGAGAATCCGGGGCCTGAGCCCGTCTCCATCGCATCGGAGCAATAACAATAATGACCGCCGATCCCATCCTGACCCTGTTCCTCCCCATCGCCCTGGGCATCATCATGCTCGGTCTCGGACTGTCCCTGACCCCGGCCGACTTCCTCCGCGTGGTGCGCTACCCGAAGCCGGTGCTGGTCGGCCTGGTGTGCCAGATCGTCCTGCTGCCCCTGGCCTGTTTCCTGATCGTCCAGGGCTTCGCCCTGGAGGCGGCCCTGGCGGTCGGCATGATGTTGCTGGCGGCCTCGCCCGGCGGCACCACCGCCAACCTCTACAGCCACCTGGCGCATGGCGACGTGGCACTGAACATCACCCTGACCGCGGTGAATTCGGTGATCGCCATCCTCACCATGCCGCTGATCGTCAATCTGTCGCTGCAATACTTCATGGGCGACGGGCAGGCGATTCCCCTGCAGTTCGGCAAGGTCATGCAGGTGTTCGTCATCGTCCTCGGCCCGGTGGCCATCGGCATGCTGGTGCGCAACCGCCTGCCGGCCGTGGCGGATCGGCTGCAGAAGCCGGTGAAGATCCTTTCCGCGCTGCTGTTGCTGGTGATCATCCTGCTGGCGCTGGCCAAGGACTGGCAGACCTTCGTCACCTACGCGCCGGTGGTCGGGCTGGCCGCGCTGGCCTTCAACCTGCTGAGCCTGGCGGTGGGCTACTGGGTACCGCGCCTGCTGCGCCTGCCGAAGGCCCAGGCGGTGGCCATCGGCATGGAGATCGGCATCCACAACGGCACCCTGGCGATCGCCCTGGCGCTGAGTCCGAGCCTGCTGAACAACAGCACCATGGCGATTCCGCCGGCGATCTACGGGGTGTTGATGTTCTTCACCGCGGCGGCCTTCGGCTGGTGGGTCAGCCGTGGCCACCAGGCCGCGCCGGCGCCCGTGACGGCGCCGGACTGAGGTCGGTCAGCCGCGCCGCCAGTTGAGCACGAACTGAGTCAGCAGGCCGGCCACCAGGCCCCAGAACGCCGAGCCGATGGACAGCAGGGTGAAGCCGGAGGCGGTGACCATGAAGGTCACCAGCGCGGCCTCGCGCTGGCGCTCGTCGGCCATCGAGTTGGCCAGGCCGTTCATGATCGAGCCGAGCAGGGCGATGGCGGCGATGGACAGTACCAGTGCCTTGGGGAACGCCGCGAACAACGCTGCCAGGGTGGCGCCGAAGGTTCCTGCGACGCAGTTGAAGAAGCCGCACCAGAGCGCCGCGGTATAGCGCTTGTGCGGGTCCTCGTGGGCCGAGGGACCGGTGCAGATCGCCGCGCTGATCGCCGCCAGGTTGATCCCGTGGGAGCCGAACGGTGCCAGCAGGATCGAGGCGATGCCGGTACTCGAGATCAGCGGCGAGGCCGGCACCTGGTAGCCGTCGGCGCGCAGCACGGCGATGCCGGGCATGTTCTGCGAAGCCATGGCGACGATGAACAGCGGGATGCCGATGCTGATGGTGGCGGCCAGGGAGAAGCTCGGCGTGGTCCACTCCGGTACCGCCAGTTCCAGGCGGAACCTGCTGAAGTCCAGTTGGCCCAGTATCCCGGCCAGCAGCACCCCCACCAGTAGCGCAGCGAACACCGCATAGCGCGGCGAGAAGCGTTTGCACAGCAGATAGCTGAAGAACATCGCCAGCACCAGCAGGGTCTGTTGCTCGGCGGCGTTGCAGATCTCGATGCCGATGCGGAACAGCACCCCGGCCAGCAGCGCCGAGGCCAGCGAGGAGGGAACCTGGCGCATCAGGCGTTCGAAGCTGCCGGTGACGCCGCACAGGGTGATCAGGAGGGCGCAGACGATGAAGGCGCCGATCGCCTCGCTGTACGGCACTCCGGGCAGGCTGCTGATCAGCAGCGCCGCGCCGGGGGTGGACCAGGCGATCACGATCGGCACCCGGTAGCGCAGGGTCAGGCCGATGGTCGCCAGGCCCATGCCGATCGACAGGGCCCAGATCCACGAGGAAATCTGCGCGCTGCTGAGATCGGCGTTCTGCCCGGCCTGGAACATCAGTACCAGCGAGCTGGTGTAGCCGGTGAGCATGGCGACGAAGCCGGCCACCACGGCGGCGGGAGAGGAGTCGGCGAACGGACGCAGACGAGGCTGGGGCTGGGTGGTTTCGGTCATGCCGGATACTTCCATGGAGTGTGCGGGACGACCGGGCACGGCGGTGGGCGGAGCCACGGGGCAGGTTGCGCGAGGCGCGGAGTGCCGATCATCTTTTTCTGTTTTGCGCAGCCTAAACAGCCGGCCAGGGGCTGTCCCGGTACAGCCGCGGACATAGTTGGCCATACAGTCGCAGCTGCCGGAAGCTGGCGGAGCTGGTAACTTCCCGGCATTTGCCGAGGAGCTTCGCCATGGATGCAAACCCCTACGCCACGCCGCGTGTCGAATTGGTCGAGCAGGGCATACCGGATGCTTTCCGCCGGCGCTGGACGCCCGCGCAACTGCGCATCCTCGCCTGGCTCTGCCTGGCCTCGATAGCCGGCGGCGTGGTGCTGATGGTGCTCAGCCTGCTGGAGGCATTCGGCGATGGCGCCGCGTTCGGGGTCTACGCTGACTGGCTGGGCCTGCTCCTCAGCCTGCTCGGCGCCTACCTGCTGCTGCGGCTCAAGCACCTGGTCGAGTCGCGCTTTCGCGGCCCCTCGCTGGCCTGGCCGGTATGGTTGTCGATTCTCCTGACCCTGCTGGGCGAGGGCTGGAGCCTGCTGGCGGTTACCGACGATGCGCTGCAGGGCTGGAACTGGCAGGCGCTGGTGTACTTCGCGCTGCTTGCGCTGATCGGCGCTACCACCCTCTGGCTGGGCCTGCGTCTGCTCAAGCAGGAAAACCTCTATCCGTCGCTGCGGATCATGGCCTGGCTGGACATCGCCGGCGGCGCGATGCTGGCTTCGCTGCTGTTGCTGGTGCTGGCGGTACTGCCGCTGCTGGCCGCCACCCTGGCCATGGCGCTGGCCTGCTGGCGCGCGGCGCGGGAGTTGGAGCGGAGCTAGCGGGCAGCCGGTCGGCTTGTCGAGCGTCCATGCGCCAGGCCCATGGGGCGTCAGTCGGCGGCCTCCGTCGCCGCTTCGCCGCGGCTGCCTGCATGCGCCCGAGCCAGGGTGCGATTGACCGCCAGCCAGCCGGAGACCGCTTCGCCGCCGGCTTCCTCGAAGCAGCGTTGGAGCAGCCGCGACTGCTCGCGACGCAGCGCCTTTTCCAACCGCACGCCCTCGGCGGTGAGGCCGAGGAGGCGTTTGCGCTTGTCGTCGTCGGCGGTGGCGCTGCCGATCAAGTTCATTTCCAGCAACTGGCGCAGCGGGATGTTCAGCGCCTGCTTGGTCACGCCGAGCAGGGCCAGCAGTTCCTTCACGCTGAGGCCCGGATAGCGGGCGATGAAGAACAGCACGCGGTGGTGCACACGTCCCAGGCCGCGGCGGGCGAGCATCTCGTCAGGCTTGGTGGTGAAGGCCTGGTACGCGAAGAAGAAGGCTTCCATCATGGCCTGCTGCTGGACGGCGTGGTTTTTCAGGTCAGGCATATTGACGCTTCCGGGTGCGGCATCGTAGTTTCGGTCAAGCAGTTTGACTCATTTTTCCCCGCCTACGCTACCGGTGATCCCATGGCCTTCTCTGAACGCATCTCCCGCCTGAAAAGCTCCTTGATCCGCGAAATCCTTGCCGCGGCGCAGCGTCCGGAGGTGATGTCGTTCGCCGGCGGGCTGCCGGCCGAGCCGATGCTGCCGAAGGTGCAGTGGGAGCAGATGCCGGCCTCCATGGGCCAGTACGGCATGAGCGAAGGCGAGCCTGCCCTGCGCGAAGCCATCGCCGCCGAAGCGCGTGCCCTCGGCGTCCCCTGCGAGGCGAGCCAGGTGCTGATCGTCAGCGGTTCGCAGCAGACCCTCGACCTGGCCAGCAAGCTGTTCATCGATCCGGGCACCGAGGTGCTGCTCGAGGCGCCGACCTACCTCGCCGCGCTACAGGCCTTCCAATTGTTCGGCGCCGATTGCGTGACCGTGCCGCTGGGTGCCGAGGGCCCCGACCTGGTTGCCCTGCGGCAGCGCCTGGAGCGACACAAGCCGGCCTTCGCCTACCTGATCCCGACTTTCCAGAATCCGTCCGGCGTGCGCTACAGCGAGGAACGCCGCGACGCGGTGGCGGCGCTGCTAGACGAATTCGGCGTGACCCTGATCGAAGACGAACCCTATCGCGAACTGGTGTTCGACGAGGGCCGCGCAACCCCGCTGGTCAGCCGCCTGCGCAAGTCCAGCTGGATCTATACCGGCACGGTGTCGAAGACCCTGCTGCCGGGCCTGCGCGTCGGTTTCCTGATCGCCACCCCGGACCTGTTCCCCCACCTGCTGCGGCTGAAACAGTCGGCCGACCTGCATACCAACCGGGTAGGGCAGTGGCAGGCGCTGCAATGGTTCGGCAGCGAGGCCTACCGCCAGCACCTGGCCGAACTGCGCGAGTTCTACCGGGTCCGCCGCGACGCCATGCAGGAGGCGCTGCTGGAGCACTTCGGTGAGCTGGCCGAATGGAATATCCCGGAGGGCGGGCTGTTCTTCTGGCTGACCCTCAGGCAGCCGCTGGATACCCGCACCCTGCTCCAGCCGGCGCTGGCCGCCGATGTCGCATTCATGCCCGGCGAACCTTTCTTCGCCGAGCCGGAGCAGAACCTCGGGCGTCTGCGGCTGAACTTCAGCCACGTCGCCCCGGAGCGCCTGCACGAAGGCCTGCGGCGCCTGGCCAAGGTCGTCCGCGACGCCCAGGCCGCCGAAGCGGCCTGAACCCTCATCGGCGCTCCTTCCGGGGCGCCGGCCATCCGATCCGAGGAGCGACACGATGTACAAGGTCTACGGTGATTACCGTTCGGGCAACTGCTACAAGATCAAGCTGGCCATGTCGCTGCTCGGCATCGACTACCAGTGGGTACCGGTGGACATTCTCAAGGGCGAGACCCAGACCCCGGAGTTCCTGGCGAAGAACCCCAACGGCAAGATACCGGTGCTGGAGCTGGAGGACGGCAGTTGCCTGTGGGAGTCCAACGCCATCCTCAACTTCCTCGCCGACGGCAGCGCCCTGTTGCCCAGCGAACCGCGCCTGCGCACCCAGGTGCTGCAATGGCAATTCTTCGAGCAATACAGCCATGAGCCCTATGTGGCCGTGGCGCGCTTCATCAAGCTCTACCTCGGCCTCCCGGAAGCCCGCCGCGCCGAGTTCGAAGAGAAGAAGATCGGCGGCTACAAGGCCCTCGACGTCATGGAGAAACAGCTGTCGCGCACGCCATTCCTGGTCGGCGAACAGTTCTCCATCGCCGATATCACCCTCTACGCCTACACCCATGTCGCCCATGAAGGCGGCTTCGACCTGACGGCCTACCCGGCGATCCGCGCGTGGATCAAGCGAGTGGGGGAGGTGCCGGGGTATGTGGGGATGCTGGATTGAGGGGAGCTTCGATCAGCGGTTGGCGAGGCAGTGATTTCTGTCATGAGCGGGAGTTTCGGGTAGAGCGAAATTTTTATGCATCGGGCTGGATGCGCGTTTTTCCTGATTATTCGTAGCTCGCTTTCCTGGCGCTGCTGTTGGTACCCGGCGCTGCGCTGGTGGCGGGTCAGTTACTGGCCGTTGAGGTCGATGCCCAGGAGGGCATCGACCGACTGGCCGCGCTAGCCGACCCGACTACTGTCGGGCAGCTTTCTCGCCAGTAGGCGCACAGCACTGTCGAGCGGGTAAGCGGTGCGCAATTCTCTGTAGTCGCCGTACGCGGCCTACCGCATAAGTTGGTCATCGAGGGCTTGGCGATAGGCGCTGCGGCGGTCATCGAATCCTGCTTTCCTGACTGCTCGGGTCGCTATCGATTTCCGCCCAGCCGGTGCGGTACGGGCGTGCCCAGGGTAAACGCAGCGGTGCGTCCCGCCTGCAGTCGGTCACGGCGCAACTTCCTCGCCGGTGGCCATGGGACCGCCCATCTCGATTAATTTCCCTAACAATTCCCGTGCCAGTCTTTCATGGCTCTTTTAATCAATCTCATCCAATGGCTGATTGTTATCCATGTCTCATTCTGAAAAGAAAAATAACAAGTGAATTGAGCAAGAAGTTGCGCAGTGCTGTGCAACTTTTTGCGCAGTAGTGTTCAGGCCAGTATTTTCAAGGGCTGTGGACTGTTATTGGGGATGTTTCTTGGTTTTCATTGTGCAACTTCTTGCACAATCGCTATTACGCTCTAAATCAGCTGTTGGTCCGCTTGGAAGGCCTATGTTTCGAGGCTCTCCGGAGGAATCCATACTGCCTGCCTTATTTTTTATAAATTGTTAACTACCTGTTTTGGTAGGGTTTTCCAAATGGCCATCAATGTCGTTATGATGGCTATAGCCAAGCCGTAAAGGGCATGGACGCAGACGCCTGACGTTTGGCTGAAAATCTTTCATTGATTCGTATCAATGAATAGGAAAATTCCCAAAGAGGGAATGTCCTGTTGCTTGCCAGTTTTTATGTTGTTTTCATGGAAAAGGCAAAGAGCTCTTCAGACTATTGGGATTTTCGTTCGGTTTTTATGCCAACTAGTTGAATTGTTAAGATATTCATTGGCGCACATGGTGTGCATTGAAGGGTTAGGATGACCTATTCGAGCAAGCTCTCCTCGCATTATCTGGAACTCGCGGAACAGCCGATTTCAAAGGATGTCTTTGCGGGTGAGGATGTGCGTTTTTCCAGCGAATACGAGGCGCTGGAAAATGAGCTGGGCAAGGCGCTCTCGCTCCATGAGAACGGCCAGACCGACTGGTTGAAAATCCTGGAAAACAGCGAAGCGCTGCTTCGTGCCCAATCCAAGGACCTGCGTGTTGCAGCCTGGTTGACCTGGGCCCTCTACCAACGGGAATCCTTTCCCGGTTTGCTGGCCGGACTGGGATTGCTGGAACGTCTGTGCAGCCGGCATTGGGTCGAGATCCATCCGCTCAAGGCGCGCACTCGCGCCGCGGCCATTGGCTGGCTGGTGCCCCGGCTGGAGCAGGCGCTGAACGAAAACGTACCGATCAAGGAGCAACTCCCCCTGTTCCGGCGTCTCGCCGAGCACCTGGAAAAACTCGATACCGCGCTGACCGCGCAACTGGGCGACGACGCGCCCTTGTTGCTGCCGATCAGCCGACGCCTTTCGGGCATGCTCCAGCGCGCCGCCGACAACCAGCCCGAACCTGGCGTGGTCGGCGCCGTGGTGGCCCAGGTCAAGCAGGCGGCCAGCCAGTTGCTGGCGCCGGGTGCGCCCATCGACAACGAGCGCGACGCCCACAAGGCCATGCGCGCCCAGCAGGAGGCCGCACGCCCTCTGTGCGCCTGGTGGCTGAAGCAGAAAGCCACCGATCTGCGCGCGCTGCGCCTCAACCGAACGATGCTCTGGCTGCCCATCGAGTCCATGCCCGAGCGCAATGCCGAACAGGTCACCGCGCTAAGGGGAGTGCCGGCGGACAAGCTGAAAAGCTACCAGGAGCGTTTCGCCCAGGGCCTGTACGCCGATCTCCTGGTGGAGCTGGAGGCGAGCCTGGCACGGGCGCCGTTCTGGTTCGACGGCCAGCGCCTGGTCTGGGAGTGCCTGCAAGGGCTCAACGCCGAGCAGGCGATGCGGGAAGTCGAAATGCATTTCGCCTTGCTCCTGCAGCGTCTGCCGGGGCTGGTGGAGCTGCGTTTCCACGATGGCAGCGCATTCGCCGATGCGGCCACCCGCGGCTGGATCAGCGCCCATGTCATGCCCCATCTCCAGAACGACAGTGCGCCGCGCAAGGTCGAGACCGTGGCCCTGCAGGCCGAATGGGACGTCGCCCTGGACGAGGTCCAGCCGGTGTTGCGCAAGGACGGCCTGAAGGCGGCGGTACAGGTGTTGAAGCAGGGCATGAAGCGCGCCCACGGCGGGCGCGCCCGGTTCTTCTGGCAACTGAGCCTCGCGCGACTGTGCTTCCTGGCGAAGAAGTACGAGCTGGCCAAGACCCAGCTGGAGAGCCTCGACCATCAGTTGCACGAATCGGGATTGCACGCCTGGGAGCCCGATCTGACGCTGGATGTACTGCACCTGCTGCATAGCTGCTGCGAGCTGTTGCCGCAGAACCACGCCGTGCGAGAACGCAAGGAAGACATTTATCGCAGGCTGTGCCACCTCGATCTCGAGGTGGTGCTCGAATAGGGCTTCGCGCCCTCAATTCTCAAGGAGAAAAAGCCATGGCCAAAGAAGGCTCGGTAGCCCCAAAGGAACGCATCAACGTCACCTTCAAGCCCGCCACTGGCGGTGCCCAGGAAGAAATCGAACTGCCGTTGAAGCTACTGGCGATCGGCGATTACACCCAGCGCATGGATGAGCGCAAGGTGGAGGACCGCAAGCCGATCGGCATCGACAAGATGACCTTCGACGAGGTCCTGGCCAAGCAGGAGCTGGGGCTGACGCTGAGCGTACCCAATCGTCTCCAGGAGGAGGGCGGCAGCGACGAGCTGGCGGTGGGGCTGCAGATCAACTCGATGAAGGACTTCAACCCGGCCAGCATCGTCGAGCAGGTGCCCGAGCTGAAGAAGCTGATGGAGTTGCGCGATGCGTTGGTGGCCCTCAAGGGCCCGCTGGGCAACGCCCCGGCGTTCCGCAAGGCCATCGAAAGCGTACTCGCCGACGACGAGTCCCGTAGCCGTGTGCTGGGCGAGCTGGGGCTGAGCGCCGCCCCCTCCCAGGACGCCTGAGCCACCCCCTAGCCAAGGAAGCAGATACATGAGCACCAGTGCCGCACAGCAAGGCCGGAACCAGAACGGCGAATACAACATTCTCGACAGCATCATCGCCGAGACCCGCCTGAGCCCGGACGACGAGGCCTACGACATCGCCAAGCGCGGCGTCTCCGCCTTCATCGAGGAATTGCTCAAGCCGCAGAACGACGGCGAGCCGGTGAAGAAGGCGATGGTCGACCGGATGATCGCCGAGATCGACGCCAAGCTCAGCACGCAGATGGACGAGATTCTCCATCATCCCGATTTCCAGGCGCTGGAGTCGGCCTGGCGCGGCCTGCAACTGCTGGTCGACCGCACCAACTTCCGCGAGAACATCAAGATCGAGATTCTCAGCGTTTCCAAGCAGGACCTGCTGGACGATTTCGAGGACTCGCCCGAGGTGATGCAGTCCGGCCTGTACAAGCACATCTACACCGCCGAATACGGCCAGTTCGGTGGCCAGCCGGTCGGCGCCATCATCGCCAACTACTACATGTCGCCCAGTTCGCCCGACGTCAAGCTGATGCAATACGTCTCCAGCGTGGCCTGCATGGCCCATGCGCCATTCGTGGCGGCCGCCGGTCCGAAGTTCTTCGGCCTGGAAAGCTTCACCGGCCTGCCGGACCTGAAGGACCTGAAGGATCATTTCGAAGGCCCGCAGTTCGCCAAGTGGCAGAGCTTCCGCCAGTCCGAGGATTCCCGCTACGTGGCGCTGACCGTACCGCGCTTCCTGCTGCGCACGCCCTACGATCCGGAAGAGAATCCGGTCAAGTCGTTCGCCTACAAGGAGACCGTGGCCAACAGCCACGAGCATTACCTGTGGGGCAACACCGCCTATGCCTTCGGCACCAAGCTGACCGACAGCTTCGCCAAGTATCGCTGGTGCCCGAACATCATCGGGCCGCAGAGCGGCGGTGCGGTAGAGGACCTGCCGTTGCACCACTTCGAGAGCATGGGCGAGATCGAGACCAAGATCCCCACCGAGGTGCTGGTGTCCGATCGCCGCGAGTACGAACTGGCCGAGGAAGGCTTCATTTCCCTGACCATGCGCAAGGGCAGCGACAACGCCGCGTTCTTCTCCGCCAGCTCGGTGCAGAAGCCGAAGTTCTTCGGCATCAGCGCCGAAGGCAAGGCCGCGGAGCTGAACTACAAGCTCGGCACCCAGTTGCCGTACATGATGATCGTCAACCGCCTGGCCCATTACCTGAAGGTCCTGCAACGCGAACAGCTGGGGTCGTGGAAGGAGCGTACCGACCTCGAGCTGGAGCTGAACAAGTGGATCCGCCAGTACGTCGCCGACCAGGAAAACCCCAGCGCCGAAGTGCGCGGCCGTCGCCCGCTGCGCGCTGCACAGATCATCGTCAGTGACGTCGAGGGCGAGCCGGGCTGGTACCGCGTCAGCCTGAACGTGCGCCCGCACTTCAAGTACATGGGGGCGGACTTCACCCTGTCGCTGGTCGGCAAGCTGGACAAAGAGTAAGCGGAGCTTTCCATGACTGGATACGGCAGCCTGTTCGAGCGCCTGAACGGCGACGCGGATAAGCGCGTCGGCTGGAGCCGCGAGGTTTCCGCCATGGCGTCGGTGGCTGCCCATCTGGGCAAGATGCTCAGCACCCGGGCGGGCAGCGTGCAGACGCTGTCCGACTACGGGTTGCCCGATCTCAACGACATGCGCCTGAGCCTGCACGACTCCCTGAGCCAGGCCCGCTCGGCCATCGAAGGTTTCATCGAGGCTTACGAACCGCGCTTGAGCGACGTGCGTGTCGTTTCCCTGCCACGCGACAACGACCAGCTCCGCCTGGCCTTCAGCATCGAAGGGTTGCTGGAGGTGGAAGGTTTCAAGCGCCAGGTGAGTTTTTCCGCATGCCTGGATGGCAGCGGCCAGGTGAAGGTCAGCTAAGGAGGTTTCGATGTCCGGCAAACCCGCAGCCCGCGTTTCCGATCCAACCGCTTGTCCGCTCCCCGGGCACGGCAGCAATCCAATCGTCGTCGGTTCCGCCGACGTGTTCTTCGACGGCCTCGCGGCGGCCCGCCAGGGTGACGCCTCGGCCTGGTGCTGTACCGCTTCGATGCCTGGTTCGTCCATGAGGTCTTCTGAGATGGGCGCGAATCGGGTCGATTACGGAAAGACAACGGACACCGTGGGTTTCCGATCTTCAGGCCAGAAATGTCATTGCGGTTTTGGCGGCAGCGGTCAGACGACTGCCATCAGTGAAACGATATCCAGCAGGTAAGCCGTGTCCTTCAATCATTACTACCAGAGCGAACTCACCGCACTGCGCCAGCTGGGGCGCCGTTTCGCCGAGCGTAGCCCGGCCCTGGCCCCGTTTCTCGGGCAGGTCGGACGCGATCCGGATGTCGAGCGCCTGCTCGAGGGCTTTGCCTTCCTGACCGGGCGGTTGCGGCAGAAGCTGGACGACGAGTTGCCGGAACTCAGTCACTCGATGATGCACCTGCTGTGGCCGAACTATATGCGCCCGCTGCCGGCTTTCAGCATTCTCCAGTTCGACCCCCTGACCCGCCCGGGCGGGGCGCTGCGCGTGGAGCGCGATACGCCGGTCGAGAGCCGGCCGGTGGGCGAGGTCGCCTGTCGCTTCCGTACCTGCTACGCCACCGAGGTCCTGCCGCTGGTGCTGGAGGCGCTCAACTATTCGGTGACCGGCGAGGGTGCGCTGCTCGGCCTGCGCCTGGCGATGAACTGCGACGGGCATCTCGGCGAGCTGGGCCTGAGTCGGCTGCGCCTGCACCTGGCCGGCGAGCGCTACATCAGCCAGATGCTCTACCTGTGCCTGCTGCGCAACCTGGAGAGCATCCAGCTGATTCCGCTGGACGCCCATGGGCGGCCGCTGGATGGCGTGGCCGGCAAGCCGATGTCGTTCCGCCTGACGGGCGAGCGGGTGCAGCCGGTGGGGTTCGTCGAAGACGAGGCGTTGATTCCCTATCCGCTGAATACCTTCCGTGGCTATCGCTACCTGCAGGAATACTTCGCGTTCCAGGACAAGTTCCTGTTCGTCGACGTGGATGGCCTTGACCTGCTCGGCGCGCTGCCCGAGGAAACCCTCAAGCAGGT
Organism: Pseudomonas sp. RC10-4-2; assembly: GCF_050433085.1. Taxonomy (NCBI): domain Bacteria; kingdom Pseudomonadati; phylum Pseudomonadota; class Gammaproteobacteria; order Pseudomonadales; family Pseudomonadaceae; genus Pseudomonas; species Pseudomonas sp. RC10-4-2. The sequence goes on from NZ_JBNPXX010000005.1 coordinate 254,082, forward strand.
CCGCGGCCTCGAGTTGCGCTTCGATATCCGCAAGAGCGGCATCCAGCGCCTGCACCCGACGCTGGAGAACGTCAAGCTGTACTGTACGCCGGTGGCCAACCTGTTCCGCCACGATGCGCTGCCGATCCGCCTAGACGGCAAGCAGGACGAATACCTGCTGATGCCGGCCGAATACAGCCTGGAGGACTGCGGGGTGTTCTCGGTAGAGGGCGTCACCGGCTGGCGGCCGGGCGGGCTCGGCTACCAGGCCTACGTACCGTTCGAGTCCTTCGAGCACGATCCCAGCTTCGACGTCCCGGAAGCACGGCCCCACTACAGCGTCCGGCAACGGACCTCGTTGCTGCACGATGGCCTGGACACCTACCTGAGCTTCGGCATCCGCCATCCCGAGCAGATCGAGACGCTGTCGGTGGAACTGACCTGCACCAACCAGAACCTGCCCCAACGGCTGCGCCTGGGCGATATCTGCGTCGCCTGCGAAGGCACGCCGGAGTTCCTCGGTTTCCGCAATATCACCCCGGCGACGCCGAGCTACGCGCCGCCGCTGAACCGCGATTTCCTCTGGAAACTGATCAGCAACATGTCGCTCAACTACCTGTCGCTGGCCAACGTCGACGCGCTCAAGGTGATCCTCGAAACCTACGACCTGCCGCGCTACTACGACCAGCATGCGGCGAAGGTCAGCAAGCGCCTGCTGGGCGGGCTCAAGTCGGTCCGCCACGAGCATGTCGACCGCCTGCATCGGGGCCTGCCGCTGCGCGGCTTGCGTACCGAGCTGACGATCGATCCGGAAGGCTACATCGGCGAGGGCGACCTGTTCGTGTTCGCTTCGGTTCTGAACGAATTTTTCGCGCTTTACGCCAGCATCAACTCCTACCACGAGTTGCGGGTGAGGAGCACACAGGGAGACGTGTACCAATGGAAACCGCGCATGGGTTTGCAGCCCCTGCTGTAAGCGCGCTGGCCCGGGGCATTCGCGAGTACTCGCTGTTCCAGGCGGTCCTGCTGGTCATGGATCGCCTGCGCCAGGAACATCCCGGCCTGGGAGACGAGGCGCTCTACGATCAGTTGGAATTCCAGGCCAATCCTAGCCTCGGTTTCCCGGGCAGCGATGTCGATCGGGTGGAGTTCTTCGAAGAGCGCGGCATGCTGCGGGCGCGGCTGCGTTTCAACCTGATCGGCTTGTTCGGTGCCAGTTCGCCGTTGCCGGCGTTCTACAGCGAGCAGGCCCTGGGCGACAGCGAGGAGGGCAATCCTACGCGGAACTTCCTCGATCTCTTCCATCACCGCCTGCATCGGCTGCTGTTGCCGATCTGGCGCAAGTACCGCTACCGGGTGAGCTTCCAGAGCGGCGCGAGCGATGCGTTCTCCGCTCAGTTGTTCGCCCTCGTCGGATTGGGCGGGGAAGAGATCCGCAAGGCCAGGGAACTGAACTGGAAACGCCTGCTACCCTACCTGGGCCTGCTCAGCCTGCGGGCGCACTCGGCGGCCTTGATCGAGTCGGTGCTGCGCTACTACTTCAAGCATGCCGAACTGGTCGCCGAGCAGTGTATCGAACGGCGCGTCGCGATCCTCGAAGAGCAGCGCAACCGGCTCGGCCTGTTCAACAGCCAGCTTGGCGAAGACGCGGTGCTGGGCGAACGGGTCCGCGACCGCAGCGGCAAGTTCCGCATTCATATCCGCCAGCTCGACTGGCAGCGCTTCCACGAGTTCCTGCCGATCGGTCCCGGCTACCAGCCGCTTTGCGCGCTGGTTCGCTTCACCCTGCGCGACCCGCTCGACTACGACATCCGGCTGGTCTTGCGCCACGAGGAAATCCGTGAGTTCCGCATCGGCGCGCAGAACGCCTGCCGCCTTGGCTGGACCAGCTGGCTGGGCCGGGAGCGCGCGGATGGCGTGGTGACGCTGGGCAGCAAGATTCATTAAGGATGGATGAGCATGATCAACGTAGACCTGCAACAACTGATTCAGGCGCTGGATGCCGACACCCGGCGCGACCTCGAAGGCTCGGCCGAGCGCTGCGTAGCCCGTGGCGGCAGCAAGGTACTGGTGGAGGACCTGTTGCTGGGCCTGCTGGAGCGTCCCCAGGGACTGCTGGCGCGCGCCCTGCAGGATGCCGCGGTGGACGCCGGCGAACTCAACGCCGCGTTGCAAGCGCGGGGCGAGCATAGTGCCTCGCGCAATCCGGTGTTCGCGCCCGAGCTGGTGCAGTGGCTGCAGGATGCGCTGTTGCTGGCCAACCTCGAACTGGGCCGTAGCCAGATCGACCAGGCAGCATTGATCCTGGCCCTGCTACGCAACCCGTTGCGCTATGCCGGCAGCCGCTACCAGCCGCTGCTGGCGCGGCTCGACATCGAGCGGTTGAAGGATTTCGCGCTCTCGCAGCCGCTGGAGGGCGCGCTCAGCGGCAAGCCGGGCGGCGGCGAGTCCCTGTTGCAGCGTTTCACCCACAACCTTACCCAGCAGGCGCGCGACGGCAAGCTCGATCCGGTGCTCTGTCGCGACGGGGCTATTCGCCAGATGGTCGACATCCTGGCCCGTCGGCGGAAAAACAACCCCATCGTGGTCGGCGAGGCCGGCGTCGGCAAGACCGCCATCGTCGAAGGCCTGGCCTCGCGGATCGCCGCAGGGGAAGTGCCGCCGGCGCTGAGGGACGTCGAGCTGTTGTCCCTCGACATGGGCCTGTTGCAGGCCGGTGCCAGCGTGAAGGGCGAGTTCGAGCGGCGCCTGAAAGGCGTCATCGACGAAGTGAAGGCAGCGCTCAGGCCGACCATCCTGTTCATCGACGAGGCCCATACGCTGATCGGCGCGGGCGGTCAGGCCGGCGGCTCGGATGCCGCCAACCTGCTCAAGCCGGCCCTGGCACGTGGCGAGTTGCGCACCATCGCGGCGACGACCTGGGCCGAATACAAGAAGTATTTCGAGAAGGACCCGGCGCTGGCCCGGCGCTTCCAGCCCGTGCAGTTGCATGAGCCGAGCGTTGCCGAGGCGGTGACGATCCTGCGTGGCCTGGCCCGGGTTTACGAGGAAAGCCACGGTATCTACCTGCGCGACGACGCGGTGGTGGCCGCCGCCGAACTGTCCGCCCGCTACCTGGCGGGTCGCCAGTTGCCGGACAAGGCCGTAGACGTCCTCGACACCGCCTGTGCGCGGGTACGCATCAGCCTGGCGGCGGCGCCGGAGAGTCTCGAGCGCCTGCGCGGCGAGCTGGCCGAAGGCGAGCGCCAGCGCCAGGCCCTGCGCCGCGATGCCGAGGCAGGCCTGCCGATCGACCACGATGCCCTGCAGGCGCTGGAGGAGCGCCTGGCCCAGGCGGAAAGCGAGCGGCACGTACAGGAGGACCAGTGGAGCCGCCAGCGCGAACTCGCCGAGCGCCTGCTCGCCCTGCGCCAACAATTGGCCAGGGCCCGCGAGGCGAACCGGGAAGAGCAGGGCGGCGAGGCGAACGCGGAGACTTTCCCGGCCGACGAGCATGGCGGTGTCGAAGCCCTGGAAAAGGCCCTTCACGAAACCCGCCAGGCACTCGCCGATGCCCAGGCCCAGGGGCGGCTGGTCAGCTTCGAGGTCTGCCCGCGCCTGGTTGCCGAGGTGATCGGCGCCTGGACCGGCGTACCGGTGGAACAACTGGCGCGGGAACACAACGCCAAGGTGATGGGGTTCGCTGACGACCTGCGGGCGCGGATCCGTGGCCAGGAACAGGCGGTCAGCGCCCTGGACCGCGCGATGCGCGCCACCGCGGCCGGGCTGAACAAGCCCGATGCGCCGGTCGGCGTGTTCCTGCTGGTGGGCCCGAGCGGGGTGGGCAAGACCGAGACCGCGCTGGCGCTGGCCGACCTGCTGTATGGCGGCGAGCGTTTCATCACCACCATCAACATGTCCGAGTTCCAGGAGAAGCACACCGTCTCGCGCCTGATCGGCGCGCCGCCCGGTTATGTCGGCTATGGCGAGGGGGGCATGCTCACCGAGGCGGTACGCCAGAAGCCCTATTCGGTGATATTGCTGGACGAGGTGGAGAAGGCCGATCCGGACGTGCTCAACCTGTTCTACCAGATCTTCGACAAGGGCGTGGCCAACGATGGCGAAGGGCGCGAGATCGATTTCCGCAATACCTTGATCCTGATGACCTCCAACCTCGCCAGCGAGCACATCGCCGCGCTTTGCCAGGACGGCGCGCGGCCTTCCGCCGAACTCCTGGAGGAAACCATCCGGCCGGCGCTCAGCCGGCATTTCAAGCCGGCGCTGCTGGCGCGCATGCGCGTGGTGCCTTACTACCCGGTGGGCGGCCCGGTACTGCGCGAGCTGATCGAGATCAAGCTGCAACGCCTCGGTGAGCGCCTGGCGCGCCGTCAACTGGCTTTCGACTACAGCCAGGCGCTGGTGGGCCACCTGGCCGAGCGTTGCACCCAGAGCGACAGCGGCGCACGGTTGATCGACCACCTGCTGGACACGCACCTGCTGCCGCTGGTGGCCGACCGTTTGCTGGAAGCGATGGCGCGCGACGAGCGTCTCGAGCGGGTCCATGCGACGCTGGGCGAGCACGGCCGCGTGCTCTGCGAGTTCGCCTGAGGTGGGTGCGATGTTCAGCCGCGTACCGCAACCCCTGGCCTTCGCCGAAGCCCTGCTCGCTCAGTTCGGCGCGCTGTCGCGGGAAACCGACATCGCGGCCCTGCTGGGCGGTTTCGCACGCGCAGTCGGCGAACTCAGCGGCTGCGAGCTGAGCCAGCTGTATCTGCTCGACCAGACCCATACCGCGCTCACCCTCAACGCCGAATACCGGGACGGCCTGTTGCAGGCGCTGGAGCCGTCGAGCCTGCCGGCGGACTACACCGGCGAGCAGTTGCTGCAGTTCGCCCTGTGCCAGAACCGCGTGGTCAGTCTCGTCGACCTGCCGTCGCGGCTGCACGAGACCGGCTTCCTGCCGGCAGGGGAGCAGCCCTGGCTGTCCCTGCTCTGCGTTCCGCTGGTGAGCCCGGAGAAAACGGTCGAGGGCATGGTGGTCTGCGCCACCCGGCGCCCACTGGACCTGCAGGGATTCGCCCATCCACTGGGCCAGTTGGGCTCGTTCGTGCTGGCCCAGTTGCATCTGCTGCAACGCCTCTCGCAACCCTCCGGCGAGCCGCAGGGACCGTCCAGCGCGCCGGTGGTCAGCGGCTACGGGCTGATCGGCAGGAGCGCGGCGATGCGTGAGACCTGCCGCCTGATCAGCAAGGTCCTGCACAACCCCTATACCGTGTTGCTGCAGGGCGAGACCGGTACCGGCAAGGAGGTGGTCGCACGGGCGATCCACGAGTACGGCCCGCGGCGAGCACAGGCGTTCGTGGTGCAGAACTGCGCGGCGTTTCCGGAAAACCTGCTGGAAAGCGAGCTGTTCGGCTACCGCAAGGGCGCCTTTACCGGTGCCGAGCGCGATCGTCCCGGGTTGTTCGATGCCGCGGATGGCGGAACCCTGCTGCTCGACGAAATCGGCGACATGCCCCTGTCGCTCCAGGCCAAGCTGTTGCGCGTGTTGCAGGAAGGCGAGATTCGCCCGCTCGGCGGCAACGACACGCACAAGGTCGATGTACGCATCATCGCCGCTACCCACCGTGACCTCGCCCTGCTGGTCCGCGATGGCAAGTTCCGCGAAGACCTCTACTACCGGCTGGCGCAGTTTCCCATCGAGTTGCCGCCGTTGCGCCAGCGCGAGGGCGACGCCCTCGAACTGGCCCGGCATTTCGCCGAACGCGCCTGCGTGTTCCTGCGCCGCGCGCCGCTGGGCTGGTCCGCGGAAGCGCTGGAACTGCTCGACGGCTATGGCTTTCCCGGCAACGTTCGGGAGCTGAAGGGACTGGTGGAATGCGCGGTACTGCTCTGCGAAGGCGAGATGCTGCTGGCCGAACACTTTTCCCTGCGCGCGCCCCCGGAAGCGGAGGCGCCGCTCAAGCTGCGCGAGCATCTGGAGCAGATCGAACGGGACCTGCTGCTCGCCTGCCTGCGCAGGAACGCTGGCAACCAGACCCTCGCCGCGCGCGAACTGGGTCTGCCGCGACGAACCCTGATCTATCGCATGGGACGCCTGAACATTCATTTCGGCGATCCCCGGACCTGAAGCCCATGATCGAGATTTCCTTCCAACCAGCCCAGCCGGGCGCGCGCCTGGAGCGCGGCGTCCGCGGCCCTTCCATGGAGACTCCCTGATGCCTGTTCGTCACTGGCCCGCCGTGCTTCTGGCCCTGGCCGTCCTCTGCGGCCTCGCCGGTTGCAGCGGCAACTACAAATTCAACGACGGCGACTATCGCCCGCTTGGCGATCCGCAGGCGGTCAATCGCGGCAAGTGACCGCAAGGAGCGATCTCATGGAACTGGTATTGGAAATGCTCAGCGCCAAGCAATTCGTACCGACGGAGCTATGCAGCAAGACCTTCGGCAGGAACGGCGGCCTCATCGGCCGCGGCGGTGAGTGCGATTGGGCGATTCCCGATCGCAAGCGGCACCTGTCCAAGCAGCATGCGCGGGTCAGCTATCGCAACGGCGCGTTCTACCTGACCGACACCAGCAGCAACGGCATCCGCGCCGGCAACGGCAGCCGCCTGCCGCATGGCGAGCCGCAGCGCATCGAGCAGGACAGCGTCTTCCTGCTCGGCGACTTCGAGATCCGCGCGCGGTTGCTGCGCGAGCCCGACGAGCTCGCCATGGACGTCGGGCGGCCGCAGCCGGCGGGCAGCATCATTCCGGACGATGCCTTCCTGGCCCTCGATCCGTTGCAGGCGCTCGACCAGGACGGTGCAGATGCCTACGAACTCGACGACCTGAGCGCGATCGCCCAGCCCAGTCATGAGGCCGGGGCGCGTGCGGACTACGCGCGGATCGACATGGAAAGCCTGGTCGTACCGGAGCTGGTGCCCGCCCCGGCGGCTCCGCAGGAACCCGTGGAAAGTCCGCCTCCGGAACGCGACGAAGCCTTCTGGCAGCGTTTCGGCCAGGCGCTCGGAGTGGACCTCGAAGGCCTCGACGGCGCTGCGCGCGAAGCGCTGGCGATCGACGCCGCCGGTTTGCTGCGGCAGTGCATCGGCGGCTTGCAGCAGAGCCTGCGGACCCGCAGCGAACTGAAGAACGAACTGCGCCTGTCGCTGAGCACATTGCGCGATACCGGCAAGAATCCCTTGCGCTTCAGCGCCGATGCCGGCGAGGCGCTGGGTCATCTGCTACGGGATAGCAAGCCTGGCCAGTTGAGTGGCGAACAGGCCGTCGCACGCAGTTTCCGCGACCTCCAGGCGCACCAGGTGGCGCTGCTCGGCGCCAGCCGGGCGGCGGTGCGCGCGACCCTCGAGCATTTCTCGCCGCAGCAGCTGGCCCTGCGTTTCGAGCGCGACGGTCGCCGGCCGTTGCTGGCCACCTCGGGCAGCCGCTGGCGTGCCTATGGTCGCTACCACCAGTCGCTATGCCAGGACGACGATTGGAGCGAGCGTCTGTTGGCGCGTGATTTCGCCCAGGCCTACGAAGAGCAGGTTCGCCTGATTTCCACCCTCTACACCGAGCACCAAGGATGATCGCCATGTCTCGTCGCCCGATCCCGCCAGCCAGGGCGCTGGCCATGCTCGCCGTCCTGGCGCTGCTGGCCGGCTGTTCCACGCTGTCGCCGTATTCCAGACTGACCAAGCTCGACCTCGCCCTGAGCGCCGGCGAGCGGGTCAATCCCGACCTCAATGGCCGGCCGTCGCCGGTGGTAGTGCGGCTGTTCGAGCTGAAACACCCGGTGGCGTTCGAGAACGCCGACTTCTTCAGCCTCTACGAACGTCCCAAGGAGACCCTGGACCCCGACCTGGTGACCAGCGAGGAGCTGGAGCTGCGTCCCGGCGAGCGGGTCGAACTCAAGCTCAGCGTGGAGGAGGGGAGCCGCTACGTGGGCGTGCTCGCCGCCTACCGCGATCTCGGCGAGGCAAGCTGGCGCTACGTGGTGCCGGTCACGGCGAAAGAGCTGACCCGGGTAGAGCTGAAGCTGGGCCAGAAGGGCATCCTGAATGCCGGCGAATTGCTCGGCAAGGCGGGTGACGCGCGATGAACGTGCACAAGATCGTCTGGCAGGAAGGCATGCTGCTGCGCCCGCAGCACCTGCAACACAACGACCGCTACTACGACAACCAGATGAAGGCCCGGACCCAGTTGCTGGGCAGCTACAACTGGGGCTTCCTCGCCCTGGAGCTGGACCGCCAGTTCCTCAACATGGGCAAGCTGGTGATCAGCCAGGCCTCCGGCGTATTGCCCGACGGCAGCCTGTTCGAACTCGGCGGCAACACCGAGCCGCTCGCCCTCGACGTGCCGCCCAATACCTCGAACGTGCCGATCTACCTGGCCCTGCCGCTGGTCACCGGCAACCACATCGAGGCGCGCCGGCCGGAGCAGGCCGAGGTCCTGGCGCGCTATACCGCCTACGACCTGGAGGTGGCGGACTCCAACGCCGGCGAGGATTCCATGGTGCAGGTCAGCTGCGCGCGGCCGGATTTTCGCCTGCTGCTCGGCGAGCAGCAGAGCGACCAGGCCTACGTCAAACTGAAGGTGGCGGTGGTGCTGGATACCACGCCGGACGGGGTGATCAGCCTCGACCCCGACTTCGTGCCGAGCTACCTCCACGCCCACGCATCCGCCTACCTGCTGTCCTGCCTGAAGGAGGTGATCAGCATGCTCGGCCATCGCGGCGACACCATCGCCGAGCGTATCCGGTCCAATGGCAAGGTCGGCGGCGCGGAGGTCGGCGATTTCATGATGCTGCAACTGATCAATCGCACCGAGTTGCTGCTGCGCCACTACCTGGGATTGGAGCAGGTGCATCCGGAGCAGTTGTACCGGGTGCTGCTGACCATGCTCGGCGACCTCGCCACCTTCGGCAGCGAGAGCAAGCGTCCGCGCCTGGACAGCCGTTACCAGCACAGCGACCAGGGCGCCAGCTTCCGCAGGCTGATGGAGGCGATCCGCCAGGTCCTGTCGATGGTGCTCGAGCAGCATGCCATCGAACTGCCTCTCCAGGCCCGCCAGTACGGCATCCTGGTCTCGCCCCTGCACGACCACAAGCTGCTCGGCAGCGCCTCGTTCGTGCTCGCCGCCAGTGCCAATTGCGAGTCGGAGGAACTGCGCCAGCGGCTGCCCGCGCATCTCAAGGTGGGTGCGGTCGAGCACATTCGCCAACTGGTCAACCTGCACCTGCCGGGGATCCGGGTCAAGCCGCTGCCGGTGGCGCCGCGGCAGATCCCGTTCCACTCCAACAAGACCTATTTCATTCTCGAACCCAACGCCGAGGACATGGCCCAGCTGGAGCGCTCCGGCGGTTTCGCGTTCCACGTATCCGGCGAGTTCTCCGAGCTTGAACTGAAATTCTGGGCCATCAGGAACTGAACATGATCAAGGAAAGGGAATACCACGAGGACGAGAAGACCGTCCTCCTCGATCACCAGGGACAGGTACCGGCCCAGGGGCCGCTGACCGATTTCGCCGAACCGCCGCGCTTCGAGCAGCTCGAGGAACGGATGATCTACGCGGCGCGCCTGCGTCCGGGCGAGGCCTTCAACGTCAGCCTGAACCCGCTGGTGGCGGCGGCTTCCGAACTGCTTTCGGAAGTGGTCCGGCTCAAGCACAGCACCGTGCTGGAGAACCTCGCGGCGCTCAAGGAGCGGTTGACCTCCGCCATGAAGCTCTTCGAATTCCGCGCCGTGCAGGATGGCGTGGAAAACAGCCAGGTCATGGCGGCGCGCTACGTGCTGTGCACGGTGGTCGACGAGGCGGTGGTGACCACCCCGTGGGGCAACGAAAGCGAATGGTCGAAGATCAGCCTGCTGAGCAGCTTCCATAACGAGACCTTCGGCGGCGAGAAGTTCTTCCAGTTGCTCGACCGGCTGTCGAAGAACCCGGTCAAGCACCTGCCGATGCTGGAGCTGATGTACCTCTGCCTTGCCCTCGGCTTCGAGGGCAAGTACCGGGTGATGGCTCGCGGCGTGCTTGACCTGGACGGTATTTCCGATGCGCTCTACCGGCAGATCCGCCAGTTGCGCGGCGACGTGCCGCGCGAACTGTCGCCGCACTGGCAGGGGCTCAGCGACCAGCGTCGCGGCCTGGTGCGGATCGTGCCCTGGTGGATGGTGGCGCTGTTCACCCTGGTCTGCCTGGTGGTGATGTATTCGGGATTCGCCTGGGTTCTCGGCGAACAACGCGACACGGTGCTGCAGCCTTACCAGTCGCTCGATGCGGCGGCAGGACAGCCCGGTTCGTAAACACAGGGACGCGAAATGAAAAACTTCTTCAAGAAAGTCGGCGCCTTCCTGCGCAAGACGTGGGTCTGGACGCTGTTGCTGGTACTCCTGGCGGCATTGCTGGTGTGGTTCGTCGGGCCGCTGCTGGCGGTCGCCGACTACAAGTTCTGGGAAAGCCCGACCTCGCGGTTGCTGAGCATCAGCCTGATGTTCCTGGTCTGGGGGCTGGCGATGGTCTTCGTCAGCTGGCGCGCCGGAGTGCGGCGCAAGGCCGTCGAGGACAGCGACGAGGGCCAGGAGCGCCTGCGCCGCGACGGTCTGATCGAAGACGAACAGAAGGAATTGCGCAGCCGCTTCAAGGACGCCTTGCGCACCCTGAAGACCTCCAGCCTGTACCGCGGCCGCAGCGAGCGCTGGCGCAACGAGCTGCCCTGGTACCTGCTGATCGGCCCGCAGGGAAGCGGCAAGACCAGCCTGCTGGACTTTTCCGGACTGGAATTCCCGATCAACCGGATCGACCGCAAGCTGACCCGCGACACCGCCGGCACGCGCTACTGCGACTGGTACTTCGCCGACCACGGCGTCCTGATCGACACCGCCGGGCGCTACCTGACCCAAGCCGACGGCGAGGTCGACGGGGGCGCCTGGGCGACCCTGCTCGGCCTGTTGCGCAAGCGCCGCCGCGCACGGCCGCTGAATGGCGTGATGGTGTCGATTCCGGTGGAAACGTTGCTCAGCGACGACGAGATGGCGCTGGATACGCTGGCTCGCCAGGTGCGTGCGCGCCTGCAGGAAATCCAGCAGACCCTGCACCTCGATCTGCCGGTCTACCTGGTGCTGAGCAAGGCCGACCAGTTGCTCGGCTTCGACGAGTTCTTCGACCAGTTGAGCCGCGAGGAGAGCGACCAGGTTCTGGGCACCAGCTTCGGCAAGGAGCAGAACGGCACCGATGTGACGGTCCTGCGCCAGGCGTTCGAGGACCTTCTGCGACGCCTGAACAGCCAGGTGATCATGCGCATCCACCAGGAGCGCGATACCCTGCGTCGCGGTCGCATCCTGGACTTCCCGCACCAGCTTGGCCAGATCGGCGAGCGGTTGTGCCTGTTCGTCGAACTCGCCTTCACCGGCAACCGCTACCAGCGCGCCAGCCGCCTGCGCGGCTTCTACCTGACCAGCGCGCCGCACCTGGCCCAGCAGCTGGACGAGGACACCGCCGGCATCGGCGCCAACCTGGGGATCGCCAGCGGCCTGTTGCCGACCCTGCGCAACGGGCGCTCGCGCTTCATCCATCACCTGCTGAGCCAGGTGATCTTCCCCGAGGCCAACCTGGCAGGTCTCGATCGCCGCGAACGCACGCGCATCCACTGGGGCCAGCGCGCCCTGTACGTCGGTTCGCTGGCGCTCCTTCTGCTATTCGGCCTGCTCTGGGCTGGCGGTTTCTCGGCCAACCACGAGCGCCTGGAGCGGCTACGCGAGCTGGCGCAGCAATGGACCCAGCAGCGCCAGGCGCTTGGCGAGCGCGATGACGCCATGGCGGCGCTGAAGACGCTGGATAGCAGCTATGCGGCGACCACCGTGTTTCCGCCCAAAGGGGAAGTCTCGCTGCACGAGCGCGCCGGGCTGTACCAGGGCAACGAGGTCAACCCGCCGCTGGCCGCGGCCTATCGCCGCGAGCTGGAGACGCAACTGCTGCCGCGCGTGGCGCGGATGCTCGAAGCGCAGATCCGCGGCAACATGCAGAATCGCGAACGCCTGCTCAACAGCCTGCGGGCCTACCTGATGCTGAATCTGCGCGAGCGCCGCGAGAACGGATGGCTCAAGGACTGGGTGGCTACCGACTGGTCGCAGCGCTATGCCGGCAACGGCACCGTGCAGAATGGCCTGAACACGCATTTCGCCCGTCTGCTCGAGCAACCGTTCAGCTATCCGCTGAACGAGACCCTGGTGGCCCAGGCACGCCAGGTGCTGCGCAGCGAGTCCCTGGCCAACGTGGTCTACCGGGTGCTGCGCGAACAGGCGCGAAGCCTGCCCGAGTATCGCTTCGGCCAGCACCTGGGGCCGCAGGCCGGTCTGTTCGTCGGCACCGACTACGTGATCCCGGGCTTCTACACCCAGCAGGGCTACCAGCAGTACTTCGTGGTCCAGGGCGCCAGCCTGGTCAACGACATCCTTCGCGACAACTGGGTCCTGGGCGAGGGCAGCGGGATCAGCGACATGGACCTGCGGCGCCTGATGGTCGAACTCGAGCAGTTGTATTTCCGCGACTACGCGAACTTCTGGAGCGAGGCGGTCGGACGCCTGGGCCTGCTGCCGTTCAACGATGCCGGCGAGGGCGCCGACCAGGTTTCCGGGCTGCTCGCCGCCAACTCGCCGATCCTCCAGTTGTTGCTGGAGGTCCGTGAGAACACCCGTTTCCCGGTCCTGGCGGAGAGCGCCGAGGCGCTGGCAGAGGCCAGCGACAAGGCCGCGGAAAAGGGCGGCAAGCTGGGCAAGGCGGCCGCCGCGGCGGCCGGCAAGGCCAGGGACGCGTTGGCGAAGAACCTGCCGGATACCGCGAAGAAGTCCCTGCAACGCCGCTTCGAGCCCCTGCATCGCCTGCTCGACGATAACAACGGCCCGGCGGCCGACCTCACCCCGCTGTTGCAGGCGCTCAACGAGTTGCAGTTGCAACTCGCCGGACTGGCGCGCGCCAGCCAGCCGGAGCAGGCGGCTTTCGACATGGCGAAGAGCCGCATGGGCGGCCAGCGCGATGCCCTGAGCAACCTGCGCAACGCCTCCGCGCGACTGCCGCGACCGCTCGGCGGATGGTTCAGCGTGCTGGCCGAAGACGCCTGGCGGCTGGTCCTCGGCGATGCCTACCTGTACCTCAACCAGCGCTACCAGAGCGAGCTGTACGGTTTCTACAGCAAGGCGATCAACAAGCGCTACCCGTTCAACGCGCACAGCGCCAGCGATGTCGCGGTCAGCGATTTCCGCGAGTTCTTCAAGGCGCAGGGCGTCGCCGAACGCTTCTTCGAAACCTACATGCGGCCCTTCGTCAGCGGCGACCCGGGCAGTTACCGCCTGCGCAGCGTGGACGGTTACAGCCTGCCGATGTCCAAGGTCTATCTCGACCAGATGGGCACGGCCCAGGTGATCCGCCAGAGCTTCTTCGCCGAGAACCCGGCCGAGCCACAGGTGCGCTTCCGCCTGGAGCCCTATACCCTCGATCCTGGCGTCAGCCGCGCCGAGTTCCGTTTCGACGGTCAGTCCATGGAGTACCGCCACGGCCCGATCGTGCCGATGTCGTTCAAGTGGCCCAGCGACGCCGACGGCGGCCGCACCAGCCTGGTGCTGGAGAAGATGGCCGGACGACCGGTGGGAATCGAACGCAATACCGGGCCCTGGTCGCTGTTCAGGCTGTTCGACCTGATGCAGACCGAGTACCTCAGCGGGCGTGACGTGATGGTGCTCAAGGCCGACCTGGGCGGCCTGCGCGCCAACTACCTGCTGCTCGCCCAGCGCACGCCGAATCCGTTCGATCTCGCGGTCCTGCGCAGCTTCCGCATGCCGGTGCAGCTCTGATGCAACGCACCGAGCCCTGGCGCAGCGCGGCACGCACGGATCGCGGCAAGGTCCGCGCGCGCAACGAGGATGCCTTCCTGGACTGCCCGGATCGCGGACTCTGGGCGGTCGCCGATGGCATGGGCGGGCACCAGGCCGGCGACCTGGCCAGCCGGATGATCGTCACCAGCCTGGCGGAACTGCCGGCCCGGGCGGGATTCGACGAGCGCCTGAACGCGATGCGCCAGTGCCTGCACTGGCTCAACCGGCGCCTGGGCGAGGAACTCACCCTCAGCGCCGAACGCGGCGACAGGATCATCGGCAGTACGGTGGTGGCGCTGGTCGTGGAGGGTTCGCGGGCGGCCTGCGTGTGGGTCGGCGACAGCCGCTGCTACCTGTGGCGCGGCCAGCGGCTGTACCAGCTGTCCCGCGACCACTCGCTGTTGCAGCGACTGGTCGACGAACGGCGGATGGATATCGAGCAGGCCCGCGCCTATCCCTCGGCGCGCGCGCTGACCCGTGCCGTCGGCGCCAGCGAACAACTGGTGCTGGACGTGTTGGAACTGGAGGTGCATCCCGGGGATGTCTTCCTGCTCTGCAGCGACGGGCTCTACGAAGAGCTGAGCGCCGATGCGCTGGGTCGCGCGTTGAGCCTGGCATCGCCGCAGGTGGCGGTGGAGCGGCTGTTCGACGGTGCCCTGAGCGGCGCCGCACGGGACAACCTGACGGCCGTGGTGATCCGCCAATGAACGAACCGCTGTCGTCGCTGGAGCTGCTGCCGGAGGAGGAGGGCGGCGCGAACCTGACCTATTTCGCCTTCGCCGCCCCGACCGCCTCGGCGCCGGACCTGCCGGCGGTGTTGCCCGGTCCGCTGCCGGACGTTCTTTCCGGGCGCTACCGTCTGGAGCGGATGCTCGGCGCCGGCGGCATGGGGACGGTCTACCGTGCCCGGGACCTGCTCCATGAGCAGTTCGGCGACCCGGCGCCGCTGGTAGCGCTGAAGCTGCTCAACGAGTCGGTCGCCGAGTCACCCGACGCCAGCGCCTTGCTCTATAGCGAGTTCGCCCTGACCCGGCGCTTGCGCCATCCGAACGTCGTGCGTCTGTTCACCTTCGACGTCGACACCGCATGCCAGCGCGCCTACATCGTCATGGAACTCATGCCTGGCCTGCCGCTCGACCGCCTGCTCTGCGAGCGTCCCGAAGGCCTGCCCTGGTCCGAGCTGAGCGCGATCGCCCGGCCGTTGCTGGATGTTCTGGCCTACGTCCACGAACAAGGAGTACTGCATGGCGACCTGAAGCCGAGCAACGTGATGCTCGGCGAAGAGGGCGTGCGGCTCTTCGACTTCGGCCTCGGCCAGGCGCAGGCAGGCATCCTGGATGGCCTGCCGCAGCTCAGCCGGGGCCGCATCGACGCCTGGACTCCGGGCTACGCCGCTCCCGAACTTCTCGAGGGCGCGCCATTGTCGCCGGCGGCCGACCTGTATGCGCTGGCCTGCGTCCTCTACGAACTGGCCGACGGTCGCCATCCGTTCCGCCGCCTGCCCTCGAACCAGGCCCGGGAGCAGGGGCTGGAGCGCCAGCTGCGCGCGCCCGGACACCTGCCTCGGCGCTGCTGGCCGGCGCTGCGTACCGCCCTGAGCCTCGACCCCGAACGGCGCTGCATCGGCGTCCGCGAATTGCAGGAAGCGCTGGGCGCGCGGCGTTCCTGGCTGGCCGGCGTTCTTGCCCGTTGAGCCGGCGGCGCTCGGTTTGCAGGACCTCTACGGCCGCTCTCCGCAAGCGCTCTGCAGGGCGATACGATTGCCTTCGCTGTCCCTGATCTCGGCGATGAACACGCCGTCGCCAAGCGGCGTCTTCGGGAAGAGGATTTCGCTGCCTTCGCCGAGGGCCCGGGCAATGACGGCATCCAGGTCCGCGACATTCAGGTAGATGATCGCCCCATGTAGCGTAGGCACGTAGACGTCGCCCTCGGCGAGTGCGCCGCTGGCACCGTCACGGCCTTCCTCGAAGGGGAAATGCGCCATTCTGCTTCCGTGCAGGGTGGCTACCTCGCCGAACGCCACTCCGAACACCGAGGCGTAGAAACGCATCGCCCTCCCCAGGTCGGACACCGGTATTTCCACGTGCGCGATCAGGTTCATTTCCTTCCTGTCCTGTCGGGACCACTGGTGACGCCGCTTTCCGGCGACGATGGCGGATGTTCAGCCGCGCGAAACCGAGCGGATCGAGCGGGCATGCCGCCGCGAGGGGGGCGAATGAATTCATGCGAAATTCATTAACATCTTGTCCCGCTTGACCGGCGTCAATACCCGTACTGCGTCACAAAAATACCCTGGCCCCAGGCCGTTCGGAAAGGCCGTTCGCTGTTCGCTTGGGGGAAGTCATCATGGCGCATCTGGTCTGGCAGGATGACCTGAATACCGGTATTCAGGTCATCGACAATCAACACAAACGCATCGTCGAGATGATCAATCACCTGCACGACGCCCAGCAAGGCAAGGAACACGCGGCGATCGCCGAGGTGATCGAGGAGCTGGTGGACTACACGCTGTCGCACTTCGCCTTCGAGGAAACTCTGATGGAGGATGCCGGCTACCAGTTTTCCCGGGCGCACAAGAAGATCCACGAGCTGTTCATCCGCCGGGTCTCCGAATACCGGGTGCGCTTCCAGGCCGGCGAGGATGTCGGCGATGAACTCAAGGGCTTGCTCTCGCGCTGGCTGTTCAACCACATCCGCAACGACGACGCCGGATATGTGGATGCGGTACGCCACAGCATGTCCGAACTGGTCAAGGACAAGAGCGAGGGTGGTTGGTTGTCGCGCTCGATGAAGCGCTTCTTCGGCTGATCGCCGGGGAAGGAAACGCAAAACCGGCCCAGTGGGGCCGGTTCTTTCGCCAGCGGACCTGGCCTCAGCGGATCAGGCTGAGGAATTCGCTGCGGGTGGCGGCGTTGTCGCGGAATTCGCCGAGCATCACCGAAGTGACCATGGACGAGTTCTGCTTCTCCACGCCGCGCATCATCATGCACATGTGCTGGGCCTGGATCACCACCGCGACGCCGAGGGCGCCGGTGACCTGCTGGACCGCCTCGGCGATCTGCCGGCTCATGTTCTCCTGGATCTGCAGGCGGCGGGCGTACATGTCGACGATCCGCGCGACCTTCGACAGGCCGAGCACCTTGCCGTTCGGGATATAGGCCACGTGGGCCTTGCCGATGAAGGGCAGCAGGTGGTGCTCGCAGAGCGAGTACAGCTCGATGTCCTTGACCAATACCATTTCGCTGTTGTCGGAGCTGAACAGGGCACCGTTGACGACTTCTTCCAGGCTCTGTTGGTAGCCGCGGCACAGGTACTTCATGGCCTTGGCGGCACGCTTGGGCGTGTCCAGCAGACCTTCGCGGTTAACGTCCTCGCCGAGCTGGGTGAGGATCGAGGAGTAGTGTTGTTCCAGGGACATGAGCGTTCCAGTCAGACGATTACCAGCGCGGAGGGTAGGACGTCGCCGGGCCGCTGGCAAGACTCGGCGCTTGCCGGCTACTCGTCGCGGCCTTCGAGCATGGTCCTGCGCAGCATCACGTAGACCGAGCCGGTGCCGCCGTGGCGTGGCAGGCAGGAGGTGAAACCGAGCACCTGCGGGTGTTGGCGCAACCAGGTATTGACGTGGCTTTTCACCAGCGGGCTGCGTCCGTCCTTGCGCGCGGCCTTGCCATGGGTCACGCGCACGCAGCGGATTTCCAGGCGGGTGGCCTCGGCAAGGAAGTCCCATAGCGTCTGCCGGGCCTTCTCCACGCTCATGCCGTGCAGGTCGAGGCTACCGTCGAAGGGCACCAGGCCCTGCTTGAGCTTGCGCAACTGGCTTTCCTGGACGCCGTCGCGGGCCCAGGACAGCTCGTCCTCGGGGCCGACGTCGATGACGAACTGGTCGGACAGGCCGTCGACGCGGATTTCGTCGTTGCGCACGCTGGCATTGAGCTGGCGCTGCTTGAGTTGCTGGCGGTCGTTGCGAGGTTTGCCGGTATCGGCTCGATCGACCGAGATGCGCTTGACGCCGCGCATCTCGCTCTTGAACAGGGAAAAGTCGTCGTCTTGCATGGGAGCCTCCGCGAAGCGGCGCAGTTTACCGGATCGGCCGGACGCCGGCAGCCCGCTCAGTCGCGCTTTTTCATCAGGTTCGGCGACAGGCTCAGGTCGCTGTTGCGGCGGCTGCGGCGGCGGCTGAAACGCCAGAAGAACACGCCGAGGCAGAGCGACAGCAGGCCAAGGGCCAGCAAGACGCCGCCAGCGGCGGGTTCGATATGCAGCATGCCGACAGCCGGCTGGCGGCCGATCAAGGCCGAGGTGCCGGCCAGCGACAGCAGCACGCCCAGGCTCGCCACCAGGGCCGCGAACGCCGCCGCCAGGCGCCAGCGCCAGACTCTCGGCCGGCGCGGGCGCAGCCGGCGCGCATCGAAACTATCGGACAACTTCATCCCGACTTCCTCGTGTGTCATCGGGGCTAGGACCGGAACCTTCCTGCCGGGTTCCCGGATTCCCGGGAGCCGTGGGCAAACCGTGCGCCACTCGTCTTCTCGCCGCAAGCCATGGCCCTGCAGGCAGACTAGTCCTCCGCAGGGCGGGACGGGAGGGCGGCTGGATGGGCGGTCAGAGCAGTTCCCGGGCCTGGGCGACGATCGCCGCGAAGTTGTCGCCGAGGGCGGCGATCTCGGCGCGTTGCAGATCCGCGGCGCTCAGGACCCCGCCGTTCAGGGTGGGTATGTCGCGGGTGGCGCAGGCGCTATCGGCGAGGGTGCAGCGGTAGCCGTAGTCCTTGGCCGCGCGCACGGTGGTGCTGACGCTGGAATGGGTCATGAAGCCGCAGACGATCAGGTCGAGACGGCCGTGGTTCTGCAGCAGGTCGTGCAGCTCGGTGCCGGAGAAGGCATTGGGCAGGCGTTTCTCCACGACTTTTTCCCCGGCTTCCGGTTGCAGTTCCGGGAGGAACTGGCCGCGCGGCCCTTGCGGATCGAACAGGCCGCCCTGGATACCCAGGTGGCGTACATGCACGATGGGCGTACCGCTGGCGCGGGCCGCCTGCACCAGCACGCCGATCTCCGCGGCGGCGGCGTCGAGGCCTGGCAGGCGCAGGGCGCCGCTGCGGTACTCTTCCTGGGCATCGATGATCAGCAAGGTGCTCTGCCGAAGGGGGGCTGGCGGGTAGCCGCGTCCGCTGATCTGCAAAAGGGTGAGCGGATGAGGCATGTCACTACTCCTGAGAAGGCACATGCCTTTCATTCTGGCCCCTATCGGCGAGCCTGTGAACCTTTGCCGCATGCGCACTAAAGTGGTATGGACTTCCCGCGCTGGAGGCCAGCTCCGGCGCGATCGGCTAGAATGTCGCCCTTTTGTGCGTTGCGAGGAGCAATTCCGTCATGTCCGAGTCCCGTCTGCTCACCCTGCGCGACTACATCCGCTGGGCTGTCAGCCGTTTCCACGCCGCCGGCCTGTTCTTCGGTCACGGCACCGACAATGCCTGGGACGAGGCGCGCCACCTGGTTCTGGGCTCCCTGCACCTTCCCTGGGAAATTTCTGACAGCTACCTGGATTGCCGCCTGGAAGACGATGAACGCGCCGAGTTGGCGGAGATCCTCCGGCGGCGCATCGAGGAACGGATTCCGGCGGCCTACCTGCTGGGCGAAGCCTGGTTCTGCGGGATTCCATTCAGCGTCGACGAACGCGTGCTGGTGCCGCGCTCGCCTATCGCCGAACTTATCGAACAGCGCTTCGCGCCCTGGCTGCCGGCCGAGCCGGCGCGAATCCTCGACCTCTGCACCGGTTCCGGCTGCATCGGCATCGCCTGCGCCTATGCGTTCGAGCAGGCGGAGGTGGTGCTCGCCGACCTGTCCTTCGATGCGCTGGAGGTGGCCAACGTCAATATCGAGCGCCACGACCTCGGCGAGCGGGTCTACACCGTCCAGGGCGACGGTTTCGCCGGGCTTCCCGGCCAGCGCTTCGACCTGATCGTGTCCAATCCGCCCTACGTGGATGCCGAGGATTTCGCCGACATGCCGGCGGAGTTCCATCATGAGCCTGAACTCGGCCTGGCCTGCGGCGACGACGGCCTGGACCTGGTGCGACGGATGCTCGCCGAGGCGGCCGACCACCTCAGCGAGAAAGGCCTGCTGATCGTCGAGGTGGGCAACAGCGAGGTCCATGTGCAGGCGCTGTATCCGGAAGTGGACTTCACCTGGCTGGAGTTCGAGCACGGCGGCCACGGGGTGTTCATGCTGTCCGCCGCGCAGTGCCGCGAGCACCGGGAACTGTTCCGTTCGCGCTTGGAAAAGTGATCGGAGGCGGCTGGTGCCGCCGGTTCAGTGAGTGGCGATCCAGATCAGCAGGCCGGCCTGGAACACCGCGAAGGCGGTCAGGCAGGCGATGGTGAAGCGCAAGCTGGTGTCGTCGCGGCGGTAGTGGTTGATGCGCTGTTCCAGTTGGCGGATCTCCGCATCCTGGGCCTGCAGGGTCTGCTCGGCCTGTTCCAGCATCGCCGCGGCGTCCAGCAGCGGCACGATCTGCACCTTGTCCTTGTGCCAATCGCTGTGCAGCTCACTGACCCGGCCGGCGCTGTAGCGGGCCTTGAGCAACCGCTGGTCCTCATAGCTGACGTCGAAGCCCTGGGCGCGGATGAAATGGTCGCGGCGCAGGCGTGCGTCTTCGGTCAGGCCATCCTTCAGCGCCAGTGCGCCGCCTTCCACCTTGTAGTGGGCCCAGCGTCGTTGCGCCCAGGCGATCGCCTGGGCCAGCAGGAAACGGCCCAGCCCGCGGTTCAAGGGTTCCAGGCTGAGCCCGGCGTCCGAACCGAAACGCACTTCCTTGTTGCGATGATCGGCCCAGACCTCCAGCAGGTTCTGCTCCTTGCGCAGCATCAGGCCTGGCACCTGGATGCTCAGGCGCAGCAGGCTCTGGTCCGCGCTGTGCCGTTCGACCCTGCCGAGCTGGACGAAGCGCAGGGGGCGGGCGCCGGTCGCGCGGTCGGTGGGCAGTGGCGCCAGGCGGAGCAGGCGGAAATGCTCCGGGGCCAGTTCGGCCCAGGGGTGCGGCGGTTTCTTCTCGGCTTCTTCTGCGGCCGGTTGGGTATCGCTATCGATCATCGGACATCCTCTGGCCGGCCGCCTTCACGGGCCGGCTTTCAGAACTTGTCGGCGCGGGAAGCGATTTCTGTAGCGGCTCAGCGGCCTTTTTCCGCCTCTGCGCCGCGCAGGATGAAGCGGCTGACCGCCTCGACCAGTTGCCGGGCCAGCGGCAGGTTCGGGTCGTTGTAGGCGGAAAGCTGCTGGAGACCGGTGCTCGGGGCGATCCGCAGGATGTGGTTCATGCCGTCGATGAGCACCAGTTGCGAGTCGGGCTTGGCTCGCTGGAGCGCCTCGGCGTCGGCGACGCCGACCTGGATGTCATTGCGGCCCTGGACGATCAGGGTCGGGATGCGCAGGCGGCCGAACGCGCGGGCCGGGTCTTCGCGGAACAGCGAGATCAGGTACGGCTGCACGCTGGGGCGGAGCAGGTTGGCGAGCGCCGGCGGGATATCGCCGCGGGTCTCCCCGGCCTTCAGCGAAGCCAGCACCGAGTCGGCCTGGCGCAGTTGCGCCGGCGGCAGGCGACCGCGCAGTTGCTCGCGCAACACCCGGTCGATGGGTTGGCCGCTGCCGGCGATGGCGATCAATTCCTCGGCCGGCGTGCGAGGCGCCGCCAGGCTGGCGATCAGCGCGCCTTCGCTATGGCCGACCAGGATCAGCCGGGAGAAGCGCGGGTCGCGGGCCAGCCGCTCGCTCCAGGCGACCACGTCGTCGACATAGACGCCGACGCTGAGGTCTTCCTCGCGCGGCGCCGCCGCCAGGCTGCGGGCGACTCCACGCTTGTCGTAGCGCACGCTGGCGATTCCGCGTTCGGCCAGGGCCTCGGCGAGACGCAACAGGTAGCGGTTGTTGCCGCCGAAGGGGTTGTTGCCGTCGCGGTCGGTGGGACCGGAGCCGGCGACCAGCAGGACCACCGGCGGCGGCACGGCGCTGCGCGGCAGCAGCAAGGAGCCGCGCAGCACGCCGTGCCCGGTGTCCAGGTCGTAGGGGCGGTGCAGGATGCTGTTGGGAGCGGCGTGGGCCAGGCTGGCGAGCAGGCAGAACAGGGCGAGGAGGGCGCGCGGCATGGAGGTCTTCATGGGCCGATGATAGCGCTTTGATCGCGTCCTCCGGGGAAGGTTCGCAGGCCCGTCCTTGACGGGTATACTCCGATGTCTTTCCCTCTCGTCCTCACGCGGAGCCTCGCATGTCCGGCAACACCTACGGCAAGCTCTTCACCGTCACCACCGCAGGCGAAAGCCACGGCCCGGCGCTGGTCGCCATCGTCGATGGGTGCCCCCCGGGGCTGGAACTGTCCGCCCGGGACCTGCAACGCGACCTCGACCGGCGCAAGCCCGGCACCAGCCGGCACACCACCCAGCGCCAGGAAGCCGACGAGGTGGAGATTCTTTCCGGGGTGTTCGAGGGCAAGACCACCGGCACGCCGATCGGCCTGCTGATCCGCAACACCGACCAGAAGTCCAAGGACTACTCGGCGATCAAGGACCTGTTCCGCCCGGCCCATGCCGACTACACCTACCACCACAAGTACGGCGTGCGCGACTACCGCGGCGGCGGCCGTTCCTCGGCGCGCGAGACCGCCATGCGCGTGGCCGCCGGGGCTATCGCCAAGAAATACCTGGCGGGCCTGGGCATCCAGGTGCGCGGCTACATGAGCCAGCTCGGGCCGATCGAGATTCCGTTCAGGAGCTGGGACAGCGTCGAGCAGAATGCCTTCTTCAGCCCCGACCCGGACAAGGTGCCGGAGCTGGAGGCCTACATGGACCAATTGCGCCGCGACCAGGATTCGGTCGGGGCGAAGATCACCGTGGTTGCCGAAGGCGTGCCGCCGGGCCTGGGCGAGCCGATCTTCGACCGCCTGGACGCCGAACTGGCGCATGCGCTGATGAGCATCAACGCGGTGAAGGGCGTGGAGATCGGCGCCGGCTTCGCCAGCATCGCCCAGCGCGGCACCGAGCACCGCGACGAACTGACCCCGCAAGGCTTCCTGTCGAACAATGCCGGCGGCATCCTCGGCGGGATCTCCTCCGGCCAGCCGATCGTCGCCCACCTGGCGCTGAAGCCGACCTCCAGCATCACCACTCCCGGGCGCTCGATCGATACCGCCGGCGAGCCGGTGGACATGATCACCAAGGGCCGTCACGACCCGTGCGTCGGCATCCGCGCCACGCCGATCGCCGAGGCGATGATGGCCATCGTCCTGCTCGACCAGTTGCTGCGCCAGCGTGGGCAGAACGCCGACGTGCGCGTCGACACGCCGGTCCTGCCGCAGCTGTGAGGGCTGTGGCAGGCAGCGATGCGGGACGGGTGAACGGCGGATCGTGACCAGCGCGGTTCCCTACTGGCGCCTGTCCAGCTTCTATTTCTTCTATTTCAGCCTGCTCGGCGCCACGGCGCCGTTCCTCGCCCTGTATTTCCATCACCTGGGCTTCCCCAGCCCGCGGATCGGCGAGCTGGTGGCGATTCCCATGCTGATGCGTTGCGTCGCGCCCAACCTGTGGGGCTGGCTGGGCGACCGCAGCGGCCAGCGCCTGGCTATCGTGCGCTTCGGCGCGGTATGCACGGCGCTGGGCTTCTCGCTGATCTTCGTCAGCCACAGCTACGCCTGGCTGGCCTTGGTGATGGCGTTGCACGCGTTCTTCTGGCACGCCGTGCTGCCGCAGTTCGAGGTCATCACCCTGGCCCACCTGCGCGAGCGCAGCGCCAGCTACAGCCGGATTCGCCTGTGGGGCTCGATCGGTTTCATCTGCACCGTGGTCGGTCTCGGCGCGCTGTTCGAGCGCCTGAGCCTGGATGTCTACCCGGCGACGCTGCTGGGTATCATGCTCGGCATCGTGCTGTGCAGCTGGTGGGTGCCCAATGCCCAGCCGGCCCATCGCGAACCGCGCGAAGGCGAGGGCGGCTTCCTCGCCCAGTTGCGCCAGCCGGGCGTGCTGGCGTTCTACCTGTGCGTGTGCCTGATGCAGCTGTCCCATGGGCCGTACTACACCTTCCTGACCCTGCACCTGGAATCGCTGGGCTACAGCCGGGCGCTGATCGGTCTGCTCTGGGCGCTGGGGGTGGTTGCCGAGGTCATGTTGTTCCTCGCCATGCCACGCCTGCTGCAACGTTTCAGCCTGCGCCAGGTGCTGGCCGCGAGCTTCCTGCTGGCGTCGCTGCGCTGGCTGCTTCTCGGCAACCTGGCCGACAGCCTGGCGCTGCTGGTCTTTGCCCAGACGCTGCATGCCGCCACCTTCGGCAGTTTTCATGCGGCTGCCATCCATTTCGTGCAACGTAGCTTCGGCCCGCGCCAGCAGGGCCAGGGCCAGGCCCTGTATGCTGCGCTGGCCGGTACCGGCGGAGCCCTGGGCGCGCTGTATTCCGGCTATAGCTGGAACAGCCTGGGCCCTGCCTGGACCTTCGCCATCGCCAGCCTGGCAGCCTTGCTGGCAGCCGCTATCATCAGTACCCGTTTGCAAGAGGTGCGGGCATGAACGACAACCGTGAACAGCTGACCCAGCAGATCATCGACGCCGGCCGGTTCCTCTACGGCCGCGGCTGGTCGCCGGCAACCAGCAGCAACTACTCCGCGCGCCTGGACGAACAGCGCGCGCTGCTCACCGTCTCGGGCAAGCACAAGGGCCAGTTGGGCTTCGACGACGTGCTGGCCACCGACCTGGCCGGCAACAGCCTGGAACCGGGCAAGAAACCCTCGGCGGAGACCCTCCTGCACACCCAGCTGTATGCCTGGAACCCGGCGATCGGCGCGGTGCTGCATACCCACTCGGTGAATGCCACCGTGCTTTCCCGCCTGGTCCGCGGCGACCGCCTGGTGCTGCAGGACTACGAACTGCAGAAGGCCTTCGCCGGGGTCACCACCCACGAAGGCCAGGTCGAGGTGCCGATCTTCGACAACGACCAGGACATCGCCCGCCTGGCCAGCCGTGTGCAGCCCTGGCTGGAGGCGCATCCGCACTGCCCGGGGTATTTGATCCGCGGCCACGGGCTGTACACTTGGGGCGCGCGCATGAGCGATGCCCTGCGTCAGGTGGAAGCTTTCGAGTTTCTGTTCGAGTGTGAACTGAAAGTACTGAGTCTGAGCCGATGAGCAGCCTTACCGTCTATCACGAGAACCAGCCGGAGCAGCCGCTGAAGCTGCTGACCCATGCCGAGGACATCGCTTCGACCCTGGCCGAGGTCGGCGTCCGTTTCGAACGCTGGGAAGCCGCCGCGCCGATCGCCGCCGGCGCCAGCCAGGACGAGGTGATCGCCGCCTACGCCCACGAGATCGAGCGGCTCAAGCGCGAGCGCGGCTACATCACCGTGGACGTGGTCAGCTTGAACAGCGACCACCCGCAGAAGGCCGAATTGCGCGCCAAGTTCCTCGACGAGCACCGCCATGGCGAAGACGAGGTGCGCTTCTTCGTCGCCGGGCGCGGCCTGTTCGTCCTGCATATCGAGGAGCATGTCTACGCCGTGCTCTGCGAGCGCAACGACCTTATCTCGGTGCCGGCCGGCACTCGCCACTGGTTCGACATGGGCGAGCACCCGCATTTCGTCGCCGTGCGCCTGTTCAACAACCCGGAGGGCTGGGTCGCCCAGTTCACCGGCGACGACATCGCCAGCCGCTTCCCCCTGCTGGAAGACTGAGCGAGGCACCGTCCCATCCGTCACCATCCGCGCCCCCGGTCCTGCCGGGGGCGGTTTCATCCGGAGTCCGCATGACCATCAAAGCCATCCTCACCGACATCGAAGGCACCACCAGCGCGGTCAGCTTCGTTTTCGACGTGCTGTTTCCCTATGCCGCCCGGCACCTGCCGGACTTCGTCCGCGAACACGCCGGAGAGACCGAGGTAGCCGCACAGTTGGCGGCGGTGCGTGCCGAGAGCGGTGAGGCGGACGCCGATGTCGAGCGGGTGATCGCGATCCTCCTGCAATGGATCGCCGAGGACCGCAAGGCGACGCCGCTGAAGGCCCTGCAAGGCATGGTCTGGGCCCAGGGCTACCGCGACGGTCAGTTGAAGGGCCACGTCTACCCGGACGCGGTGCAGGCGCTGCGCGAGTGGAAGGCCCGTGGGCTGGACCTGTACGTCTATTCCTCCGGCTCGATCCAGGCGCAGAAGCTGATCTTCGGCTGTTCCGAGGCCGGCGACCTGGGCTCGCTGTTTTCCGGCTACTTCGACACTACCAGCGGGCCGAAGCGGGAAAGCGCCTCCTATGCGCGGATCGCCGGGGCCATCGGCCTGCCGGCCGCGGAAATCCTTTTCCTTTCCGACGTGGTGCAGGAACTGGATGCCGCGCGCGACGCGGGCATGCGCACGCTCGGCCTGGCCCGCGAAGGCGGCAGCCTGGACGGCCATCCGACGGTGGCCAGCTTCGCCGACATCCTCGTGGAGTGAACGCGCCGGCTATCCTGAGGGAACACTCTTGCTCGGGAGCATCGCGCCATGGGTTCCACCCTCAGCGGGCTGATCAGCCTGGTCATCCTGGCCCTGGATATCTGGGCCATCGTCAACATCCTGAAAAGCGCTGCGGAAACCGGGATGAAGATCATCTGGGTCCTGGTGATCATCGTCCTGCCGGTGCTCGGCCTGATCATCTGGGCCATCGCCGGCCCGCGCGGCAACGTCAGGCTGTAGCCTCCCGCCGCGGCGTTAGCCGCCTGCGGCGTAGTGGTTCCACAGGTGGATCGCGGCGTAGGCGCGCCAAGGCCGCCAGGCCTCGGCGCGGGCCTTCAGGCTGCGCGCATCGATGCCTTGCGGTCCCCAGACCGTGGATTTCAGCAGGCCGAGGTCGGCGGCGGGGAAGGCGTCGGCTTCGCCCATGGCACGCAGGGCTATGTATTCGGCGGTCCAGGGGCCGATGCCGGGCAACGCGCAGAGGCGCTCCACCAGGGCCTCGGGGCCGTCTGCCAGGTCCAGGCTCAGCTCTCCCGAGGCGATCGCCGCGGCGAAGCGTTGCAGCGTCTGTACCCGCTTGCCGGGCATGCCGATGCCGTCGAGGTTGGCTTGCGCCAGCGCGGCGGGCGTCGGGAACAGGTGGCTGATGCCGTCGTAGCCGAGATCTTCCAGCGGCTCGCCGAGGCGCTGGATCAGGCGCCCGGTGATGGTCACCGCGGCCTTCACCGTGACCTGCTGGCCGACGATGGCGCGCACCGCCTGTTCGAAGGGATCGAAGGCCACCGGCAGGCGCAGTCCCGGATTGGCGGCCACCAGCGGGCCGAGCAGGGGATCCCCGGCGAAATGCCGGGCGATGGCGGCCGGGTCGCTGTCCAGGTCGAACATCCGGCGGACCCGTGCCTCGAGTTCGGCGGCCAGGGCATGGGCGGACGGGCTGAGGCTCAGCGCCAGGACCTGGCGTTCCGCCAGCGGTCGCACCTCGAACCAGGCCGGGCGACCGTTGGCCCGGAAGCTGCGGGCATAGTGGTCGTCACCCAGGCTTTCGACACCGGCGAGCAGGCGCAGGGCGAAATGCTGGTGGAACTGGCGCCATTCCCAGGGTGACTGGTAGGGCAGGTGCAGGACGAGGGGAGAGGTAGGCTGGCTCATGGGCAGACGATACCTGGCCGGCGCAGCCGGCGCCATCCGCCGGCGGGGTTCGACCTGTCATTGCCGCCAGCGTAGAATGCGCGCCTTTCTTCGCGGCGCGGGCAAGTCCCGCTGCCAGATTGCAGCCTTACCAGGGAGATCCCGGCCCATGAGCGATTATCAGGAAACTCTGTACCAGGGCTACGGCCAGCGCTTCAGCATCGACAACATGCTGCATGAGGTGCGCACCGAGCACCAGCACCTGGTGATTTTCGAAAACGCCCGGATGGGCCGGGTGATGGCGCTCGATGGAGTGATCCAGACCACCGAGGCCGACGAGTTCATCTACCACGAGATGCTCACCCACGTGCCGATCCTCGCCCACGGCGCGGCCCGGCGCGTGCTGATCATCGGCGGCGGCGACGGTGGCATGCTGCGCGAGGTGGCCAAGCACAAGAGCGTCGAGCGGATCACCATGGTCGAGATCGACGGCACCGTGGTCGACATGTGCAAGGAGTTCCTGCCCAACCACTCCCAGGGCGCCTTCGACGACCCGCGGCTGAACCTGGTGATCGACGACGGCATGCGCTTCGTGGCTACCACGGAAGAACGCTTCGACGTGATCATCTCCGACTCCACCGACCCGATCGGCCCTGGCGAGGTGCTGTTCTCCGAGAACTTCTACCAGGCCTGCCGGCGCTGCCTGAACGAGGGTGGCATCCTGGTCACCCAGAACGGCACGCCGTTCATGCAACTGGAGGAAGTGCGCACCACCGCCGCACGTACCGACGGGCTGTTCGCCGACTGGCATTTCTACCAGGCGGCGGTGCCGACCTATATCGGCGGCGCCATGACCTTCGCCTGGGGTTCGACCCGCGAAGGCCTGCGTCGCCTTCCGCTGGAAACGCTGCGCCAGCGCTTCCGCGACAGCGGCATCGCCACCCGCTACTACAACGCCGATATCCACCTGGGCGCGTTTGCTCTGCCGCAGTACGTGCTGCAGGCCATCGGCAAGCAGGACAACGACTGACGCTTCACCAAGAAGGGCCGCAAGGCCCTTTTTCATGCGTCGCTCCGACATCCCCTGTTACTGCCAGCTAACATTTTTTTCACAATCGATCCGGGAAAATCTGCGCGCTTTTTTCCGTTGCCATGGCTATAAATGGCAGTTTTGTCCTTGAGTGCATCGAATGCTGACCAAACGATTGCGCCAGAGCGGCGTAGTAGTCTCCTGCCTGCTCGGTAGCGTCCTCTTCATCGCCCTGGCCTTCCTCGGCTGGCAGCGTTTCGCCCCGGCAGCCACCGTATCCGGCTGGACCTACCGGGTAGTGCTCGAGGACATTCCCCACGTCAGCGCCCTGGCCCGCGACCCGGACGGCCTGCTCTACGTGAGCCAGGAGTTGCAGGACGGCAAGGGCCTGGTGTTCCGCATCGCCGCCGATGGCAGCCGCGATACGGTGCTCGACGGGCTGTCCAAGCCCGACGGCATGGCCAGCTTCCGCGACGGCATCGCGATCAGCCAGGAGCAGGGCGCCTCGCCGGTGTTCTGGTGGCATGCCCAGCAGGCCCGGCCGCTGTTCGACGGCATCCAGGTGGAGGGCGTCGCCAGCGACGGCCGCTACCTGTACGCCGCCGAGGATCGCGACCTGGACGGGCGGATTCTCCGCTACGACCCGGAGACCGGCGGACTGACGGTACTGCGCGAGGGATTGCAGCGCTCCGAAGGGGTGGCCGCCTGCCCGGACGGAAGCGTCTTCTACACGGAAAAGAAACGTGGCCACGTCATGCGTCTGCATGAGGGGGCCGAGGACGAGGTGGTGCTGAACGGACTGAATGCACCGAGCTTTTTGCTGTGCGACAGCGAAGGCCTGTGGATCACCGAGGACTCGACGCATAACGCGCGAGCCTTGCTGCTGCCGCCCGACGGGCCGCTGCAGGTGATCGTACGGCGCCTGCGTTCCGCACAGTCCCTACTGCCCATCGGGCCCGGCCGCTACCTGCTGGCCGAGCAGGGGCGGGACCGCATTCTCGAAATCGAACGACAGAAGAGCGAATTGTAAACATGGACCAAACGGAAGTCCGAATCACCCAATCGCCCCCACGGCTGTTCCAGCCCACCATCCGCAGCCACCTGGCGTTCACCGCGCTCAGCGCGCTGGTGCTGCTGGTCATGTTCAGCCTGCTGCGCCTGGCCTTGCTGATCTACAACCGCGAACTGATCGGCGCGACCCCGGCGAGCACCTTCCTCGAGGCGTTCGGCAACGGCGTGCGTTTCGACCTGCGGGTCGTCGTCTATGCCGTGGCGCCGCTGGTACTGTCGTTGTTCGCGGTACGCGCGATGGCCGCTCGCGGCCTGTTCCGTACATGGTTGACGCTGTTCGCCAGCATCACCCTGTTCCTCGGCGTACTCGAACTGGACTTCTACCGCGAGTTCCACCAGCGCCTGAACAGCCTGGTCTTCCAGTACATGTCGGAAGACC
This sequence comes from Pseudomonas sp. RC10-4-2, assembly GCF_050433085.1. NCBI lineage: Bacteria > Pseudomonadati > Pseudomonadota > Gammaproteobacteria > Pseudomonadales > Pseudomonadaceae > Pseudomonas > Pseudomonas sp. RC10-4-2. The sequence goes on from NZ_JBNPXX010000005.1 coordinate 283,942, forward strand.
CGAAGACCGTCATGAGCATGCTCTGGTACGGCTTCCCGGTGGTCCGCTACCTGCTGGCCTGGGCCTTCGCCACCTGGGTGCTGTACCGGGTGTTCAAGGCCATCGACCTGGCGACCCGCCCGAGCCAGCGCAAGCCGCGCGAAGACAGCGTGATCGCCCGGCCGAGCGCTGCCGCGCCCTGGTACGTGCGCGGCGTGGTGCTGTTCCTCTGCGTGCTGGTCTGCGTCCTCGCCGCCCGCGGCACCCTGCGCCAGGGCCCGCCGCTGCGCTGGGGCGATGCCTTCACCACCGAGTCCATGTTCGCCAACCAGTTGGGCCTGAACGGCACCCTGACCCTGGTCAAGGCGGCCAAGGAGCGCTTCTCCGAAGACCGCGCGAACATCTGGAAGGCCACCCTGGACGACAAGGTCGCCCTGGAGACCACCCGGCAGATGTTGCTGACCCCCAACGACAAGCTGGTGGACGCCGATGAGGCCGCGGTGCGCCGCGAGTTCACCCCGCCGGCGGCGAATACCCTGCCGATCCGCAACGTGGTGGTGGTCCTGCTGGAAAGCTTCGCCGGCCACTATGTCGGCGCCCTGGGCGCGCCGGGCAACATCACGCCGTATTTCGACAAGTTGTCGAAGGAAGGCCTGCTGTTCACCCAGTTCTTCTCCAACGGCACCCATACCCACCAGGGCATGTTCGCCACCATGGCCTGCTTCCCCAACCTGCCGGGCTTCGAATACCTGATGCAAACCCCGGAGGGCGGCCACAAGTTCTCCGGCCTGCCGCAGTTGCTCAGCGCCCGCCAGTACGAGGACGTCTACGTCTACAACGGCGATTTCGCCTGGGACAACCAGTCCGGCTTCTTCAGCAACCAGGGCATGACCACCTTCATCGGCCGCAACGACTATGTCGACCCGGTGTTCTCCGATCCGACCTGGGGCGTCTCCGACCAGGACATGTTCGCCCGTGGCAACGAGGAACTGGACAAGCTGGCGAGCACCGGCAAGCCGTTCTATGCGCTGTTGCAGAGCCTCTCCAACCACGTGCCCTATGCGTTGCCGAAGGACCTGCCGGTGGAGCGCGTGACCGGCTACGGTTCGCTCGACGAGCACCTGACCGCCATGCGCTATTCCGACTGGGCGCTGGGCCAGTTCTTCGAGAAGGCGAAGAAGTCGCCGTACTACAAGGACACCCTTTTCGTGGTGGTCGGCGACCATGGCTTCGGCAGCCCCGAGCAGCTCACCGAGATGGACCTGCACCGCTTCAACGTGCCGCTGCTGCTGATCGCCCCCGGCATCCAGGAGAAGTTCGGTACCCACCTGCCGACCGTCGGTACCCAGGTCGACATCGTGCCGACCATCATGGGCCTGCTCGGCGGCGAGACCGTCCACCAGTGCTGGGGCCGCGACCTGCTGAACCTGCCGGAAGGCGACAAGGGCTTCGGCGTGATCAAGCCGTCGGGCAGCGAGCAGAACGTCGCCATCGTCTCCGGCAACCGCATCCTGGTGCGGCCGAAGGACGGTGACGTGCGCGTCTACGATTACCAGCTGGGCGGCGATGCCAAGGCGGTGATCACCAAGGAAGTGCCGGACCAGGCCGAGCTGCAGAAGAAGCTGGAGTCGTTCATCCAGACCGCGACCAAGAGCCTGCTGGAGAATACCGCGGGCGTGGTACACGGGATCCCGGACAAGGACTGACCCGTAGCAAGCATGTGAAAGGGGCCTTCGGGCCCCTTTTTTTCGGCGCCAGGTCGCAGCGTCTTTCGTCGCCGGTGCCGAGGCGGCCGCCCTGCCCGATAGCGATCAGGGCGTATCCGTCTGCTGGCTTTCCAGCCAGCGCAGGACTTCGGCGGTGGCCTGGATCAGGTCCGCCGGTATGTACTGGTCGACATTGCCGTCGCGCAGCAGCGCCCGTGCCAGCGGAATTCGTTGCAGCACCGGGATTCCTTCTTCCTCGGCGATGCGCCGGACCCGCAGGGCCAGGGCGTCGGTGTGCTTCAGGGTGACCAGCGGCAGGGGCGTTTCGCCGCGTCGATAGCGTATGCCGATGGCGACGTGGGTCGGGTTGGCGACGATCACCGAGGAGCGCCGGACATCCGCGCGCAGGTTGCTCGATTGCAGTTCCTGATGGAATTGCCGGCGCTTGCTCTTGATCTCCGGACTGCCCTCCATCTCCTTGTACTCGCGCTTCACCTCGTCCTTGCTCATGCGCAACTGCTTGTAGTGCTGGTGGCGTTCGAAGGCGTAGTCGGCGACGGCAATCGTCAGGAAGCCGACCGCGCAGACCAGCATCAGCTGCCTGAGCATCAGCCCGCTCACCGGTGCCACGCAGTCCAGCCCGCAGGCGGGAATCCGCAGGAGGCTGGCCAGGTTGCCCTGCAAGGTCAACCAGACCAGCAGGGAGAGCAGGGCGACCTTCAGGGTCGACTTGAGGAACTCCACCAGGCTCCGGATCGAGAAGATCTTCTTCGCGCCCTCCACCGGGTTGATCTTCTTCAGGTCCGGCTTGACGCTGTCGAGGCTGAGCAGGAAACCGTACTGGCCGACATGGCTGAGCACCACCACCAGCGCCGCGACCAGCAGGACCGGCGCCAGCAGGTAGAGGAGCTCCTGGAGAAGGTTCTCCAGGATGGTCTCCAGCGCCTGGCGAAACGGCAGGTCGATGTACTCGGCGGGCAGCAGGAGCAGCTTGCCGAGATGCTCCAGGTAGTAGTCGGAAAAGCCCATCAGCAGCGCCACCAGCGACAGGATCAACGCGCTGGAGACAATTTCCTTGCTCTTCACCACCTGGCCTTGCCGGCGGGCGTCGCGCAGCTTCTTCGCCGTGGGCTGCTCGGTCTTCTCGGCGCTCATGGCGTCTCCAGCACGGGACGCAGCAGGCGCAGCGGGTCGACGGCGAGCAGCAGGGCATCGTAGGCGTGCTCCATGAGGATGCCCAGGTAGAGCACCAGCAGCAGGCTGGCCACCAGGCTCTTGATCGGCATGGCGAGGATGAACACGTTCAGCGACGGGGCGAAGCGGCTGACCAGCGCCAGGCCGAACTCGGCGAGGAACATGGCGATCAGCAGCGGCGCGGCGAACAGCGCGCAGAGCATCAGCATCTGCGAGAACTGCGCGTAGAAGAATGCCACCCATTGGCTGCCGAGCTGCGGGAAGAAACTGCTCACCGGCCAACTGGCATAGCTCCTGAACAGCGAGCCGACCAGCGCGAGGAAGGCGCCGCCGGAGAAGAACAGGGTGATCAGCGTCTGCGTCAGCAACAGCCCGGTGGGGCTGGTCTGGCTGCCCAGGCTGGGGTTGAGGGTCGAGGCGAGTGCCGCGCCACGCTGGTTGTCGATGATGAAGCCGGTCGCTTCCATGGCCCAGAAGGGAATGGTGGCGACGAAGCCGATGAGCAGGCCGAGCAGCACTTCCTTGCCGATCAGCAGGGCGATGTCCAGCGCGTCGAGGGCCGGCGGCAGGCTGCCGGCGACGATCGGGTAGGCGAACAGCGCCAGCGAGCAGGCCACGCCGTTGCGCACCAGGCCGCCGCCCAGGGTTTGCTTGGCCAGCACCGGTAGGACCACGAAGCAACTGATGATCCGCGGCAGCAGCAGGCTGTAGGTCAGCAGCAGTTGCTGCAGGTCCTGGACGCTCATCGCACCAGCGGCACCTTCAGCAGGGTCATTTCGGCGAAACGGTACAGCTCGCCGCCCAGCCAGCCGCTGGTGGCGAACAGTACCACCACCACGGCCACCAGCTTGGCGACGAAGCCGAGGGTCTGCTCCTGGATCTGGGTGAGCGCCTGGACCAGCGATACCAGGGTGCCGATCAGGGCCGCGACCAGTACCGGCGGCAGCGACAGGACCAGCACCAGCCACAGGGTCTGGTTGGTGAAGTGGAGGATGTCGGCGCTGCTCATGGTCAGCCTCCGTAGCTGATGACCAAGCCGTGGGTCAGCCGCGCCCAGCCGTCGAGGAGGACGAACAGGAGCAGCTTGAACGGCAGGGAAATGGTCATCGGCGACACCATCATCATGCCCATCGCCAGGAGGATGTTGGAGATGATCAGGTCGATGGCGATGAAGGGCAGGTAGATCAGGAAGCCGATCTCGAAGGCACGGGTCAGTTCGCTGACGGTGAAGGCCGGCAGCAGGATCAGCAGGCTGTCCGGGTCGAGCCGCTCGGCGTATTCGCTGGGCCAGACCTGGCGGGTGCTTTCCATGAAGAAGGTGTGTTCGCGCTCCTGGATCTGCCGCTTGAGGAAGTTCCGGTAGGGCGCCATGCCCTCGTCGAGAAAGCGTTCCACCGATGCCGAGTCGCTCAGGCTGACGTCGTGGTTGCGCAGGTAGTCGCGGGTGGCGAAGCCGACCGGTGCCATCACGTACAGGCTGAGGATGATCGCCAGCCCGTACATCGCCATGTTCGGCGGAATCTGCTGGACGCCCAGGGCGTTGCGCAGCAGCGAGAAGACCACGGTCATCTTGATGAAGGAGGTCGCCATCACCGCGATGAACGGGACCAGCGCGAGCAGGGCCAGGCCGAGGATCAGGCCGAGCTCGTCGGGCAACTGGATCATGCTTCGTCGTGTCCGAACAGGCGGGTTACGCGCACCCCGAGCCGATCCTGGAGCCTGACCAGTTCGCCGATACCGAGGCAGCGCTGGTTGGCGAGGATGCGCACTTCGCCGTCCAGGGCACTGTCGAGATCGAGCAGCGAGCCTGGCTGCAGGGTGGAGAGGGTATGCAGGTCCAGGGTGCGGCGGCCGACCTCGAAGCTGACCGGGATCGGCAGTTGGTCGAGTTCGTGCAGGTCCTCGCCGTCGGCGAGGGAGGGGGTGTCGTGCATGTCGAGCAGTTCCAGTTGCGTGGAGTGGAGTTGGCAGCGCGCCCAGGGGCGTCCTTCGAGAACCCCCAGCAGCGCTGCGTCGGGGTGATGACCGGCAGGCAGCAGCAACAGGTCGCCGGGCTCCAGGGTGCGCAGCTCGCTGGCGTCCAGCGGCAGGCCGGGCCATTGCAGCGACAGGCGCAGCGGTATGGCCAGGCGTTGCGTCGAGGGGCGCGGCGGCAGGCGTGCCAGCAGCGTCGCGGGATCGCCGTCGAGCCAGAGCGCCAGGCGCTGGTCGTCGCGTTCCAGGCTCAGACGCAGGCCCATCGCAGCGCGTGGTTGCGCCGGGCTCAGGCCGTACCAGACCAGGCCGGGAAAGACGTTGCCTTCGCGCTCCAGCAAGGCCAGTTGCAGGGCCGCCGGCAGGCTGGCGAAGGCTGCCTCCTGCAGGTTCGGCGCGAGCCAGTGGGCCAGCGCCGGAGCCTGGCAGAGAAAGCGCAGGGGCAGGCCGTCCCACGCCAGGCTCAGTTCGAGATCGACGTCGGGGGCGGCCTGGGCGATGTCCAGGCGCGCTTGCAAAGCGTTGCCGACATAGTGGCGACGGCAACGCGCGAGACGTCGCTGGAGATCCAGTTCGGCGCGGCTGGCGAGCGGCAGGTCGAGGTCCGTACCGTTCATTCGGCTTGCCACTCTTCATGCAGGTAGCGACGTTGCCGCGAGCGCTGGCCGCTGTCCTGCTGCTGGTTGAAGGTGAGTTGCACCGGTTGTTCCGGATGCAGCCGTTGCAGGCGTTCGAGCAACTCGCCACGGGCTTGCTGGAGAAACGCCAGGCTGCCGGGGCTGGCACTGATCTCGACCTGCAACTGGCCATGGCCATGCAGGACCTGCACCTCCACGGCGCCGAGCTGGGGCAGTCGCACCTGCAGGCGCGCCGCATGGCTTTCGGCTGCGCTGGCGACCTGGATACGCGCCTGCACGGCATCGAGCAGGCGCGCGAGATCGGCCAGCGGCAGTGGCCGGCTCCCGCTCGATGCCAGCAGACGTGCCAGCAGGCGGTCGCCGGGGGTTTGCATGGCGGGCAGTGGCATAGGCGCTTGGTCGTCGGGGGGCTGTGCGGATGGATCGGTTTCTCCGGGTTGCCGACGCTCCTCTCCGCGGCCTTCGCCGCCCGCTGTCGGCGCGGGCGGCGAAGCCTGGACACTGGCCTGCGCCGTGGACGCGACCTCGGCTACGGTTTTCGCCGGGAAGCCGGGGCCGGGCTGTGGCCGCTCATGCGTCCGACCTGCGTTTTGCGGGTGGGAGGACACCGGCGCCAGCGGCGGTTCGTCGACCGGAGGCGCCGAAGCGCTGGCCGGCTCCCGGCCTTGCGTGGACGCCGCGACGCGCGCGGTGACTGCCGGCGCTTGCCGTGCTACCGATCCGGACGGCGACACTGTTGGCGTTGGCGTTGGCGTTGGCGTTGGCGTTGGCGTTGGCGTTGGCGTTGGCGTTGCGTCCGCGGCAACTGGCATGGGGGGCTGCCGAATGGTCGGCGGCCGGTCGGCGGCAGGCGCCGCGGGCTGGTCGGCGAGAGGCGTCGAGGTCGGCGCGTCGGCTGTCGCGGCGGCCTCCGTCGTTTCGTCGCCCTTGTCGAACGGTGGCCTGGGCGCCGGCGGTCGGTGCGCGGGCAGGGCCTGTTCGAAGGCGATCTGCTGCGCGCGCAGCGGCGGAAGGGGGGCAGGGGTGTCGGACGACACGAGCGGAGCCGTATCCACGGCGTTCAGCTTGAGCATGGCCAGGTCTCGTGGCGGGTGAATTCTTCCAGTTCGCCTTCCTCGCTGCGTTCGCGCAGCCCCTGGCGCTCGGCGTCGACGTGGCGCTCCAGTTCGGCGAACTTCTCCAGTTGCCGCTGGCGTTCCAGCAGCTCTCGCCGGCACTGCCGCAGGCGCTCGCGCTCCCCTTCGAGGCGCTGCGCGGCCTCGGCGCAGTCCTGTTCCAGGCCGGCTTCCTTTTCCCGCAGCAGCCCTACCTGCTGCTGCCAGGCTTCCAGGCGCCGGCGGTCGAGCAGGGCCGCCTGGCAGGCGAGAAACAGCCGTTGCTCTTCGGCCAGTCGCCAGTCGCGGTAGTCCCGTTGCGCCGCCTGGCGCTCGGTGTGTTCCTGCGCCGCGGCGCGAACCCGTAGCAATTGGCGGCCCTGGGCGCGCTCGGCCCGGTCCAGGCGCAGGCGTCGGACGCGCAACAGCAGCGCCAGGCTCATGCGCAGAGGCTCCGCAACTGCGCGCAGGCCTGTGCGTAATCGCTGGTTTCGTGGGTACCCTGGCGCAGCCACTGGCGGATCGCCCCGATCTTCTCGATGGCCCGGTCGGCTTCACTGTCCTGGCCTTTCTGGTATTCGCCGATCTTCAGCAGCAACTCGACTTCCTCGTACTTCGCCAGCCATTCGCGCAAGCGTCCGGCCGCATGGCGCTGATCGTCGTCGACGATCTGGTTCATGACCCGGCTCACCGAGTGCAGCACGTCGATGGCCGGATAGTGGTTGGCGGCGGCCAGCTTGCGCGACAGCACGATGTGCCCGTCGAGAATCGAGCGGGTCTCGTCGGCCACCGGCTCGCTCATGTCGTCGCCTTCCACCAGCACGGTGTAGAGCGCGGTGATCGAGCCCCGCTCGGATTGCCCGGCACGCTCCATCAAGCGTGGCAGCGCGGCGAACACCGATGGCGGATAGCCGCGGCGGGTGGGCGGTTCACCGGCCGCCAGGCCGATTTCGCGCTGGGCCCTGGCGAAGCGGGTCAGCGAGTCCATCAGCAGCAGGACGCGGCGTCCCTGGTCGCGGAAATACTCGGCGATGCTGGTGGCGACGAAACCGGCCTTGGCGCGCTCCATCGCCGGTCGGTCGGAAGTGGCGACCACCAGCACCGAGCGGCGCAGCCCCTGTTCGCCGAGGTCGCTTTCGATGAACTCGCGGACTTCGCGACCGCGTTCGCCGACCAGGGCGAGTACCGTCACATCCACCTCGGCATTGCGCACCAGGCTGGCCAGCAGGGTGCTCTTGCCGCCGCCGGCGGCAGCGAAGATGCCCATGCGCTGGCCTTCGCCGCAGGTCAGCAGGCCGTCGATGGCGCGCACACCCAGCGATAGCGGCCGCTCTATCAGGCGCCGGCTCATCGGTTGCGGGGCATCCCGGTAGACCGGATACCAGGCCGCCGGCTCGGCCGGCGGGCTGCCGTCGAAGGGGCGGCCGAGGCCGTCGAGCACCTGCCCGAGCAGGTGCTCGCCAACCGCCACGCGATGCATGCCGCCGGTAGGGCTGACTTCGGTGTTGGAGGAAACCCCGAGCATCTCGCCGAGCGGGGTGAGCAGCGCCTGGTGCTGCTGGAAGCCGATGACCTCGGCGAGTAGCGCCAGGCTCTGGTCGGGATTGCGCAACTGGCAGAGTTCGCCGATGCGCACGCCGGGCACCACGGCCTTGAGCAGGGTTCCGGTGACCTGGGTGACCCGCCCGCGGATCTGGATCGGCCGGCAGCCTTCGATGGCGTGGCGCATCCGGACGATGAGAGGAGAGAGAGGCGCGGGCATGGCGGATCGGTTCGGCTGGAGTCGGCGCGCACTATAGAGAAAGCCTCGCGCGACGAATTTCAGTGCCAGCCGGGAGTTTTTAGAAATCGGTTGCCGCCGCGGCTAAAAAAAACCGGCCGATATTGGCATCGGCGGCACCGGGCCGGTTCCTATACTGCGCCGCCTTTGCAGACCAGGAGCCACAGCCACGATGGACATCCTCCAGAGTTCCTCCGCCGCGCCCCTCGCGCCGCGGGAAGCGGCCAACGCCCCCGCGCAGCAGGCCGGCGGCAGCTTCCAGGGCGAGCGCGTCCACTACGTCTCCGTTTCGCAGTCGCTGGCCGATGCCGCGGAAGAGCTGACCTTCGCCTTTTCCGAGCGCGCCGAGAAATCCCTGGCCAAGCGCCGCCTGAGCGACGCCCATGCGCGCCTGAGCGAAGTCCAGGCCATGCTGCAGGAGTACTGGAAGCGCATTCCGGACCTGGAAAGCCAGCAGAAGCTCGAGGCGCTGATCGCCCACCTGGGCAGCGGTCAACTGAGCAGCCTGGCGCAGCTCAGCGCTTACCTGGAGGGCTTCTCCAGCGAGATCAGCCAGCGCTTCCTGGCGCTGTCGCGGGCGCGCGACGTCCTGGCCGGGCGGCCGGAGGCGCGGGCGATGCTGGCGCTGGTCGACCAGGCGTTGCTGCGGATGGCCGACGAGCAGGGCCTGGAGATCGAACTCGGCCTGCGCATCGAGCCGCTGGCCGCCGAGGCTTCCGCCGCCGGTGTCGGCGATATCCAGGCGCTGCGCGATACCTACCGTGACGCGGTACTCGACTACCGGGGCCTGTCGGCGGCCTGGCAGGACATCCAGGCGCGCTTCGCCGCGACGCCGCTGGAGCGGGTCGTGGCCTTCCTGCAGAAAGCCCTGAGCGCCGACCTGGACAGTCAGTCGAGCCGGCTCGATCCGGTGAAGCTGGAGCGGGTCATGAGCGACATGCACAAGCTGCGCGTGCTCGGCGGCCTGGCGGAGCAGGTGGGGGCGCTCTGGCAGGTGCTGGTGACGGGGGAGCGGGGCCATGGCATACGGGCCTTCTGAATTGACCGGCGCAGTCATCGCCTTGCTCGAGAAGCGCTGGGTCGGCGTCGCCGAGGTGCAGGCGTTGCTCGAGCCGTTGCCGCTGGCCGACGTCGCCCGGCAGATCCATTTCTTCCGCGAACTGAAGCGTCTCTACCGCCTGTTGCCGGTCGAAGTGTTCGGCGACGACGAGCAGCGCCAGAATCTTTTGAATGCCTGCCAGATGGCACTCGACCTGGCGATCGAGCGCGAAGAGGAGCAGCAGCATGGACTGGGTTGAGCTGGCCGTCGCGCAGTTCTGCCAGGACCTGCGGGTGAGCGTACCGGCGCCGCTGGCGCGCGTGGTGCAACTGGATTTCGAGGACAGCGGCACCTTGCAGCTGGAACGCCATGGCGAACAGTTGTCGCTCTGGCTGGCCTGTGACCTGGCCTGGCACCAGGCCTATCGCGGCACCCTGCGGGCGTTGCGCCTGTGCCATGCGCGCGCGGCCGGGAGCCTGCCGCTGCGTTGCGCCTGGAGCGGCGAATCGCGCCTGCTGCTGTGCATCACCCTGGAAGCCCGGCAGGTCGGCATCCCGACGCTGCACCAGGCCTTGCAGGCGCTGCACTCGGCGCGCAGCGAAGTGCTCGCCGCATGAGCCGGGTCGGTGCCTGGCACATCGGCATCGAACGACTCGACCTGGCGCATGCCGAGCCGTTCGCGCCGCCCCTGCCGGAGCGCCATCTGCTGGCGCCCGACGGCCGGCCGGTGGAGACCCACGTCGCCAGCCTGTATCCCGCGCAGCAGGCGCAACAGCGCCTGTTCGACTACGCCCGGCCCCAGCTGGAGTTCCACGGCCTGCTGCGCCCCGGCGACTTCCGCCAGGCGCTGCGCGATCTCCGCCTGGCCCTCACGCTGCCCCGCCAGCCAGCCCTGCAGGCTGCGGCCTGCCTGCTCGGCGAGCGCGACGAAGACGAGCGACTGCTGCAAATGGCCCTGAACCTGTTGCACAAGGTATGAATCGATGACGTTGAAACCGACGCAACAGCGCCTGTTGCTGATGCTGGGCTGGCTGCACCTGCAATGCGGCCAGCCGCGACGCGCCCAGGTGTTGCTGGAGGCCTTGCTGAGCGTTGCGCCGGAGCGCCGCGACGGGCGCCGCGCCTTGCTCCTGGCGTTGCTCCAGCAAGGCCTCGGCGAGCCCGCCGTGCGCCTGTGCCGGCAGTTGCAGGAGGATGGCGAGGAGGAGCCCGGTCTGTGGCGTTGCCTGAGCCGTGCCGAACAGCTCGCCGGACGTCTCGACGCGGCGCGTGCCGCGCACGCCCGGGCGCTGGAGCTGGAGGCGCGGGAATGAACGACCTGAGCGGGCTTCTCGGCCGGGTCGGCGAGCGCAAGGACATCCTGCTGGTGGTGTTGCTGCTGGCGGTGGTGTTCATGATGGTGCTGCCGTTGCCACCGCTGCTGCTGGACATCCTCATCGCCGTCAACATCACCATCTCCGTGGTCCTGCTGATGATGTCGGTGTACATCGGCTCGCCGTTGCAGTTCTCGGTGTTCCCGGCGGTGCTGCTGATCACCACGCTGTTCCGCCTGGCGCTGTCGGTGAGCACCACGCGGATGATCCTGCTGCAGGCCGACGCGGGGCAGATCGTCAACACCTTCGGCAGCTTCGTGGTCGGCGGCAACCTGGTGGTGGGCATCATCATCTTCCTGATCATCACCATCGTGCAGTTCCTGGTGATCACCAAGGGTGCCGAGCGGGTCGCCGAGGTCAGCGCGCGCTTTTCCCTGGATGCCATGCCGGGCAAGCAGATGAGCATCGACGGCGACATGCGTGCCGGCGTGATCGATGTCAACGAGGCGCGGGCGCGGCGCGCGGTGATCGAAAAGGAAAGCCAGATGTTCGGCTCCATGGACGGCGCGATGAAATTCGTCAAGGGCGACGCCATCGCCGGGCTGATCATCATCGTCGTCAACATCCTCGGCGGCATCGCCATCGGCGTCACGCAGAAGGGCCTGAGCACCGCCGACGCGCTGCAACTGTACGCGGTGCTGACCGTCGGCGATGGCATGGTCTCGCAGGTGCCGGCGTTGCTGATCGCCATCACCGCCGGGATCATCGTCACCCGGGTGTCTTCCGACGAATCGGCGGACCTCGGCAGCGACATCGGCGAACAGGTGGTGGCGCAGCCCAAGGCGCTGCTGATCGGCGGCCTGTTGCTGGTGCTGTTCGGCCTGATTCCCGGTTTCCCGACCCTGACCTTCCTGGCTCTCGCGCTGCTGGTCGGCGGCGGCGGCTACTTCATGCTCTGGCGCCAGCGGGCCCAGGCCAGCGCCGGTTCCCGCGACCTGCCGGCGCTGCTCGCGCAGGGCGCCGGAGCGCCATCGGCCAAGGCGCGTGGCAAGGCTGGCGGCGGCAAGCCGAAGGCCGGGCGTCTCGCCGAGCAGGAAGAATTCGCCCTCACCGTGCCGTTGCTGATCGACGTCGATGCCAGCCTCCAGGAACGTCTCGAGGCGATGTCGCTGAACGAGGAGCTGGTGCGGGTACGACGCGCGCTGTACCTGGATTTCGGCGTGCCGTTCCCGGGTATCCACTTGCGCTTCAATGAAGCGATGGGCGATGGCGAATACCTGGTGCAGCTACAGGAGGTCCCGGTCGCGCGCGGATGCCTGCGGCCGGGCTGGTTGCTGGTGCGCGAACGCGCCGCGCAGCTGGAACTGCTCGCGGTCCCCCACGAGCCGGCAGAGCTGCAGGTGCCGGGAGAAGAGGCGAGCTGGGTGGAGCAGGCGCATCAGGATCGCCTGGAGCGTTCCGGCTGTGCCTGCCTGGGCCTGGAGCAGGTGCTCACCTGGCACCTGTCCCATGTGCTGCGGGAGTACGCCGAGGATTTCATCGGCATCCAGGAGACGCGCTACCTGCTGGAGCAGATGGAGCAGGGTTACGGCGAGCTGGTGAAGGAGGCGCAGCGGATCGTTCCCCTGCAGCGGATGACCGAGATTCTCCAGCGCCTGGTCGGCGAGGACATCTCGATCCGCAACATGCGGGCGATCCTCGAGGCGATGGTGGAGTGGGGGCAGAAGGAGAAGGACGTGGTGCAGCTCACCGAGTACATCCGCAGCAGCCTCAAGCGCTACATCTGCTACAAGTACTCCAGCGGCAACAATATCCTTCCCGCCTATCTGCTGGACCAGGCGGTGGAGGAGCAGATCCGCGGTGGCATCCGCCAGACCAGCGCCGGCAGCTACCTGGCCCTCGACCCGGCGATAACCCAGGCCTTCCTCGAGCGCGTGCGGCAGACCGTCGGCGATCTCGCGCAGATGCAGAACCGGCCGGTGCTGATCGTTTCCATGGATATCCGCCGCTACGTGCGCAAGCTGGTGGAGAGCGACTATGCCGGGCTGCCGGTGCTGTCCTACCAGGAGCTGACCCAGCAGATCAACATCCAGCCGCTTGGCAGGATCGTGTTGTGAGCGCCGATCCGCTGATTCCCTGGTTTCTCGCCCGCGGCCTGGCGGTGCGTCCGCATTGCCTGCGCGACACCTCGATCGCGCTCGGCTGGCAGGTCCTGGCCCATGGCTGCGAACTGGCCTGGCGCTGCGACGGCGAGCGGGTCTGGATCGTGATGTTGCGTCGGCGGCAGGCGCGCAGCGGATTGGCCAATCCATTCGCCGCGCTGTACCTGCTGGCGGAGGCCACGCTCGATACGCTGGGGCCGCGCCAGCGTCTCTACGGCAAGGTCCTGGCGCTGGCCGGCAGCCCACTGCCTGGCGAGCGCATGGCGCGCTTCTATCGCCGCTGGACCGGCGCCGCCGAGCCCGCCGACGGCTGGTTCGAGCTGGAGGCCGGGCGGGTGGTGACGCAGCGAAGCCTGCGAAAACGACAAAAACCCGACCGTGCCTGACAGGCTCCGGCAACGTCGATCCCTACCATGGACGACATGAACGAATACACCGAAGACACCCTGCGGGCGACCGTCCAGGCCGCCGAACTGGCGATTCGCGACAGCGAGGAACGCGGCCGCCTGCTGGCGGAAATGTGGCAAGGCCTGGGGCTTGCCGCGGACGCCGGCGAGCTGCTGTTCCAGGCGCCGGAGCGAGAGCTGGCGCGAGCCGCCGAAGAGGAGCTGCTGGCCGAACTGCGGCGCATGCGCAGTTCCCAGCCGACGCAGGGCGAGCAGGGTACCCGGCCGCGGCGTCCGACGCCGATGCGTGGCTTGTTGATCTGAGGAATCACGATGGAAGTCAGAAACCTTAATGCCGCTCGCGAGCTGTTCCTGGACGAGCTCCTGGCCGCGTCGGCGGCGCCTGCCAGTGCCGAGCAGGAGGAACTGCTGGCCCTGTTGCGCAGCGAGCGGATCGTGCTGGCCCACGCCGGCCAGCCGCTGAGCGAGGCGCAAGTGCTCAAGGCGCTTGCCTGGTTGCTCGCGGCCAATCCGTCCGCGCCTCCGGGGCAGGGCCTCGAGGTACTCCGCGAAGTCCTGCAGGCACGTCGGCAGCCCGGTGCGCAGTGGGATCTGCGCGAGTTCCTGGTGTCGGCCTATTTCAGCCTGCACGGGCGTCTCGACGAGGATGTCATCGGTGTCTACAAGGATGTCCTGCAGACCCAGGACGGCAAGCGCAAGGCGCTGCTCGACGAGCTCAAGGCGCTGACCGCGGAGTTGAAGGTCTACAGCGTGATCCAGTCGCAGATCAACGCCGCGCTGTCGGCCAAGCAGGGCATCAGGATCGACGCTGGCGGTATCGATCTGGTCGACCCCACGCTATATGGCTATGCCGTCGGCGATCCCAGGTGGAAGGACAGCCCCGAGTATGCGCTGCTGAGCAATCTGGATACCTTCAGCGGCAAGCTGTCGATCAAGGATTTTCTCAGCGGCTCGCCGAAGCAGAGCGGGGAACTCAAGGGCCTCAGCGATGAGTACCCCTTCGAGAAGGACAACAACCCGGTCGGCAATTTCGCCACCACGGTGAGCGACCGCTCGCGTCCGCTGAACGACAAGGTCAACGAGAAGACCACCCTGCTCAACGACACCAGCTCCCGCTACAACTCGGCGGTCGAGGCGCTCAACCGCTTCATCCAGAAATACGACAGCGTCCTGCGCGACATTCTCAGCGCGATCTAGAGGTATCCATGAACCAGCAAGCGACCCCTTCCGACACCGACCAGCAACAGGCGCTGGAGGCCTTCCTGCGCGACGGCGGCACCCTGGCGATGCTTCGCGGACTCAGCGAGGACACCCTGGAGCAGCTCTATGCGCTGGGCTTCAACCAGTACCAGGCGGGCAAGTGGGACGACGCGCAGAAGATCTTCCAGGCACTGTGCATGCTCGACCACTACGACGCCCGCTACTTTCTCGGCCTGGGCGCCTGCCGCCAGTCCCTCGGTCTCTATGAGCAGGCCCTGCAGAGCTACAGCTACGGCGCGCTGATGGACATCAACGAGCCGCGCTTTCCCTTCCATGCCGCCGAGTGCCACCTGCAACTGGGTGATCTCGACGGAGCCGAGAGTGGCTTCTACTCGGCCCGGGCCCTGGCCGCGGCACAGCCGGCGCACGAGGCCCTGGCCGCGCGTGCCGGCGCCATGTTGGAAGCCGTAACCGCGAGAAAGGATCGAACATATGAATCCGATAACGCTTGAACGCGCCGGACTGCCCTACGGGGTGGCCGACGCCGGGGATATCCCGGCGCTCGGCAGGCCGGTCGCGAGGGATGTCGAGAGTCTGCGGGTGGAGCGCCTGGCGGCGCCGGCCGCGGCTTCCGCGAGCGGCACGGGGGTGGCGCTGACGCCGCCGTCCGCAGCCAGCCAGCAGCGCCTGGAGGTCGCCAATCGTGCGGAGATCGCCAGCCTGGTGCAAGCAGTGGGCGAGGATGTCGGACTGGCGCGGCAGGTTGTGCTGGCCGGCGCTTCGACGCTGTTGTCCGCCGGCCTGATGTCGCCGCAGGCGTTCGAGATCGAGCTGGCGAAAATCACCGGCGAAGTCGAGAACCAGCAGAAGAAACTCAAGCTGACCGAAATCGAGCAGGCGCGAAAGCAGAACCTGCAGAAAATGGAGGACAACCAGCAGAAGATCAGGGAATCGGAAGAAGCCGCGAAAGAAGCCCAGAAGTCCGGTCTGGCAGCCAAAATCTTTGGTTGGATCAGTGCAATAGCTTCGATCATCGTCGGCGCAATCATGGTGGCAACCGGCGTCGGCGCGGCCGCGGGTGCACTGATGATCGCGGGCGGTGTCATGGGAGTGGTCTCCCAGTCGGTACAGCAGGCAGCCGCGGACGGATTGATCAGCAAGGAAGTGATGGAAAAGCTCGGCCCGGCACTGATGGGTATCGAGATCGCCGTCGCGCTGCTGGCGGCGGTGGTCAGCTTCGGCGGCTCAGCGGTCGGCGGGCTGGCCAGACTGGGCGCGAAGATCGGCGGCAAGGCGGCCGAGATGACCGCCAGCCTGGCGAGCAAGGTCGCCGACCTGGGCGGCAAGTTCAGCAGTTTGGCCGGCCAATCGCTGTCGCACTCGCTGAAACTCGGCGTGCAGGTTTCCGACCTGACCCTGGACGTCGCCAACGGCGCGGCCCAGGCCACTCATTCGGGATTCCAGGCGAAGGCCGCGAACCGCCAGGCCGACGTGCAGGAATCGCGTGCCGACCTGACCACCCTGCAGGGCGTGATCGAGCGCCTGAAGGAAGAGCTGAGCCGCATGCTGGAAGCATTCCAGGAAATCATGGAGCGGATCTTCGCCATGCTCCAGGCCAAGGGTGAAACCCTGCACAACCTGTCCAGCCGACCGGCAGCGATCTAAGGAGACATCACATGATCGACACGCAATATTCCCTGGCGGCTACCCAGGCCGCGATCCCCTCCGAGCCGATCGCTCCCGGCGCCGCCGGGCGTTCCGTCGGCACGCCGCAAGCGGCTGCGGACCTGCCGCAGGTGCCGGCCGCGCGGGCCGACCGGGTCGAACTGAACGCTCCGCGCCAGGCGCTCGACCCGGTGCGCATGGAAGCGGCCGGCAGCGAGCTGGACAGCAGCGTCGAGCTTCTGCTGATTCTCTTCCGCATCGCGCAGAAAGCGCGCGAGCTGGGCGTGCTCCAGCGCGACAACGAGAACCAGTCGATCATCCACGCGCAGAAGGCGCAGGTGGACGAGATGCGCAGCGGCGCCACGCTGATGATCGCCATGGCGGTGATCGCTGGCGTCGGCGCATTGGCCTCGGCGGTGGTCGGCAGCCTCGGCGCGTTGAAGAACGGCAAGGCCATCAGTCAGGAGAAGACCCTGCAGAAGAACATCGATGGGCGCAACGAACTGATCGACGCGAAGATGCAGGCGCTTGGCAAGACCTCCGACGAGGATCGCAAGATCGTCGGCAAGGTCTGGGCGGCGGACCAGGTGCAGGACAGTGTGGCGTTGCGTGCGGCGGGCCGTGCCTTCGAGAGCCGCAACGGCGCCCTGCAGGTGGCCAACACGGTGATCCAGTCCTTCGTCCAGATGGCCAACGCCTCGGTCCAGGTGCGCCAGGGCGAATCGCAGGCGAGCGCCCGGGAAGGAGAGGTCAACGCCACCATCGGGCAGAGCCAGAAGCAGAAGGTCGAGGACCAGATGAGCTTCGATGCCGGCTTCATGAAGGATGTCCTGCAGCTCATCCAGCAGTACACCCAGAGCCATAACCAGGCCTGGCGTGCGGCGGCCGGAGTGGTCTGAGCCGTCTCCGCGCGGGAGGAAAAGGCCACAGCGATGTGGCTTTTTTCTTAAAAGAAAAGTCTCTCAGTGACAAAAGCGATGCATAGCCCGGTGCTAGCATGCGCTGAGCTTTAGGAGGCGCCCCCATGGATTTAACGAGCAAGGTCAACCGACTGCTTGCCGAGTTCGCAGGCCGTATCGGTTTGCCTTCCCTGTCCCTCGACGAGGAGGGCATGGCGAGCCTCCTGTTCGACGAACAGGTGGGCGTCACCCTGTTGCTGCTCGCCGAGCGCGAGCGTCTGTTGCTGGAGGCCGATGTGGCGGGCATCGATGTGCTGGGCGAGGGGATCTTTCGCCAGCTCGCCAGCTTCAACCGCCATTGGCACCGTTTCGATCTGCATTTCGGCTTCGACGAGCTGACCGGCAAGGTCCAGTTGTATGCGCAGATTCTCGCAGCGCAACTGACCCTCGAATGCTTCGAGGCGACCTTGGCCAACCTGCTCGATCACGCCGAGTTCTGGCAGCGCCTGCTGCCGTGCGACAGTGATCGCGAGGCGGTCGCTGCGGTCGGCATGAGGGTTTGAGCGGCCCCATGAAAATCGAATCGATTTCGCCGGTGCAGCCGTCCCAAGACGCTGGAGCTGAGGCGGTGGGGCATTTCGAGGGGCGTTCGGTGACCCGCGCGGCCGTTCGCGGCGAGGACCGTTCCAGCGTGGCCGGGCTGGCGCGCTGGCTGGCGCGCAACGTGGCTGGCGATCCGCGTAGTGAGCAGGCCTTGCAGCGTCTCGCCGACGGTGACGGCACGCCGCTGGAGGCGCGCACGGTCCGGCGCAGGTGAGGTGCTGGATGCTGTTGCCGCTGGCGTTGCTGCTCGGCGGTTGCGTCAGCCAGCCCGCGCCGATGTCGCCGAAGGTGACGGTGGGTGGTTCGGTGGGCGGCGTTTTCCTGCAGGCGCGCCAGGCGCAACTCAGGCTGCGCCTGTATGCCGTCGTTCAGGGAAGGATGCAAACGATTGCCGAGCGGCGCTACCGGGTGTCCGGGTTGCCGTTGCGCTATGCCTTCGATCTGGAGGTCGACAGGTTGGAGGGCGAGGCATTGTACCTGCGTACCGAGCTTTCCTGGGTGGGCGTCGCGGCGGTCCAGGCGAGTGCCTGGCAACAGGTGGCGGCGGGCGTCGATGAGCGGGTCCGGCTGGTTCGGCGCGACTGTTTTCCGAATTGTACGGCCGCTCGCCCGGAAGAAAGATCTGGCAACGATTGATACATTGCCTGCTGTTTCGGAAAGTGCGTATGGAGATTAAAGAAGTGCAAGTCTCGTTCGTTTTCAGGGAAGGCCTCGAATAATAAAACTGGTACTTTTGTTCCGCTTCTAAAGAAGGCTGGATTAATTGGCGGAAGCCGACTCGCTCTGCGAATCAGCGCACGTCGGATAATCCTGATTATTATAAAATCGACTCCGTGCTCATGGCTTTGAAAATCAATAAAACGGAGCGTATTCATGCCTCTCCGCTCGGCGGGGCATTCAAGGTACGACGGGAAGTGTTGGGGTTCTTATAATATGCAAGGAGCCAAATCTCTTGGCCGAAAGCAGATAACGTCTTGTCATTGGAACATTCCAACTTTCGAATACAGGGTAAACAAGGAAGAGGGCGTATATGTTCTGCTCGAGGGCGAACTGACCGTCCAGGACATCGATTCCACTTTTTGCCTGGCGCCTGGCGAGTTGCTTTTCGTTCGCCGTGGAAGCTATGTGGTAAGTACCAAGGGAAAGGACAGCCGAATACTCTGGATTCCATTATCTGCCCAGTTTCTACAAGGCTTCGTCCAGCGCTTCGGCGCGCTGTTGAGCGAAGTCGAGCGTTGCGAGGAGCCCGTGCCGGGCATCATCGCGTTCGCTGCCACGCCCCTGCTGGCCGGTTGCGTCAAGGGGTTGAAGGAATTGCTTGTGCATGAGCATCCGCCGATGCTCGCTTGCCTGAAGATCGAGGAGTTGCTGATGCTCTTCGCGTTCAGTCCGCAGGGACCGCTGCTGATGTCGGTCCTGCGGCAACTGAGCAACCGGCATGTCGAGCGTCTGCAGCTATTCATGGAGAAGCACTACCTCAACGAGTGGAAGCTGTCCGACTTCTCCCGCGAGTTCGGCATGGGGCTGACCACCTTCAAGGAGCTGTTCGGCAGTGTCTACGGGGTTTCGCCGCGCGCCTGGATCAGCGAGCGGAGAATCCTCTATGCCCATCAGTTGCTGCTCAACAGCGACATGAGCATCGTCGACATCGCCATGGAGGCGGGCTTTTCCAGTCAGTCCTATTTCACCCAGAGCTATCGCCGCCGTTTCGGCTGCACACCGAGCCGCTCGCGGCAGGGGAAGGACGAATGCCGGGCTAAAAATAACTGACGTTTTTTGAAAGCCCGGTAGCGGCTGCATGAGTAGAATCGGCCCAAATTGCAGGCTCTGACGAGCGCGCAATGTAGTGAGGAAGCCAAGGCAGAGAATGGAGCAGGAAGACGATAAGCAGTACTCCCGAGAAGCGGTGTTCGCCGGCAGGCGGGTATCCGTGGTGGGCTCGGACGCCCGCTCGCGGGGTCGGGTGCCGGGTTACGCATCGAGCAGTTTGTATCGTGAGTCCGGAATCATCAGTGCGCGGCAACTGGCGTTGCTGCAGCGGATGCTGCCGCGCCTGCGGCTGGAGCAACTGTTCCGCTGCGAATGGTTGCAGCAGCGCCTGGCGCGCGGCCTGGCACTGGGGCGCGAAGAGGTGCGGCAGATTCTCCTCTGCGCGGCGCAGGACGACGACGGCTGGTGCGCCGAACTGGGCGACCGGGTCAACCTCGCCGTGCCGCAGTCGATGATCGATTGGGTCCTGCTGCCGGTCTATGGCTGGTGGGAAAGCCTGCTCGACCAGGCGATCCCCGGCTGGCGCCTGTCGCTGGTGGAGCTGGAAACCCAGTCCCGGCAACTGCGAATCAAGTCCGAATTCTGGTCCCGCGTGGCCGAGCTGGAGCCGGAGCAGGCCCGCGAGGAACTGGCCAGGGTCGCCAAGTGCCAGGCGCGCACCCAGGAACAGGTGGCCGAACTGGCCGGCAAGCTGGAGACGGCTTCGGCACTGGCGAAGAGCGCCTGGCCGAACTGGCAGCGGGGCATGGCGACGCTGCTCGCCAGCGGCGGGCTGGCCGGCTTCGAGCCGATCCCCGAGGTCCTCGAATGCCTCTGGCAACCTCTCTGCCGGCTGGAGGACGACGTCGGCGCGGCGGACGCCGTCCAGGCCTGGCTGCACGAACGCAACCTGTGCCAGGCACAGGATCACTTCTACTGGCAGAGCTGAGCGGCCGGCGAAAGCCGGCCCTACCGAGGAATCATGGATCATCTGTTGAGCGGATTGGCCACTCGCCTGGGCCAAGGGCCCTTTGTTGCCGATCGGACGGGTTCGTACCACCTGCGCATCGACGGACAGAGCGTCCTGTTGCTGCGCCAGGGCGACGACCTGCTGCTGGAAAGCCCGCTGGAGCACGCCCCCCTGGACCCGCAGCGCGACCAGCTGGGGTTGCTGCGGGCGCTGTTGTCGCGGGTCGCCAGTTGGAGCCGGCGCTATCCCCAGGCCATCGTCCTGGACGCGGACGGGCGCCTGCTGTTGCAGGCGCGGCTGGGCCTCGACGGCCTCGATCCCGAGCGACTCGAACGGGCCCTGGCCGCCCAGGTGGGGCTGCTCGAGGCGCTGGCGCCGGAGCTGGAGCCGCTGCCCCGCGGGTTGCCGCCGCAGGCTCCGGTGTGGCGTCCCTGATGCGCCGCCTGCTGATCGGCGGACTGCTGGCGCTGCTGCCTGGCGCGGTCTTGCGCGCGCAGCCGCTGGACTGGCCCAGCCTGCCTTACGACTATGTGGCGCAGGGCGAAAGCCTGCGCGACGTGCTGGCCAACTTCGGCGCCAACTACGATGCCTCGGTGATCGTCAGCGACAAGGTCAACGACCAGGTCAGCGGTCGCTTCGACCTGGAAAGCCCGCAGGCCTTCCTGCAGTTGATGGCCTCCCTCTACAACCTCGGCTGGTACTACGACGGCACCGTGCTGTACGTATTCAAGACCACCGAGATGCAATCGCGGCTGGTGAGGCTGGAGCAGGTCGGCGAGGCCGAGCTGAAGCGCGCGCTGACCGCCGCAGGCATCTGGGAACCGCGCTTCGGCTGGCGTGCCGACCCTTCCGGGCGGCTGGTGCACGTGTCCGGTCCGGGGCGCTATCTCGAACTGGTCGAGCAGACCGCCCAGGTGCTGGAGCAGCAATACACCCTGCGCAGCGAAAAGACCGGCGACCTCAGCGTGGAGATCTTCCCGCTGCGCTATGCGGTCGCCGAGGACCGCAAGATCGAGTACCGCGACGACGAGATCGAGGCGCCGGGCATCGCCAGCATCCTCTCGCGGGTGCTCAGCGATGCCAACGTGGTTGCGGTGGGCGACGAGCCGGGCAAGCTGCGCCCGGGACCGCAATCGAGCCATGCGGTGGTCCAGGCGGAACCGTCGCTGAATGCGGTGGTGGTGCGCGACCACAAGGACCGGTTGCCCATGTATCGCCGCCTGATCGAAGCCCTCGACCGGCCCTCGGCGCGGATCGAGGTCGGCTTGTCGATCATCGACATCAATGCCGAGAACCTCGCCCAGCTGGGCGTCGACTGGAGCGCCGGGATTCGCCTGGGCAACAACAAGTCGATCCAGATCCGCACCACCGGCCAGGATAGCGAGGAGGGCGGCGGCGCCGGTAACGGGGCGGTCGGCAGCCTGGTGGACAGTCGCGGGCTGGATTTCCTGCTGGCCAAGGTCACCCTGTTGCAGAGCCAGGGGCAGGCGCAGATCGGATCCCGGCCGACCCTGCTGACCCAGGAGAATACCCAGGCGGTGCTCGACCAGAGCGAAACCTACTATGTGCGGGTCACGGGTGAGCGGGTGGCCGAGCTGAAGGCGATCACCTACGGCACCATGCTGAAAATGACGCCGCGAGTGGTGACTCTCGGCGATACGCCGGAGATCAGCCTCAGCCTGCACATCGAGGACGGCAGCCAGAAACCCAATAGCGCCGGCCTGGACAAGATCCCCACGATCAACCGCACGGTGATCGATACCATCGCCCGCGTGGGCCATGGCCAGAGCCTGCTGATCGGCGGCATCTACCGCGACGAACTGAGCCAGAGCCAGCGCAAGGTACCCTGGCTCGGCGACATTCCCTATCTCGGCGCACTGTTCCGCACTACCGCGGACACCGTGCGCCGCTCGGTGCGGCTGTTCCTCATCGAGCCGCGGCTGATCGACGATGGCGTCGGCCATTACCTGGCGCTGAACAACCGTCGCGACCTGCGCGGCGGCCTGCTTGAAATCGACGAGTTGTCGAACCAGAGCCTGTCGTTGCGCAAGCTGCTCGGTAGCGCCCGCTGCCAGGCGCTGGCGCCGGCCAGGGCCGAACAGGAGCGCTTGCGCCAGGCCGGCCAGGGTTCGTTCCTCACGCCCTGCCGGATGGGTGCGCAGGAGGGCTGGCGGGTGACCGACGGCGCCTGTCCCAAAGACGGCGCCTGGTGCGTCGGCGCGGAGCGCGGGAATTAGCATGGCCTGGAAGATCCGCTTCTACAGTGGGCTGAACCAGGGCGCCGAAGTCTCGCTCGGAGAGGGCCGGGTGGCGCTTGGCAGCGATCCGTTGCAGGCCGACCTGGTGTTGCTCGACGAGGGCATCGCGGCAGTCCACCTGGTGCTCGAGGTCGATGCCCAGGGCGTGCGCCTGCTGGAATGGGCGGAGGGCTGCGAGCCTCGCCAGGACGGCCAGGCGCAAGTCGCCGGAGCGATCCTGCAGGCGCTTGCCGGGCAGACCTGCGGCCCGCTGCGCTGGGCATTCTGCGACCCGCAGCGGAGTTTTCCCGAGCGTTTCCCCGAAGCCGAGGTGCAGACCGCGCCAGTGCGCCGCAAGTCGTCCGCCCGTGCCGGCGGGGCCTGGCTGCTCGGCGTCAGCCTGGCGCTGGCGCTGTGTCTGCTGGGCATGCTCGTCGAACCCTGGTCGGCCCGCCAGCACGGCATGGCCGGCGAGGAGCCCCTGGCGAAGGTGCGCGCCTACCTGCGCGAGCAGGGCATGAGCGAGGTGGATGTGCAGCGCCAGGGCGACAGTCTCCTGCTCGGCGGCTACCTGGAGGACAACGCCCGGCGCCTGGCGCTACAGCGCTACCTCGATGGCAGCGGCGTGGACTACCGACTGGAAGCACGGAGCATGGAAGACATTCGCCAGGGCGTGGATTTCATCCTGCAGAAATTCGGCTATCGGCAGATCCTCAGCAGCAACGCGGACAAGCCTGGCTGGGTCCGGCTCAACGGCGAACTGGCGGAACAGGACGAACGCTGGGCGCGGATCGGCGCATTGCTGGAGTCCGAGGTGCCGGGCCTGCTCGGGGTGGAAAACCAGGTCCGGGTGGCCGGCTCGCACCTGCGCCGCCTCGAGCGCCTGCTGGCGGACGCCGGCCTCGACCGGCAACTGAGTTTCCGCGAGCGCGGCGAGCGCATCGAGTTGAGCGGCACGCTCGACGAGGTCCAGCTCAGCGCCTTCTACCGCCTGCAGCGCGAGTTCCAGCAGGAATTCGGCAACCGCCCGAGCCTGGTGCTGCTCAGTCGCGGCAAGCGCGCCAGCGGCGACGAACTGGAGTTCACGATTCGCTCGGTGTCGCTGGGGCGGGTGCCCTATGTAGTGCTCGGCGACGGCCAGAAATACCCGGTGGGCGCCTCGACATCCCGCGGTGTGCGAATCCTCGCCATCGAGCCGGAGTCGATCCTGGTGGCCCGCGGCAAGCAGCGTTTCATCATCAATCTCAAAGGGGAGGTGCTCCATGATGACAGCCTTGGAAACGCGACTGTCGGTCGCTGACGGCACGCATGCCGCAGCGCTCCGGCAGCGTCTGCAGGCGGCGCTGGCGGAGTGTCGCCGGGAACTGGCCAGAGGCGCCGGCCCGGAGCGCTTCCAGTTCCTGCAACAGCAGGCCCGGGCCCTCGAAGGCGGTCTCGGCATTCTTTCGCAGCTCACAGAGGACTAAGCATGGCGCAGATATTCAACCCCAACCCGGGGAATACCCTCGATACCGTGGCCAATGCCCTGAAGGAGCAGGCCAACGCAGCGAACAAGGACGTCAACGAAGCGATCAAGGCCTTGCAGGGGACCGACAATGCCGACAACCCGGCGCTGCTGGCCGAGCTGCAACACAAGATCAACAAGTGGTCGGTCATCTACAACATCAACTCGACGGTGACCCGTGCGCTGCGCGACCTGATGCAAGGCATCCTGCAGAAGATCTGAACATGGACACTTCACTGATACGCGAATTGGCGGAACTGGCGCTGGCCGGCAGCGGGCAGCACTGCCACGAAGAGGCGCTGTGCATCGCCGAGTGGCTGGAGCGCCTCGGACAGGACGAAGCGGCGGGGCTGATCCGGATTTCCAGCCTGGCCAACCAGGGGCGCTATCAGGAAGCCCTGGCCTTCGCCCATGGCAATCCCTGGCCGGCGCTGGAGCCCTGGTTCGCCTTGTGCGAGTGGCACCTGGGGCTGGGCGCCGCGCTGGACCGCAGGCTGGCCGGGCTGGGCGGCAGCAGCGATCCTGCCCTGGCCGACTTCGCCGCCGGCATGCGCGCCCAGGTGCGGACATGAGCCGCATCGACACGCCGCCGGGATTCGCCGTCTATCCGTCGGCCAGTCCAAAGGCGGCGAACCTGCCGGCTGTCGATCAGGTGCTGGCTTTCGAGCAGGCCCTCGGCGGCGAGCCGCCGGCGGCCGGACGCCGCCTGGCCGGGTTGGAGAACGGCGCTCTCGGCGAGCGCCTGCTGCAGCGCTTTGCCCAGCCGCTGCAAGGGTTGGAGGCGGACCGCCTGGAGCTGAAGGCGATGCTCCGTGCGGAACTGCCGCTGGGACGCCAGCAGCAAACCTTTCTCCTCCAGTTGCTCGGTGCAGTCGAGCATGCGCCGGGCGGCGAATACCTGGCGCAACTGGCGCGTCGAGAATTGCAGGTGCTGATCCCGCTCAACGGCATGCTCGACAACCTCGTGCGCAACAGCCACAAACTCGACCTGGAGTCATGATGGATATCTCTCGGATGGGCGCCCAGGCGCAGATCACCAGTCTCGAAGAACTCTCCGGCGGCCCGGCCGGCGCGGCCCACGTCGCCGAGTTCGAACGGGCGATGGGCGGTGCCGGCAGCCTGGGCGGCGACCTGCTCAGCGAACTGGGGCAGATCAGGGAGCGTTTCAGCCAGGCCAAGCAGGAGTTGCAGGTGGAGCTGTCGACGCCCGGCGACGATCCCAACAGCCTGATGCAGATGCAGTGGTCGCTGATGCGCATCACCATGCAGGAAGAGCTGATCGCCAAGACCGTCGGGCGCATGAGCCAGAACGTCGAAACCCTGATGAAGACCCAATGAGGCGAACGGTGAAAGGTCTGTCGCGCATGGCGCTCCTGGCGCTGGTCCTGGCGTTGGGCGGGTGCAAGGTCGAACTCTATACCGGGATCAGCCAGAAGGAAGGTAACGAGATGCTGGCGCTGTTGCGTTCGGAGGGTGTTTCCGCGGACAAGCAGGCGGACAAGGATGGCACCGTGCGCCTGCTGGTGGAGGAATCGGATATCGCCGAGGCGGTGGAGGTGCTCAAGCGCAAGGGCTATCCGCGGGAGAACTTCTCCACACTGAAGGATGTGTTTCCCAAGGACGGGCTGATTTCCTCGCCCATCGAAGAGCGCGCGCGGCTCAACTACGCCAAGGCCCAGGAGATTTCCCATACCCTTTCCGAGATCGATGGCGTGCTGGTGGCGCGGGTCCATGTGGTGCTGCCAGAGGAGCGCGACGGACTGGGCAGGAAGTCCTCGCCGGCATCGGCCTCGGTGTTCATCAAGCACGCCGCCGACGTGCAACTGGATGCCTACGTGCCGCAGATCAAGCAACTGGTGAACAACGGCATCGAAGGACTCAGCTACGACCGCATCAGCGTGGTGCTGGTGCCGTCGGCCGGGGTCCGCCAGGTCCCGCTGGCGCCACGCTTCGAGAGTGTCTTCTCGATCCAGGTGGCGGAGCACTCGCGCGGACGCCTGCTCGGCCTGTTCGGCCTGCTGCTGGCGTTGCTGCTGGCGAGCAACCTGGCGCAGTTCTTCTGGCACCGGCAACGGGGCTGAGCGGCGCGATGCCATTGACGGCCTACCAGTTGCGCTTCTGCCCGGCCCGCTACATCCACGAGTCGCACCTACCCGCGGTATTGCTGCGGTTGCTGCCGGCGCTGCCGGACTGGCGGCGACAGAGCGTTCTCAACGCCTGGCTGCTGGAGCAACTGGAATTGGACTGCGCGTTCCGCATGCCCGCGCAACTGGGCGGGCTGGCCCTTTACCCGCAGGCGGCGCTGGAACGGACCCTGGGCTGGCTCGGCGCGCTGCTGCACGGCCAGGCCTTGCGGCAGGTGCTGGACGGTGCGCGGGTACGGCGCATCCGCGCGCAGATCGGCGAACAGGGCCAGCGTTTCTGCCTGGAGCAGCTCGACCTGCTCATCGGTCGCTGGCCGCCCGGCTGGCAGCGGGCCTTGCCGGAAAACCCGGAAGAAGGCTATTTCCGGCGCTGCGGCCTGGCTTTCTGGCTGGCCGCCTGTAGCGATGCCGACTGCGGTTTCTCGCGGCGCCTGCGCCTGCGCCTGGAGGCCATGCCGGCCCCGGCGGACTGGACCTTCGACGAACAACGGCGATCCCTGGCGCGGACCCTGTGCCTGAAGGTCGCCCGACAAGCGAGCGATGAATGCTTCCATTTGTTGAACTAGACGCCAGTCGCGTACGGCTGGCCCCCGGGCAGGCCCTGTTGCGCGCCCGCGACTACCAGGACTACCTCAGCGCCAACCGCCTGGTGGAAGCGGCCCGCGAGCGTGCCGCCGAAATCGAGCGCGAGGCCCACGAGGTTTACCAGGAGCAGAAGCGCCTGGGCTGGGAGGCCGGACTGGAGGAGGCGCGTCTGCGCCAGGCCGGGCTGATCCAGGAAACGCTACTGCGCTGCAATCGCTACTACCGGCAGGTCGATCGCCAGCTTGGCGAGGTGGTGCTGCAGGCGGTGCGCAAGGTGTTGCGCCACTACGACGCTGTCGAGCTGACCCTGGCGGCCACGCGCGAGGCACTGGCATTGGTGAGCAACCAGAAGCAGGTGATCCTGCACGTCCAGCCGGAACAACTGGCCGCGGTGCGCGAGCAGGTCGCCCGGGTGCTCAAGGATTTCCCCGAGGTGGGCTACCTGGAAGTGGTCGGCGATGCCCGGTTGGACCAGGGCGGTTGCATCCTGGAAACCGAGATCGGGATCATCGACGCTTCGCTCGACAGCCAGTTGGCGGCGTTGCAGGCCGCATTGACGGAGAGCGTGGCGCGGAGCGGCGAGGAGGAAGGGGACGCCGGTTGAGGGAACCAGGCGCCGCCCCCGGCCCGGGCGTTGGCTCCGGGCCGAGGGCTGAGACGCTGCCGTTCGCCCGCGGCGGCGACGCTGGCGGTGCGGTCGGCGCCTTCAGAGCAGGGTGAAGCTGCGGCTTTCGGTTTGCGCCGAATCCAGGCCGACGAAGACCTTGAACTCGCCCGGCTCGGCCGTGTGCCTGAGCTGGCTGTCGTAGAACTTTAGGTCTGCCTCGCCGAGGCGGAAGACGATCTCCCGCGATTCGCCGGGCTCCAGCATCACCTTGCGGAACCCGCGCAGTTCCTTCACCGGACGGCTGAGGCTGGCGACCGGGTCCTGCAGATAAAGCTGGACCACCGTGGCGCCGGCGCGCTTGCCGCTGTTACTGAGCGTGACCCGCGCTTCCAGGGTAGCGCCGCGGGCCAGCCGTTCGCTGGACAGGCGCAGGGGCGAGAGACTGAACTCGGTGTAGCTGAGGCCGTAGCCGAACGGGTAGAGCGGGCCGTTGGCTTCGTCGAAATAGCGCGAGGTGTATTTGCCGGGGTTGTCGTGGTCCATCGGCCGGCCGGTGTTCAGGTGGTTGTAGTAGACCGGAACCTGGCCCACCGAGCGCGGGAAGGATATGGTCAGCTTGCCGCTGGGGTTGTGCTCGCCGAACAGCACGTCGGCGATGGCGTTGCCGCCTTCGGTGCCACTGAACCAGGTTTCCAGGATCGCGTCGGCGTTTTCCTGCTCCCAGCCCAGCGACAGCGGTCGGCCGTTCATCAGCACCAGCACCAGCGGCTTGCCGGTGGCCTTCAGTGCCTTCAGCAGCCGCCGCTGGCTGGCCGGGATGCGCAGGTCGGTGCGACTGGAGGCCTCGTGGGCCATGCCCTGCGATTCGCCGACCACGGCGACCACCAGGTCGGCGTCGCGCGCGGTGCGCAAGGCCTCCTCGAGCATCGCCTCGGCGGAGCGCGGATCGACCTCGACTTCCGGGTTGTAGCTGTTCAGGTAGTCGAGGATCGCCTGGTCGCCACTGACGTTGGCACCCTTGGCGTAGAGCAGGGTGGCACGCTCGCCGACGGCATTGGCCAGGCCCTGGTAGACGGTTACCGCCTGGCGTGGCACGCCGGCTGCCGACCAACTGCCGATGACGTCGCGCTGGCTCTTGGCCAGGGGGCCGATCACGGCGATCCGCCCCTGTTTCTTCAGCGGCAGCAGACCGTCGCGGTTCTTCAGCAGGACCAGTCCTTCGCGAGCCACCTCGCGGGCGGCCTGGCGGTGCAGGCGGCTCTCGGCGTTGGTGTCGAACGGCGGGTCGTCCGGCTTGCCCAGGCGCCGGTAGGGATCGGCGAACAGGCCGAGGTCGTACTTCGCCGCCAGCACGTCGCGGCAGGCGCGATCGATGTCGGCCTGGTCGATCTCGCCGGCCGCCAGCAGCTTCGGTAGCCAGGTCGAGTAGAGATCGTCGTTCATGTTCATGTCGACACCGGCCTGGATCGCCAGGCGCGTGGCGTCCCGCTCGTTGCCGGCGAGGCCGTGCTTGATCAGTTCCTTCACCGCGCCGTGGTCACTGATGGTCAGCCCCTTGAAGCCCCACTGCTGGCGCAACAGGTCGGTCAGCAGCCAGCGGTTGGCGGTGGCGGGCACGCCGTTGATGGTGTTCAGCGAGACCATCACCGCGCCGGCGCCGGCGTCCACCGCGGCCTTGTAGGGCGGCAGGTAGTCCTGGAACATGCGCGGCAGGCTCATGTCCACGGTGTTGTAGTCGCGGCCGCCTTCGGCCGCGCCGTACAGGGCGAAGTGCTTGACCGCCGCCATGATGCTGTCCGGGGCGGCCAGGTTGGAGCCCTGGTAGGCACGGACCATCACGCCGGACAGCAGCGAGGTCAGGTAGGTGTCTTCGCCGAAGCCTTCCGAGACCCGCCCCCAGCGCGCGTCGCGGGTGATGTCGACCATCGGCGAGAAGCTCATGTCGAGCCCGTCGGCGCTGGCTTCCAGGGCGGAGATCCGCGCGCTGCGGGCGACCACCTCGGGGTCCCAGCTGGCGGCCAGGCCGAGGCTGATGGGAAAGATGGTGCGGTGCCCGTGGGCCACGTCGTAGGCATGGAACAGCGGGATCTTCAGGCGGCTATGGCGGACCTGGTCCTGCATGGCGCGAATGTCCGGGCGGGTCACGGTATTGAATATGGCGCCGACCTTGCCGGCGCGGATATCCGCCATCAGCGCTTCCTTGGGATGGTCGGCGCCGACGCTGACCAGGCGTAGCTGGCCGATCTTTTCCGCGTTGCTCATGCGAGCCATCAGGCTGGCGATGAAACGCTCCTTGTCGGTGGCCGGCGGATTGCCGGATTCGCCCTGGCCAGCCGCCAGTGCCGGGCTCCCGCTCAGCCCGATGAGAAGCCCCAGTACACACAGCCTGTTCATGCATGTTTTCTCGTTATTGGATAGACGCTCGTCGTGGCGGCGTGACATGTCGCGGCATGCCGCCCGGCGGGCGCGACATAAGGTGTTCGCAGCGCGGGCGGAAGTCAACGAGACGGCGATGGGCGAATCTGCCGGTTCTGACAGGTCCCGTGGCGCGCCGCTGGCGGCGCTCAGGCGACGCTGGCGAGCAACTGCTCGGCCGGCATCGGCCTGCCGAGCAGGAAGCCTTGCAGCGAATTGCAGCCGAGGCGGGTCAGGAACTCCTGCTGGGCCTCGGTTTCCACGCCCTCGGCGACGATCTTCAGGTTCAGCGTGCGGCCGAGGGCGACGATCGCCGAGACGATCGCGGCGTCGTCGCTGTCGTGGGCCAGCTCGTTGATGAAGCCACGGTCGATCTTCAGTTCGCTCGCCGGCAGGCGTTTGAGATACAGCAGGCTGGAGTAGCCGGTGCCGAAGTCGTCGATGGAGATGCCGACGCCCATCGCCGACAACTGCTCGAGGATCACCAGGCTGGCATCGGCATCGCGCATGGCGGTCGATTCGGTCACCTCGAGGATCAGGTGGCTGGGCTCCAGGCTGTGGCGCAGGAGTGCGTTGCGTACCGAGTCGACCAGGCCAGCATGGGCGAACTGCAGGGCCGAAAGGTTCACCGCGATGTTCCAGTCCGCATGTCCGCCGTCCAGCCAGAGGCGCATCTGCCGACAGGCTTCGTCGAGCACCCACTCGCCGATCTGCACGATCAGGCCGGTCTTTTCCGCCAGCGGCAGGAACTGGCCGGGGGTGATCAGCCCGTGTTGCGGATGCTCCCAGCGCAGCAGCGCTTCCACGCCGATCATCGGTCCGTTCGGCGCCAGTACCTTGGGCTGGTAGTGCAAGACCAGTTGCCGGCGCTCCAGGGCCTGGCGCAGGTCATGCAGTAGTTGCAACTGTTCCTGGGCGTTGGCGTTCATCGAACTCTCGAAGAAGCAGTAGCCGTTCCGTCCCTGGTCCTTGGCGTGATACATCGCCGCGTCGGCATTGATCATCAGCTCGTGGCGGGTCTGCCCGTCGCCGGGGTAGAGCGCGATGCCGATGCTCGCCGAGATCCGCACCTCGTGGCGGGATATCTGGTACGGCTGGCTGATCCGCTTCACCAGCTTCTCGGCCAGGGTCGCGGCGTCGGCGGGCTCTCGGGCCTCGATCAGCAGGACGAACTCGTCGCCGCCGAGGCGGGCGATGGTGTCCTGGGCGCGGACGTTGGCGCGGATACGCTCGGCGACTTCGATCAGCAACAGGTCGCCGAGGTGATGGCCGTAGGCATCGTTGACCGCCTTGAAGCCGTCCAGGTCCATGAACAGCACGGCGAACCGGCGATCGTCGCGGATCGCCTGCTGGATCGCCTGCTCCAGGCGGTCGTCGAGGAGCATGCGGTTGGGCAGCTTGGTCAGGTTGTCGTGCAGGGCCAACTGGATCAGCTCGCGGTTGGCTCGTGCGAGGGAGGTGGCGAGCACCGAGGTACGTGCCTCGAGGCGCGAGTCCAGCACCGAGACGATCAGGGCGATGGCGATCACCGCCAGGGTGATCACGATGACCAGCACCGCCAGCCAGCCGTTGTCGATGCCTCGGCCGGCGGCGCCGCAGAAGCTGCCCAGGGGGAACTGCGCGGCGGCCATCCCGGTGTAGTGCATGCCGACGATGGCGCAGCCCATCACCAGGGCGGCGCCGGCGCGGACCAGGACGATGCGCCGGCTGCCATGGCGCAGGCGGAAGGCGATCCACAGCGCGGCGCCGGAGGCGATCACCGCGATCAGGATGGAGAGGCCGAGCCACAGCGGGTCGTAGACGATCCCCGGCATCATCAGCAGGGCGGCCATCCCGGTGTAGTGCATGGCGGCGATGCCGCTGCCCATCAGCAGGGCGCCCAGCGCCAGGCGTTGCCAGGGGAGTTCCGCCTGGCACACCAGCCAGAGGGCGAAGGCCGAACTGCCGACGGCCAGCAGCAGCGACAGCAGGGTCAGGCCCAGGTCGTAGCCGAGCGGGATCGGCAGGCTGAAGGCGAGCATTCCGACGAAATGCATCGACCAGATGCCGAAGCCCATGGCGAAAGCGCCGCCGATCAGCCAGGAGAGCGCCTCGCGGCCTTTCGCCAGGGTCACCCGGCCGGCCATGTCGAGAGCGGTGTAGGACGCCAGGATGGCCACAATCAGGGAAAAGGCGACAAGAACCTGGTTGTAGCTGCTGATAAGCATGAAAGCGTCCGAACGGGATAGCGGGAGAGAAGTGGTTGATATCAACCTGATATTATTGCACGAGTCGCTTTCGCCAATGCCATCGGGCAGGACCAACGGACGCCGGCGCAGGCGGAATCTTGCTCAACGGCCGGGCCTTTTGTACAGCGCTTTGTCTGCCGCCGGTCGCCGCCCGCCGGGGCAGGCGGCGGAAAGCTCGGCAGCGCTGGCAGGTTGACGCTACCCTGAAAGAAGCCATGGTCGTCCGATCTTCTCTGGCTTGATCAAAAAACTCTCATGATCGCCGACGATGGCTTCAGCTGAATGGGGAATCGGTGAACTTTCTGAATGTCTCGACAGGAGGTGCGTCTCATGGAAAAGCCCTTCTCGGATGATGTCAGCGTGAATGTCCTGCGTCGCATGAAAGAAGGCGGCTTCGACTTCGCGCGCATCCATCCCATCGACTTCTTCGCCATCTTTCCCAGTGAGCGGGAGGCCCGCCAGGCCGCGGGCCAGTTTCGCGGCGAGTCGCTCAGGGCCCAGGTCGTCGCTCGCGACGATGGCTCCTGGAACCTGCAGGTCAGCAAGGTGATGTACGCCACCCATGCCGCCATCGGTGCCTTCGAACACGACCTGGAGGAAGTCGTGGTGCCGCTGGGCGGCGTGCTGGACGGGTGGGGCGTGACCCAGGAGGTCACTTCGCTGCGTCCGTGACGGCGGCGGGACCCCGGCCGCGATCCCGGGCCGGGGCTCCTGCGTCGGGCTTTCCTTCCTCGAAGGCTTTCCTTCAGACTGGGGAAGGAGGTAAGCCATGAGCGATATTCTGATCCTGACCCATGCCGAGTTCTGTCCGCCAGGCCATCTGGGTGCCGTGCTGGCGGAGCGCGGCCTGGACTTCCGCGTGATCCGCGCCGATCTCGGCGAACTCGCCGGTCTCGACGCCGAACGCCCGCGAGCGGTGGCGATCATGGGTGGGCCGATGAGCGTCAACGACGACCTGCCCTGGTTGCGCGACGAACTGGCGCTGCTGCGTCGCTTCATCGAGCGGCGCATCCCGCTGATCGGCCATTGCCTCGGCGGCCAGTTGCTGGCCCGCGCCCTGGGCGCGACGGTGCGGCAACAGCCCTACACCGAAATGGGCTGGCAGCCCATGCAGCGGGAAAGCCGCGACAGTCCATGGCTGGCCGGGCTGCCGGAGCGCTTCTCGATCTTCCAGTGGCACGGCGATGCCTTCGACCTGCCGCAGGGCGCCGAGCGCCTGCTGTCCAGCCCCTGGTGCGAGAACCAGGGGTTTTCCTGGGGTGGTCACGTACTCGGCCTGCAAGGCCATCCGGAAATGACCGAGGAACTGGTGCGGCGCTGGATCGCCGGCTGGCCGCACCTGCTCGATCCCTCCCAGCCCAGCCAGCAATCCGCCGAGGACATGCTGGCCGGGTTGCCTGCCAGGATTGCCGGGCTGAATCGGGTGGCCGAGGGTTTCTACCGTCATTGGCTGTCGCTGATCGATTGACCTTCCCGGCCGCGGGCGCCCCCCTGGCACTACCGCCGGTCCGCTTTATCGCTCGTTCGAGCGAGGCGGCTGTCTGCATGGAAGGGAGGGGAGAAGCCGTCTCCCTTCCGGGTCTGTTCTAGACTTATCGGTCCCACAGGTCGCTTCGCGATCGGCAGGTCGATGCCGGTCCGTGGCCGCGGGGCGCGCATGCCGTCGAACGGGGCGCCCTTCCTCTCCCTGTGGGCAGGATGCACCAGACTGGGGCGAACCCGCCGCGCCGACCCTGCGAATCGCCGACGAGCCGTGATCCGCGCGCTGGCACGGGCTTTGCGAGTTCCCCATCGTTCGTGACGACAAGGAGTCCGGCATGGCACGCATGTTTTACGACGAGATGCACGATGCTGGCGGCGAATGCCGCTCGCATTATCGGGAATTCGCTCGCTGGCTGGCCGACACCCCTGAAGAGCAACTGCTGCAACGCCGGCGTGAAGCCGACCTGCTGTTCCACCGCGCCGGCATCACCTTCACCCTGTACGGCGACGAGCAGGGCACCGAGCGCCTGATCCCCTTCGACACCATCCCGCGCAGCATTCCCGCGGCGGAGTGGGCGCACATCGAGGCCGGCTGCATCCAGCGCGTCCAGGCGCTGAACCTGTTCCTCGCCGACCTCTACCACGAACAGCGCATCCTCAAGGCCGGGGTGATTCCTGCCGAGCAGGTCCTGGCCAACGACCAGTACCAACTGGCGATGCAGGGACTGGACCTGCCGGGCAACGTCTACGCGCACATTGCCGGGGTCGACCTGGTCCGCGACGGCAGCGGCAACTATTACGTGCTGGAGGACAACCTGCGCACGCCCAGCGGTGTTTCCTACATGCTGGAAAACCGCAAGATGATGATGCGCCTGTTCCCCGAGCTGTTCGTCCGCCAGCGCGTGGCGCCGATCGACCACTACCCGGACCTGCTGCTCGACACCCTAAAGCGGGCCAGTGACGTCGAATCGCCGAGCGTGGTGGTATTGACGCCGGGACGTTTCAACAGCGCCTACTTCGAACACGCCTTCCTCGCCCGCGAGATGGGCGTGGAACTGGTCGAAGGCGCCGATCTGTTCGTCCGCGACGAGCGGGTCTACATGCGCACGACGGCCGGACCGCAACCGGTGGACGTGATCTACCGAAGGATCGACGACGCCTTCCTCGACCCGCTGGCGTTCAACCCGGATTCGCTGCTCGGCGTGCCCGGCCTGCTGGCCGCCTACCGGGCCGGCAACCTGGTGCTGGCCAACGCGATCGGTACCGGGGTGGCCGACGACAAGTCGATCTACCCCTACGTGCCGGACATGATCCGCTTCTACCTCGGCGAAGACCCGCTACTGCACAACGTGCCGACCTGGCAATGTCGCAAGCCGAAGGAACTGGCGCACGTCCTGGCGCACCTGCCGGAGCTGGTGGTGAAGGAGACCCAGGGTTCCGGCGGCTACGGCATGCTGGTCGGACCGGCGGCCAGCCGGGAGGAAATCGAGCTGTTCCGCGAGCGCCTGAAGGCTCGCCCGGAGGCCTATATCGCGCAACCGACGCTGTCCCTGTCGACCTGTCCGACCTTCGTCGAGAGCGGCGTCGCGCCACGCCATATCGACCTGCGGCCGTTCGTCCTGTCGGCGCCGGATCGGGTTCGCCTGGTGCCTGGCGGGCTGACCCGGGTGGCGTTGCGCGAAGGCTCGCTGGTGGTCAACTCGTCCCAGGGCGGCGGCACCAAGGACACCTGGGTGGTGGAGGAATAAGCATGCTCAGCCGGACCGCTTCCGACCTGTACTGGATGTCGCGCTACCTGGAACGCGCGGAGAACCTCGCCCGCATGCTCGACGTCAGCTACTCGCTGTCGCTGTTGCCGCAGGACCGCAACGGCGGCGGCCTGGACGAACTGGCCATGCCGCTGCTGATCACCGGCACCCTCGACGCCTACCTGGAGCGCCACGGCGAACTGGCCGCCGAGCGCCTGCTGAGTTTCTTCGCCCTCGACCCGGACAACCCGGCGAGCATCTACAGCTGCCTGGCTGCAGCGCGCGCCAGTGCCCATGCGGTACGCGGGCGGATCACCCTGGACATGTGGGAGAACATCAACGCCACCTGGCTGGAAATGCGCGGCATCGCCGCCGAGGGCATCCTGCGCTATGGCATCAGTCGTTTCTGCGAATGGGTGAAGGACCGCTCGCACCTGTTCCGCGGCGCGACCTTCGCCACCAGCATGCGCAACGATGCGTTCCGCTTCATCCGTCTCGGAACCTTCATCGAACGCGCCGACAATACCTTGCGCCTGCTCGATGCGCGCTACCAGACCCAGGGCGAAGCGGCGCTCGCCGGGGCGGACGAGGGCACCGCGCGCGGCTACTACCAGTGGAGCGCGCTGCTGCGGGCGCTATCCGCCTTCGAGGGCTACACCGAGCTGTACCGCGCCTCGCCCAACGCGCGCAACATCGCCGAATTGCTGCTGTTGCGCGAGGACGTGCCGCGTTCGCTGCTGTCCTGCATCGAGGAACTGAGCGAGATCCTTTCCGGCCTGCCCGGTGTCAACGGCCGGCCGGCGCAGCGCCTGGCCGCCGAGCTGGAGGCGCGGGTGCGCTACACCGGCATCGACGAGGTGCTGGAGCAGGGCCTGCATACCTGGATCACCGACTACATCCTGCTGGTTCGCCAGTTGGCCAACGCCATTCACAGCTCCTACCTGGAGGCCGCATGAGACTCTCGATCACCCACGACACCACCTATCGCTACGAAGACCGGGTGCGCGCCAGCATCCAGTACCTGCGCCTGACCCCGCAGGACAGCGAGCGCCAGCACGTGGTCGATTGGCGCCTGGACCTGCCGCGCCCGGCGCGGCCGCTGCGCGATCCGTACGGCAACATCCTGCACGTCCTGACCCTGGACGAACCGCATGAGTCGGTCCTGATCGCCGCCCACGGCCTGGTCGAGATCGACGAGGAGCGCGAGGTGGAGCACGATCGCCAGTCGCCGTTGCCGTTCCTGCGCAGCACCCGC
This sequence comes from Pseudomonas sp. RC10-4-2, assembly GCF_050433085.1. Classification (NCBI taxonomy): domain Bacteria; kingdom Pseudomonadati; phylum Pseudomonadota; class Gammaproteobacteria; order Pseudomonadales; family Pseudomonadaceae; genus Pseudomonas; species Pseudomonas sp. RC10-4-2. Next base: position 320,519 of record NZ_JBNPXX010000005.1, read on the forward strand.
CTGACCGGCGCCGATGCCGAGATGCGCGCCTTCGCCGAATGCGCCATGGGCGGCCGCAAGGATCGCGGCGGCCTGCTCGACCTGATGCATGCGCTGCACGAGCATATCCTCTACCAGCCGGGGGCGACCCGCGTCGACAGCACCGCCATCGAGGCCTTCGGCGCACGCGCCGGGGTCTGCCAGGACCATGCCCATGCCTTCCTCGCCTGCATTCGCAGCCAGGGTGTGCCGGGGCGCTATGTCTCCGGCTACCTCTACACCGAGGACGACACGCACCTGGCCAGCCATGCCTGGGCCGAGGCCTGGCTCGGCGACGGCTGGTACAGCTTCGACGTGACCAACCGGCTCGGCCGTCCGGAGCGCCATCTCAAGCTGGCCGTCGGCCTCGACTACCTGGATGCCTGCCCGGTGCGCGGCTTGCGCCGTGGCGGCGGTTGCGAGCAGATGCATGCGCGGGTGCTGGTCAGCGCGCCGCTGCTGCAGGTGCAGCAACAGTGACGATCCATTGCGCGCCTGGCGTTATCGGCGATTGCCTTTACGCTTGAGGGGCGGGGACGGACGGAATAAGGAAGATTCGAGATGACCTACTGTGTCGCGATGCACCTGGCCGACGGCTTGGTGTTCGCCTCCGATTCGCGGACCAACGCCGGGATCGACCATATCGCCACCTTCCGCAAGCTGTTCACCTTCGGCACGCCCGGCGAGCGCCTGCTGGTGGTGCAGACGGCCGGCAACCTGGCGACCTCGCAATCGGTGATCAACCTGCTGCAGCAGCGCATCCGCCGGGACGGCGCCAGCCTGCTCAACGTGCCCTCGGTCTACGACGCCACGGCGCTGATCGCCGAGACCACCCGCGAGGTGATGGCCCGCGACGGCGGCAATCTGGCCGGCAATACCGACCTGAGCTGTTCCTTCCTGGTCGGCGGGCAGATCGCCGGCGGACCGCCGGCGCTGTACAGCATCTACCCCCAGGGCAACTTCATCCAGGCCACGCCGGACACGCCTTTCCTGCAACTGGGCGAAAGCAAGTACGGCAAGCCGATCCTCGACCGCAACCTGACTTTCGACACGCCGCTGGAGCAGGCCCTGCGCTGCGCGCTGGTGTCGTTCGACTCGACCATCCGCAGCAACCTCTCGGTGGGCATGCCGCTGGACCTGCTGGTCTACCACCGCGACAGCCTGATCCTGCCGGAGGGCTACCGGGTCACCGAGGACGACGCCTATTTCAGCGCCATCCGCCGCCAGTGGAGCGCCGGCCTGCACGACTTGCTGGAGCGCCTGCCGTCGCCGCCCTCGGCGTACAACATCTGACGCCGCTTCAGCCGGCCGCGCCCGCTTTGCGGCCGGCCATGTGGCGCAGGTAGCCGATCAGCTGGCGCAACTCCTGGTCGTCGATCACCCGTTCCGGGAACGCCGGCATTTTCGCCTGTGGCCATTGCCGCAGCGCCTGCGGGTCGCGGATGTAGCGGGCGAGGAATTGCGGCTGGAAGTACTCGGTGGGGTTGTACGGCAGGTTCAGGTCCGGGCCGAACTGGGCGTCGCCGGCACCGTTGAGACGGTGGCAGGCCAGGCAGTTCTTCTGGAACACGGCGAAGCCGGCGCGCACTTCCGCGCTGGCGTCGGCGGCCGGCAGCAGAGCCGGGAAGCGTTCGGCCAGAGGGGACTGGTAGCGGATGCGGACGACCTGGAAGGGCCATTGCTCCGGACCGATGCGTTTTTCCTCGGGTTTGCTCCAGACCAGATAGAACGGCCCGGCGGACGGCTTGCCGGCGCCCAACGGCGGCCAGGGGCGCTGCGGATCCTCTATCGCCAGCCAGGCTTGCGAGCCCTGTTCGGCGAGCAGCGGGGCGGCCGGCAACTCGGCGGCGAAGCCATCGCTGGCCACGGCCTGCAAATGGTCTTCGGGATGCACGCCTTTCAACAAGGCCGCCAGTGGCACGGCGCGGTAGCGCATGTTCCGGCGGTAGGCGACGTCGGCCGGGATGTCCAGGTCGCGGGCCTGCGGATGCCTGAGCAGTTCTTCGCTGCTCCAGGTCTGCGTGCCCCCCGGCAGTTCCAGGCGGAGCTCGGCGGCCCAGGCGGCAGCCACAGGGAAGAGCAGGGCACCTAGCAACGCCAGGCGCGGGAGAGTGACAGGCATGCGGGTTCCTCGTGCATCCGCCGGTTATGGCATGGAGCGAGAGATTGGCACGGAACGGGGGCCTCGCGGTAGCATGCGGGCCATTGCATAGCTGGCTAACCAAGGGGTTCCCGTGCTCGCCGAGTTGTTCGCCGTGATGGCGCCCGTGCTGTTCGGCGCCGGTGTCGGTTACGTCTGGGTCCGTCTCGGACACGCCTATCCGACCGAGTTCGTTTCGCGCATCGTGTTCAACATCGGTTCGCCATGCCTGATCCTCGCCACCCTGGCGCATACCCGGGTGGACCTGCACAGTTTCGGCCGGATGGCCCTGGCCAGCGCGCTGATCTGCGTCTGCATGGCTGCGCTGGGCTGGGCGGCGGCGCGCCTCGGGCGCCAGGAGTGGCAGGTGCTGGTGCCGGCCTACAGCTTCCCGAATGTCGGCAACATGGGCCTGCCGGTGTGCCTGTATGCGTTCGGCGAGGCGGGGATGACCCTGGCGGTGGCGTTCTACCTGATCATGTCGATCGGCAACTTCAGCCTCGGCGTGTTCTGGATGAGCGGCGAGCGCTCCTGGCGCTCGCTGCTGGGCAATCCGATCCTGCTCAGCGTGCTGCTGGCCTTGTTGTTGATGGGGCTCGACCTGCAACTGCCACGCTGGATGGCGAATACCGTCGACCTGATGGCCGGGCTGACCATTCCGCTGATGCTGATCACCCTCGGCGTGTCCCTGGCCAGCATCCGCCCGCGGCAACTGGGCAATGGCTTTTTCTATGGCGGCTTGCGTCTTCTGCTGGGGGCGCTGGTGGGCTGGTCGGTGGCGCTGGCGTTGCAATTGCCGCCGCTGGCGCAGGGGGTGCTGGTGGTGCAGTCGTCGATGCCGGTGGCGGTGTTCAACTATCTCTACGCCTTGCGCGGCAATCGTTCGCCGGATCAGGTCGCCAGCCTGGTGCTGTGTTCGACCCTGCTGTCGTTCGCCTTCATTCCGCTGCTGCTGACCTGGTGGCTGCCTGCGCTGCGCTGACCGCGAGGCGGTGCGCAGCGTGCAGGCAGCAGGTGCCCTAGCGGATCAGACTGTTAAGGTTGGGAAGGATCAGGATGACTGTGGTGGCGAAGACGATGAGGCTCGCTTGCCGCCATCTTTTTGGCTGCTCGTTCAACATGGCCTGTCTGCCTTTCTTGTTGTCGGGTGGCTGCCTGCTCCGCGCTACGGCCCGGCGGAACGGCTTGCCACGCAGTGGCGTACTCTTCGGTCGGCCCGGCATCCCCGGCGTCGACCTCCCTTTCGAACGCTTGCATGAATCAGTCTAAGCCCCGGCCTGCGCGGGCTTAGACCACTTGGATACAAGCTGCTGCGGTCTAGACATATTCCCTCTATATGACAGCGTGGTGACGGCTCTGGCGTGCGTCTCGACCGTTCGTCCGGTGTCCGGGTTTCCGGTCGAAAGATGGCACGGTGCTATCTTCCCGGCGTTGCAGGCTGAGCTGGGCGGTCAATCAGCCTGAGCGGTTCGGTCATTGTCCCGCCGGCGAGCCTGTTTAAGGTAGGCGGAGGCCCGCTCGGCCGGACGAGAACAGGATAAGAGAGACCGCCATGACCGACGCATTCATTTACGACGCCGTGCGTACTCCCCGCGGCAAGGGCAAGAAGGATGGCGCGCTGCACAGCGTCAAGCCGGTGAACCTGATGGCCGGGCTGTTGCGCGCGGTCCAGCGGCGCAACGACCTGGATACCGCCCAGGTCGACGATATCGTGCTCGGCTGCGTGACGCCGGTGGGCGACCAGGGCGCCGATATCGCCAAGACCGCGGCGCTGGTGGCCGACTGGGACGAACAGGTTGCCGGCGTGCAGATCAACCGTTTCTGCGCCTCCGGCCTGGAGGCGGTGAACCTGGGGGCGATGAAGGTACGCTCCGGCTTCGAGGACCTGGTCCTGGTCGGTGGCGTCGAGTCCATGTCACGCGTGCCGATGGGCTCCGACGGCGGCGCCTGGGCACTGGATCCGGAAACCAACCTGCACACCAGCTTCGTCCCGCAAGGGATCGGCGCCGACCTGATCGCCACCCTGGAAGGCTTCAGTCGCGCCGATGTCGATGCCTTCGCCCTGCGCTCCCAGCAGAAGGCCGCCAAGGCCCGCGCCGAAGGGCTGTTCGGCAAGTCGCTGGTGCCGGTCGCCGACCAGAATGGCATCGTCCTGCTCGACCACGATGAGTTCATTCGCGCCGACTCCACCCTGGAAGGGCTCGCCGCGCTCAAACCGAGTTTCGAGATGATGGGGCAGATGGGCTTCGACGCCACCGCGCTGCGCAAGTACAGCCAGGTCGAGCGCATCGAGCACGTGCATACGCCGGGCAACAGCTCGGGGATCGTCGACGGCGCCAGCGCCATGCTCATCGGCTCCGAGGCCAAGGGCCGCGAACTGGGCCTGAAGGCGCGGGCGCGGATCGTCGCTACCGCGGTGACCTCCACCGACCCCACCATCATGCTTACCGGCCCCGCGCCGGCGACCCGCAAGGCCCTGGCCAAGGCCGGCCTGAAGGTGGAAGACATCGACCTGTTCGAAGTCAACGAGGCGTTCGCTTCGGTGGTGATGAAGTTCATGAAGGACATGGGCGTGGCGGAAAGCAAGGTCAACGTCAACGGCGGCGCCATCGCCATGGGCCACCCGCTCGGCGCCACCGGCTGCATCATCCTCGGCACGCTGCTCGACGAACTGGAGCGGCGCAACCTGCGCTACGGCCTGGCCACCCTCTGCGTAGGCGGCGGCATGGGCATCGCCACCATCATCGAGCGCGTGTGAAGGGAGAACCGGAATGACTGACGCTATCCGTTACGAAAAAGGCCAGGACAACGTCGTCGTCCTGACCATGGACATGCCCGGGCAGAGCGCCAACACCATGAACGGTGTCTACCGCGAGGCGATGGCGAAGACCATCGCATGGCTGGAGGCGGAGAAAGAGGGGATCGCCGGCGTGGTGCTGACCTCGGCGAAGAAGACCTTCTTCGCCGGCGGCGATCTCAACGAGCTGATCAAGGTCACCAAGGCCGACGCCCCGGCCTTCTACCAGGGCATCCTCGAACTCAAGGGCCAACTGCGGCGCCTGGAGACCCTCGGCAAGCCGGTGGTCGCCGCGATCAACGGCGCTGCGCTGGGCGGCGGCTGGGAGATCTGCCTGGCCTGCCACCACCGCATCGCCCTGGACAATCCCGGCGTGCAGCTCGGCCTGCCGGAGGTGACTCTCGGCCTGTTGCCGGGCGGCGGCGGGATCGTGCGCATGGTGCGCCTGCTTGGCCTGGAGAAAGCCCTGCCGTACCTCGCCGAAGGCAAGAAGGTGCGTCCGGCGGAAGCGCTCAAGGCCGGGCTGATCCACGAACTGGTCGACAGCCCCGAGGAAATGCTGGAGAAGGCCCGCGCCTGGATCCTCGCCAACCCGGCGGCGAAGCAGCCCTGGGACAGCGCCGGCTACAAGATTCCCGGCGGTACGCCTGCCAGTCCCAACGTGGCGCAGATGCTGGCCATCGCACCGTCGGTGCTGCGCGACAAGACCAAGGGTTGCTTCCCGGCGCCCGAGAAGATCATGTGCGCGGCAGTGGAGGGCGCCCAGGTCGATTTCGACACCGCGCAACTGATCGAGGCGCGCTATTTCACCGAGCTGACCACCGGCCAGGTGGCGAAGAACATGATCGGCACCTTCTGGTTCCAGCTCAACGAGATCAACGCCGGCAAGTCGCGGCCGCAGGGGTATCCGGTGCGGGCGACGAAAAAGGTCGGCGTGCTCGGCGCCGGGATGATGGGCGCGGGCATCGCCTACGTATCGGCGGCGGCCGGCATCGAGGTGGTGCTCAAGGACGTCTCGCTGGAAGCGGCGGAGAAGGGCAAGGCTTATTCGGCCAGGCTGCTGGACAAGAAAGTTGCGCGCGGGCACCTGTCCGCCGAGAAGCGCGACGCCTTCCTCGCGCGGATCGTGCCGAGCGTCAGCGAAGCCGACTTCGAAGGCTGCGACCTGATCATCGAGGCGGTCTTCGAGGACCGCGCGCTGAAAGGCAAGGTCACCGCCGAGGCCGAGAAGCATGCCCTGGCCGATGCGGTGGTGGCGTCCAATACCTCGACCCTGCCGATCACCGGTCTGGCCCAGGCGGTGGCGCGGCCGGAGAAGTTCATCGGCCTGCACTTCTTCAGCCCGGTGGACAAGATGCCGCTGGTGGAGATCATCCGCGGCGAAAAGACCAGTGACGAAACCCTGGCACGCGGTTTCGACTACGTGCTGCAGATCAAGAAAACGCCGATCGTGGTCAACGACAGCCGCGGCTTCTTCACCTCGCGGGTATTCGGCACCTTCACCAACGAAGGCATCGCCATGCTCGGCGAAGGCGTGAGCGCCGCGATGATCGACAACCAGGCGCGCCAGGCCGGTATGCCGGTGGGGCCGCTGGCGATTTCCGACGAAGTCTCCCTGAGCCTGATGACCCACATCCGTAACCAGACCGCCCGCGACCTCGAGGCCGAGGGCAAGGCTCTGCCGACGCATCCTGCGTTCGCCGTGATCGACCTGATGGTCAATGAGTACAAGCGCCCGGGCAAGGCGGCCGGCGCCGGCTTCTACGACTACCCGGCGAACGGCAGGAAACATCTCTGGGCGGAACTCAAGAGCCGCTTCGAGAAGCCCGATGCGCAAATATCCGCCGAGGACGTACGCGACCGCCTGCTGTTCATCCAGGCTATCGAGACCGTGCGTTGCGTGGAGGAGGGGGTATTGCACTCCACCGCCGACGCGAACATCGGCTCGATCTTCGGTATCGGTTTCGCCGCCTGGAGCGGGGGCGCCTTGCAGTTCATCAACCAGTACGGCCTGAAGGACTTCATCGCCCGCGCCCAATACCTGGTCGAACAGTACGGCGAGCGCTTCGAGCCGCCGGCGCTGTTGCTGGAGAAGGCGGCGAAGGGCGAGCTGTTCTGAGTCCTGGCGTCGCATGGAGAGCCGGCCTTCGGGCCGGCTTTCTCGTGGTTGCGTACCGCGGCGGATGACGCCACCCCGGTATCCCCTGGTTCTTGCCAGCCAGGCCGCCACGGGTAGGGCGAATAGCGCCATGGGCGCTATCCGCCGATATGCCGAGGTTCGGCGGATAACCGCGATGCGGTTATCCGCCCTACGCCGCGCGTCGGTACAGGCCCTTGCCTCCAGCCGCCATTGGTAGGGCGAATAGCGCCACAGGCGCTATCCGCCGATATACCGAGATTCGGCGGATAACCGCGATGCGGTTATCCGCCCTACGCCGTGCGTCGATACAGGCCAGCCTCCATGCTTGCCTCCAGGCCGCCACGGGCGCTTCCGCCGATGTGCCTACGCGGGACCTGGGTGTTCCTCGCCGGGGTAGCGCAGCAGGTCGATCACGGCGCTCAACGCCGCCGGGTGGTTGCGGCGGTTCGGATAATAGAGATGGAAACCGGGAAAGGGGGCGCACCAATCCGCCAGGACCCGTTCCAGGCGGCCGGCGGCGAGGTGCTCGGCGACTTCCTCCTCGATGGCGAAGGCAATCCCGACATCGGCCAGCGCCGCCTGTAGCATCAGGCGCGGGTCGTCGAGGACCAGCGGTCCGCTCACGGCCACCGAAAGCGCTTTCGTGCCCTTGCTGAATTGCCATTTGTACAGCTCTCCGGAAGACACCTTGCGCCAGCCGATGCAACGGTGGCCGAGCAATTCCTCCGGGCTACCCGGCCTGCCTTGCCGTCGGAAGTAGGCCGGGGTCGCGACGATGGCCAAGCGCAGGTCCGGGCCGACCCGCACGGCGCGCATGCCGTGCTGGAGGTCTTCGCCGAGGCGGATGCCGGCGTCGAAACCGGCTTCGACGATATTGGCGAAACCCTCGTCCGCCACCACTTCCAGGGTGATGCCGGGATAGTCGCGGGCCAGTTCGCCGAAACGTGGCGCGAGGACGAGACCGATGGCGTTTCGCGGTGCGTTGATTCGTACCAGGCCGTGAGGCGTTTCGCGAAAGCGGTTAAGGCTGTCCAGCGCGGCGGCGATGTCTTCGAACGCCGGGTCCAGGTGTGCCAGCAGGTGCTCGCCGGCTTCGGTCGGCGAGACGTTGCGAGTGGTGCGGTTGAGCAGGCGGATGCCGAGCTGGGTTTCCAGTTCGCGCAGGGTGTGGCTGAGCGTCGGCGGGGTTACGCCGAGGGTGGCGGCGGCGCGGCGGAAACTGCGTTCGCGAGCGATGGCGACGAAGGCGGCGAGACCGGCGAGATCGGGCTTCTTCATTGGATTATTAAAATAACTCGATCAATGAAAGAGATTTTTCCAGGATAGTTAGCTATTCGGCAGCAATATAGCATCGTCGGGAAACCTGGCTCATGAACAGGGTGGGCCGGGGAAACCGCTCTTTTCAGAGCCTTCCGACGAGGTCGTACGATGCAGCATGTCCGTCTTGGCAACAGCGGCCTGAAAGTCTCCCGACTCTGCCTGGGGTGCATGACCTATGGCGATCCGGCGTGGCGTCCGTGGGTGCTGGACGAGGAACGGGCGCGTCCGTTCATTCGCGAGGCGCTGGAAGCCGGGATCGACTTCTTCGACAGTGCCGATATCTATTCCACCGGCGAGAGCGAGCGGATCCTCGGGCGTGCGCTCAGGGACTTCGCGCAGCGCGAGGACCTGGTAATCGCCACCAAGGCGTTCTTTCCCATGAGCGACAGGCCCAACGCCTGCGGCTTGTCGCGCAAGCACCTGCTTGCCAGCGTGGATGCCTCGCTGCGGCGGTTGGGTACGGACTACCTGGATCTCTTCGTGATCCATCGCTTCGATCCGGACACCCCGATCGAGGAAACCTGCGAAACCCTCGACAGCCTGGTGCGCGTCGGCAAGGTCCGTTACCTCGGCGCCTCGTCGATGCCGGCCTGGCGCTTCATGAAGATGCTCGCCTTCCAGCGCCACCACGGCCTGGCGCAATTCATCTCGATGCAGAGCCAGTACAACCTGATCGTTCGCGAGGACGAGGAGGACCTCGTGCCGCTGTGCCGGGAAGAGGGGATCGCGTTGACGCCCTGGTCGCCGCTGGCGCGTGGGCTGCTGGCCGGAGCGCGAAGCGCCGGCACGCTGCGGACCCGGACGGACGAACAGGCCCCGCGCTGGTACGGCGGCAGGGAGGAAGTCGAGTCGACCCTTGGCGCGTTGGAGAAACTCGCCGCTGCCCGCGGGCTTCCACCGGCGCAACTCGCCCTGGCCTGGCTGCTTGGCCGGAACGGTGTCGCCGCGCCGATCGTCGGCCTGTCCAGGCCGCATCACCTCGAGGATGCCCTCGCGGCGCTGACGCTGGACCTCGCCGAAGAGGAGTGCGCCACGCTGGAGGCGCCGCTCACGGTGCGCGCCCGGACCCCGCGCTGGTAGGGCGCACATCGACGGAGAAAGCATGATGAGACGACAGGCTTCCGTGTTGCTGCTGGTATCCATGGTATCGGCGACCGTCTTGCCGGTTTTCGCCCGTGCGCCGGGCGAGCGCGAGCCGTCCTGCGCCGCGACGAGCATCGTCCTGCCAGCGGGGGCCCGGTATCCCAACGGCATCGCCCATGCCGCCGATGGAACGCTGTACGTCGGCCTGGTCACCAGCGGGCGCATCCTGCGCAAGCCTCCCGGGGGCGAGTGGGAAACCTTCTTCGCCGGCAGCCTGGCGATCTTCGCTGCCACCGCGCTGCGGCTGGACGAGCCGCGTGGCCTGCTCTGGGGCAATTCGCCGGACTTCCTACCCGCTGGCCGGCGCCGGCCGCATGGGGTGTTCGCCCTGGATCTCGCGACCGGTGCCGTGCGCCGATATCTGACCCTGCCCGGCGACGGGATGGGCAACGATCTCGCGGTGGCGCCGGACGGAACGGTCTACCTGAGCGAAACCCGGGATGGCAGCCTGATGCGGTTGCGGCCCGGGGAACCGGCGTTCCAGGTGTTGCTGCGCGACAGCCGCCTGGCCGGCCCCGGCGGCCTGGGCGCGGCGGGCATCGTCCGGGTGGACGACGACACCCTGCTGGTCGGCAACTTCGGTAGCGGGGCGATCCATGTCGTCGAAGGGGTCGCCTCGCGTCCGCGGCTGCGCGAGATGGAGCTGCCCCGAACGCTGGAGAATCCGGACGGCATGGCGCTGGCTCCGGACGGCTCGCTGATCGTGCTGGAGAACGCCATCCGCAGCGGCGCCGGCAAGGTGCTGCGGATCGCCGAGCCGCTCGCTCCAGGGCGGCGCGGCATCGAAGTGATACGCGACGGCCTGGAGTCGCCGGTCAACCTGACCGTCACCGGACAGGGTTGCGCCTATGTCAGCGAATCCCGCATTCGCCACCGCCTGTTGCCGGGGCGCGAGGGCGAGGTGCCGGCGCGTTTCCTGATCCACCGGCTGCCCCTGGACGCGGCCGGGGGCCGTTGATCGGCCGCTCAGGCGTTGGCGAAACGACCTTCCAGATAGGCGATGATCTCGCTGGATTCGTACATCCAGCGCACCTGGCCGTTTTCCTCGATGCGCAGGCACGGCACCTTGACCTTCCCGCCGCCTTCCAGCAAAGCCTGGCGGGCCTGCGGATCGTTCATGGCGTCCTTGAGTTGCATCGGCAGGTTCAGCCGGTGCATGGCGCGGCGTGTCTTCACGCAGAACGGACAGGCGCGGAACTGGTAGAGCGACAGGTTCCGCAGCGCCCGCTCGACCTCGGCCTGAGCCTCGGCGCTGCGCTGCAGCTTGCGGGGGCGGCTGACGAAGTCGGCGAGGATAATCGCCTGACCCAGTCCGTTACGTACTGCCTTGAGCAACATGGCGTGTGCCTCGCGGGAAAACCGCCAGTTTACGTGGCGGTTCCGGGCATGGGGAGTCCTTCCGTCTCCTGTGCAGATTTCTTTACGGCTGGGCGTCTCGGGAATCTTTCTGCCGGCTGCTTGTTTTTTGGCGAATCGTCCGGATATTCCTTTCGAGGCCAGGGCGACGGTTCCCTTGCCCGCGCTCCTGTGTTAATTAAATCAAACGAAAACGACAAGAACCCCACTTCTTCAGAGAGTCTTTATGTCGCTCCGCATCTGTATCCTGGAAACCGATATCCTTCGTCCCGAGCTGATCGAGCGCTACGAAGGCTACGGCCGGATGTTCCAGCAACTGTTCGCCAAGCAACCGATCGCCGCCGAATTCGTCATCTACAACGTGGTGGAGGGGCGCTATCCGGCGGACGACGAGCGCTTCGACGCCTACCTGGTGACCGGCAGCAAGGCCGACTCCTTCGGTCCCGACCCGTGGATCCAGACCCTGAAGACCTTCCTCCTGGACCGCTACGAGCGCGGCGACAAGCTCCTCGGCGTGTGTTTCGGCCACCAGTTGCTGGCCCTGCTGCTCGGTGGCAAGGCCGAGCGCGCCAGCCAGGGCTGGGGCATGGGCATCCACCAGTACCAGTTGAACGAACGGGCCGACTGGATGAGCCCGGCGCTGCCGGACCTGACCCTGTTGATCAGCCACCAGGACCAGGTCACCCGGCTGCCGGAAAACGCGCGGGTGATCGCTTCCAGCGACTTCTGTCCCTATGCCGCCTACGCCATCGGCGACCAGGTGCTGTGCTTCCAGGGGCATCCCGAGTTCGTCCACGACTACTCCCGCGAACTGCTCGAACTGCGCCAGCAGCACCTGGGCGAGGAACTCTATCGCAAGGGGGTCGATAGCCTGGCGGGGGACCACCAGGGCACCGTCGTCGCCGAATGGATGATGCGTTTCGTCGCGCGCCAGCCGACCGGCGCCTGAGCCGGCCCCGCGCCATGCGAGCGCCGCCAGCCTCCCGGGGTTGGCGGCGTTTTCGTTTCAGGCCGGGCAGTCGAGGATGAAGCGCTCCGGGATCCAGCGCTGCGGGCGTGCCGGCGGGGTGCCGCTCTGCAGCTTCAGCGCCAGGTTGGCCGCCAGCGCGCGGACCATCGCCTGGTTGCATTCGATGGTGCGCGCCAGTGCGCCTGCCGAGCCTTGGGCGAGGCCGAGTAGCGAGTAGCCATTGGTCAATATCGCCAGGGCGGCGACGATCCAGAATTTCCGTGTTTGCCTTCTCATGCTGTTTCCCGGGAAAGAAGCCGGCGTTCAACCGGCGCGTCGACTGTTCAACCCCGAGAGCAGGCCTGGCAGGGCCTGGCCGATCTGGTTGGAGAAGGTCGTGGCGGTGTCGTTGTCCGGTGTGGCGTTCCTGGCGCTTTCGGCACCGGCGACGAGGCTCAACACGACCAGCATGAGGATGGCGTACAGACCCAGGGTGGCCAGGGCGGTGTTGCGGGCGTAATGGCGTGGGCTGCGACGTTTCATGGCGGCTTCCGTGATCGATACCTCGGATGGGCATAGGATCGCGGAGAAGAATTCGATTGGATAACGAATTGTCGCGCTATTAACTATCGACAGAAATGATGCTTTGGCCGAACGACCGGTACGGGTTGCGGGGCCCGGGTTCGGGCCCGATGGATCAGGACGAAGTCGGCGCGAGCAGGCGATCGACCACCTGCCGGGCTCGCTCGAAGGAGGGGTAGCCGCTGCGCGCGACCGGCAGCTCGGCGTAGGCCTGGCGATAGGTCTCGGCCTTGGGAATGTCGGCGCGCGGCAACAGGAAGGGCTCGGCGTAGATCTTGTAGAGCATTGCGTTGGCCAGCGGGTAGCGTCGCTCGGCGGAACGTTCGAGGAGGCGGGTGATGCGCTCGCAATCGCTGGCCTGGCCGTCGCGGCGAGCGATCAGCACGGCCTGGTAGAAGTCCGCCTCGCCGCTGCGGTCGTCGCGCGCCGCGCGCTCCAGCAGGGCCTGGGCCAGCGGCAGGCGATCGCGGTCGTTGGCGACGATGATCAGTTTCGCCTGCAGCATGTCGTTCTCGTACAGCAGTTTTTCCCTGTCGCTGTCCTGGCGGCAGGTGGCGCAGCTTGCCAACAGCGGGATCAGGCAAAGTGCAATCCATTTCGGCATGGCGGTTGTTTCCTTGTCATGGATGAGACGGCACGAGGCTGGAATCCAATGGAGAGGCGCCTCCAAGGTTCCCTCGCATGCAGTCTAGTCGGCCCGTAGCGGATGGGACCGGCCGTCTTTGATACGCATCAACTGGCGCCGGCGGGCAAGGCGTACGGTGAAAGATGCAGGGCGGCGCACGAAGCGCCTGTCCCGAAGCCAAGAAGGAAACGCTCATGATTCGTGAAGTTGAAGGTGACATTCTGCTTTCCGGGGCCCAGGTGATCGCCCACGGCATCGCGCCCCAGGACCATTTCGACAGCGGCCTGGCCCTCGCCTTGCGCGAACGCTGGCCGTCGATGGTTCGCGACTACCGGCATGCCGCCCATGCCAGGGCGCCCGAGCCGGGCGGCATCTGGGTCTGGGCCGGGGTCGACGAGCAGGGCAAGACCCAGTGCATCGTCAACCTGATCACCCAGGGCATGCTGCACAGCGGTCGCAGCGCCAAGCCGGGCAAGGCGAGCCTGGAGGATGTCGGCCATGCCCTGCGCGAGCTGGCCCGCTATGTGCGCAGCGAAGGGGTGAGCAGCCTGGCTCTGCCCTGCGTGGCGACGGGAGTGGGCGGGCTGGACTGGTCCGAGGTCAAGCCGCTGGTGGTTCGCCACCTGGGCGACCTGGAGATCCCGGTGATTCTCTACGAGGTCTATCGCAAGGGCGTGGCGGCCGAGGAAAAGCTGGCCTGAACGAGAAGCCCGGCGTGAGCCGGGCTTTTCAGGGTTGCGGGGAAAAGAAAAACGTTCCTGGCAGGCGGCGTTCAACCCTGCGCATCGGTGTCGCTCGCGGTTGGCGCCGTGGCCTGTTGCTGCTGGGCCTGCTCGATGGCGTGCTGGTTCAGTTGGACCATGCGGTTTTCCATCAGGCTGGATTCGTCGGCGAAGCTGGCTTGCACTGCGAGGGTGGTAGCCATGCCGAGGAGAATGGCGGCGAAGACGTTGCGTTTCATGATGACCTCCGGTTTTCCTTGGGAATGTCACCAGGATAATCCGTAATAATTTTTTAAAAATAGCAGTTAGGGAGAGTTACCTTTGCGTAATAAGTAATTATTGGGCGCAAAAAAGCCCGGTACCAACCGGGCTTTCGCTGGCGCGGGCCTTAGCCCAGGTGCTTCTTGTCCAGCTCGATCGCCTGGTCGAGGGTTTCCAGCAGTGCCTTGCGCACCTTGAGCTTGGTATTGCGATGCGCGGTCATGTTGAGTTTCTTCAACTGCTGGGCCGCTGCACGCGCGCTTTCCTGCAACTGGTCGGCGCTGACCAGGGTGTCGAGGAAGCCGGCATCCACCGCAGCGGCCGGACTGAACATCTCGGCATTGATGACCGAGCGGGTGAACGCCGACTTGCGCAGGCGATCGCGGGCCAGTTCGATGCCGACATGGTGCATGGTCATGCCGATGGCGACTTCGTTCAGGCCGATCTGGAACGGCCCGTCGACGCCGATCCGGTAGTCGGCCGAGAGCAGCAGGAAGGCGCCCTTGGCTACCGCGTGCCCGGGGCAGGCGACGATCACCGGATAGGGATGGGAGAGCAGGCGGCGAGCCAGGGTCGAGCCGGCGGCGACCAGGTTGACGGCATTCTCCGGGCCGGAGGTCATGACCTTCAGGTCGTAGCCACCGGAGAGGATGCCCGGCTGGCCGGTGACGATGACCACGGCCTTGTCCTGCAGGGCCTGGTCGAGAGCCTGGTTGAAGGCGTCGATCACCGCCGGGGAGATGGCGTTCACCTTGCCGTTGTTGAGGGTCAGGGTGGCGATGCCGTCTTCGAACTGGTAGCTGATCAACTCGCTCATGGCAGGATTCCTTTTGGTGGAGTGGCGCAGACCTTACTGATGGGCGTCGTCGGCGTAAAGCGCTTTGGCTGACCCGCGGGTCATGCGCGATTGTGCTTGCGCGGGCCTCCCGAGCAGGGCTCCAGTGACGCCTGCGCGTTCCTGGCAGAAGAAACGGTTGAGTCTGGCCGGGGAAGACAGCAATATGGGCCCTATCGTTAGTCCGGCCTTGCATGCGGTGCAGGTCACCCGTTTCGAGGATGTCCGCCAGGCGCGCTCAGCCGCCGGGACGAGAACGGACGAAGTTATCCGGCGGCCTGCTGAAGGCCGGTACGCGGGGGCATCCTCGCGAGGAACCCTATCAATCAGGCGCGGGTCGGGTTACGAACCCGTTGAGGAGATCCAAAGTGAGCGAGTCCCTGTCCATCCATCATGACGTGGGCGGCCATCAGTTCGAGACGACGGTGGATGGCCATCGTGCCTATCTGGCGTATATGGACCTGGGCAAGCAGACGCTGGACATCTACCGGACCTTCGTACCGGATTCGCTGCGGGGTCGCGGTATCGCCGCCGCGCTGACCGAACACGCCCTGCAGTACGCCGACCGCATGGGCTACAGCGTGATCCCGTCCTGCTCCTACGTGGAGCGTTACATCGAGCGTCGCCAGCGTCAGGCCGATCCGGCCGCCTGAGCAGGTGCGCAATGAAAAACGCCGGGCATCAGCCCGGCGTTTTCGTTTCCGCCTCGCTCAGCCGCGCTGGCGTTTCGGCAGCACGTCCTTGAGCTTGGCGTGCATGCTGCGGATGCTCTTCTCGGTGGTCGCCCAGTCGATGCATGCATCGGTGATGGAGACGCCGTACTGAAGTTGGTCGAGATCCTTCGGAATCGGCTGGCTGCCCCAGCCCAGGTGGCTTTCCACCATCAGGCCGACGATCGAGTTGTTGCCTTCGACGATCTGGTTGCTGACGTTGTCCATCACCAGCGGTTGCAGGGCCGGGTCCTTGTTGGAGTTGGCGTGGCTGCAGTCGACCATGATGTTCAGCGGGATTTTCGCCTTGTTCAGGTCCTGCTCGCAGAGCGCGACGCTGACCGAATCGTAGTTCGGCTTGCCGTTGCCGCCGCGCAACACCACGTGACCATAGCGGTTGCCCTTGGTGGTGACGATGGATACGCCGCCCTGCTGGTTGATGCCGAGGAAGCGATGCGGGCTGGAGACTGACTGCAGGGCATTGATCGCCACGGTCAGGCTGCCATCGGTGCCGTTCTTGAAGCCGACCGCGGAAGACAGGCCGGAGGCCATCTCGCGGTGGGTCTGCGATTCGGTGGTACGGGCGCCGATCGCCGACCAGCTGATCAGGTCCTGCAGGTACTGCGGGGAAATCGGGTCGAGCGCTTCGGTGGCGGTGGGCAAGCCTTTCTCGGCGAGGTCGCGGAGCAGTTGGCGACCGATGTGCAGGCCATCCTGGATCTTGAACGAGTCGTCCAGGTACGGATCGTTGATCAGGCCTTTCCAGCCCACCGTGGTACGCGGCTTCTCGAAGTACACGCGCATCACCAGGAACAGCGTATCCGCCACTTCGGCCGCGAGCGCCTTGAGGCGGTCGGCGTATTCGTGGGCGGCCTTGATGTCGTGGATGGAGCAGGGGCCGATCACCACGAACAGACGGTGGTCCTTGCCATCCAGGATGTCGCGCACCACCTGGCGACCATGGGCCACGGTCTGCAGGGCCTTGTCGGTCAGGGGAATTTCACGCTTGAGCTGCTCCGGCGTGATCAGGGTCTCGTTGGAGGCAACGTTAAGGTCGTCGATCTGTAAATCAGCCATCGTGGTACTCAATCAGGTCACGGGCGCCGGCCGCCGGGAGGCCCCCTGCGAAAGGGCGCAGGCATGAAGTTCGCAAACGGGGAGACGAACCTTAACGTGTCGGGCCGGGCCTAGACAATGGGCGGGACGCGGTTCGCCGGTGTTTTCCCCGCTCTGCGCACGTTTTCTTCGTTGCTCCGGGCCAAGGCTGCCAGCGGAGTTGCAGGTGAGGCCGCCGCGGACGATATTGTGCAGGTGCTGCGGAGGGGCGCGCCTTGCGCGTATCCGCTGGCCGAGGAGGGCGCCAGCGCTATCGCAGGAGCCGAAGCCTACGGATGATGGTCGGGCCCCATTTCTTCCTTTCTATCGAGGTCAGCAGCGTGCCGTCCCTGGAACTCACCGATCTGGACGCCGACCGACAGTTGCTTGCCCTGGAAGGGGTTTCGCTGTTGGTATTCACCAGCGAAGGCTGCGCGTCGTGCCGCTGGGCCCGGCGCCATCTCCCCGCGATGGACCTGCCCATCGAGCGCCTGTGCTGGGTGGACGCCGGCCGCAATGGCGGCCTGGTGGAACGCTACGGCGTCTTTCACCTGCCGGCCCTGTTCATGGTCCGCGACGGCCGCTTCCATGGCGCACTGAACGTTCCGCTGCACCAGGAAGCCTTGCGGGGTGCGGTGCTGGCGGGGTCGACCGCTTTACCTGAGGAGTTGCCCTGATGGATTCAAAGCAGCAACGGATCGGCGTCATCGGTACGGGAGCCATCGGCGGCTTCTATGGATTGATGCTGGCGCATGCCGGTCACGACGTGCATTTTCTCCTGCGCAGCGAGTTCGAGGCGGTCAATCGCGCCGGACTCAGCCTGAATAGTGCGGTGCATGGCTTCCGGCGCCTGGCGCCGGTCCAGGCCTACCATTCGGCGCAGGACATGCCGCCCTGCGACTGGTTGCTGGTGGGCGCCAAGACCACCGGCAATCACGAACTGGCACCCCTGATCCGCGCAGCGGCGGCGCCGGGAGCCAAGGTTCTGCTGCTGCAGAACGGTCTGGGCGTGGAGGAGCGGCTGCGGCCGCTGCTGCCGGAAAGCCTGCATCTGCTGGGCGGCCTCTGCTTCATCTGTGTGCATCGCGGCGAACCGGGCGTGATCGAGCACCAGGCCTACGGCGGAGTGAATCTCGGCTATCATTCCGGACCGGCCGACGAGCGACGCCGGCGCGAGATCGTCGAGGAGGGTGCCGCGCTGTTCCGCGAGTCCGGGCTGGAGTCCACGGCGATGCCCGACCTGGAGCAGGCGCGCTGGCAGAAGCTGGTCTGGAACATCCCCTACAACGGGCTGTCGGTATTGCTGAAGAGCAGCACCGCGCCGCTGATGGCCAACGCGGACAGTCGGTCGCTGATCGACGCGATCATGGAGGAAGTCATCGGTGCTGCCGGCGCCTGCGGCTTCATCCTGCCTGAGGGCTATGCGGACCAACTGCTGGCGGCGACCGAGCGGATGCCCGACTATCGGCCGAGCATGTACCACGACTTCGCCCATGGGCGGCCACTGGAGCTGGCGGCGATCTATGCCGCGCCCCTGGCCCGCGCTGCTGCTGCGGGCTACCGGATGCCCAGGGTCGAGGCGCTGTACCAGGCGTTGCGCTTCCTCGAAGCACAACCGCGCTGAAGGGCCGAGCGCGGCGACCAGCCGGCGCCGCGCTCGCAGGGAGAAAAGGGATTTACCCCAACGGGCCGGAAAAAGCCCGAAACAGCAGGGAACGCTAGGAGAATGGATGCTTGCTGCTAATCTGCTAATGAGGCCCGCCGCGCAGGCTGTCGAGGAGGCCGCATGATTCGTTCGATTCTCTACGCCACCGATCTGGGGCTCTATGCTCCCTATGTCCTGCAACACGCCCTGTCGCTGACCCGCGCCTACAACGCCGAGCTCTATGTCGTCCATGTGGTGGAGCCCCTCGGGCTGTTCGCCGAGTCGGTCCTGCAGACCTACCTTGACACTGAGCGTCTCCAGGACCTGCGGGCGCAAGGGCTGGACAACGTCATGGAAAGCATCGAGAAGCGGGTCCTGGAAGGGTTTCGCGATGAACTCGGCGAGTTGCCCCAGGATGCGGCGCTGGTCAAGAGCGTGCGGGTGGTGCAGGGCGACCCGCCGCAGATGATCCTCGATGAGGCGGAAAAGCTGGCCGTGGACCTGATCGTCGCCGGCAGCCATAGCCACGGCACCCAGCTCGACACGCCGCTGGGCCGGACTGCCGCGCGTCTGGTGCAACTGGCGGAGGTACCGGTGTATCTGGTGCCGATGTTGCAGCACCGTAGTCGCGACCTGTAGGCCAGCGGTCGGCTGGTGAAAAAGCGTGCAAAATCAAAAAAAACGTCTAATTTTATTCCTCAAACCATTAATATGGTTATATACCTTCGGTTCTTGATCGCCGGTCGCGACAACCTTTTCGAGGAATCTCCATGAAGCTTCAGCAATTGCGCTATATCTGGGAGGTTGCGCACCACGACCTCAACGTCTCCGCCACGGCGCAGAGCCTCTATACTTCGCAGCCGGGCATCAGCAAGCAGATCCGCCTGCTGGAGGACGAACTGGGCGTCGAGGTGTTCGCTCGCAGCGGCAAGCACCTGACCCGGGTGACGCCGGCGGGGGAGCGGATCATCCATACCGCCGGCGAGATCCTGCGCAAGGTCGAGAGCATCAAGCAGATCGCCCAGGAATTCTCCAACGAGAAGAAGGGCACGCTGTCCATCGCCACTACCCACACCCAGGCGCGCTATGCGCTGCCCAACGTGATCAGCGGCTTCATCAAGCAGTACCCGGACGTCTCCCTGCACATGCACCAGGGCACGCCGATGCAGATCGCCGAAATGGCCGCCGACGGCACCGTCGACTTCGCCATCGCCACCGAGGCGCTGGAGTTGTTCGGCGACCTGATCATGATGCCCTGCTACCGCTGGAATCGCTGCGTCATCGTGCCCCACGGGCATCCGCTGACCAAGCTGCCGAAACTGACCCTGGAAGCCCTGGCCGAGCAGCCGATCGTCACCTACGTGTTCGGCTTCACCGGCCGCTCCAAGCTCGACGAAGCCTTCAGCCAGCGCGGCCTGGTGCCCAAGGTGGTATTCACCGCGGCCGATGCCGACGTGATCAAGACCTACGTGCGGTTGGGCCTGGGGGTCGGCATCGTGGCGCACATGGCGGTCGATCCGAAGCTCGACAACGACCTGGTGATCCTCGACGCCAGCCACCTGTTCGAGTCCAGCGTGACCAAGATCGGCTTCCGCCGCGGCACCTTCCTGCGCGGCTTCATGTGCGACTTCATCGAGAAATTCGCTCCGCACCTGACCCGCGAGCTGCTGGCCAAGGCCGTGCAATGCCACAACAAGGCCGAGCTGGACGAGTTGTTCGACGGCATCGAACTGCCGGTCTACTGATCGCCTCGGCCCATGAAAAAGCCCGGCCTGGTGCCGGGCTTTTTCATGGCTGGCCCTCAGAGCATGTCGAGATTGTCGCGACCGGCCAGCCTGGCCAGCGCTTCGCGATCAGCGTCCGCGGACTGCTCGGCTCGCGGTTCGAGGACTTCATGGAGGAAGCTCATGAACACGGTGTAGACCTGTTCGCGCCCGTCGTCGTGGCGAACCACGAAGAACGGCGCGGTCTCTACGCCATATTGGGCGGCGACCATCCAGCCTGCGCTGTTCGGGTCGCGTTCGTCGGCCACCAGGGTGCGATGGATGCGCGGCAGGTAGCCGCCTTGTTCCAGGCGTTGCCGGACTTCCTTGCACTTGCGGCAGTCCTCGCCGTTGGCGAGGACTTTCTTGACCATGGTGATGCGCATGCTGGGTCTCCGCTCGGGGTTCGACCTGCAATTTACCCCGATTGCATACGCTCTATCGACGGTTTCAGGCCTTGCTGATCAGGTTGCCGGCGTGCAGCCCGCACTCCTTGTGGGTGGCTTCCTCCCACCACCAGCGGCCCTCGCGCTCGTGCTGGTTGGGCAGCACCGGACGGGTGCAGGGTTCGCAGCCGATGCTGATATAGCCGCGTTCGTGCAGGCTGTTGTAGGGCAGTTCGAGCATGCGGATATAGCCCCAGACCTCCTCGCTGGTCATGGACGACAGCGGGTTGAATTTGTACAGCGGCTTTTCCGGCGTGGAAAAGGCACCGTCGATTTCCAGCACCGCCACCTGGCTGCGCGTGCCGGGGCTCTGGTCGCGGCGTTGGCCGGTGGCCCAGGCGCGCACGCCGGCGAGCTTGCGCTTGAGCGGTTCGATCTTGCGGATGCCGCAGCACTCGCCGTGGCCGTCTCGATAGAAGCTGAACAGGCCCTTTTCCTTCACCAGGGGTTCGAGCAGGCGCGGGTCGGGGGAAAGCACGTCGATGGCGATGCCGTAGTGTTCGCGGACCTGGTCGATGAAACGATAGGTTTCCGGGTGCAGGCGACCGGTGTCGAGGCTGAACACCTTCACGTTGCGGTTGAGCTTCCAGGCCATGTCTACCAGGACGACGTCCTCGGCGCCGCTGAAGGAGATCCACAGCTCCTCGCCGAAGTGCTCGAAGGCGGCTTTCAGGATGTCCTGGGGGGATTTGTCGGCAAGGCTGGAGGCGAGGGCGGGAAGGTCGAAAGGCTGGCTCATCGGGCTGGGGTCCTGGTGCTGGGCGGCGCTGTTGCGCTCTGTGGCGGGAATGGTAGCAAAGGGCGGCATATGGCCCTAAATAACCATTTACCCCTGTCGACCTTGATTCCAGGAATAAGCCGGCGTTGCCTTGCCCTCGGCGAGGGGCTAGAGTGCCGCGTCCGTCGTCACCCCATCGTTCAGAGAATTTCGAGGAGAGTCCTGTGGAAATTGCCTGTCTTGACCTGGAAGGCGTGCTGGTTCCGGAAATCTGGATCGCGTTCGCGGAAAAAACCGGTATCGACGCCTTGAAGGCGACCACCCGGGACATTCCGGACTACGACGTGCTGATGAAGCAGCGCCTGCGCATCCTCGACGAACATGGCCTGAAGCTGGGCGACATCCAGGAGGTGATCGCCACCCTGAAGCCGCTGGAGGGGGCGGTGGAATTCGTCGACTGGCTGCGCGAGCGCTTCCAGGTGGTGATTCTCTCCGACACCTTCTACGAGTTCTCCCAGCCGCTGATGCGCCAGCTGGGCTTCCCGACCCTGTTGTGCCACAAGCTGGAGATCGACGACAGCGACCGCGTGGTCGGCTATCAATTGCGCCAGAAGGATCCCAAGCGGCAGTCGGTGATCGCCTTCAAGAGCCTCTACTATCGGGTGATCGCCGCCGGCGATTCCTACAACGACACCACCATGCTTTCCGAGGCCCACGCCGGCATCCTGTTCCATGCCCCGGAAAACGTGATCCGCGAGTTTCCCCAGTTCCCCGCGGTGCATACCTACGAAGACCTCAAGCGCGAGTTCCTCAAGGCTTCCAGCCGTTCGCTGAGCCTGTAGCCGCGCCGCCGATGAAAGAGCCCGCGGAACGCGGGCTCTTTTCTATTCCGGGGACGCTGTCCCGGCCATTCCTTCCAGGGTTTCCAGCAGCACCCGGACCTTGTCCAGGGTTTCCTGGTACTCGTCCTCCCAGTGCGAGTCGGCGACGATGCCGCCGCCGCCCCAGCAACTGACCTGGCCGTCCCTGACCAGCAGGGTGCGGATGGCGATCGAGCTGTCCATCTCGCCGCGCACGTCGAGGTAGAACAGGCTGCCGCAGTAGATGCCGCGTCGGCTCGGTTCCAGCTCGTCGATGATCTGCATGGCGCGAATCTTCGGCGCGCCGGTGATCGAGCCGCCGGGGAAGCTGCCTTCCAGCAGGTCGAGGGCGTCCTTGCCCGGCGCCAGTTCGCCGGTGACGCTGCTCACCAGGTGATGCACGTTGGGATAGCTTTCCAGGGCAAACAGCTCCGGTACTCGTACGCTGCCAGGTTGGCAACTGCGTCCGATGTCGTTGCGCAGCAGGTCGACGATCATCAGGTTTTCCGCGCGGTCCTTGGGGCTGGCCAGCAGCGACGCCGCCAGCGCCATGTCCTCCTCGGGCGTCTTGCCGCGCGGGCGGGTGCCCTTGATCGGCCGGGTTTCCACCTTGCCCTTGCCGAGCTTGAGGAAGCGCTCCGGCGACAGGCTGAGGATCGCGCCGTCGGCCAGTCGCAGGTAGCCGGAGAACGGCGTCGGGCAGGCCTCGCGCAGGGTGCGATAGGCCGGCCACGGCGAGCCGCTGCAAGCGGCCTGGAAGCGCTGGCTATAGTTCACCTGGTAGCAGTCGCCTGCCTGGATGTAGTCCTGGATGCGGCGGATCGCCTGCCGATAGTCGGATGCGCTGATGCTCCGTCGGAATTTTCCCAGAAGCTTGAAGTTGCCGGCCGTGCCTTGCGCTTCCTCGCTGAACAGGGCGATCAGGCGCTGGCGTTCGCGCTCGTCCAATCGCGGGTGGAATACCAGTTGGCTGGTGCCGGCCTGGTGGTCGCTGATCAGCGCCCAGGCATACAGGCCGACGGAGGCCAGCGGCAGGCCCAGGTCATCGCGGGCGTGTTCGCCGATGCGCTCGATGCGCCGACCCAGGTCGTAGGATAAATAGCCCAGCAGACCGCCGGCGAAGGGCAGTTCGTACGGCGCTGGCAGCTGCGCGGGGCCCAGGCTTCCGGCCGCTTCGCGTAGGCGGGCGAAGAAGCGGTTGGCCGATTCGTCGGGCAGCGGCGCCAGTTCTGCCAATGGCCAGGCGCTCATAAGGTCATAGCGTCCACGGGTAGCGATGGGGCGACCCGAATCGAGCATCACCGCACCGGGCGCCTCATGGATGATGGCAAAGAGACAGCTTGGGTCGCTATGGTAGGGCAGGGGGTGAACATGACAACTGGGCATGGAAAGTGGGGGTAGTGGGACAGTCAGGAATTCTAGTTCGCCGGAATCGTCGATCCTAGAGCCATTTCTTCAGTTTACGTAAGAAGGGTGATCTGCTAATTATGGAAATATCCCACGGAGATTTGGCTCCGTACCACAATGATAATGACACAGGGATACAGGCCGTGGATGCAGTACAGGATCCAGCAGCCGGCAGCCTTTCGCGCTCCAGAATAGTGCCGCCTCAGGTGCCAGCCGAATATTCTCTTCGCCCCGCGATCCGCAACCTGCTGGATCGCAATCCCCATTCACGCGTTCTGATGTTTTCCGCACCTGCCGGCTTCGGCAAGACCTGCGCGCTCGCCGCCCTGGCCAGGGAGCGCACTGTAGCAGACCAGGCGGTGGCCTGGCTCTCGCTTGCCGAAGAAGACGACGACCCCGCCCGTTTCTGCCGGCAGCTGATCGAGGCGCTGGGCGAAGCCGTGCCGCAGCTTGGCGACGACGCCCAGACCTACCTGCAGAACACCATGCGGGTCCCGGTGGTGGCGGTGATCGAAAGCCTGCTCGGCGATCTCGATCGCTATGCGCGGCCGTTGCTGCTGGTGCTCGACGACCTGCACCTGGTTAGCAACCCGGACATCTTCACCGGCCTCAACCGCCTGGTGCAGTACGCGCCGCCCAGGCTGGTCCTGGCCCTGGGCACGCGTTCGCAGCCGGCGCTGAGCCTGGCTACCTGGCGGGCCAAGGGGCTGTTGCTGGAAATCGGCCTCGAGGAGCTGCGCCTCGGCTTCGAGGAAACCCGCGAATACCTCGAGCGCAGCGGTCTCTATCTGGACGAGCCCTGCCTGAAGGCGCTCTATAGCCAGACCGAAGGCTGGGTGGTGGGCGTGCATCTCGTCAGCCTGTGGCTGCGCCAGCAACCGCAGGTGCAGGAAATGGCCCTGCTCGACGGCGACAAGCAGGCGGTCAGCGCCTATCTGCTGGCGGCGGTCTTCGAACGCTTGCCTGGCGACCTGCAGGAAGCGCTGCTGGCCCTTGGCGTTGCCAGCCAATTGAGCGGCGACCTGGCCAACGCCCTGACCGGGCGCCAGGACGGCCAGGCGCTGCTGGAGCGCCTGGAGTCCATGCAATTGTTCCTCCTGCCGCTGGATCGCGAACGCCAGTGGTATCGCTTCCACCTGCTGTTCGCCGATTTCCTCCGCAACCGCCTGCGCGACTCCGATCCGGACCGTTTCAAGCAACTGCATTTCAACGCCAGCCTGTGGTTCACCAACCACCACATGCCGACGTTCGCCATCGAGCATGCCTGTGCGGCGGAAGACCCGGAGATGATCGCCGCGCTGGTCGACGGATGCGGACTGGAGCTGATCAACCGCGGCCAGCTCAGCCTGATCTACCGTTGGCGCAAGCATGTGCCGGACGAAATCGCCGAGCGCTATCCGATCCTGGTCCTTACCGATGTCTGGTCGCGGGCCAGCGACCTCAGCCTGGGCGAGGCCAACCGGATCATCGACGAACTGCTGGCGCGCTGGGGGGAGAGCCGCGGCGACGGGCCGATGGGCGACCAGTACCTCTCCGCGCTGGCGGTGAAGGCGGTGGTGGCGTTGCAGAAGGACGATCTGGAACTGTGCATCGCCCTGGCTCGCCGGGTCGAAGTCCAGCTCGGGCAGAACGCTGCCTTCCTCGAAGTGGCGGTGTTGATCACTGCCGCGCTGGCCCAGGTGGTCCGTGGCCAGGGCGACCAGGCGCGGCGCCTGCTGGGGCTGGCGCAGCAGCGCAATCATTTCCTCGAAGGGCGCTACCTGGACATGCAACTGGCCAACGTCGAGGTGATCCTCGCACTCGAGCAGGGCCAGGTGAAACAGGCGCAACTGCTCATCGAGCGGCTCCGCCAGCGCGCCCGGCCGCTGTTCGAGAAGTCCAGGAGCGCGCTGGCGCTGCCGACCATCACCGAGGCCCTGACCGCCTACTACAGGATCGAGCTGGACGGGCTGGAAGAGCGCCTGGGCTGGGCGCTCGGGCATGTGGATGTGATCAATCCGATCGATTTCTATGCCCAGGGACAGATCTGCCTGGCGCGCACCCAGCGCCTGCTGGGACGGCCGAAGGAGGCGCTGGCCAGCCTGGCGGCGATGCAGGCCCTGGCCTCGCGCAATCAGTCGTGGCGCTTCTTCGCCCAGGCCATGGCCGAAGAGATCAACCTGATCCTCCAGGACAGCGGCCCCGACCGCCTGAAGCGCGCCGAGCAGCGGTTGAAGAGCGTGGACTGGAACAAGATGGCGGCACACTACCGCAACATGGCCTTCAACCCGGTCAACTGGTCGCTGGGTGTGAGCCGCGTGCGCCTGTTGCAGGGGCGAGGACATTTCAGCGAGGCGCTGCACGAGATCACTCAGTTGCGCGGCACCTTGCAGCCCGGCTGGCACGGCCTGCAGCGCCTGCGCCTGGATATCCTGGCGGCGCTCAGCTATCAGCGCCTGGGCTACCAGGAACGGGCCAACAGCCTGCTCGGCGAATGCCTGATCAATGCCGAACGGGAAGGGGTGCGCAGCCTCTTCATCGAGGAAGGCGACGGCATTCGCCAGTTGCTCCAGCAACTCGAATCCACCGAGCGCCAGCCGGCGCTACAGACCTTCATTCGCGGCCTGCTCGGCATCTGGCCCGGGCAGGGCGTGCGCAAGCCCCAGGATGCGCTCGAGGAAGGCCTGACGGAGCGCGAGCGCGAAGTGGTCTGCCTGGCCGCACAGGGCCTATCCAACGAAGAAATCGGCCAGCGCCTGTCGCTGGCCCTGGGGACCGTCAAATGGCATCTGCACAACATCTACGAAAAGCTCAAGGTGCGCAATCGCACCCAGGCGATCCGGCGAGCCCGCGAGCTGAGCCTGCTCTGACCATGGGCCATCGCGACGGTGTTCCCGCCAGCACCATTCCGCTGTTGCAGACCAAGCTGTTCCCGCCAGGCGCCGGAGGGCTGCCGCTGCTGCCCCGCCAGGCGCTGATCGACCGCCTGTACGAGGCCCGCGGGCGACGCGCGATGGTGCTCAGCGCGCCGGCCGGCTTCGGCAAGAGCACCATCCTCTGCCAGTTGCGCCTGCGCCTGCTGGAGCAGGGCGCGGCGGTGGCATGGCTGTCCTGCGACGAGACCGACAGCGAACCGCAGCGTCTGATCCAGTACCTGCTGGCGAGCATCCAGCGAGTGGTCCCGGCATTCGGCGGCAATACCGCCAATCTGCTCGGCACCGACGTCGCGGTGCCGCTGGAGGGTATCCTGGATGCCTTCCTCGCCGACCTGCGTCGCCTGGAAGGCCCCTTGTACCTGTTCCTCGACGATTTCCACCGCATCCGCCACGCCGCCTTGCCGCATGGGGTTCGCTACCTGATCGAGAACCTGCCCGATCACGTGCGGGTGGTGGCCTCGACCCGCTTCCGCCCGCGCTTCCTGGTCGACGAGCCGACCCTCAAGCCCTGGACCTTCTGCCTGAGCGCGGAAGACCTGCGGCTATCGCGCGAGGAGAGCGATGCGTTTCTCCTCGACCTCAAGGGGCTGGAGCTGGGCGAGCGCGAGCTGAAGCTGCTGTTCAAGCGCACCGAAGGCTGGATCACGGCGTTGCACCTGGCGGCCCTGGCCCTCAGTCGCAATACCGACCGGGAAGGTTTCCTCCGCGGGCTCTCCGGGACCGAACGGAACATCGCCGACTACCTGGCGGAAGACGTGCTGGCCAGCCTGCCCGCCGACCTGCAGCTGTTCCTCGACCAGACCTCGGTGCTCGATGAGTTCAATGCGGAACTGTGCAATGCGCTGACCGGGCGTCGCGACGGCCTGGACATGCTCATGCGCCTGCAGAACGAGCAGTTGTTCGTCATCGCCCTGGACGACCAGCGCGAATGGTTCCGCTACCACCATCTGTTCGCCGAGTTCCTCCAGGGGCGGCTGTCCCGGCATGCCGATCCGACCCCGTTGCTGCATGCGGCGGCGCGCTGGTGCGAGGGGC
Organism: Pseudomonas sp. RC10-4-2; assembly: GCF_050433085.1. Taxonomy (NCBI): domain Bacteria; kingdom Pseudomonadati; phylum Pseudomonadota; class Gammaproteobacteria; order Pseudomonadales; family Pseudomonadaceae; genus Pseudomonas; species Pseudomonas sp. RC10-4-2. The sequence goes on from NZ_JBNPXX010000005.1 coordinate 348,001, forward strand.
GCGACCTGGCCGACCGGGCGATCAAGTACGCCCTTCGCGCCCGCGACTACCTGTTCGCCGCCGAGTTGCTGGAGCGCCAGGGTGCGCGCCTGATCGCCGGTAACCGGGTGTACGGCATCCTCGGCATGCTCAACGGCATTCCCGCCGAGGTGATCCGCGAGCATCCGGTGTTCCAGATCTTCTACGCCTGGCAACTGGCGTTCGAGCAACGCTTCGCCGAGGCCGAGGCGTTGATCGAGGAGGTCAGCCACCGTCTCTTGCAGGGGCGCGGCAAGGTCATGCACTTCGGGCTCGGCGAGTTGCTCGCCGCCGCCCAGGTGCTCAAGGCCCTGGTGTTGCTCTACCAGGACAAGCTCGAAGCCTGCCTGAAGGTCGCCCGTCACTGGCTGTCCATGGTCCCGAGCAACCAGCCGGTGTTCCGCGCCAGCCTGCTCTGCGTGCAGGCTTCGGCGCATGCGCTGCTCGGCGACTACGCCGAGGCCGCCGGCGCCATCGGTTCCGCGCGGGAGGACCTGAAAGTCGCCGACAGCGAGTACCTGCAGGTGGTGACCAGCCTGATCGAATCCCTGATCTGCAAGGAGAGTGGCGACCTGGAGCGGGGCAGGGCGATCGCCGAGTCGGCGCGCAACCGGGTCGAGCAGGTATTCGGCCGGCGCAGCCGGGTCGGCGGACCCTTGTCGCTGGCCTATGCCGACCTGCTCTACGAGCAGGACCGGCATGCCGGCGTGCTCGCCGAACTACCGCTGGCGACGGTCTGGCGGGATGTCGCGACGCCGGTGGAACTGCTCAGTCGCGGCCAGTTGGTCATGGCCAAGGCGCGCTTCTTCTCCGGCGCCGCCGAGCAGGGGCTGGCGCAACTCGACGAATGGCTGAGCGGTCTGCTCTCGCCCGGCTACGAGCGTGTCTATGCTCACGCCATGAGCTGCAAGGTGCAGTTCCTGCTGTGGCTGCGCCGTCCGAACGAGGCTGAACGGGTCTGCCTGCAACTGGAGCGGCATCTTGCCGGGCTCTCCGGCGAGCGGCATGCCGACGCACAGACCGCCCTGGTCCTGGCGGAGGCTCGGCTGGCATTGTCCGAGCGTCACGCGGAACGCGCGCAGAGCAAGCTGGAAAGCTGTCTGGCCGGCTACTCTTCCGCTTACCAGAGGGATCGGCGGCTGCGTTTGTCCTTGTTACTTTCTGTGGCGTATTGGCAGAAAGGTAACAGCGAAAAAGCCATCGGCCTGTTCCTCGCCACGCTCGAGGAAGCCTGGAATCTCGGCTACCGCCGGCTGTTCCAGGACGACGCGTTGTGGCTGTTGCCGATGTGGGAAAGCTGGAGGGAAGCGGAGCCCAAGCGTGCCGCGGCCTGGCAGGGGCTGGCCGACCTGCTCCGCGAGCAGTGCCGGAAGCTCTCCGTGGACCCGGAAAGTTTCGATGAAAATCAGGATGTTAGCCATCGCGAACGGGAAATCCTGCGGCTGGTGGCGGCGGGCTTGTCGAACCGCGATATCGCGCAGGCGGTGCACCTGTCGGAAGCCACCATCAAGTGGCACCTGCACAACCTGTTCGCCAAGCTGGGTGTGAAGAGCAGAACGCAAGCCGTACTAAAGGGTAAAAGCCTGGGACTGCTGAGCGAGGCGTGAGCGGCAGCCGCCATCGCTCCATCCCTTGGATGGGCTGGCGGCGGAAGGGGTGGCCCAGTAGCTTGGAATCCAGGACGAGAGAGCATGAGGCTCTACCGAATCCATGTCCGGGACACCTAGGGAAGCAGTACCGGACCTGGAGACCGGCGAGATGCCGGTCGATCTGCCGGGGACAGGATGCAAACGGCAGTGCCCTGGGGCAAACCACACCTGAACACTGGAGAAATAACAATGAAAAAGCACCTGTTCCTTGCAACTGCTGTTCTGGCTGCTCCCTTGCTGGCGCATGCCGACCTGAAAGCCATGGACGATGGCGCGCTGTCCGACGTGACCGGCCAGGCAGGCATCAGCATTTCCGGTACTTTCCAGGGCTCCGTCGGGGCCGTGACCTACACCGATACCGACACCAACGGCGGCTCCCTGCGGCTGGAGAACATCAGCCTGCCGGCGCTGACCATCGACGATACCAAGCCGCTGACCATCGACGTCGTCACCACCGATATCGGCGGCAAGTCGACCCAGCAACTGGCCATCGGCCTGCCGGCCATCACCGGCGACGTGACCGTTGGCGCCATCAAGGTGGGCGACACCAGCGCCGCCAGCATCGGCTCGCTGACCGTCTCCGGGCTGAACATGGCCGGTTCCACCATCAAGGTCTGGGGTCACTGATCCAGGAACCGAGTCGAGACGCGAAGACCTCGCCGAGGCATCGGCGGGGTCTTTCTCCGAAAGAGGTACGACGGGGCGATGTTCGAGATTTTGCTGGGAAGTCTGATCGGGCTGTTCGGGTTCACCCAGACGGTCGATACCAAGCCGCAACCGCAGGGCACGGTCAACCTCAGCCAGCCTCTGACCCCCAATGGACCCTACCGCGAATCGGTGCAGCTGGAGCCGATGAGCCAGTTGCAGTTCCGCAACGTCATCCGCCAGGCCTATGACTACAGCTGCGGCTCGGCGGCGCTTACCACGCTGCTGGACTACTACCTCGGGCGCAACCTCGAGGAACGCCAGGTCATGGAAGGGCTGCTGCGCTATGGCGAGGCCGATAAGATCGTGCAGCGCCGCGGTTTCTCGCTGCTCGACATGAAGCGCTACGCCGCTGCGCTGGGCTACAAGAGCGGTGGTTTTCGCGCCGAGTTCAGCGACCTGGACGCTCTCGAGCATCCGGCGCTGGTCCCCATCCACTATGCCGGCTTCAAGCATTTCGTGGTGGTGCGCGATGTCTACAACGATCACGTCTTCGTCGCCGATCCGGCCTTGGGCAACATCAGCTTCACCCGGACGCGCTTCGAGGAAATCTGGGACCAGAACGTCCTGTTCGTGATCTTCCCGAGTGGGCAGGAGCCCCGCAACGCGCTGGCGCTGAACGATCGCGACATGCGCCTGGTGGACGACCGCACCGTCAGCCTGCTGGCGTTCCGCGAGTTTCCGCAGATCAACAAGATCACTGAAAACCAGGTCCGTGAGCTGGGCACTGGTGGCGACGTCATACACCTGCGCACCAAGTAGCAGATACCCAAAAACAAGAACAATCTCTGGGGATAGCGCCATGAGAATCAGGGGGTACACATGCGCGGCGGCGCTGATGCTGTCTATCAGCGGTTTGTCCGTTGCCGAGGAAGCCTCGGTCGACCAGGCCCGTGACGCGCTGGCCAAGAAGAATGACGATGCCGACAGCGCCAAGGCGCTGGAGGAAGTCTTCCAGGCCGCCGAGAAGAGCTACACCTTGCTGAAGAAGGGCGAGCGGACCCTGACCTACGGTTTCGACTACGCGCTGGTGCGCGACCAGCGGCTGACCCTGGTGCCGCTGACCAAGACCAGCGGCGGCACGCAGATCTACGGCCTCGCCGGCCGGCAGAGCCAGTCCCAGCACACCTTCACCAACTCCTTCACCTTCGACTACGGGATCTGGGACAACCTCACCTTCAGTTTCCGCCTGCCGCTGGTAGCCAAGTACGACACCGAGATGGATACCCACGCCTACAGCCTCGGCGACGTTTCCGCGACCTTGCGCTGGCAGCCCTGGGCGGCGGTGCGCGGGCGGCCGGTCACCACGCTGTATACCACCATCGGCCTGCCGACCGGCGACAGTCCCTACAAGACCAACCTGGACAAGGACATCTCCACCGGCAACGGCTACTACAGCCTGGGCTTCGGCGCGAACATGTCCTATGTGATCGACCCGGTGGTCCTCTACGGCTCGCTCGGCTACACCTGGAACCTGCCGGTGGACGACGTGCACCAGACCCTGGCCGACAACTCCCAGCTGGAGAAGGTCTCGCCCGGCAACACGATCAACTTCAACATGGGCATGGCCTACGCGCTGTCCTACGACGTCTCGCTGGCGACCTCGTACCAGATGGCCTACACGCTGAAGAACCGCTACCACACCACTGCCGGTACGTTCGAGTCGTCCGAACAGACCAGTAGCATCATGAACTTCTCGCTCGGCTTGCGGACGTCACCGGACTACATCGTCAACGTCAACGCCGGTTTCGGCCTCACGGAAGACTCGCCGGATGTACTGCTGGGGTTATCCGTACCCCTCGATATCAAAGGGCTGAAGGCCCAGTAACCCGCGAGCGAGGCCTGTTATGAAGATGCGCATTGCGCCGCTCTGGCTGGCGCTGGCAGGGGTGTGCCTGGCCTGGTTTCCGCCGGCCGGCGCGCAGATGGCCAACGACCTGACCATCGGCAACCCGAAAGCCATGGCCCTCGGCAACGCCGTGACCGCCGACGAGACCGGCATCGATTCGGTGCACTACAACCCGGCGGCGCTGACCAAGATAAAGGGCCGCCAGGCGACCGTGAAGCTGCTCACCGGGGTGATGGACATCCGCGCCGGCTTCAAGGCGCCGCCGAACTACGGCGAAGGCACCTTCGGCCTGCGCGACGACCCGGTCGCCAACAGCCACAGCCGGACCCTGACCCCGACCATGTACCTGCCCGGCCTCGGCGGCATGACCGACGTGCCGTTGCTGGTGGCGCCGCTGGCCGGGATCTCGATCAACCCGCCGGGTTCCAAGTTCACCTTCGCCACCAACGTCTACACCCCGCAAGCGCTGGGCTACAGCCGCGATTCCGATAGCGATCCGGCGCGCTACCAGGGACGCGAGGTGTCGTTGCAGCGGCTCACCTACTTCTCGCCGACCCTGGCCTACCAGGTCAACGACGAGCTGTCGGTCGGCCTGTCGGTGGGTTTTTCCCACCAGGCAGTAGCGTTGAACGAGGATTTCCGGGCGCCGAACCAGTTGCTCGGGCTGTTGCAGCAGACCAAGGAGATCGGTTGCCTACCGGGAATGCAGGAGATCCTCGAGGTGTTCTTCAACGTCTGCGGCGGCAACATCGGCCCGTTCCAGAACCTGGCCAATATCGACCTGGACATGCAGCAGTCGCTGTCGCCCAGCTTCAACCTCGGCGTGCTCTGGGAGCCCACCGACTGGTTCGCCTGGGGCGCGACCTACCAGAGCGAGTCGCGGATGAGGCTCAAGGGCAAGTACCGGGTCGACTACGGCCAGGGCTGGCAGGGTTTCTGGACCGGGGTGCACAAGTCGCTCGGTGGTGCGATCCTCGGCCAGATGTTCCCCTACGGGAACGTCGATGAAGAGCATGGCAATGCCACGATGAACATGGTCTATCCGGATGCCTTCTCCACCGGCGTGAAGCTGCGCCCGTTCAAGAAGTGGCAATTCAACTTCGACCTGAAATGGAACGGCTACAGCGACTGGAACGAGTTCAAGATCGAGTTCGACCGCGAGCTCGACCTGCTGCGCATCGCCAAGTACCTCGACTCGAAGGACGCCACCAGCCACAGCATCACCCTCGACCGCGGCTACCGCGATACCTGGAGCTGGGCCATGGGCGTGCAGTACGACGTCAACGACCGTTTGCAGCTGCGCGCCGGCTACGAATACCGGCCTTCGGCGATCCCCAAGGGCCAGGCGGACATCCTGGTGCCGATCGGCGATGCCAATCTCTACGGCCTGGGGCTGGGCTACCAGTGGGACAAGGACACGGTGATCGATGTCGGTTTCAACTACTTCGTCACCAAGCAGAGCGTCAAGGCCGATACCAGCTGCAACCTGAACTGCACCGGGCTCGACAACCTGGTGTACAACCCCTACGCGGGACTGGACGTGGACACCACGGTGAAGGCCTATATTTTCGCCATGACCTACCGTACGACCTTCTGAGGGCTGGAGCATGATGCGCGCATCCATCGTACTTTGCGTCTTCTCCCTGGCGCTGCCGGCATCTTCGCCGGGCTGGGCCTCCGGCGGGCGCTACCTGACCTGGGTGGACGACAATGGCGGGGTGCACAACACCTTCGTCGACGGCCAGTTCGACCGCCAGCAGCGCCAGGCGCGGCAGCGCATCGGCCAGAGCGACCAGGCGCGGGTGCTGAACAAGGCGGACAACGCCACGCAGTGGCCGGGGAACAGCAGCGGAGGGGAGAGCAAGCGTCGCTACTACACCTGGATCGATGCCAACGGCAACGTGCAGAACAGCTTCTATGCCGGCGCCCAGGTCGCCGGCCAGCGCGCCGACTACGTCCTGCCCAACGGCGAGCACTCCGCCGAATACATCGATGCCGAGGCCTTCGAGGGCAAGGGTTTCGTTCGCAGCGAGAACGGCAGTCCCTACTACACCTGGGTGGACGAGAAGGGCCGCATGCACAACTCGCAGATCCCGCCCGAGGAGCGCGCGGCGCGCTTCAAGCGGGAGGCCGCGCCTTCGTCGCAGATCGCCTTCACCGAGGGCCGGCAGATCGAGTTCAAGCAACGTCCGACGGCGTTGCCCGGGCTGGATGGCGCCGGCCAGCAGAGCGATGCGCTGAAGGCTTTGCTCAAGGGCACCGAGATGACCATCGACGATCTCTACCAGGACCTGCAACGGCGCTGCTGCGAGCAGATCGCCGAGAGCGACTTCACCGAACTGGATGCCGACGAACCGCGCTACGAGGAGTTGAACCGCTTCTCGCCGAGCTTCGACTTTCCCATGGGCAGGAGCTTCTACGCGGCGATCCGGCTGCCGCGCTCCCAGGGTGTCTACGGCCTGCGCATCCGCAGTTTCGCCAACCGCCAGGTGGTCTACCCGTCGCTGCTGTTCCTCGACGAGCAGAAGCGTCCGACCCGGCTGGTCAGCGACGCGGTGTACAAGCTGAACCCGGAAACCTGGTATCGCTACGCTTTCATCGAGGGTACGGTGCCGGTGCGAGCCAATCGCGGCGAGCGCTACGTGCTGCTGCTGACCACCGACGAGGACCGCTCGCTGCAAACCCTCGACAACAAGCCGTTCAAGCGTCCGCTACAGGGCCTGGCGGTGAACGAGGCGGGTATGCAGGTGCATGAGCACGCCCGGCAGGGCGGCTTCGAGCTGGCCGTGGTGCGTTGAAATCCGAGACATGAAAAAGCCCGGCCGGAGCCGGGCTTCTTCATACCGGAAGCACGTCAGCCCTGGTGCTGCTGGACGTGGCCGAACAGCTGCTGGGAGAAGCGTACGCGCTCTTCCGCGGACTCTTCGATGCCTTTCGCCTTGAGTTCTTCCAGTCGCGCCTCGACGGCGTGGCAGCGGTGCACCAGGCCGCTGTCGTTGGCGATCTGGATGTTCAGGCCCGGGCGGGCGTTGAGTTCTAGGATCAGCGGGCCTTTCTCCTGGTCGAGAACCATGTCCACGCCGATGTAGCCGAGGCCCGACAACTCGTAGCAACCGGCCGCCAGCTTCATGAAGCCGTCCCAGTTCGGCAGTTGCACACCGTCCACCGCGTTGGTGGTGTCCGGGTGCTTGGCGATCTTGTTGTTCAGCCAGGTGCCGCGCAGGGTGACGCCGGTGGCCAGGTCGACGCCCACGCCGATGGCGCCCTGGTGCAGGTTGGCCTTGCCGCCCGACTGCCGGGTCGGCAGGCGCAGCATGGCCATCACCGGGTAGCCCATCAGCACGATGATGCGGATGTCCGGCACACCTTCGTAGCTGATGCTCTTGAAGATCTGGTCGGGGGTCACCCGGTACTCGATCAGTACGCGGTCGCGATGACCGCCGAGGGAGTAGAGGCCGGAGAGGATGCTCGAGATGTGGTGCTCGATCTCCTCGTGGCTGACGATCTTCCCCGACACGGTCTTGTAGCGGCCCTCGAAGCGGTCGGCGATCACCATGATGCCGTCGCCGCCGGCGCCCTGCGCCGGCTTGATGACGAAATCGTTGTGCTCGCCGATGATCTCGTTGAGCTTGTCGATGCCTTTCTCGGTCTCGATGATGCCGTACATCTCCGGCACGTGGATGCCGGCCTCGAGCGCGCGTTCCTTGGTGATGATCTTGTCGTCCACCACCGGATACAGGTGCCGCTTGTTGTACTTCAGGACGTAATCGGCATTGCGTCGGTTGATGCCCATCACGCCTTTCGCGGTCAGGTCTTTCCAGGTCTTCCAGATCGACATGGTTCAGTCCTTGAGCAGGGCCTTGAAGCGGAACAGCTCGGTCAGGCGGTAGCCGCGGTAGCGGCCCATGGCGAGCATGAAGGCGACCAGGATCAGCAGCACGGCCGGGAAGGTGAAGATGAAGTACACCAGTTCCGGGATGCGCATGAGGATGTGCGCCAGCGATGCCGCGAACAGGGTGCCGATGGCCACCTTCATCGCATGGCCGCCGCCGCGCTCTTCCCAGGTGATCGACAGGCGTTCGATGGTCATGGTCAGGATCACCATCGGGAACAGGGCGATCGACAGGCCGCTCTCGAAGCCGAGCTTGTGGCTGAACAGGCTGATCACCGCGATCATCACCACCACGAAGGTCAGCACCACCGAGAGGCGCGGCAGCATCTGCAGCTTCAGGTGCTCGAGATAGGAGCGCAGCGACAGGCCCAGGGCGGTGATCACGGTGAACAGGGCGATACCCCATTGCAGGCCGGTCTCGCGGAAGGCCAGGGCGATCAGAACCGGGGTGAAGGTGCCAAGGGTCTGCAGGCCGATCAGGTTGCGCAGGATCAGGATCACCAGCACGCCGATCGGGATCATGATCATGATCTGGAAGGTCTGCTGGGTGGACAGCGGCAGGCCGTACAGGGAGTACTCGAGGAAGGCCGCCTCGGTGTTCTCGTCGGACAGCTTGGCCAGGCGGATGGCGTTCATCTCGCTGCTGTTCAGGCTGAAGCTGACCTGGGCCTTCTTGCCGCCGTCGATGGTCATCAGCGGCTCATCGCCAAGCCACCAGATCAGGCGATCGGAGGGCAGGCCCTGTTCGCCGGTGACCACGTTGAAATACAGCCAGTTCTCGCCGTTGAAGCTGCGCAGCCACAGTTCCGGGCTCTGTTGCAGGTCGGCGACCAGGCGGATGGTATGGACCCGCTCCATCGGCACGTGGGCGATGGACAGCAGGGTTTCGACGATATGCGCTTTCTTTTCCAGGCTGGTGTCGCCGGCCATCAGCAGCTTGACGTTGTCGTCGTTGCCGTTGTTGGCGCGCTTGATGGCTTCGCTGACGAAGGTCTCGACGTCGGCCGAGTGCTGGCGAATGGGGGCCAGCAGGGCTTCTGCGGCGATCTTCTCCGGGCCTTCCAGAGGCAGGCTGTCGCGGAAGATCGGACCTTTCTCCTTGGTCTTCTCGCCGGTGTAGCGCTTGGTCAGCACCAGGCGGTAGTACAGGGTCTGCTTGCCGTTGGCGCGGCGGGCGGACCAGGTCACCTTGCGATTGCCGTCGGCGCGATTGATGCTGACGCCGTAATTGTTGGAGACGAAGCTTTCGTTGAGGCTGACGTAGTCCTGGCTCAACGGCGGAACGAACATCTGCACCTTGACCGGGGTTTTCGGCGTGGCGACGAAGTCGACCTTGGCATCGATGTTCCAGAGGTCATCGGTTTCGGCTTCGGTAACGGGAATACCCTGGACGAAAATCTGATAGGCGGTGATCGCCACACCCAGGGTCAGCAGGATGGCGATCAGGACTTTCAGATGCAGGTTGAGAGAGCGCATGTCGTTTACTCAGCAGGTTTTGCATCAGGTTTGCAGCCGGGTTTCCCGGCCGAGTATTTCAAACTCGGATCGACCAGTGCGTCGAATTTCTTCAAGGCCTCCGAGCCGATCAAAAGCGGGTATTGGAATGCACTTCGGTCGGTCAGGTTCACTTCGATGGTGCGAATCGCCTTGCCCATGCAGACCTGCAGCTCGATCACCGGACGGGCGGTATAGGCCTTGCCCTCGTCGGGGTTGAAGTCGCCGTGGCGGCGCTTGATCTTGCTGATCCGCGCCAGGGGCTTCTCGATCGGGGTGTCGTCGGCGTTGTCGGTGGCCAGGTAGAAGCGCACCCAGGTTTCGCCGTCGCGCTTGAAACGCTTGATGTCGCGGGCGCTGAGGGAGGCGGTCTTGGCGCCGGTGTCGAGCTTGGCGGCCAGCTGGATGTCCGGGTCGTTGATGCGCGCGTATTCGTTCAGGCCGTAGACCGTCTTTTCGGCGGCTACGCTCAGGCCTGGTACGGCGATGAATAGGCAGAGCAGGGGAGCTAAGGGCTTGAGTTTCATAAGTCCTGGTTGGTGTCGCGTTCGGCGGGTCGATCTTGCGATCGCTGTCCAGTCCGTGACGGAAAACCCTGCGTCATCGACCTGCGCTCGGCAGGCCGGGCATGCCGGGCGCCCCGCCAGGCGCATGCGGGCCGCATTCTATCACGCGGTTTTTCGGCAGCGACAGCCGCTTATACCACTTGGTCGGGGTTTTGCCCCTGGGATGAAACGAAATTCCATCCAGGGGCTCGAAGCGTTACCGGAAGCGGGCAAGGGACCTTGGCGGTGCCGAGCCGCTGGCCCCGGAGCGGTTATTTGAAGCGCCGTTCCACGCCTTTTTCGACGAGGATCTTTGCGGAAATCTCCTCCACCGAGAAATGCGTGGAGTTGATGTAGGCGATGTTTTCGCGGCGGAACAGGCTTTCGACCTCGCGTACCTCGAATTCGCACTGGGCGAAGCTGGCGTAGCGACTGTTGGGCTTGCGTTCGTTGCGGATCGCGGTGAGGCGGTCGGGGTCGATGGTCAGGCCGAACAGCTTGTGCTTGTACTGCTTGAGGGCGTTCGGCAGTTGCAGGCGCTCCATGTCCTCTTCCGTCAACGGGTAGTTGGCGGCGCGGATGCCATACTGCAGGGCCATGTACAGGCAGGTGGGCGTCTTGCCGCAGCGCGAGACGCCGACCAGGATCAGGTCGGCCTTGTCGTAGTAGTGGGTGCGGGCGCCGTCGTCGTTGTCGAGGGCGAAGTTCACCGCCTCGATGCGATCCATGTAGTTGGAGTTGTGGCCGATGGAGTGGGACTTGCCGACCGAATAGGACGAGTCGGCCGAAAGCTCCTGTTCCAGAGGCGAAAGAAAGGTGGCGAAGATATCGATCATGAAACCGTTGGATTGCGCCAGGACCGCCCGGATGTCGCGGTTCACGATGGTATCGAAGATGATCGGACGGGCCCCGTCCGACTCGGCAGCATTATTGATTTGCTGTACCATGGCGCGCGCTTTTTCTTCGGTATCGATGTACGGTCTCGTCAGTTTGACGAAGCTGATGTTCTCGAACTGTGCCAGAAGGCTTTGGCCCAGGGTTTCGGCGGTGATACCGGTGCCGTCCGAGATGAAGAATGCGGTTCGTTTCATTTGCACCGAAAGCCTTAAGGTAGGAACGATTCTTGGCTATGATAGGCCGCGCGTTGTCAGAGGCCTTTCTGTCGCAGCATTGTCACTTATTTCTAAGGGCCAGGCCAGAATCCAGCGGAGCTGCTCCTGGCCCCGCTTGAGCTTTTCCAATTCAATAGTGGAGAGATCACCTTGGTAGAGTACGTAGTTTCCCTCGATAAGCTCGGCGTCCATGATGTAGAGCATGTGGGGGGCAAGAACGCATCCCTCGGCGAGATGATCAGCAACCTGGCCGGTGCCGGCGTTTCCGTACCCGGCGGATTTGCCACCACCGCCCAGGCCTACCGTGACTTCCTCGAGCAGAGTGGCCTCAACGACCGTATCCACGCGGCCCTGGACGCCCTGGACGTCGACGACGTCAACGCCCTGGCCAAGACCGGCGCGCAGATCCGCCAGTGGGTGATGGAAGCCGAGTTCCCGGCCCGTCTCGACAGCGAGATCCGCCAGGCCTTCGCCGCCCTGGCCAACGGCAACGACAACCTCGCCGTGGCAGTGCGTTCCTCTGCTACCGCCGAAGACCTTCCGGACGCCTCGTTCGCCGGCCAGCAGGAAACCTTCCTCAATATCCGCGGCGTGGACAATGTGATCCGCGCAGCAAAAGAGGTCTTTGCCTCCCTGTTCAACGACCGCGCCATCGCCTACCGCGTGCACCAGGGCTTCGATCACAAGCTGGTCGCCTTGTCCGCCGGCGTGCAGCGCATGGTCCGCTCGGAAACCGGCACCGCTGGGGTGATGTTCACCCTGGACACCGAATCCGGCTTCCGCGACGTGGTCTTCATCACCGGTGCCTACGGCCTGGGCGAGACCGTGGTTCAGGGCGCGGTGAACCCCGACGAGTTCTACGTCCACAAGCCGACCCTGGAAGCCGGGCGTCCGGCCATCCTGCGCCGCAACCTGGGTAGCAAGGCGATCAAGATGATCTACGGCGACGAAGCCAAGGCCGGTCGCTCGGTCAAGGTGGTGGACGTCGATCGTGCCGATCGCGCCCGCTTCGCCCTGAGCGACGCCGAGGTCACCGAGCTGGCCAAGCAGGCCATGATCATCGAGAAGCACTATGGCCGCCCGATGGACATCGAATGGGCCAAGGACGGTGACGACGGCAAGCTGTACATCGTCCAGGCACGCCCGGAAACCGTGAAGAGCCGCGCCAGCGCCACGGTCATGGAGCGCTACCTGCTGAAAGAGAAGGGGACCGTCCTGGTGGAAGGGCGTGCCATCGGCCAGCGCATCGGTGCCGGTCCGGTCAAGGTGATCAACGACGTGTCGGAAATGGACAAGGTCCAACCGGGTGACGTCCTGGTCTCCGACATGACCGACCCGGACTGGGAGCCAGTGATGAAGCGCGCCAGCGCCATCGTCACCAACCGCGGCGGGCGCACCTGCCACGCGGCGATCATCGCTCGCGAACTGGGCATCCCGGCGGTGGTCGGTTGCGGCAACGCCACCCAGATCCTGCAGGATGGCCAGGGGGTGACCGTTTCCTGTGCCGAAGGCGATACCGGCTTCATCTTCGAAGGCGAACTCGGTTTCGATGTGCGCAAGAACTCGGTCGACGCCATGCCCGACCTTCCGTTCAAGATCATGATGAACGTCGGCAATCCCGATCGCGCTTTCGATTTCGCCCAGTTGCCGAACGAAGGCGTGGGCCTGGCCCGCCTCGAATTCATCATCAACCGCATGATCGGCGTGCATCCCAAGGCGTTGCTGAACTTCGCCGGCCTGCCGGCGGACATCAAGGAAAGCGTGGAGAAGCGCATCGCCGGCTATCCCGATCCGGTCGGCTTCTACGTCGAGAAGCTGGTGGAGGGCATCAGCACCCTGGCCGCGGCGTTCTGGCCGAAGAAGGTCATCGTGCGCCTGTCCGACTTCAAGTCCAATGAGTACGCCAACCTGATCGGCGGCAAGCTCTACGAGCCGGAAGAAGAGAACCCGATGCTCGGCTTCCGTGGCGCCTCGCGCTACATCAGCGAGTCGTTCCGCGACTGCTTCGAGCTGGAGTGCCGTGCGCTGAAGAAGGTCCGCAACGAAATGGGCCTGACCAACGTCGAGATCATGGTGCCCTTCGTGCGCACCCTGGGCGAGGCGAGCCAGGTGGTCGAGCTGCTGGCCGGGAACGGCCTGAAGCGCGGCGAGAACGGCCTTAAGGTCATCATGATGTGCGAACTGCCGTCGAACGCCCTGCTGGCCGACGAGTTCCTCGAGTTCTTCGATGGCTTCTCCATCGGTTCCAACGACCTGACCCAGCTGACCCTGGGCCTGGATCGCGATTCCGGCATCGTTGCCCACCTGTTCGACGAGCGCAATCCGGCGGTGAAGAAGCTGCTGGCCAACGCCATCGCTGCCTGCAACAAGGCCGGCAAGTACATCGGCATCTGCGGCCAGGGTCCGTCGGACCACCCGGACCTGGCCCGCTGGCTGATGGAGCAGGGCATCGAGAGCGTCTCGCTGAACCCCGACTCGGTGCTGGATACCTGGTTCTTCCTTGCCGAGGGGCAAGACCAGGCCTGATCGGTCCTCGCTGTATCCGGAAAGGGCGGGTAACACCGCCCTTTTTCGTGCCTCCTGTACAAGACAAGCATGCAAAGCAGTAGTCGCCTCTTTCCTGTCGCCCTGGTCAGCGCCGAGTTGCGCGCCGACCTTACCGAAGACATCTATCGCCTGAAGCCCGGCAACAGCCCCGATGCCAGCGTCGAGCTGGTCGTAACCCGGCTTGGACAGCAGGCCGCCGGCGAGCGGCGCGGACCGCCTGTGATCCTCCTGCACGGGAGTTTTTCCAACCGCCGCTTCTGGTACTCGCCGCGTGCGCTCGGACTAGGTCCTTACCTGGCGCGGGCGGGGTTCGATGTCTGGCTGCCGGAAATGCGCGGCCATGGCCTGTCGATTCGCAACGATGGTTACCGGGACAACCGGGTCGCCGACTACGCGCGCTACGACCTGCCGGCGCTGGCCTCCTTCATCCACGAGCAGTGCGGGCAGCCGGCGCACTGGATTGGCCACTCCCTCGGTGGGGTGGTGCTGGCGGCGGGACTGGGCGGGGGCTACCTGGACCAGGCGCGGATCGCTTCCGTGGCGTTGTTCGGTAGCCAGGTCAGCACCGCGCACTGGCTGTTCAGGTTGCCCATGGCAGGCATCCTCGCGCGCCTGCTGCTGCGCCGCGTCGATGCGCTGTCCGGAAGCCGTTGGCGGCAGGGGCCGGAAGACGAGCCGGTCGGCCTGGCGCTGGAGGTCCTGCGTTGGCATGGGCTGTTCGGCCGCTTCGGCGAGCCGGGCAACGACTGGTGGAAGGGGCTCGCCGCAGTCGACGTACCGCTATTGGCGGTCGCCGGGGCTGGGGACCGGCAGGACCCGTCCTGGGCCTGTCGCAAGTTGTTCGAGCAGTTCGCCTCGTCCGAGCGCGAATACCTGTTGCTCGGACGCGAGGCTGGCTACGCCGAGGACTACGGGCATATCGAGATGCTGATCGGCAAGGCGGCCCAGCTAGAGGTCTGGCCCTTGGTGGAGCGCTGGCTGCGCCAGCGATCGCCGGCGGGCGACGAATCCGCGTGGAGCGAGGCGCTAGACGTATCGGAAGCCGGAATCAGCGGCTAACATGTGACGCAAATGGCGGCTCCGGTCACGCCGGCGCCGCCGGGGCGGGCGGCCGATGTTCCTCCGGAGCTGCCCGAGCCGATCCCTTCACCCACAGGAGCTTCCCATGCATTACGTCACTCCCGATCTGTGCGATGCCTATCCTGAGCTGGTCCAGGTCGTCGAACCCATGTTCAGCAACTTCGGCGGCCGCGACTCCTTCGGCGGCGAGATCGTCACCATCAAGTGCTTCGAAGACAACTCGTTGGTCAAGGAGCAGGTCGACAAGGACGGCAAGGGCAAGGTCCTGGTCGTCGATGGCGGTGGTTCGCTGCGCCGCGCCCTGCTGGGCGACATGCTGGCCGAGAAAGCGGCGAAGAACGGCTGGGAAGGGATCGTCGTGTATGGCTGCATCCGTGACGTCGACGTGATCGCCCAGACCGACCTCGGCGTCCAGGCCCTGGCCAGTCATCCGCTGAAGACCGACAAGCGCGGCATCGGCGATCTGAACGTCGCCGTGACCTTCGGCGGCGTCACCTTCCGCCCCGGCGAGTTCGTGTATGCCGACAACAACGGCATCATCGTTTCTCCGCAGGCCTTGAAGATGCCCGAATAGGGCTTTTTAACAGCCGTTCCGGCCCCGGTGACGCAGGCAGCGTCCCGGGGCTTTTTGCTGGAATGAACCCGGGGTGCGCATACGGGTCTCAGGACTGGCTTTAAGGTTGTGCCGCAAGTCCATGAATTGACTGGTACCGGACTTGTGTTTTTACTGTCGAAATGGTCGTTTTACCAAGGGAAGCGCAATGCAAGCGTACGAGTCGGGTGACGAGCGCGGCCTGATCTATGGCTACGTCCTCAACGGGCGCGGCGGCGGACGCCGTGTCGGACGCAACCAGATAGCGGTGCTCGACCTGCTGCCGGAGGAAAGTCTTTGGCTGCACTGGGACCGCGGCGTACCGGAAGCGCAGGCCTGGCTGCGGGATTCCGCGGGACTCAGCGAGTTCGCCTGCGATCTGCTGCTGGAGGAGGCGACCCGCCCCCGTTTGCTCGATCTCGGGGCCGAAAGCCTGCTGGTGTTCCTCCGTGGAGTGAACCTGAATCCGGGCGCGGAGCCGGAAGACATGGTTTCGCTGCGGGTATTCGCCGACGCGCGCCGGGTGATCTCGCTGCGCCTGCGGCCGCTGAAGGCGGTGGCCGATCTGCTCGAGGACCTGGAGGCGGGGAAAGGGCCGAAGACGGCATCCGAGGTCGTGTACTACCTCGCGCACTACCTGACCGATCGCGTCGACACGCTGATCAGCGGGATAGCCGACCAGCTCGATGCTGTCGAGGAGCTGGTTGAGGCGGACGAGCGCGCCAGTCCCGACCAGCACCAGTTGCGTACCCTGCGCCGCCGGTCGGCGGGGTTGCGGCGCTACCTGGCGCCGCAGCGGGACATCTACTCGCAACTGGCGCGCTACAAGCTGTCCTGGTTCGTCGAGGACGACGCCGATTACTGGAACGAGCTGAACAACCGGCTGACGCGGAATCTCGAAGAACTCGAGTTGATACGGGAGCGCATCAGCGTCCTGCAGGAAGCCGAGTCGCGGCGAATCACCGAACGGATGAACCGCACCATGTATCTCCTTGGTATAATCACCGGCTTTTTCCTGCCGATGAGCTTCGTCACCGGCCTGCTGGGAATCAATGTCGGCGGCATTCCGGGGGCGGATGCACCGCATGGGTTCTGGCTGGCCTGCCTGCTGATCGGCGGGGTCGCCACCTTCCAGTGGTGGGTATTTCGTCGGCTGCGCTGGCTCTGACGTGACCTGGGGTGAGGAGAGGGCGTCACTCCCTCGTACAGACATGAGGTGTGCATGCACGATCCGTTCGAAGAGTCCCTGCGGGACCTGCTCAAGGCTTCGGCTCCCCAGCCGGACGACGACGCGCGTCTGGGACGGGTGCTGAAGACCGCCAATCGCCAGGTTGGCGCCGGTGACCTGTTCAGCCTCATGGGGCACTGGCTGCAGGCGCTGATGATCGGCATCAACAACGGTTCGCCGCATCTGGCGCCGGTTTCCCGTATTTCCGCGAAAAACGCATCTTCTGCTGACAAGGCTGAGTGAACATGCAATTCGATATCTGGACCCAGAGCTTGCTGACCGCGATGAACACCCTGTGGGGCAAGCTGGCAGGCTTCATTCCCAACCTGCTCGGCGCCCTGGTGGTCGTTCTGCTCGGCTTCGTCATCGCCAAGCTGCTCGATGCGCTGCTTTCCAAGCTGCTGGCCAAGCTGGGCCTGGACCGGCTGATGGGTGGCACCGGCCTGACCAAGCTGCTGGCCCGGGTCGGCATCCAGGTTCCGGTCTCGACGCTGGTCGGCAAGATCGTCTACTGGTTCGTACTGCTCGTCTTCCTCGTATCCGCCGCCGAGTCGCTCGGCCTGCAGCGGGTATCCGCCACGCTGGACGTCCTCGCCCTGTACCTGCCCAAGGTGTTCGGCGCGGCCCTGGTGCTGATCGTCGGCGTGCTCCTGGCGCAACTGGTGAACAGCGTCGTGCGCGGCGCGGCGGACGGCGTCGGCCTCGAATACGCGAACGGCCTGGGGCGGATCGCCCAGTGGCTGGTCATCATCATCAGCATCTCGGTGGCGGTGGGGCAGCTCGAGGTCAAGACCGACCTGCTCAACTACATCATCGCCATCGTCCTGATCACCGTCGGCCTGGCCGCTGCGCTGGCCCTGGGCCTGGGCAGCCGCGAGGTCGCCGGGCAGATCATTGCAGGAATCTACGTCCGCGAGCTGTATCAGGTCGGACAACAGGTGAAAGTGGGTGACGTTGAAGGCACTATTGAAGAGATAGGTACGGTCAAGACCATCCTGCTGACGGAAGAGGGAGAGCTTGTGTCGCTGGCCAACCGTCTACTGCTCGATCAGCGAGTTACCAGCCGCTGATCCGGGAGAGATAATGGACGTGGCTGCTCTGCAGGGCGGCCCGGCTTACGATATGACTGGCCTGATCTCACTTGAATAAGCCTCACCCCCTGTCACAGCGGTATGACCCACGCCAGCTTTCCGATGAAGAGCTGGTCGAGCGTGCGCACTCGGAGCTGTTCCACGTGACGCGCGCCTATGAAGAATTGATGCGGCGTTACCAGCGCACGCTGTTCAACGTCTGTGCCCGCTACCTGGGCAACGACCGCGACGCGGACGACGTGTGCCAGGAGGTGATGCTGAAAGTTTTGTACGGGTTGAAGAACTTTGAGGGCAAGTCGAAGTTCAAAACATGGCTATATAGCATCACGTACAACGAGTGCATCACGCAGTACCGCAAGGAGCGCCGCAAGCGCCGATTGATGGATGCGCTCAGCCTCGACCCGCTGGAGGAGGCTTCCGAGGAGAAGTCGCCGAAGGTTGAGGAACGGGGCGGATTGGATCGTTGGCTCGTCCATGTCAATCCGATAGATCGGGAGATTCTGGTTCTTCGCTTCGTCGCGGAACTGGAGTTTCAGGAGATAGCGGATATCATGCACATGGGTCTGAGTGCGACGAAAATGCGCTACAAGCGGGCACTGGACCGCCTGCGCGAAAAGTTTTCAGATGCGACCGAAACATAGTTGGGTAAATATTGTCTCTCTATGCGGGAAGTTCTGATAAACTTGCCACCCAAGTTGTGCGGCTGATTGTTGGACAACTAACTGACCATCAAGATGGGGATTTAACGGATGAAACTGAAGAACACCTTAGGCGTTGTCATCGGCTCGCTGGTTGCCGCTTCGGCAATGAACGCCTTTGCCCAGGGCCAGAACTCGGTAGAGATCGAAGCCTTCGGCAAGCGCTACTTCACCGACAGCGTTCGCAACATGAAGAACGCGGACCTGTACGGCGGCTCGATCGGTTACTTCCTGACCGACGACGTCGAGCTGGCGCTGTCCTACGGTGAGTACCATGACGTTCGTGGCACCTACGAAACCGGCAACAAGAAGGTCCACGGCAACCTGACCTCCCTGGACGCCATCTACCACTTCGGTACCCCGGGCGTAGGTCTGCGTCCGTACGTGTCGGCTGGTCTGGCTCACCAGAACATCACCAACATCAACAGCGACAGCCAAGGCCGTCAGCAGATGACCATGGCCAACATCGGCGCTGGTCTGAAGTACTACTTCACCGAGAACTTCTTCGCCAAGGCCAGCCTCGACGGCCAGTACGGTCTGGAGAAGCGTGACAACGGTCACCAGGGCGAGTGGATGGCTGGCCTGGGCGTCGGCTTCAACTTCGGTGGTTCGAAAGCCGCTCCGGCTCCGGAACCGGTTGCCGACGTTTGCTCCGACTCCGACAACGACGGCGTTTGCGACAACGTCGACAAGTGCCCGGATACCCCGGCCAACGTCACCGTTGACGCCAACGGCTGCCCGGCTGTCGCCGAAGTCGTACGCGTACAGCTGGACGTGAAGTTCGACTTCGACAAGTCCAAGGTCAAAGAGAACAGCTACGCTGACATCAAGAACCTGGCTGACTTCATGAAGCAGTACCCGTCCACTTCCACCACCGTTGAAGGTCACACCGACTCCGTCGGCACCGACGCTTACAACCAGAAGCTGTCCGAGCGTCGTGCCAACGCCGTTCGTGACGTACTGGTCAACGAGTACGGTGTAGAAGGTGGTCGCGTGAACGCTGTTGGTTACGGCGAGTCCCGCCCGGTTGCCGACAACGCCACCGCTGAAGGCCGCGCTATCAACCGTCGCGTTGAAGCCGAAGTAGAAGCTGAAGCCAAGTAATCGGCTGAGCCTCTAAGGAAAAACCCGGCCCAGGCCGGGTTTTTCTTTGCCTGGAAAAAGACCGCTCGTCAGGCGCTCAGGGAAATCGGTTGCGACACGATGTCGCGGGTTACTTCGCCGATCACCAGGATCGCCGGGCTTTTCAAGGCGAAACGTCCGGCGTCCCGCAGTAGCTCGCCGAGGTTGCTGCGGCATTCGCGCTGGTTGCCCAGGGTGGCGTTCTCGATCATCGCCAGCGGCGTATCCTCGGCCATGCCTCCAGCCAGCAGCCCGGCCTGGATCTCTGCGAGACGGGCGACGCCCATGTAGACCACCAGCGTGGTACCGCTGCGTGCCAGGGCTTCCCAGGCCAGCGGGCTGTCGTCCTGGGTATGCGCGGTCACCAGGGTCACGCCACGGCTGATGCCGCGGTAGGTCAGCGGTATGCCGCAGGCAGTGGCGCCAGCCAGCCCGGCGGTGATGCCGTTCACTATCTCGCTGTCTATCCCGTGCCGGGCCAGCCATTCGGCTTCTTCGCCGGCGCGGCCGAAGATGCATGGATCGCCGCCTTTCAGGCGCACCACGCTGCGTCCCTGGCGGGCATGCCGCAGCATCAGGCGCTGGATGAAGTCCTGCGGTGTGGAGCGGCAGCCGCCGCGTTTGCCGACCCGGACCAGCCGGGCGGACGGACAGTGCTCCAGTATGCTCGGGTTGACCAGATCGTCGACCATCACCACATCCGCGTCCTGCAGGGCGCGAACTGCCTTCAGGGTCAACAGTTCCGGATCGCCGGGACCCGCACCCACCAGCCAGACCTTACCGCTCATCGTCGTTCTCCTCAGGCATTCGCCGCCATGGGCCGGGGGGCCGCCAGCAGTCTCTTGATTTCCGGTACGCAGGAGCCGCAGCCGGTGCCGCAGCCGAACTCGCGCTTCAATCCGTCCAGGTCCAATCCGCGGGCGATGCCGCCGAGCACCGTTTGCTGGCTGACGTTCTGGCAACTGCACAGGGTCTTGCCGCCCGCACCCTGGCTGGGTCGTCCCGGTGCCGCGCCGAGTGGGGCGAGCAGCCAGCGGCGTAGCTCGCTATCGGCCCGGCCGGTAAGCCAGAGCTCTTTCAACCAGTCTCGGGCGAGGGTTTCGCCGGCGAGCCGGACGGCGACGATGCGCCCGTCTTCGAGGCGCACGCGCTTGCCGATGGCGCGCCGTGGGTCGTCGTAGGCGAGGATCGGCCCGTCGAGCAATTCGAGTTGGCGATCTATCCGCTCCAGCAGGTCTGCGCCAGGTGCCTCATGGTGTGCGGCGCTGACCAGCAGGGCGGGGCGCTCGCGTCCGGCGAGACTGAAGCTGGCCTGGTCGAAGACTTCGCACAGCGCACGGAGGGCCTCGAAACGCGCCTGGATATCGGTTTCCACCAGCGCGAACAGGCGCCAGGGCAGTTCGACGGACTCGACCTGAACCCCGGCGTGCTTGAGTTCGGGTTGTTTCGACAGGGGGTCGAACGCCGGCAGGGTCAGGACATTGCAGCCCAGGCCCTTGAGGAAGCGATCGCCCCAGTGCATCGGCAGGAAGGCCTGGCCGGGGCGCACCGAGTCGTCTGCACTCACTGGCAGGATCAGGGCGCCACGCCGGCTCTTCAGGCGCACGAGCTGCCCGTCCCGCAGTTGGCGGCGGCGCAGTTCCTCGGGATGCAGGTGCACCAGGGCCTCCTCTTCATGGCCGAACAGGCGTGCGCAGGTGCCGGTCCGGCTCATGCCGTGCCACTGGTCGCGCAAGCGTCCGGTATTGAGGGTCAGCGGGTAGCGCGCGTCACGTTTTTCCTGGGCGGCGCGGTAGGGTTCGGCGACCAGTTGCGCGCGTCCCGAGGCGGTAGGGAAGCGGCCGTCTGCATAGAGCCGTGCGGTGCCGTGCTCCGCGCCACTGGGAAATGGCCATTGCTGCGGCCCCAGGCGGTCGAGCAGTGCGTAGCTGAGGCCGGAAAGATCGAGGTCGCGGCCGGCGGTAAGCAGCTTGTATTCGTCGAACAGGCTGCGGCTGTCGGCAAAGGCGAACAGGCCGGGTTTAGCGGGTCGCAGGTGCCCTTCCAGGCGGCGCGCGAAGTCGCAGACGATGTTCCAGTCCTGGCGTGCTTCCCCGGGGGGCGGAACGGCCCGACGGACATGACTGACCCGCCGTTCCGAATTGGTCACGGAGCCTTCCTTTTCTCCCCAGGATGCGGCTGGAAGCAAAAGGTCGGCGTATTGGCAGGTTTCCGTGCCGGCGAAGGCTTCCTGGACCACCACGAAGGGACAGCGGGCAAGGGCCTCGTGGATCTTGCGCTGGTCCGGCAGCGATTGCGCGGGGTTGGTACAGGCGATCCAGAGCGCCTTGATCCGGCCGTCGTGGACCGCATCGAACAGCTCGATGGCGCTGAGACCGGGGGACGTGGGCAACTGTTCCACGCCCCAGTAGTGCGCCACCTCGGCGCGATGGCCGGGATCGGCGGCTTCGCGGTGGCCGGGCAGCAGGTTGGCCAGGCTGCCGGTCTCGCGACCGCCCATGGCGTTCGGCTGGCCGGTGAGGGAAAACGGCCCGCATCCGGCGCGGCCGATCTTGCCGGTGGCCAGGTGCAGGTTGATCAGTGCGCTGTTCTTGGCGCTGCCGGCGCTGGACTGGTTGAGCCCCATGCACCAGAGCGAAAGGAAGCGCGGCGAACGGCCGATCCATTCGGCGCAGCGCTGCAGGTCGGCGCGGTCGATGCCGCAGATGTCGGCGACGGCGGCCGGGGTGTAGTCGCGCACCAGTTCCTTCAGGTCGGCGAAACCTTCGGTATGCTCGGCGATGAACGAACGGTCGATCCAGCCCTCCCAGAGCAGGATATGCAGGATGCCGTGGAACAGTGCGACGTCGGTGCCGGGCAGCAGCGCCAGGTGCAGGTCGGCCAGCTCGCAGGTGTCGGTGCGCCGCGGGTCGATCACCACGATGCGCATCTCCGGCCGAGCGGCCTTGGCGGCTTCCAGGCGACGGAACAGGACCGGGTGGGCGAAGGCCATGTTGCTGCCGGCGATCAGCACGCAATCGGCGCAGTCGAGGTCTTCGTAGCTGCACGGCGGTGCGTCGGCGCCCAGGCTGCGCTTGTAGCCGACCACCGCCGAGGACATGCACAGGCGCGAATTGCTGTCGATGTTGTTGGTGCCGACCAGGGCCCGCGCCAGCTTGTTGAAGGCGTAGTAGTCCTCGGTCAGCAACTGGCCGGAGATATAGAAGGCCACGCTGTCCGGCCCGTGTTCGCGAATGGTCTCGGCGAAACGCCCGGCGGCATGTTCCAGGGCACTCTCCCAGTCGCTGCGAGCCCGCGCCAGTTGCTTGCCGAGGCGCAGTTGGGGGTACAGCGCGCGGGCCTGGAGGTCGCCGGTCAGGTGCAGGCTGGCGCCTTTGCTGCAGAGTCTGCCGAAGTTGGCCGGGTGCCGAGGATCGCCTTGCACGCCGAGGATGCGTTCGCCGTCGTGTTCGATCAGGACGCCACAACCCACGCCGCAGTAGCAGCAGGTCGAAGCGGTGGTGCGCAGCGGGGAATCTGTCGACATGCTCGGCTCCTGTTATCGGCGAGAGATCAGGCGCACAGCGCCACGCTGTCCAGGCCGAGCAGCACCCGCCCGTTCTCCACCCGCACCGGGTGGCGATGGGCGCAGCCCTGGTCCGGGGCCACGGCTTCGCCGCTCTCCAGTTCGATCTGCCAGTTGTGCAACGGACAGGCCACTCGCTTGCCGTAGATCAGGCCCTGGGACAGCGGGCCGCCCTTGTGCGGGCAGCGGTCATCGAGGGCGAAGACCTGGTCGTCGGCGGCGCGGAAGATGGCGATGTCGCCTTTCGGGCCGGCGACCACGCGCGAGCCCAGCGGGTTGATTTCATCGAGGGCGCAGATATCCAGCCAGTTCATCGGTTCACTCCGGTAGGGGGAGGGCCGCCGTGGGACGGCCCGGACAAGGGATTCAGACGTTTTCCAGTTGCTTGAGCGGAATCCGTTCGAACTCCTTCTTCAATTGCGGCTGTTCGATGCGCTGCTTCCATGGGTCCTGCTCGAAGGACAGGGCGAATTGCAGGCGGTCGTTGAGCGCCTTGCGGTTTTCCGCGTCCTCGACCACCGCCTTGCGGATGTGCTCCATGCCGACCCGCTGCAGGTAATGCACCGTGCGCTCCAGGTAGAAGGCTTCCTCGCGGTAGAGCTGGAGGAAGGCGCCGTTGTATTCGCGCACCTCTTCGGCGGTCTTGAGCTTGACGAAGAACTCCGCGACCTCGGTCTTGATCCCGCCGTTGCCGCCGATGTACATCTCCCAGCCGGAGTCCACACCGATGATGCCGACGTCCTTGATCCCGGCCTCGGCGCAATTGCGCGGGCAGCCGGAGACCGCCAGCTTGACCTTGTGCGGCGACCACATGTTGAACAGGTCGTGTTCCAGATCGATGCCCAGCTGCGTCGAGTTCTGCGTGCCGAAGCGGCAGAATTCGCTGCCGACGCAGGTCTTCACGGTGCGGATGGATTTGCCGTAGGCATGTCCGGAGGGCATGTCGAGGTCTTTCCAGATGGCCGGCAGGTCGTCCTTCTTCACCCCCAGCAGGTCGATGCGCTGGCCACCGGTGACCTTGACCATCGGCACCTGGTACTTGTCGGCGACGTCGGCGATGCGCCGCAACTCGGCGGCGTTGGTCACGCCGCCCCACATCCGCGGTACCACCGAGTAGGTGCCGTCCTTCTGGATGTTGGCGTGGGCGCGTTCGTTGATCAGGCGCGACTGCGGATCGTCCTTGGCTTCTCCCGGCCAGGTCGAGATCAGGTAGTAGTTCAGGGCCGGGCGGCAGGTGGCACAGCCGTTCGGGGTCTTCCAGTCCATGAAGCGCATGGCGGCGTCGAGACTGGTCAGCCGGTGTTCGCGAATGGCCTTGCGGATCTGCCCGTGGTTGAGGTCGCTGCAGCCGCAGATGGCCTTCTCGCTCTTCGGCTTGACGTCGGCGGCGCCGCCGACGGTGCTGATCAGGATCTGTTCCACCAATCCCGCGCAGGAGCCGCAGGAGCTGGCGGCCTTGGTGTGTTTCTTGACTTCGTCGACGCTGAACAGGCCGTGTTCTTGTATGGCCTTGACGATGGTGCCCTTGCAGACGCCGTTGCAGCCGCATACTTCGGCCGTGTCGGGCATGCTCGCGGCGCTGTTCTGGCCCTGGTGGCCGACATCGCCGAGGGCGTTCTCGCCGAACATCAGGTGGTCGCGGATCTGCGCGACGTTGTGGTTCTCGCGGATCTGCCGGAAGTACCAGCCGCCGTCGGCGGTGTCGCCGTAGAGACAGGCGCCGACCAGTACATCGTCCTTGATCACCAGCTTCTTGTAGACGCCGCCGATGGGGTCGGAAAGGGTGATGGTCTCGCTGCCTTCGCCGCCGATGAAGTCGCCGGCGGAGAACAGGTCGATACCGGTCACCTTGAGCTTGGTCGAGGTCACCGAGCCCTGGTAGCGGGCGTAGCCGAGATGAGCCAGGTGGTTGGCGCAGACCTTGGCCTGCTCGAACAGCGGCGCAACCAGGCCGTAGGCGATGCCACGGTGGTTGGCGCATTCGCCGACCGCATAGATGCGTGGGTCGTAGGTCTGCAGGGTGTCGTTGACCAGGATGCCGCGGTTGCAGGGGATGCCCGCGCTTTCGGCCAGCTCGGTATTGGGGCGGATGCCGGCGGCCATTACCACCAGGTCGGCGGGAATCACGTCGCCGTCGTTGAACTGCACGGCACAGACCCGGCCGCTGCCGTTGTCCATCAGTTCCTGGGTCTGGGTGTTCAGGCGGAAGCGGATGCCGCGGGCTTCCAGCGCGCCTTGCAGGAGTTTGCCGGCGGTGCGGTCCAGTTGGCGTTCCAGCAGCCAGTCGGAGAGGTGCACGACGGTCACGTCCATGCCGCGTTGCTTGAGGCCGTTGGCCGCCTCCAGGCCGAGCAGGCCGCCGCCGATCACCACCGCGTGGCTGTGGGTCCGGGCGCAGTCGATCATGGCCTGGGTGTCGGCGATGTCGCGGTAGCCGATCACGCCCTGCAGGCGATTGCCGGGTATCGGCAGGATGAAGGGGACCGAGCCGGTGGCCAGCAGCAGGCGGTCGTACTCGGCCTCGCTGCCGTCCGCGGCGACCACCCTGCGGCGGACCCGGTCGATCTGCACCACCTTGCGGTCGAGGAGGAGCTTGATGCCGTTTTCCGCATACCAGTTGAGGTCGTTGAGGACGATTTCCTCGAAGGTCTGCTCGCCGGCCAGTACCGGGGACAGCAGGATGCGGTTGTAGTTGGGATGGGGCTCGGCGCCGAACACCGTGATGTCGTAGAAGTCCGAGTTGAGCTTGAGCAGTTCTTCCAGGGTACGGACCCCGGCCATGCCGTTGCCGACCATCACCAGCTTGATCTTCTTCATGCGGAGTAGCTCCTGCATAAGGTTGGCGCAAACAAAAAAGGCGTCCCGCTGTTGCCAGCAGGACGCCTTTGTCCAGGTCCCGTTCGGTCGGGAAACGCCGCCTCGTCGTTGAGGCAGGCGCTTTGTTGTCGATTGTCGGGAGAACCCAAGCAGGCGCCGTGCCAACTTGCGCTATTGCCTATCTCCATGGCCTTGCAGGGATAACGCGGGGCCTCACCGCGGTCTTTCTGCTCCGTGCCGGGGCGTATCGCACCGGGCTGGTGCCACTCAGCCCTTCAGCCAGACCAGGAGTAGCGCCAGGTTGGCGGCCAGGGACAGCAGGGCGATGGCGCGCCAGGTCTGCAGCGGTTCGCGCTCCAGCAATGGGCGGGGTGCCGCGGCCGGCAACGCTTCTCCCTGTTGCAGCGAGAGCAGCCATTCCTCGGCGGTCTCGAAGCGCTGTGCGGGGTCGCAGGCGACGGCGCGCAGCAGCAGGTCGTCGATCCAGGCCGGCAGGTCGGGGCGATAGCGGCTGGGCGGGACGGGGCGACCGAAGCGCGGGTGCTGGAAGGCTTCGATCTCGCCATAGGGATAGCGCCCGGTCAGCGCCTGGTAGAGGCAGACGCCGGTGGCGTAGAGATCCTGGCGCACCGAGGGCGAGGTGCCGGAGAAGCACTCCGGCGCCAGGTAGCTGGGCGTACCCGGTAGCAGATGGGGGTCTTCGCGCGACAATCCCGGACACCAGGCCAGGCCGAAATCCAGCAGGCGCAGCTCGCCGTCGCGGCCGAGGTGGAGATTTTCCGGCTTGAGGTCGCGGTGCAGCAGGTTGCGTCTATGCAACTGGCCAAGCCCGCGCAGCAGCTGGTTGGCCAGCCCCAGCCACTCCGGCAGCGACAGCGGGCCATGGTTGCGCAAGCGCTCGGCGAGAGTCTCTCCGGGGTGCTCGCGCATCAGGTAATACAGATGCTGGCGTTGCGCCAATCCGTGCAGCTCGGGGAAATGCCGGCCCTGGACGCGGCGCAGGAACCATTCCTCGAGCAGCAGGGCCTGGGTTGCCAGCGGATCGTCGGCACGTGCGGCGGGAAGGGTCTTCAGCAGCCAGGGTTGGCCCTGGCCATCCTCGACCCGGTAGAGCAGGGACTGGCGGGATTCGCCGAGCAACTGCCGGACCCGCCAGCCTTCGAAGAGCTGGTCGGGCTTCAGCGGTGGCGGCAGTGGCCAGTGGCCCAGTTGCGCGAGGGCGTCGCCGAGGCTGCCTGCGGGCACGGCTTCCACGCGCACCAGCAGGGCGCTGGCGTTGTCCTGGCTGCCTGCCAGGTGGGCGGCGCGAACCAGAGCCTCGGCGCTGCGCTGCGGCTCTTCGGCGTTGCGCAGGATGCTGCGGATGCCGCTGTCGCCCAGCGTCGCCCAGACGCCGTCGCTGACCAGTAGCCACTGGCTGCCGGGCTCCAGATCGCCTTCCAGATAGTCGACCACCAGATGCTGGTCCAGTCCCAGGGCGCGGGTCAGCACGTGTTGCATGTGCGGCTGTTCCCAGACGTGGTCGCTGGTCTGCCGGAGCAACTCGCCGTCGCGCCACAGGTAGGCCCGGCAATCGCCGACGTGGGCAAGGGTGTAGCGGGTGCCGCGCAGCACCAGGGCGGTGAGGGTGGTGAGCAGCGGCTGGCCGCCGCCGTTGGCCTGTAGCCAGCGGTTCTGCGCCAGCAGCAGGCGGTCCAGGGACTGCACGATGGCCCAGGTTTCCGGAGTCGCATAGTAATCCAGGGCCAGCGCTTGCAGGCTGCTGCGCGCCGCCAGGCCGCCATCGGCGCACTGGCTGACACCGTCGGCGATGGCCAGCAGGTGTCCCTTGCTGGCGGCCAGGGCCGGCGCCGGGGTGACCACCCGCAGCGCGTCCTGGTTTTCCGTGCGAGGCCCGCAGGCGCTGGCCTCGCCGATGCTCAGTCGCAGCCCCACGCTCAGACCCGCGCGGCGGTAACCGCGGCCGAGCCCCAGGTGGTGCGCCAGCGCCGCTTCACCCCGTGGAGGCCGAACCAGGCCAGCACGCCGAGACTGGCGAACAGCCACAGGCCGAGCTGGTAGTCGCCGGTGCTTTGCTTGATCGCGCCGAGGCCGGCAGTCAGGCAGAAGCCGCCGATGCCGCCGGCCATGCCGATCAGCCCGGTCATCACGCCGATTTCCTTGTGGAAGCGCTGCGGTACCAACTGGAACACCGCGCCATTGCCGGCACCGAGACTGAGCATGGCGACCACGAACAGGCCGAGGGCGGCCATCGCGCTGGGCAAGTGGAAACCGACCGCGGCGATGCAGATGGCGGCCAGGGTGTACACCATCAGCAGGCTGCGGATGCCGCCGATGCGATCGGCGAGGGCGCCACCGAGCGGGCGCATCAGGCTGCCGGCGAAGACGCAGGCGGCGGTGTAGTAGCCGGCGGTCACTGGGTTCAGGCCGTACTGGTCGTGGAAATAGCCGGGCAGGGTGCTGGCCAGGCCGAGGAAGCCGCCGAAGGTGACGCTGTAGAAGAACATGAACCACCAGCTGTCGCGGTCGCCGAGGGCTTTCAGGTAATCGCCCATGGCCTTGGGCGCCGGCCGCTGCGGGGCGTTGCGCGCGACCATGGCGAACACCAGGAGGGTCAGGACGAGCGGCAGCAGGGCGAAGCCGAACACGTTGTTCCAGCCGAACGCGGCGGCCAGGCCGGGGGCGAAGAGGGCGGCGAGCACGGTGCCGGAGTTGCCCGCGCCGGCGATGCCCATGGCCTTGCCCTGGTGTTGCGGCGGGTACCATTGCGATGCGAGCGGCAGGGCCACGGCGAAGGATGCCCCGGCGAAGCCGAGGAACAACCCCAGCAGCAGTGCCTGCGCATAGCTGTTCACGCCCAGCAGCCAGGCGGCCGCCAGGGCGGCGATGACGATGACCTGGGCGAGGATGCCGGCGCTCTTCGGCGACCAGCGATCGGCCAGCAGGCCGAGCAGGAAGCGCAGTACGGCGCCGGCGAGGATCGGCGTGGCGACCATCATCGCGCGCTGTTGGGTGCTCAGTTGCAGGTCGCCGGCAATCTGCACCCCCAGCGGGCCGAGCACGTACCAGACCATGAAGCTCAGGTCGAAATAGAGAAACGCCGCGAACAGGGTCGGCGCATGGCCGGCCTTCCAGAAGCTGTTGTTCATCGAACACCTCGTATCCAGCGGAATCGGGGCGGAACGGCCGCCCGGCGGAAGTTGCATCGCTACAAGGTGAGCGTCCGACAGCGGACCACCCACCCGCCCCGACGCTGGGGCGAAACGACGAAGACGCCACGGGCCTCTGCCGGGAAGGAGAGGCCGCGCGACGTCTTTGTCGGGGATGGGTAACCGCCGTTGGCTACCGTCAGGCAGGACGTAGCAAGCTCTTTGCCAAGTTGTCGAAAGCGCGGCGTAGAGCGGTTGCAGGGACAACCATGGCGTCGGCGTGCACGCCGCGGTGGCAGGCGTCGGGGGCTTGCACAGGGCTGGGGCGGCGCGTCCGTGCGCCGTCGGCGGTTCAGCGATGGGCGGTGTTCAGGTGGTAGATGGTCACGCGGCTGCCTTCGCCGCTGTCGCCGGCGTTGTCGTTCACGTAGGCGCCGGCCTTGAAATAGAGCAACTGGTCGTTCCAGGCGCTGCCGAGGGTCTGGTAGTAAGCGTCCTCTTCGCCGTCCTGGCTGCGTGCGCGCACCGCCAACTCGCCGCTGGAGGTGACGCGCAGGCTGTAGTTGAAACGCTCGCTCAGGCGTACCTGCTCGAGGATCGACACGTTGCGGCTATAGGAATCGTCCGGGTGGTTGCGTACCAGCGCCTCGACCCGGCCGAGGCCTTCCTCGGGCTTGTAGTAGTACTGCAGCTTCACCAGAGGTTCGCCGTCGTCGGTCTGTGGCGACTTGCTGTGGATCTGGCCGATGATCACCTTGTTCTTCGAGGGGACCTTCTCGACGCTCATGGTCACCCGCAATTCGTTGTCGGCCTGCCAGTAGTACCAGTTGTCGAGGCTGCCGTCGGCCTGGGTTTCGCGCAGTTCGGTGCGGGGATAGGTGCTGTCCTCGGTGTGCGAGCCGTCGATGGGCACCCAGAAGACCAGGCCGCCATCGTTGCCTTGCTGGAAGTACCGGCTCTGGTAGCCGTTGTTGAGTTGCTGGGTGGTGATCACCTGCGGGGTGGGTTCGGTGGGAATGGTAAGGTTCCAGGTGCTGAGATCGATCATGCTGAGCATCTCCTGACCGCTGAGTCGGCGGTGCGGTTCGGGCGGACGCCTGCGGCTCCTAGCCCTGGGCGTCCACTGCGGGCCTCCCTGGTCATGCTAGTCGAGGGTGGCGAGGGGGTAGCTCCCAGAACGGATAGGGCCGTTCCGGGCGCACGAGCATAGCCGCGCCGCTCTGCGCCGGGGGCCAGCAGGGCAGCTGGCGATATGATCGCCAGCTGCCCAGCCGGATTCAGCCGCCGAGCATGTCGTGCATGGCGATGATCTGCTCGGCGACCTGGATCAGCTTCTGCTGGCGGCTCATGGCCTGGCGTCGCATCAGCGTGTAGGCTTCCTCCTCGCCACAATGCTTCATCTTCATCAGCAGGCCCTTGGCCAGCTCGATGCGCTTGCGCTCGGCCAGCTGCGCCTCGCGCGCCTGCAGTTGAGCGCGCAGCGCCTGGTCGCTCTCGAAGCGCGCCATGGCCACGTCGAGGATCGGTTGCAGGCGGCTGGCCTGGATGCCTTCGACGATGTAGGCGCTGACCCCGGACTGGATGGCGCGGCGCATCACTCCCGGATCGTGCTCGTCGGTGAACATCACGATCGGGCGCGGCTGGTCGCGGCTGACCAGGCAGACCTGCTCCATCACGTCGCGGCCGGGAGACTCCGTGTCGATCAGGATCACGTCGGGACGCAGCGCTTCGACGCGAGCCGGCAGGTCGATGGTCAGCCCCGACTCGTCCACCACTTCGAAACCGCTCTCGAGCAGGGCGGCCCTGAGGCGTCCGACTTTCTTCGGCGTGTCGTCGATCAGCAGGATACGCAGCATGGCGGGCGCACCAGGGTCAGAGGTCGATGCCCTGGCCGGTTTCGGCCAGGGCGTGGATCGGGAAGCTGCGGGCGTAGCCGGCGGGGTCGCTGCCGTCCCAGGTGCGCCCGTCGATCAGCGTCGAGCGGCGCATGTCGGCGCCGTCCAGGCGCAGGCCAAGGGCCGTCGCGGCATCGCGGTACAGCGCGGTCTGCTGGACCCTGCGGGCGATGCCCAGGTAGTCCGGGTCTTCGCGCAGCAGGCCCCAGCGGCGGAATTGGGTCATGAACCACATGCCATCCGAGAGCCAGGGCCGGTTGACTTCGCCGTCGGCATAGAAACGCAGCGGATGCGGGTCCTGCCAGGCGTTGCCGAGGCCGTCCTGGTAGCGGCCGAAGAAGCGCGGCTGGATCGCGCCGAGCGGAGCGTCGACATAGTCGCGGCCGCTGATCAGTTGCGCGGTGCCCAGGCGGTTCTCGGCGTTCTGTTCGATGAAGCGGCTGGCGTCGAGGACCGCCATGACCAGCGCGCGGGCGGTGTTCGGGTAGGCGTCGACGAAGGCGCGGGTAGTGCCGAGGACCTTTTC
Source organism: Pseudomonas sp. RC10-4-2 (assembly GCF_050433085.1). Lineage (NCBI taxonomy): Bacteria > Pseudomonadati > Pseudomonadota > Gammaproteobacteria > Pseudomonadales > Pseudomonadaceae > Pseudomonas > Pseudomonas sp. RC10-4-2. Next base: position 379,575 of record NZ_JBNPXX010000005.1, read on the forward strand.
CGGGTGGTCCGGCCAGATCGCCTGGCTGGTGGCGATGGTGAAGCCCTGGCCCTGGTCCACGGCCAGGGCGCCCCAGGGACCGCCGGCGCAGAACCCGTCGATGCGCCCGGCCTGGAGATGGCCGACCATCTGCGCCGGTGGAACCACCACGCTGTGCACGTCGTGCAGCGGATGCAGACCGATGCTCGCCAGCCAGTAGTTCAGCCAGAGCGCGTGGGTACCGGTGGGAAAGGTCTGCGCCAGGGTCAGGCGTGCACCATTCTGGCGCCGATGCCGGAGCAGTGCCTCCGCACTGGTCACGCCAGCCTGCTTCAGCGGTTCGGAAAGATTGATCGCCTGGCCGTTCTGGCACAGTCCCATGAGCACCGCCATCTCGCTTGCCGCGCTGCCGCCGAGGCCGAGCTGGACGCCGTAGACCAGCCCGTACAGGCACTGCGCGGCATCCAGCTCGCCGCTGAGCAGCTTGTCGCGCAAGGCGGCCCAGGACGGTTGGCGCCTGAGATTGAGCGTGAGGCCGTAGGGCTGGGCGAAGCCCTGGGTGGCGGCCACGATCAGCGAGGCCGAATCGGTCAGCGCCATGAAACCGATGTCCAGGGCGCTCTTTTCCGGTGCGTCGGAACCGCCGGCCCAGGCCTGGCTGCGTATCGCTCTGTCTGTCATCACCACCTCAAGTGCGGGAGGGCGGCGCGGGCCGTCCCGTTTTCCAGTGCGCAGGCGCCGTCGTCGGCGCGCTTTTCCATAGCTGCCACAGCAAGCGCTATGCCAGGCGGCGCGGGGGTTTTCGCCGGGCAAGAAAAAGCCCCGCACGGGGCGGGGCTTGTTCGACGCGTCGCTGGATCAGGCCTGGACGACCGGGATCTTGGCGTTCGCAGCCGCTTCGCGGAACTCGGCGATCTGGTCGAAGCTCAGGTAGCGGTAGACGTCGGCAGCCATGCTGTCGATGTCCTTCGCGTAGGCCATGTACTCCTCCACGGTCGGCAGTTTGCCGAGGATCGAGGAGACCGCCGCCAGCTCGGCCGATGCCAGGAACACATCGGTGGCATCGCCCAGACGGTTCGGGAAGTTACGGGTCGAAGTGGAGACCACGGTGGAACCGGTCTGGACGCGAGCCTGGTTGCCCATGCACAGCGAGCAGCCCGGCATTTCCATGCGCGCGCCAGCCTTGCCGTAGATGCCGTAGTAGCCTTCCTCGGTCAGCTGGTGGGCGTCCATCTTGGTCGGCGGAGCCAGCCACAGACGGGTCGGGATACCGCCCTTGACCTTGTCCAGCAGCTTGCCGGCGGCGCGGAAGTGACCGATGTTGGTCATGCAGGAGCCGATGAACACTTCATCGATCTTGCGGCCCTGTACGCTCGACAGCAGACGCGCGTCGTCCGGATCGTTCGGCGCGCAGAGCACCGGCTCCTTGACGTCGGCCAGGTCGATCTCGATCACCGCGGCGTACTCGGCGTCCTTGTCGGCTTCCAACAGCTCCGGCTTGGCCAGCCAGGCTTCCATCGCCTGGGCGCGACGCTCCAGGGTGCGCGGGTCGCCGTAGCCTTCGCCGATCATCCAGCGCAGCAGGGTGATGTTGGACTTCAGGTACTCGGCGATCGCCTGTTCCGGCAGCTTGATGGTGCAGCCGGCGGCGGAACGCTCGGCCGAGGCGTCGGACAGCTCGAAGGCCTGCTCCACGGTCAGGTCGTTGAGGCCTTCGATCTCGAGGATGCGGCCGGAGAAGATGTTCTTCTTGCCTTTCTTCTCGACGGTCAGCAGGCCCTGCTGGATCGCGTAGTAAGGGATCGCATGGACCAGGTCACGCAGGGTGATGCCCGGTTGCAGCTTGCCCTTGAAGCGCACCAGCACCGACTCCGGCATGTCCAGCGGCATCACGCCGGTGGCGGCGGCGAAGGCCACCAGGCCGGAGCCGGCCGGGAACGAGATGCCGATCGGGAAGCGGGTGTGCGAGTCGCCGCCGGTACCAACGGTATCGGGCAGCAGCATGCGGTTCAGCCAGCTGTGGATGATGCCGTCGCCCGGACGCAGCGACACGCCGCCACGGGTCATGATGAAGTCGGGCAGGGTGTGGTGGGTCTTGACGTCGATCGGCTTCGGATAGGCCGCGGTGTGGCAGAAGGACTGCATCACCAGGTCGGCGGAGAAGCCGAGGCAGGCGAGGTCCTTCAGTTCGTCGCGGGTCATCGGGCCGGTGGTGTCCTGGGAACCGACGGTGGTCATCTTCGGTTCGCAGTAGGTGCCCGGGCGCACGCCCTGGCCTTCCGGCAGACCGCAGGCGCGGCCGACCATTTTCTGCGCCAGGGTGAAGCCCTTGCCGCTATCGGCCGGTGCTTCCGGCTTGCGGAACAGGTCGGAGGCGCCCAGGCCCAGCTCGGCGCGGGCCTTCTCGGTCAGGCCACGGCCGACGATCAGCGGGATACGGCCGCCGGCGCGGACTTCGTCGAGCAGGACCGGGGTCTTCAGCTCGAAGGTGGTGACCACTTCGCCGCTGTCGTGGCGAACGACCTTGCCTTCATAGGGGTATACGTCGATGACGTCGCCCATGGCCAGGTTGGTGCAGTCGAACTCGATCGGCAGGGCGCCGGCATCTTCCATGGTGTTGTAGAAGATCGGTGCGATCTTGGTGCCGAAGCAGAAGCCGCCGGCACGCTTGTTCGGCACGAACGGAATGTCGTCGCCGAAGAACCACAGCACCGAGTTGGTGGCGGATTTGCGCGAGGAACCGGTGCCGACCACGTCGCCGACGTAGGCGACCGGGAAGCCCTTGGCCTTGACCGCTTCGATCTGCTTCAGCGGACCGACCGAACCCGGCTGGACCGGCTCGATGCCGTCGCGGGCCATCTTCAGCATGGCCAGGGCGTGCAGCGGGATGTCCGGGCGCGACCAGGCGTCGGGGGCCGGGGAGAGGTCGTCGGTGTTGGTTTCGCCGGGGACCTTGAATACGGTGAGAGTCAGCTTTTCCGGGACTTCCGGCTTGGCCTTGAACCACTCGCCATCGGCCCAGGATTGCAGCACGGACTTGGCCGCGGCATTGCCCTTCTTGGCGCGCTCGGCGACGTCGTGGAAGGCGTCGAACATCAGCAGGGTGTGCTTCAGCTGTTCGGCGGCGGTGTTGGCCAGTTCGGCGTCGTCCAGCAGCTCGACCAGGGTGGCGATGTTGTAGCCGCCCTGCATGGTGCCCAGCAGCTCGGCGGCACGTTGCTTGTCGATAAGGGGGGAGGTGGCTTCGCCCTTGACGATGGCGGAAAGGAAACCGGCCTTGACGTAGGCGGCTTCGTCGACGCCCGGCGGTACGCGGTTGGTGATCAGGTCAAGGAGGAATTCTTCTTCGCCGGCCGGCGGGTTCTTCAGCAGCTCGACCAGGCCTGCGGTCTGTTCGGCGTTCAGCGGTTGGGGCACGACACCCTGGGCGGCACGCTCTTCTACGTGTTTGCGGTAGGCTTCAAGCACAGTATTTCCCTCATCAGTGGTCCCGGGGGACACGTATCCAGGAACCGACGCAGATCCGCTCGTCAGGCCCAGGTGGACGGTAATCCACCAACCTACGAGGGCATCGGCAGGTTCCAGACAGAAGCTGTTTTCAAAGTTTTACGCCGGCGGGCTGGGGTGGGGCTGGCGAGACGCTTGAGGGAGGCGCCGTCGCCAGCGTACCTGCCGGAAACTGTGCTCGTGACGCTTTGAAAACAGCTTCTAACGGACATTGGCGCCTAAAAAGGCGGGCCAATGTTACTGGAAACTCGACGCAAAGTTAAGTCGGAAACCCTAGGAACCACGGGGTGAACTTGATTAGACAAAGGGCTAAGATGCCGCTTTGTTTTCGTTGTCCCGGCCATGTCTTCGCAAAGAATCAAAACCCCCTGCGTAGGGCTTTGCTCCACGGTATACGGCGACCTGGTATGCCGTGGCTGCAAGCGTTTCCACCATGAGGTGGTCAACTGGAACCTCTACGACGCCGAGGAAAAGCGGGCTGTCTGGAGTCGCCTTGAGCAGTTGCTGGCCCAGGTGATGGCCGCCAAGCTGGAAGTCTTCGACGCCGCGCGCCTGCGCCTGCAACTGGAGCAGCGGCAGATCCGTTTCGTCCCCGAGCAGTCTCCCTATTGCTGGGCCTACCAGTTGATCGCCCGCGGTTCCCGGCTGATCAACCAGATCGAAGCCTACGGCGTGGCACTGCTGCCGGAATTCCGCGACTGGAGCCTGCCGGACCTGCGCGATGCCATCGACCGGGAATTCTTCCTGCTGTCGGAAGCGCATTACCAGCGCTACATCGCGCCCTCGTTCCTGCAGGCGATCGACAGATAGGCGGTGTCTCCAGCGAAAAAGCCGCCCTTGGGCGGCGTTTTCGTCCGACCAGCGGTCACTCCTTGCTGGCCAGCTCCTCCAGGTGGGCGATGATGTCGTCCGGCTTCAACACCAGCACGTCGCTTTCCAGGGTATCCAGCACCACTTCCGCGGTATTGCCGATCAGCGCGCCGGACAACCCGGTGCGCGCCACGGTGCCGATCACGGTGACCACCGCGTCGAGCTTCTGCGCGGTGCGCGGGATCAGCACGTCGGCCGGACCTTCCTCGATGTGCAATTGTTCGTCGCTGAAACCGTACTCGGCCTGGAAGGTGCGGCAGGCCTCGCGATAGCGGGCCTCGATGGTTTCGCTGAGCTGGAAGGTCGGGTCGGCGGAGGAGAGCATCGGCGAGGGGTGGGCGCTGATCACGTGCAGCGTGGCCTTGGCCAGGCCGGCGATGTCGTAGGCATGGCTGATGATCCCGGCGTGCAGGGAGCGGTGCTCGCCGTCGTTGTTGCCGACGTCGACCGCGGCGAGGATCTTTCCGCCCGTCCAGGGCCGGGCGGTCTTGGTCATCAGTACCGGACAGGGCGCGAAGCGCAGCAGCTTCCAGTCGTCCGGGGTGAGGATGGCCTTTTTCAGCGGGTTGTCGGGAAAGTGCTGCTTGATGATCAGCCCGCAGCCTTCGGCCTGTTGCTCGGCGATGATGGTCTGGTGCAGGGAGTCCTTCCAGGCCTGGTTGGTCGAGACGCTGTAGCCTTCCTCGCGCAGCTCCTGGGCCAGGTCGTTGAGAGCGGCGCTGTGGTCGCGGCGCTTCTCGCAGACCAGCAGGTGCAGGTGCGACTGGGTCACGCCGGCGATCAGTTGTGCCCGTTTCAGGGCGAGACCTTCCAGCTGGTCCGGTTCAATCACCACGAGGATGCTGCGAATGGCTTGCATGATCGTCTCCCTGAGTGCTTGTGGTTATCGCTGAAACAACTCTAGACGCAATCCAGCCGCTGCTCTTGATGCATATCAAACGGGTCGGCCTGCCCGACCGCCGCAGCTTCCGTATAATGCTCCGCCTTTCCTGCCCCGACCAGCGTCATGGCAGGCCCTTTCCAGAATGAGTGACCTGCACCATGTTGCCCGAGATCGACCAATTCCTTGCCTGTTCCACTCCCGCCGCCTGGGTCGAGGCGGCCCTGGAGCGCCAGGACGTCATGCTGCTGGACCACAAGGCCTGCGAGATGAAGGCCGCGGCGACGGCGATGCAACTGATCGGCAAGTACTCCGGCCGCCTGGACCTGGTGAACAAGATGAGCCGCCTGGCGCGCGAGGAGCTGCGCCACTTCGAGCAGGTGCTGGCGATCCTGAAGAAACGCGGTATCCCGGTGGTCAATGTCAGCGCCTCCCGCTACGCCTCGGCGCTGCGCGACCTGGTGCGCAAGCAGGAGCCGCAGCGGCTGACCGATACGCTGGTGGTCGGCGCCTTCATCGAGGCGCGTTCCTGCGAGCGCTTCGCCGCCCTGGTGCCGCACCTGGACGCGGAGCTGGCGAAATTCTACGGCGGTTTGCTGAAGTCCGAGTCGCGGCATTTCCAGGACTACCTGAAGCTGGCCTACCAGTACGGCGACGAGGCCGACGTGGAGCGCACGATCGAGGTGGTGCGGGCCAAGGAGGCCGAGCTGATCAGCAGTCCGGACAACGAATTCCGCTTCCATAGCGGCCTCCCGGTGGACCTGGTGGCCTGAGCCGGAAACAAGAAAGCGCCCCGCGGGGCGCTTTTTTTGCTGCCTGGATCAGTCCTTGACCTTGAGGTCGAGGGCCAGGTCGCGGGCGGCCTTGGTCGCCAGAACGCCCATCAGCTGGCCGATCTCGTCCTGGCGGCTCGCCGCGCCGTTGGCGCCGGCACCCATCATTACGCTGGGGACGGGGGCCTGGGCGGCGGCTTCGGCCCAGACCTTGTTGATCGCGATCAGCGCGTCGAGCTTCGGCTGCAACGCGCCGTCCGCCTTGATCACCGCTTCGCGGGCGTAAGCCTCGGCGTCGGCGGTGATCTTGGTGGCCTGGGCGGTCACCGTGGCCTTGTCGCGCAGCAGTTCGGCGGTCTGCTTCTCGATCTCGGCGCGCTGCTTCTCGCGCTCGGCGTTGATCACCGCCAATTGCTTGTCGGTTTCCGCCTGGGTGGTGCGTTCGATCTGGTCGCGCAGGGTTTCCTGGCGCTTGGCCTCGACTTCCTTCTCGCCGCGGGCGGTGACCAGCAGCTTTTCCTCTTCTTCCTTCAGGCGGTTCTGCCGCGCCACCGCCAGCTCGGCGAGCGCCTGCTGGACCTTGACCATGCGCTGCTTGTACTGCGGGTTGGGATCGACGTTGGTGATCCGCGCTTCCACCACCTCGACGCCGAACTTGCGGAACTGCTGTTGCTTGCGTACCGGGATGCCCTTGGCATCGGTGACCTTCTCGGTGACGAACTGGCTGGCGTTGTTGTCGCCGAACGCTCCCTGCTCGGTGCCGGCCTGGAGGATCGCGGTCTGGTGCGGAATGGCGCCGCGCGGCCCGCGGACTTCCTTGCGCTTGATCAGGTACAGGCCGTCGTTGAGCTGGTTCTCGAACTCGGCGGCGAATTCGCTGCGGGCTCCGGCGTAGTAGTCGTCGGCGCTCATCAGCGAAGCGGTGGCCTGGAGGGTTTCCTTGATCGCCGGCACCAGTGCGGTGCGGATGAAATTGTCCGGGTTGCGGTATTCCTGGGCCATCTTCAGGAACGGCTCGCCGCCGGGCAGGCGAAAGCGCGCGGAAGATTCGACCTTGGCGTCGACGTTGCCGAGGAACACGATCGGGAAAGCCTCGATGGTGGCGCCGAGGCCGTCGTTGTCCGGATTGGTGTCGTTATCGTCCATGACCAGCACGGACTGCACGCTGATGGCCTTCTTCCAGGTGGTGGCGCGACCGAACCACTTGGTCGCGTAGCCGACGTCATCGACGATCTTCTCGTCGCCGAAGATGGTCCTTACGTGGGTCATGAAGCCGGCTTCGTTATAGAAGAACACGCCGTTGAACAGGCCGAAGCCGAGGGCGAGCATGCCGAGGGGGGCGGCGACGAACTTGATCAGGTTTCCCTTCGAGATGATCACGATCATTCCTTGATGCGGGGTGGGGGAGCGCGATCCTGCTGAAAGGTGGCCCGCGACGTCAAGATGGACGGCGGAAAAAATGCGAATCGCATAATGCTTCGCTGAAAGGCCCGCATGGCGGGCCTGGGGTGGGTCAGAGCGGGAAGGGCGCCTGGCGATGGCCGTTGGCGTCGATCTCCAGGGCCCAGCCCTGGCGGTCCCAGTCGCCGAGCACGATGCGCCGGGCGGGCTGGCCGTCGATGTCCAGCGGGTGTTCGGCCGGCCGATGAGTGTGGCCGTGGATCAGGGTACGCACGCCATGCCCGCGCATGACCCGGGGCACTTCTTCGGGCGTGACATCGATGATGTCGACGGCTTTCATGCGGGTCTGCGCGCGGCTTTCCTTGCGCAGCTTGCGTGCCAGCTTGTGCCGGGTGGCCAGCGGCAGGTGGCGCAGTACCCAGAGCGTGAGCGGGTTGCGCAGCCAGCGGCGCAGGCGCATGTAGGCCTCGTCTCGGGTGCACAGGCTGTCCCCGTGCATCAGCAATACCGGCTCGCCGTACAGGTCGATCACGCTCGGGTCGGGCAGCAGCGTGCATCCGGCCTCGCGGCAGAACGCCTTGCCAATGAGGAAGTCGCGATTGCCGTGCATCAGGTAGATGCGCGTACCGCCGTCGGCCACCTGGCGCAGGGACTGGGCGATGGAGCGCTGGAAGGCGTCCATGCCGTCGTCGCCGATCCAGGCTTCGAAGAAGTCGCCGAGGATGTACAGGGCCTCGGCCCGGCGGGCGCGCTCATCGAGGAAAGACAGAAACGCCCGGGTGATGTCCGGGCGTTCCGCTTCGAGATGCAGGTCCGAGATGAACAGGACGCTCATCGCTTCATTCTTCGACGATTTCGGCCTTCTCGATGATCACGTCCTCGGCCGGCACGTCCTGGTGGCCGCTGCGCATGGTGGTGGCCACGCCCTTGATCTTGTTGACCACGTCCATGCCCTCGACCACTTCGCCGAAGACGGCATAGCCCCAGCCCTGGGTGGTGGGGGCGGTATGGTTGAGGAAATCGTTGTCGGCGACGTTGATGAAGAACTGCGCGCTGGCCGAATGCGGGTCCATGGTACGAGCCATGGCGATGCTGCCGACCTTGTTGGTCAGGCCGTTGTTGGCTTCGTTCTTGATCGGTGCGCGAGTGGGCTTCTGCTTCATGCCCGGCTCGAAACCGCCGCCCTGGATCATGAAGTTGTTGATCACGCGGTGGAAGACGGTGTTGTCGTAGTGGCCGCTTTTCACGTACTCCTTGAAGTTCGCCGCGGTTTCCGGGGCTTTCTCTTCATCGAGCTTCAGGGTGATGACGCCATGGTTGGTATGCAGCTTGATCATGTGGGTAATCCGCTTTGTCGTGAAAATCGAAGGCCTGTCAGGGGGTTGACAGCTTCGGCTATGATAAGCGCTTTGATTTGCCCGGCCTACCCTGGTCGGGCGAGAGCATGACCAAGGATCCCATGAGCAAGCCAGAGACCACCGCCGCCCCGAACTTCCTGCGCCAGATCGTTCAAGCCGACCTGGATGCCGGCAAGCACGCGAAGATCGTCACCCGTTTCCCCCCGGAGCCCAACGGTTACCTGCACATCGGCCACGCCAAGTCGATCTGCCTGAACTTCGGCCTGGCCCAGGAATTCGCTGGCGATTGCCATCTGCGCTTCGATGACACCAACCCGGCCAAGGAAGACCAGGAGTACATCGATGCCATCGAGGCCGACATCAAGTGGCTGGGCTTCCAGTGGTCCGGCGAGGTCTGCTATGCCTCCAACTATTTCGACCAGTTGCATGCCTGGGCCATCGAGCTGATCAAGGCCGGCAAGGCGTTCGTCTGCGACCTCGGTCCCGAGGAAATGCGCGAATACCGCGGCACCCTCACCGAGCCGGGCCGCAACAGCCCTTACCGTGACCGTTCGGTGGAGGAGAACCTCGACCTGTTCGCCCGCATGAAGGCCGGTGAGTTCCCCGACGGCGCCCGTTCGCTGCGGGCGAAGATCGACATGGGTTCGCCGAACATGAACCTGCGCGATCCGATCCTGTACCGCATCCGCCATGCGCATCACCACCAGACCGGCGACAAGTGGTGCATCTACCCGAGCTACGACTTCACCCACGGTCAGTCGGACGCCATCGAGGGCATCACCCATTCGATCTGCACCCTGGAATTCGAAGACCATCGTCCGCTCTACGAGTGGTTCCTGGCCAACCTGCCGGTACCTGCGCAACCGCGCCAGTACGAATTCTCCCGGCTCAACCTGAACTACACCGTGACCAGCAAGCGCAAGCTCAAGCAATTGGTCGACGAAGGCCATGTCAGCGGCTGGGACGATCCGCGCATGTCGACCCTGTCCGGCTATCGCCGCCGCGGCTACACCCCGGAGTCGATCCGCAACTTCTGCGAGATGATCGGGGTGAACCGTGCCAGCGGCGTGGTCGACATCGGCATGCTCGAGTTCAGCATCCGCGACCACCTGGACGCCACCGCGCCGCGTGCCATGTGCGTGCTGAAACCGCTCAAGGTGGTGATCACCAACTACCCCGAAGGGCAGGTGGAGAACCTCGAGTTGCCGCGTCATCCGAAGGAAGACATGGGAGTGCGCGTACTGCCGTTCGGTCGCGAGCTGTTCATCGATGCCGGTGACTTCGAGGAAGTCCCGCCGGCCGGCTACAAGCGCCTGATCCCCGGTGGCGAGGTGCGTCTGCGCGGCAGCTACGTGATCCGTGCCGACGAAGCGATCAAGGATGCCGACGGCAATATCGTCGAACTGCGCTGCAGCTACGATCCGGACACCCTGGGCAAGAACCCGGAAGGCCGCAAGGTCAAGGGCGTGATCCACTGGGTGCCGGCCGAGGGCAGCGTCGAGTGCGAAGTGCGCCTGTACGATCGGCTGTTCCGCTCGGCCAATCCGGAGAAGGCGGAAGAGGGCGGCAGCTTCCTCGACAACATCAACGCCGACTCCCTGCAGGTACTGGCCGGCTGTCGCGCCGAGCCGTCGCTGGGCCAGGCGAACCCGGAGGATCGCTTCCAGTTCGAGCGCGAAGGCTATTTCGTCGCCGACCTGAAGGACTCCAGGCCGGGCAAGCCGGTGTTCAACCGTACCGTCACCCTGCGTGACTCCTGGGGACAGGGCTGAGGAAAGACCGTGCTGCAGATCTACAACACGCTGAGCAAGACCAAAGAAGTCTTCACGCCGCTGGTCGGCAACCAGGTACGCATGTACGTGTGCGGCATGACCGTGTACGACTACTGCCATCTGGGCCACGGCCGCAGCATGGTGGCGTTCGACGTGATCACCCGCTGGTTGCGCCACCGTGGCTACGACCTGACGTACGTGCGCAACATCACCGATATCGATGACAAGATCATCAATCGCGCCAACGAGAACGGCGAGCCGTTCGATGTGCTGACCGAGCGCATGATCGCGGCGATGCACGAGGACGAGGCCCGGCTGAACATCCTCAAGCCGGACCAGGAGCCACGCGCCACCGATCACATCGCCGGCATGCACGCGATGATCCAGACCCTGATCGACAAGGGCTATGCCTACGCGCCGGGCAACGGGGACGTGTACTACCGGGTCGGCAAGTTCGCTGGCTACGGCAAGTTGTCGCGGCGGCGGGTCGAGGACCTGCGCATCGGTGCGCGGATCGAACCGGGCGAAGCGAAGGAGGATCCGCTCGATTTCGTGCTCTGGAAGGGCGCCAAGCCGGGCGAGCCGAGCTGGTCGTCGCCCTGGGGCGAGGGGCGCCCGGGCTGGCACATCGAATGCTCGGTGATGTCCACCTGCTGCCTGGGCGATTCCTTCGACATCCATGGCGGTGGCAACGACCTGGAGTTCCCTCACCACGAGAACGAGATCGCCCAGAGCGAGGCCGCGACTGGCAAGCCCTACGCCAAGTCCTGGCTGCACTGCGGGATGATTACCATCAACGGCGAGAAGATGTCCAAGTCGCTGGGCAATTTCTTCACCATCCGCGAAGTGCTGGAGAAATATCACCCCGAAGTGGTGCGTTACCTGCTGATCGCCAGCCATTACCGCAGTCCGATCAACTACTCGGAGGAGAACCTGCGCGAGGCCAAGGCGGCCCTGGACCGTTTCTACAACGCGCTCAAGGGGCTGCCCGAGGCGGCGCCGGCGGAAGCGGCGGAGTATGTCGAGCGCTTCGCCGCGGCGATGGACGACGACTTCAATACCGCGGGTGCCTGCTCGGTGCTGTTCGAGCTGGCGCGGGAGGTCAATCGTCTGCGCGAAAGCGACCTGTCGGCGGCGGCCGCGCTGGCCGCGCGCCTGAAGCAGTTGGCTGGCCTGCTGGGGGTGCTGCAACTGGAGCCGGAAGCCTTCCTGCAGGCGGGCGCCGAGGGCAAGGTCGATGCGGCCGAGGTCGAGGCGCTGATCCAGGCGCGCCTGGAGGCGCGGGCGGCGAAGAACTGGGCGGAGTCCGACCGGATTCGCGATCGGCTCACCGCCATGGGCGTCGTGCTGGAGGATGGCAAGGGCGGCACTACCTGGCGCCTGGCCGACTGAACCCGCAGCGATAAATGAAAAGCCCCGCGAACGCGGGGCTTTTCATTACCGGCGACCTCAGTCGTGCAGGTGTTCGGCGGCGTGCAGGGTATTTTCCAGCAGGCAGGCGCGGGTCATCGGCCCGACGCCGCCCGGCACCGGGGTGATCCAGCTGGCGCGTTGCGCTGCCACTTCGTATTCCACGTCGCCGACCAGGCGGCCGTCGGCCTGGCGGTTGATGCCGACGTCGATGACGATGGCGCCTTCCTTGATCCACTCGCCCTTGACCAGTCCCGGCTTGCCGGCAGCGACCACCACCAGGTCGGCGCGCGACACATGGTCGGCCAGGTCGCGGGTGAAGCGGTGGGTCACGGTGACGGTGCAGCCACCCAGCAGCAACTCCAGAGCCATGGGCCGGCCGACGATGTTCGAGGCGCCGACCACGACCGCATCCATGCCGTACAGGTCGGCGCCGGTGCTGGCGAGCAGGGTCATGATGCCTTTCGGGGTGCAGGGGCGCAGCAGGGGCATGCGCTGGGCCAGGCGGCCGATGTTGTAGGGATGGAAACCGTCCACGTCCTTGTCCGGGTGGATGCGCTCCAGCAGCAGGGAGGCGTCCAGGTGGGCGGGCAGGGGTAGCTGGACCAGGATACCGTCGATGGCGGGGTCGTCGTTCAGGCGGTCGATCAGGGCCAGCAGGTCGTCCTGGCTGGTTTCGGCGGGAAGATCGTAGGCCTGGGAGAGAAAGCCGACTTCCTCGCAGTCCTTGCGCTTGTGCGCCACATAGACCTGAGAGGCCGGATCGGTGCCGACCAGGATCACCGCCAGGCCGGGAACGCGCAGGCCTTGCTGGCGGCGCTCGGTCACGCGTTGGGCTATCTGCTGGCGAAGGTTGGCGGCGATCGCTTTGCCGTCGATCAGTTGTGCGGTCATGTCGGAAGGGTAACCATCGAATCGGGTGGAAAAAGGACGCGCATTTTCGCATGGACGCCGCCCGGGGCAAAGGAGGCGACCCGCGGATTTGCCGTAACTCCTTTATATAGCTGAATTTTTTTAAAAAACCCGTTGACGGCCTTTCGCCCCCTGTATAACATGCGCCCCGCTTGCCGAGCACAGCCGGACGCAGGGTAAGAGGTAAAGCAAGTCGGTTGCTGACTTTGTGATTGCCAGAGCTTAAAGTTTGCGCTCAGCATTGAATGCAGATGAATAAAGCGCCCGTAGCTCAGCTGGATAGAGCATCCGCCTTCTAAGCGGATGGTCGCAGGTTCGAGTCCTGCCGGGTGCGCCATTCGGCGAATCGGCAAGAAGCAGGCGATGTTTTACCGCAAGTCGTAATATGGTGGGCGTAGCTCAGTTGGTAGAGCACAGGATTGTGGCTCCTGGTGTCGTGGGTTCGATTCCCATCGTCCACCCCATATTCCGAAGCGCCAGGCCCGGGGCCTGGCGTTTTCATTTCCAAGCAGTGTCCCGCGGACGTGGTGGAATTGGTAGACACACTGGATTTAGGTTCCAGCGCCGCAAGGCGTGAGAGTTCGAGTCTCTCCGTCCGCACCACCTTCAGGCTCGGCTTGTCCGGCCGCTGCGGTTGAAGCCGGAACGTCCGGCACGATTCACGATATGGTGGGCGTAGCTCAGTTGGTAGAGCACAGGATTGTGGCTCCTGGTGTCGTGGGTTCGATTCCCATCGTCCACCCCATATTTCGAAGCGCCAGGCCTTGTGCCTGGCGTTTTCGTTTGCGCTTCACGATCTCTTCTCCGCTTGCCTTTCCGGTACCCAATCCGCCCTCATGGGCGCGACGGCAGGTTGAACTTGTTCCGGGTCCGGCGCTCTTAAGCGAGCCTGTCGTTCCTGGCGGGTCCGTATATGCAGTCTGGGTGAAGCGACATGTCGATGAAATGGACCGAGCAGCGCTTGCGCAAGGCTCTCAAGCAGATGGCGAACAATCATGAATCGGCTGCGGTCGAGGTCATGCGCGCCGTCGAGCGGGCGAACGATCCGAAGCTGGCGCAGCGCCTGCTCGAGGTGATCGAGCAGATGCACCAGGATGCCGATGCGCTGCGCTCCATCGACGACGAAATCGCCAGCGGCGTGATCCGTTGCCAATGAGGCCGTAGACGCTCCGCAGTTCAGGACTTCCCGGCGGAAGTCGGCGCATCCGGCCGGTTCGCCAGTTTCGGGCGCAAGGTCGCGCCCTGGGCTGTGTTCCGGCGAACGGTATAAGGTTGGCGGCCGCGGAAGGCGAAGGCGGTGAACATGTTCGTATTCTCTCTCGGTGTGTTTCAGAAACGGTATTCCACCAGGGCGCTCGGGCCGATGCTGTCATGCCACTCTTCGGCGACAGCGGCGGAGCAGAGGCTGGCGAGCGTGCCGGCGAGGCACAGGGAGGGGCTTCTCATGGGGACTCCTTCCGTTGCAGCCAGGGACGTGCCTTGGTGTCTTGCTGGGCGAAGCGGTAGCCGAGCGCGTTCAGACCGTCGAAGTCGCGACTGAAGGTGTCTCCCAGGCCCTGGCCGCTGCCGGCCAGGACGGCGTGTGCGCTGTCGATGGGTTGCAGGATGAACTCGCCGGAGCGGGTTCCTCCGGCTTGCCCGCGCACCAGCAGGAAGCCGTCTTCGATCCTGATGCTCAGGCCGTTCAGGTAGCTGTGCCGGCCCGTGCTGGCGACGCGGTAGGTGCCGACGGCTTCGGTCCAGGCCTGGGGCAGGGATGTCGGCTCGATGCGCTCGCCGAGGTAGGCGGTCTGGTCGTGGCGGCGGGACACCAGGATTCGGCGTTGGCCGTAGCTGACCACGTCCAGTTGCAACTGTCCGGCGCTGTCCACGCCGACAGGCCAGAACCCCAGCAGTCTTTTTCTCATCTGCAGCCAGCCCGAGGTGTCGCGCAACAGTTCCACGCGTTGTTCGCCGAAATCCGCGTACAGGCGACCCCTGCGCTCGTACAGGCGAATCTGGCCTTGGCGGGTTGCGTAGCGACCGTATAGCTGTCGCCGGTCCTCCGGGCTCGGCACCTTCAGTGCGGGGGCGCGCGCGGGGGTGGGCTGTACGGCGGGGCGACGAGCGCCCTGTTTGACCTGCAGCATGAGCGACGCCGCTTGCCGGGCCAGGGAGGCAGTAAGCGACCCGCTGTCATCGGCGTTGCTCATGACAATGGCGGCGAGGCGCTGTTCCGGCAGCAGAATCAGATGGGCGCTGAATCCTCGGGTGGCGCTGGCGTACTCATAGTGACGGATGCCTCCTTCCAGCGGCGCGGAGCCGCACGGGCTGAGGAACCAGGCCAGGCCCACCTGGCAGTCGAAGTCCAGGGCATTGCCGGCGTTCTGCTGGCGGAACATCTCCTCGACGGAGTGTTTCCGGAGAAGCTGGCGCTCCTTGTGGCGCCCGTTGGCGAACAGCATGCGGACGAAGCGGCTGAGGTCGACCGGGCTGCTCCACAGGTCGTTGACCGGGAGGTCGCTGGCGGCGGCGGAGCCGGGGCGACCGCCGCCGCCGCCGCTGTAGCCGTGGGCGCGTTGCGCCTGGGGCAGGGCGTTCCTGGCGAAGCTGGAGCGAGTCATCTGCAAAGGGTCCAGCAGGTGCTCCCGCATGTGCTGCTCGAAGTGCTTTCCGGTGTTGCGCTCGATAGCCGCGCCGACCAGCTCGTAGCCAAGGTTGGAATAGGCGACCTGGGTTCCCGGCGGATTGCTCAGCCAGACGCCGGATACTTTCGCCGGCAGTTGGCCGAGTGAGCTCGGGCGTTCGCCGAACAGGGGCGGCAGGTGTTCGCCAGGAAGGCCGGACTGGTGGCTGAGCAGCCGGCGGAAAGTGATCGCGCGATCCGCCTCGCTCTGGTCGGCATGGAAGCGTGAGCGTACGTAGAACTCGCGCAAGGTGTCCTGGAGCGGGGCGTCGAGAGAGAGTTGGCCGCGTTCGGCCAGTTGCAGGGTCGCGCTGGCGATCAGTAGCTTGGACAGGTCGCCGGCGTGGAATGCGGTGTGCTCGCTGGCGTTGATCCTGTGCTGTCGGTCGGCATAGCCGAAACCGCGGGCCCAGACCAGTTGCTGGTCGTCGACCAATGCCAGGGCCAGGCCGGGCACGTCCTGCCTTTCCATTTCCCGGCGGATGTGGCGTTGCAGATAGTCGATGACCTCGCCGTAGTTGCCCACAGCGGCGCTCGGCGCTGGCGGGGCGGGCGGCAGTCCGTGGCAGCCGCTGGTGCCGAGCAGGCAGCCGAGAAGGGAAAGATGCATTGCACGAAACATGGAACACCTGGCGGAAAGGCGAGGTGTCCCATGCTAGGGCTGGCCTGGCTGGCAGTCCTTACGGCTTTGTCAGCAATCTGTGAAAGATTGTTAAGCCTCCGCTGTCAACGGGGTCGCTCCCAGGTCAGGCGGAAGGAGGCGCCTCCTTGCGGCGTTTCCAGCGCTTCCGCATAGCCGCCGTGCCATTGCGCGACCCGGCGGACGATCGCCAGGCCCAGGCCGAAGCCGCCGGTGCTGCGATCGCGGCTGTCGTCCAGGCGCGAAAAGGGTTCGAAGATCTTCTGCCGGGCGTCCGCCGGTATCCCGGGGCCGTCGTCGTTGACCCGTATCTGACAGCTGTCGCCTTGATCGAGGAGGGCGATTTCGACGCGCGAGTGTGCGTGGCGAATGGCGTTGCGCAGCAGGTTGATCACTGCGCGCGCCATGAAGCGAGGCTCGATGCGGATCTGTTCGACCTGGCAGGCGCTGATCTCGCAGGTGACTCCGGCGGCTTCGGCTTCCAGGGCGACGTCGGCGACGACGCTATCCAGCCAGCTCGCGGCGTCGACGATTTCCCGGTGGCTCCCGACGTTGCCGTGCTCCAGGCGGGCGTAGGTCAGCAGTTCGGAGACCATTTCCTCCAGTTCGCCGAGATCGGCGCGCATGTCCTCTATCAGGTCGTGGCGTACTTCGGCGTCGACCTGCTTGTTCAATTGCTCGAGTTCGAAGGACAGGCGGGAGATCGGCGTGCGCAATTCGTGGGATACCGCGTTGGTCAGTTCACGCTGGTTGCTGATCAGGCTTTCGATGCGGTCGGCCATCTGGTTGAAGTGCTGGGCCAGGGTGCGGATGTCGGAGCGTCGGAAAATGCGCGTGCGCGATGACAGGTCGCCGTCGCCGAAGCGTTGCGCGGCCAGGCGCAGGGTCTCGAGGTCGCGCCAGTGCGGGCGGACCCATACCAGCAGGGCGATGCCGACCAGCACGCCGAGCAGGATGTAGGCCAGCACGGTGAATAGTGGGGTCAGCGAGGGTTCCGGCGGCAGCTTGATGTCGAGCAGCTGCGGGCCCGCGTCGATGCGGCTGATGAATTCCGTGAAGTCCTCGCGTACCACCAGCAGGTTCTTGTCGAGGAGGGCCTGCTCTTCCTGCGTCAGCTTCGCCTGCCTGGCATCCGTCAGGCTCAGCTCGAGCCCGTAGTGGGGACGCCAGTCTTCGAGCTGTCGCTGGCGTCCGGCCTGGTCCAGCGGGGCCAGCTTTTCCACCAGCGAATAGGCCTGGCCGCGAACGGCGTCGCGGTGATAGTTCTCGACGATGCTGTCGTAGAACGCGTCGATGACATGGTCGACCACGAAGATCGCGGCGGCGAACCCCAGGGCCAGTAGCAGGTAGAGGCGCAGGAACAGGCGCAGCATTCAGAGCTCCCAGCCCAGCGGGTTGAACAGGTAGCCCTTGCCCCAGACGGTCTTGATCCGGACCGGCTCGCGCGGATTGTCCTTCAGTTTATTGCGCAGCTTGCTGATGCAGACGTCGACGCTGCGGTTCAGGCCGTCGAAGCCGATGCCGCGGATCTGGTTGAGGATCTCGTCGCGGGAGAGTATTTCCCCTGCCTGGCTGGCCAGCAGCCAGAGCAGCTCGAACTCCATCGTGGTCAGTTCGATGCCGAGGCCTTCGAGTTCCGCTTCGCGCCGCCGTCGGTCGATGTTCAGCTTGCCGAATGTCAGGCTTTCCGGGGAGGCGGGAAGGGGCGCGTGCCGGCGCATCAGGGCGCGCAGGCGGGCGAGCAGCACCGGTGGCTCGATCGGCTTGATCACGTAGTCGTCGGCGCCGGACTCCAGGCCGAGGATGTGATCGAGATCGTCCTCCTGGGCGGTGAGTATGAGGATCGGCAGGTTCGCGACCCGGCGGATCTCCCGGCACACCTGCAGACCATTCTGTCCGGGGAGCATGAGGTCGAGAACCACCACTTGCGGTTTGAAGTCGAGGAAGGCGGCGAACGCGGCATCACCGCGATGCACCTGGCGCACTTCGAAACCATGCTGGGAAAGGAAACTGGCGATCAGGCGGGCGAGCTTCTGGTCGTCTTCGACGAGCAATACCTTGCTGAGGGTAGGGCAGTCCATAGGGTTTCATCGGTCGGAGCGGAATCGGCTGGCATTATATGCGCCCGCTTCCGGCGAAGCTCCAGCGACTCGTTCGAGATCGGGCTGCGATCGGCGGAAGCGGCCGGAAACACCCCGGGGATCCGCCTGCACCCTGGCGGGGTGACTTCTGCTTTTCCCTCTACTAGAATGCATGCCCTTGATTCTGGGAGCCGGAAGGACCGGCTTACGTCTGTGCAACGAGGAATATCCATGCAAGTTTCTGTTGAAAGCACTTCCGCTCTTGAGCGCCGCATGACCGTTGGTGTGCCTGCCGAGCGTATCGAGACCGAAGTCAACAAGCGTCTGCAGCAGACCGCCCGTCGTGCCAAGATTCCAGGTTTCCGCCCCGGCAAGGTGCCGATGAGTGTCATTCGTCAGCGCTACGAAGCTTCCGCGCGCCAGGAAGCCATGGGCGATCTGATCCAGGAAACCTTCTACGAAGCCGTGGTCGAGCAGAAGCTGAATCCGGCCGGTTCGCCGTCGGTAGAGCCCAAGTCCTTCGAGAAAGGCAAGGACCTGGAATACATCGCAACCTTCGAAGTCTTCCCGGAATTTACCGTTTCCGGCCTGGAAGACATCAAGGTCGAGCGCCTGCAGGCCGAAGTTTCCGATGCTGATGTCGACAACATGCTCGATGTCCTGCGCAAGCAGAACACCCGTTTCGAAGTGGTCGAGCGTGCCGCCCAGAACGATGACCAGTTGAACATCGACTTCGTCGGCAAGATCGACGGCGAAGCCTTCGCCGGCGGTTCCGCCAAGGGCACCCTGCTGGTACTGGGCTCCGGTCGCATGATCGCCGGCTTCGAAGAAGGGCTGGTGGGGGCGAAGGCCGGTGAAGAGCGTGTGCTCAACCTGACCTTCCCCGAGGACTACCAGAACCTGGACCTGGCCAACAAGGCTGCCGAGTTCACCGTTACCGTCAATAGCGTAGCCGAGCCCAAGCTGCCGGA
Organism: Pseudomonas sp. RC10-4-2; assembly: GCF_050433085.1. Classification (NCBI taxonomy): domain Bacteria; kingdom Pseudomonadati; phylum Pseudomonadota; class Gammaproteobacteria; order Pseudomonadales; family Pseudomonadaceae; genus Pseudomonas; species Pseudomonas sp. RC10-4-2. Next base: position 398,794 of record NZ_JBNPXX010000005.1, read on the forward strand.
ACTGAACGAAGAGTTCTTCGCTCTGTTCGGCGTGAAGGAAACCGGTCTCGATGGCTTCCGCGCCGAAGTGCAGAAGAACATGGAGCGCGAGCTGCGCCAGGCGATCAAGTCCAAGGTCAAGAACCAGGTCATGGAAGGTCTGCTGCAGGCCAACCCGATCGAAGTGCCCAAGGCCCTGATCGGCAACGAAGTGAACCGTCTGCGCGTGCAGGCCGTCCAGCAGTTCGGCGGCAACATCAAGCCTGACCAACTGCCGGCCGAGCTGTTCGAAGAGCAGGCCAAGCGCCGTGTGGTGCTGGGCCTGATCGTCGCCGAAGTGGTCAAGCAGCACGAGCTGAAGGCCGACGAAGGTCGCGTTCGCGAAATGATCGAGGAAATGGCCTCGGCCTACCAGGAGCCCGAGCAGGTCGTCGCCTGGTACTTCAAGAACGAGCCCCAGCTGAACGAAGTCCGTTCTGTTGTACTGGAAGAACAAGTCGTAGATACTGTCCTGCAAAAGGCCACTGTGACCGATAAGCAGGTATCCTACGAAGAAGCGGTCAAGCCGGCCGAAGCTCCGCAAGCGGCCTGATTCGTTCCTCTCGTTCGAATCCCACAAGCCAGCCTTAGTGCTGGCTTGTGCGTCTTTGAGGCTTCACTATCTGTTAGGGAGTGATCGCAAGACATGTCTCGCAACTCTTTTATTCCGCACGTTCCCGATATCCAGGCCGCCGGTGGCCTGGTGCCCATGGTGGTGGAGCAGTCCGCCCGCGGCGAGCGCGCCTACGACATCTATTCGCGCCTGCTGAAGGAGCGGATCATCTTCCTGGTCGGCCAGGTCGAGGACTACATGGCCAACCTGGTGGTTGCCCAGTTGCTGTTCCTGGAGGCTGAAAATCCCGAGAAGGACATTCATCTCTACATCAACTCGCCGGGTGGTTCGGTGACTGCCGGGATGTCCATCTACGACACCATGCAGTTCATCAAGCCCAACGTCTCGACCACCTGTATCGGCCAGGCGTGCAGCATGGGTGCCCTGCTGCTTGCGGGCGGTGCCGCCGGCAAGCGCTACTGCCTGCCGCATTCGCGGATGATGATCCACCAGCCGCTGGGCGGTTTCCAGGGCCAGGCCTCGGATATCGAGATCCATGCCAAGGAAATCCTCTTCATCAAGGAGCGTCTGAACCAGATCCTGGCGCACCACACCGGCCAGCCCCTGGACGTCATTGCCCGCGATACCGATCGTGACCGCTTCATGAGCGGTGACGAAGCCGTCAAGTATGGCCTGATCGACAAGGTCATGACCCAGCGCGACCTGGCCGTCTAAGGCTCCGCAATACTGGCGGTCGAGACATTCGGCCGCCTCGTGGGCTTGAAAATGCCCACAATTGCCTTCATCTTGTGTTTGAAGCTACCCATTGGATCGATCGAATGACTGATACCCGCAACGGCGAGGACAACGGCAAGCTGCTGTATTGCTCCTTCTGCGGCAAGAGCCAGCACGAAGTGCGCAAGTTGATTGCCGGCCCCTCGGTCTTTATCTGCGACGAGTGTGTCGACCTGTGCAATGACATCATCCGCGAGGAGGTGCAGGAAGCGCAGGCGGAAAGTAGTGGGCACAAACTTCCGGCGCCGAAAGAGATCCGCACCATCCTCGATCAGTACGTGATCGGGCAGGAGCGGGCCAAGAAGGTTCTGGCGGTAGCGGTATACAACCACTACAAGCGCCTCAACCAGCGTGACAAGAAGGACGATATCGAGCTCGGCAAGAGCAACATTCTGATGATCGGCCCAACCGGCTCGGGCAAGACCCTGCTGGCCGAGACCCTCGCACGTCTACTGAACGTGCCGTTCACCATCGCCGATGCGACCACGCTGACGGAAGCGGGCTACGTGGGCGAGGATGTCGAGAACATCATCCAGAAACTCTTGCAGAAGTGCGATTACGATGTGGAGAAGGCCCAGATGGGCATCGTCTACATCGACGAGATCGACAAGATTTCCCGGAAATCGGACAACCCCTCCATCACTCGCGACGTCTCCGGCGAGGGTGTGCAGCAGGCCCTGCTGAAGCTCATCGAGGGTACCGTTGCCTCGGTACCGCCGCAGGGCGGTCGCAAGCATCCGCAGCAGGAGTTCCTGCAGGTCGATACGCGCAACATCCTGTTCATCTGCGGCGGCGCTTTCGCCGGTCTGGAGCGGGTCATCCAGAACCGTTCCGCGCGCGGCGGCATCGGTTTCAATGCCGAAGTGCGCAGTCAGGAGATGGGCAAGAAGGTCGGCGAGGCGTTCAAGGAAGTCGAACCGGAAGATCTCGTCAAGTTCGGTCTTATTCCCGAGTTTGTAGGGCGTTTGCCGGTGATCGCGACTCTTGATGAGCTCGACGAGGCTGCGCTCATGCAGATCCTGACCGAGCCGAAGAACGCTCTCACCAAGCAGTACGCCAAGCTGTTCGAAATGGAAGGCGTCGATCTCGAATTCCGTCCGGACGCACTCAAGGCGGTTGCCCGCAAGGCGCTCGAACGCAAGACCGGTGCACGTGGCTTGCGTTCAATTCTCGAAGGTATCCTTCTCGATACCATGTACGAGATTCCCTCCCAGCAGGATGTCAGCAAGGTGGTCATCGATGAGAGTGTCATCGATGGCTCGTCGCAACCCCTGATGATCTACGAGAACAGCGAAAAGCCAGCCAAGGCTGCGCCTGAGGCATGAAAGAGCAGGGGCCTTCGGGCCCCTTTTCTTTTCCGACTGGCACGCTTGTTTTTTCCCGGGCCTAACCCCATCTTAGGCTGAAAGGTCTTCCTATCTGTTTCGTGGCCAAGTGCCGCTGTAGAGCCGACATTATGAAAACACTCGTCGAATTGCCCTTGCTGCCGCTACGTGACGTGGTGGTGTACCCGCACATGGTCATCCCGTTGTTCGTCGGTCGGGAAAAGTCCATCGAGGCCCTGGAGGCAGCGATGACCGGCGACAAGCAAATCCTCCTGCTGGCGCAGAAAAACCCCGCGGACGATGATCCGGGCGAAGATGGCCTGTACCGCATGGGTACGGTCGCTACCGTGCTGCAGTTGCTCAAGCTGCCGGATGGCACCGTCAAGGTGCTGGTCGAAGGCGAGCAGCGCGGCCAGGTCGAGCGCTTCATCGAGGAAGAAGGGCACATTCGTGCCGCGGTCCAGGCCATCGACGACGCCAATGTCGGCGAGCGCGAGGCCGAGGTCTTCACTCGCAGCCTGCTGAGCCAGTTCGAGCAATACGTCCAGTTGGGCAAGAAAGTCCCCGCCGAGGTGCTTTCCTCGCTGAACAGCATCGACGAGCCGAGCAGGCTGGTCGATACCATGGCCGCGCACATGGCGCTGAAGATCGAGCAGAAGCAGGACATCCTGGAGATCACCGACCTGTCGTCGCGGGTCGAGCATGTCCTGGCGCTGCTGGATGCCGAGATCGACCTGCTGCAGGTGGAAAAGCGTATCCGCGGCCGGGTCAAGAAGCAGATGGAGCGCAGCCAGCGCGAGTACTACCTGAATGAGCAGATGAAGGCCATTCAGAAGGAACTCGGCGATATCGACGAAGGGCACAACGAAGTCGAGGAGCTGAAGAAGCGCATCGACGCTGCCGGCCTGACCAAGGAGGCGCACACCAAGGCCACTGCCGAGCTGAACAAGCTCAAGCAGATGTCGCCGATGTCGGCGGAAGCCACCGTGGTGCGTTCCTACATAGACTGGCTGCTGAACGTGCCGTGGAAGGCCGAGAGCAAGGTGCGCCATGATCTCGCCAAGGCGGAAGACATCCTCGATGCCGACCATTATGGCCTGGAAGAGGTCAAGGAGCGCATTCTCGAGTATCTCGCCGTGCAAAAGCGGGTGAAGAAGCTCAAGGGCCCGGTCCTTTGCCTGGTGGGACCGCCCGGCGTGGGCAAGACCTCCCTGGCCGAATCCATCGCCCGCGCCACCAATCGCAAGTTCGTGCGCATGGCGCTCGGCGGCGTGCGTGACGAGGCCGAGATCCGCGGTCACCGTCGTACCTATATCGGCTCCATGCCGGGCCGCCTGATCCAGAAGATGACCAAGGTCGGCGTGCGCAACCCGCTGTTCCTCCTCGACGAAATCGACAAGATGGGCAGCGACATGCGCGGGGATCCCGCCTCGGCGCTGCTCGAGGTGCTCGACCCGGAGCAGAACCACAACTTCAACGATCACTACCTGGAAGTCGACTACGACCTGTCCGACGTGATGTTCCTCTGCACCGCGAACTCGATGAACATCCCGGCGCCCCTGCTGGATCGGATGGAAGTCATCCGCCTGCCGGGCTACACCGAGGACGAGAAGGTCAATATCGCCGCCAAGTACCTGATTCCGAAGCAGGTCCAGGCCAACGGCCTGAAGAAGGGCGAGCTGACCTTCGAGGAAGGCGCCCTGCGCGACATCATTCGCTACTACACCCGCGAAGCCGGGGTGCGCAGCCTCGAGCGGCAGATCGCCAAGGTCTGCCGCAAGGCGGTGAAGGAGCATGCCAAGCTCAAGCGTATCCAGGCGGTGGTGTCCAGCGAGACGCTGGAGAACTACCTCGGCGTGCGCAAGTTCCGTTATGGCCTCGCCGAACAGCAGGACCAGATCGGCCAGGTGACCGGGCTGGCCTGGACCCAGGTCGGCGGCGAGCTGCTTACCATCGAGGCGGCCGTGGTACCCGGCAAGGGCCAGTTGACCAAGACCGGATCGCTGGGCGACGTGATGGCGGAATCGATCACCGCGGCGTTGACCGTGGTGCGCAGCCGCGCCCAGAGCCTAGGAATCGCGGCGGACTTCCACGAGAAGCGCGACATCCATATCCACGTTCCGGAAGGCGCTACGCCGAAGGATGGCCCGAGCGCAGGTATCGGCATGTGCACGGCGCTGGTTTCGGCGATCACGCAGATCCCGGTGCGCGCCGACGTGGCAATGACCGGGGAGATCACCCTGCGTGGGCAGGTGCTGGCGATCGGCGGGCTGAAAGAAAAACTTTTGGCGGCGCACCGCGGCGGGATCAAGACGGTGATCATTCCCGAGGAAAATGTTCGCGACCTGAAGGAAATTCCGGACAATATTAAGAGTGATCTGGTTATTAAACCGGTTAAATGGATTGACGAAGTCCTGCAAATTGCGCTGCAATACGCCCCGGAGCCCTTGCCCGATGCGGCTCCGGAGATGGTTGCAAAGGATGAAAAACGCGAGCCTGATTCCAAGGAGCGAATTAGCACGCATTAGTCGGTAGGTATTCTTGACACTGTTTTTGGGCCCTTGTTATAAAGCGGCACTTGCTGAGTCAGTTGGCCTACCAGCGCAGAATTTCCTTACACCTAACACATAGAAACATACTCAACAGAAATAAGGGGACTTAGAGTGAACAAGTCGGAACTGATCGATGCAATTGCCGCATCTGCTGATATCCCGAAAGCTGTTGCCGGTCGCGCACTGGACGCAGTGATCGAGTCCGTCACTGGCGCCCTGAAGGCTGGTGACTCCGTCGTGCTGGTTGGTTTCGGCACCTTCGCTGTCAAAGAGCGCGCTGCTCGCACCGGTCGCAACCCGCAAACTGGCAAGCCGATCAAGATCGCCGCTGCCAAGATCCCGGGTTTCAAAGCCGGTAAAGCCCTGAAGGATGCTGTCAACTAAGCGTCTTTTGGGACTCGTTCTACCCAGGTCGGCCAAGGCTGGCCTGGCTGCGGAGCGGTAGTTCAGTCGGTTAGAATACCGGCCTGTCACGCCGGGGGTCGCGGGTTCGAGTCCCGTCCGCTCCGCCAGTTACGAGAAGGCGCATCCTCGGATGCGCCTTTCTTATATCCGCATCTCTTACCCACGCCGCGCCGCCCAAGACGGCTGGTCGTGGCAGTTTTTGGGGGCTGCATGCTGCAGAACATCAGGGATAATTCCCAGGGCTGGATCGCCAAGACCATCATTGGCGTGATCATCGTTCTCCTGTCGCTGACCGGCTTCGACGCGATCATCCGGGCCACCGACCACTCCAACGTGGCCGCCAAGGTCAACGGCGACGATATCAGTCTCAATGAAGTCCAACAGGCCGTGGACATGCAGCGTCGCCAGCTGCTGCAACGCCTGGGCAAGGATTTCGATCCATCCATGCTGGATGACAAGCTGCTCAAGGAAGCGGCCCTGAAGGGGCTGATCGAGCGTACCCTGCTGCTCCAGGCCGCCAAGGACGACAAGTTCGCCTTCTCCGACCAGGCGCTGGACCAGTTGATCCTGCAAACTCCCGAGTTCCAGGTCGACGGCAAGTTCAACGCGGATCGCTTCGACCAGGTCATCCGCCAGATGAACTACAGCCGCATGCAGTTCCGCCAGATGCTCGGCCAGGAAATGCTCATCGGCCAGCTTCGCGCCGGCCTGGCGGGCACCGGTTTCGTCACCGACAACGAATTGCAGTCCTTCGCTCGCCTCGAGAAGCAGACCCGCGACTTCGCCACCCTGGCGATCAAGGCCGACGCGTCCAAGAGCAGCGTGAGCGAGGACGAGGTGAAGGCCTTCTACGAAGGCCACAAGAGCGAGTTCATGACTCCCGAGCAGGTGGTCGTCGAATACGTGGAATTGAAGAAGTCCTCCTTCTTCGACCAGGTCAAGGTGAAGCAGGAAGACCTCGAGGCGTTGTACCAGAAGGAAATCGCCAACCTCTCCGAGCAGCGCGATGCCGCCCACATCCTGATCGAGGTGAACGACAAGGTCGGCGACGAGCAGGCCAAGGCGAAGATCGACGAGATCAAGGCTCGCCTGGCCAAGGGCGAGGATTTCGCCGCGCTGGCCAAGGAGTTCTCCCAGGATATCGGCTCGGCCGCCACCGGCGGCGACCTGGGCTACGCCGGCCGCGGCGTGTACGACCCCGCGTTCGAGGAGGCGCTGTATGCGCTGAAGCAAGGTGAGGTATCCGCCCCGGTGAAGACTCCGTACGGCTACCACCTGATCAAGCTGCTGGGCGTGCAGGCGCCGGAAGTACCGAGCCTGGAAAGCCTCAAGCCGAAGCTCGAGGACGAACTGAAGAAACAGATGGTCGAGCAGCGCTTCGTCGAGGCTACCAAGGACTTGGAAAGCTCCGCCTACGAAGCCGCCGACCTGAGCCAGCCCGCGCAGGAAATGGGCCTGAAGGTCCAGACCAGCCAGCCGTTCGGACGTTCGGGGGGCGACGGCATCGCTGCCAACCGCCAGATCGTGCAGACCGCGTTCAGCGCCGAGGTGCTGGAAGAAGCCGCCAACAGTGGCGCCATCGAGCTGGATCCGGACACCGTGGTGGTGCTGCGGGTCAAGGAACACAACAAGCCGAAGGAGCAACCGCTGGAGCAGGTCGCGGCGAACATCCGCGAGCGCCTGGCCGCCGAAAAGGCCGCCGAGGAGGCGCAGAAGCGTGGCGAGGCCCTGATCGCAGAGCTGCGTGAAGGCCGTACCTCTTCCGCAGCGGGTGAGTCGTGGAAAGTGGTCGAGGCGGCCTCCCGCGGCCAGGAAGGCGTCGATCCGAAACTGCTCCAGGCGGTGTTCCGCATGCAGCGTCCGGAGGCCAAGGACAAGCCTTCGCTCTCTGGCGTGACCCTGGCCAATGGCGATTACGTGGTGATCCGCCTGAATGGCGTCAGCGAGCCGGAGGAGGCTATCTCCGACGACGAGAAGGCCATGTACCGCCGCTTCCTGGCTTCGCGCAGCGGACAGGCAGACTTCGCCGCCTTCCGCCGTCAGTTGCAGGACAAGGCGGAAGTCGAGAAATACTGAGACCGAGATGCAGAGAAAAGGCCGCTTACGCGGCCTTTTCTTTATTCCTCCCATGAAAAATGGCCGCTCGAAGCGGCCATTTTTCATGGGCGGGGTGATCAGTCGTCGTCCAGCGGGCCCATGGCGGTAGTGTTGAAGCCGCCATCGACGTAGAGGATCTCGCCACTGATACCGCTGGCCAGGTCTGAACAGAGGAAGGCGCCGGCATTGCCGACTTCCTCGATGGTGACGTTGCGCCGCAGCGGCGTCTGCCGCTCGTTGGCGGCCAGCATCTTGCGGAAACTCTTGATCCCGGAGGCGGCGAGCGTTCGGATCGGCCCGGCGGAAACCGCATTGACCCGGGTGCCTTCCGCGCCCAGGCTGCCGGCCAGGTAGCGGACCCCGGCCTCCAGGCTGGCCTTGGCCATGCCCATTACGTTGTAGTTCGGCATGGTCCGTTCGGCGCCCAGGTAGGAGAGGGTCAGCAGGCTGCCGTTGCGGCCCTTCATCATTTCCCGTCCGGCCTTGGCCAGGGCGATGAAGCTGTAGGCGCTGATGTCGTGGGCGATGCGGAAGCCCTCGCGGGTGGTCACCGCGGTGAAGTCGCCGTCGAGCTGATCGCCTGGAGCGAATCCGACGGAGTGGACGATGATGTCCAGGCCGTCCCAGTGCTTGCCCAGGGCGGCGAACACCGCTTCGATCTGGCTGTCGTCGGCCACGTCACAGGGGAAGCACAGCTCCGGCCGCGAGCCCCAGCCACTGGCGAACTCCTCCACCCGGCCCCTGAGCTTGTCGTTCTGGTAGGTGAAGGCCAGTTCGGCGCCTTCCCGGTGCATGGCGGCGGCGATGCCGGAAGCGATGGAGAGCTTGCTGGCGACTCCGACGATCAGGGCGCGTTTTCCTGTGAGAAATCCCATTGTCCGTTCCTTGTCTGCTACTCAGTTTTCCGCGCTTGCCGGGGCCATGAAGGCAGCCTCCAGCAATTGCTGCGTATAGGGATGTTGCGGCGAGGCGAAAACCGCTTCGGCGCTGCCCTGTTCCACCACCTTGCCATGTCGAACCACCATCAGCTGGTGGCTGAGCGCCTTGACCACCGCCAGGTCGTGGCTGATGAACAGGTAGGTGAGGTTGTACTTGCCCTGCAGTTGCCGCAGCAATTCCACGACCTGGCGCTGCACGGTGCGGTCGAGCGCCGAGGTCGGTTCGTCGAGCAGGATCAGTGCCGGTTTCAGCACCAGTGCCCGGGCGATGGCGATGCGCTGGCGCTGGCCGCCGGAGAATTCGTGGGGGTAACGGTAGCGGGTCTGCGGATCGAGCCCGACCTCCACCAGCGCGTCGATGATCGCCTGCTCCTGTTCGGCCTCGCTGCCGATCCTATGGATGCGCAGGCCTTCGCCGACGATCTCGCCGACACACATGCGTGGGCTGAGGCTGCCATACGGGTCCTGGAACACCACCTGCATCTCGCGGCGCAGCGGGCGCACGTCATGTTGCGCGAGACCGTCCAGCCGGGTGCCTTCGAAGCGGATGCCGCCCTGGCTTTCCAGCAGCCGCAGGATCGCCAGGCCAAGGGTCGACTTGCCCGAGCCGCTTTCGCCAACGATGCCCAGCGTCTGCCCGCGGGGTAGTTCGAAATTGACCCCGTCGACCGCCTTGACGTGGTCCACGGTGCGGCGGAACACGCCTTTGCGGATCGGGAACCAGACCCGCAGGTCGTCCACCGCCAACAGGGTTTCACCCGGCGGGTTGCTTGCCGGCGCACCGCTGGGCTCGGCGTTGAGCAGCTCGCGGGTATAGGGGTGTCGCGGGGCTGCGAAGAGTTCCTGGCAGGAAGCCTGCTCGACGATCCGCCCTTGTTGCATGACGCAGACGCGGTGGGCGATGCGCCGGACCAGGTTGAGGTCGTGGGTGATCAGCAGCAGGGACATGCCCAGGCGTGCCTGCAGGTCCTTGAGCAGATCGAGGATCTTCAACTGGACGGTGACGTCGAGCGCGGTGGTCGGTTCGTCGGCGATCAGCAGTTGCGGCTCGCAGGCCAGGGCCATGGCGATCATCACGCGCTGCCGCTGGCCGCCGGAGAGTTCGTGTGGATAGGCTTTCAGGCGCTTGGCCGGCTCGGGGATGCCGACCAGCTCGAGCAGTTCGAGAATTCTCGCGCTGGCCTTGGCGCCACCCAGGCCCTTGTGCAGGGCGAGGACCTCGGCGAGCTGCTTCTCGATGGTATGCAGCGGATTGAGCGAGGTCATGGGTTCCTGGAAGACCATGGCGATGCGGTTGCCGCGGATCCCGCGCAGGCGCCGTTCCGGGAGCTTGAGCAGATCCTCGCCCTGGTAGTGGATGCTGCCTGCTGGGTGGCTGGCGACGGAGTAGGGCAGCAGGCGCAGGATCGAGTGGGCGGTCACCGACTTGCCCGAGCCGCTTTCGCCGACCAGGGCCAGGGTCTCGCCCTGGCGGATGTCGAAGCTGACGCCTTCGACCACCCGCTGGCGTTGCTCGCCGGAGAGGAATTCGACGGCGAGGTCGCGGATTTCCAGAATGTTCTCGCTCATCTCATTTCCTCGGGTCGAAAGCGTCGCGGGCGGCTTCGCCGATGAACACCAGCAGGCTCAGCATGACCGCCAGCACCACGAAGGCGGAAATGCCCAGCCAGGGTGCCTGGAGGTTGGACTTGCCCTGGGCGACCAACTCGCCCAGCGACGGCGCGCCAGGCGGCAGGCCGAAGCCGAGGAAGTCCAAGGAGGTGAGGGTGCCGATGGCGCCGGTGAGGATGAACGGCATGAAGGTCAGGGTCGAGATCATCGCGTTCGGCAGGATGTGACGGAACATGATGGCGCTGTTGCGCATGCCGAGGGCCCGGGCGGCGCGGACGTATTCCAGGTTGCGCCCGCGGAGGAACTCGGCGCGGACCACGTCCACCAGGCTCATCCAGGAAAACAGCAGCATGATGCCCAGCAGCCACCAGAAGTTCGGCTGGACGAAGCTGGCCAGGATGATCAGCAGGTAGAGCACCGGCAGCCCCGACCAGACTTCCAGGAAACGCTGGCCGAGCAGGTCGACCCAGCCGCCGTAGTAGCCTTGCAGGGCGCCGACGGTGACGCCGATCAGAGAACTGAGCACGGTCAGGGTCAGGGCGAAGAGGATCGACACGCGGAAGCCGTAGATCACCCGGGCGAGCACGTCGCGGGCCTGGTCGTCGGTGCCCAGCCAGTTTTCCGCCGACGGCGGGGCGGGGGCGGGAACCTTCAGCTCGTAGTTGATGGTGTCGTAGCTGTAGGGGATCGGCGGCCAAAGCACCCAGCCGTCCTTCTCGGCGATCAGTTGGCTGATGTAGGGGCTCTTGTAGTTGGCTTCCAGGGGGAATTCGCCGCCGAAGGTGGTTTCCGGGTAGCGTTTGAAGACCGGGAAATACCAGCCGCCGTCGTAATGCACGACCAGCGGTTTGTCGTTGGCGATCAGTTCGGCGCCGAGGCTGCCGACGAACAGGATGAGGAACAGCCAGAGCGACCACCAGCCACGCTTGTTGCTCTTGAAGCGGGCCCAGCGGCGCTGGTTGATGGGAGACAGGCGCATCGGATTACTCCCGGTTCTCGAAGTCGATGCGCGGATCGACCAGGGTGTAGACGATATCGCTGATCAGCTTCATGACCAGCCCGAACAGGGTGAAGATGAACAGCGTGCCGAAGACCACCGGGTAGTCGCGGTTCATCGCCGCTTCGAAGCTGAGCAGGCCGAGGCCGTCGAGGGAGAAGATCACCTCGATCAACAGCGAACCGGTGAAGAAGATCCCCAGCAGCGCAGCCGGCAGGCCGGCAATCACCAGCAGCATGGCGTTGCGGAATACGTGCCCGTAGAGCACGCGGCGTTCGGTCAGGCCCTTGGCGCGGGCGGTGACCACGTATTGCTTGCCGATCTCGTCGAGGAAGCTGTTCTTGGTCAGCAGCGTGATGGTGGCGAAGTTGCCGATCACCAGGGCGGTTACCGGCAAGGCCAGGTGCCAGAAATAGTCGAGCACCTTGCCGCCGAGGCTGAGCTGGTCGAAGTTGTTCGAGGTCAGGCCGCGCAGGGGGAACCAGTCCCAGTAGCTGCCGCCGGCGAACAGCACCACCAGCAGGATGGCGAAGAGGAAGGCGGGAATGGCGTAGCCGACGATGATCGCCGAGCTGGTCCAGATGTCGAAGACGCTACCATGGCGGACCGCCTTGGCGATCCCCAGCGGGATCGACACCAGGTACATGATCAGCGTGCTCCAGAGCCCGAGCGAGATCGACACCGGCAATTTCTCGATGATCAGGTCGGTGACCTTGGCGTCGCGGAAGAAGCTCTGCCCGAAGTCCAGGTGCAGGTAGTTCTTCAGCATGATCATGAAGCGCTCGGGGGCCGACTTGTCGAAGCCGTACATGCGCTCGATCTCTTTCACCAGCTCCGGGTCCAGGCCTTGCGCGCCGCGGTATTGCGAGCCGGCCACGGCGACTTCGCCGCCGCCGCCGGAGATGCGCCCGGTGGCGCCGCCGGAAGCGGCGTCGAAGCCTTCCAGCTTGGCGATCATCTGCTCCACCGGACCGCCGGGAGCGGCCTGGATGATGATGAAGTTGATCAGCAGGATGCCGAACAGGGTAGGGACGATCAGCAGCAGGCGCCGCAGGATATAGGAGAGCATGCGGCGTTACTCCCGTTCCGGCTCGGCGTCTTGCGTGGCTTCGGCTTGCGCCTTGCTCGGCAGCGCCTTGTCGCTGGTCTGCCACCAGGTCATCAGGCCCCAGTCGTAGAGTGGCGTCACCTTCGGCCGGCCGAAACGGTTCCAGTAGGCGACCCGCCAGGTATCGACGTAGTAGTTGGGAACCACGTAGTAGCCCCACGACAGTACGCGGTCGAGGGCGCGGGTATGGTCGATCAGGCTTTGCCGCGAGTCGGACTGGATCAGGCTTTCCACCAGGCTGTCGATGGCCGGGTCCTTGAGGCCGATGAAGTTGCGGCTGCCGGCCTTGTCGGCGCTGCTGGAATGCCAGAACTCTCGCTGTTCGTTGCCTGGCGAGTTGGATTGCGGCCAGGTCGCCGAGGTCATGTCGAAATCCCGCGAGCGCAGGCGGTTGACGAACTGCGAGACGTCGACGCGACGGATCTGCATGTCGATGCCAAGTTCGGCCAGGTTGCGCTTGAACGGCAGGATGACCCGTTCCATGTTGGCCTGGAACAGCATGAACTCGAAGCTCAGTGGCTGGCCGTCGGGACCTACCATGCGGTTGTTCTCGATCCTGTAGCCGGCCTCGGTGAGCAACTGGTAGGCCTTGCGCCGCTGCTCGCGGATCACCCCGCTGCCGTCATTGACCGGATTCTGGAAGACCTGGTCGAAGGTCTCGTCGGGAATCTTGCCGCGCAGCGGTTCGAGGATCTTCAGCTCGGCTTCGCTGGGCAACTGGTGGGCGGCCATCTCCGAGTTCTCGAAATAGCTGTTGGTGCGCTTGTAGGAGCTGAAGAACAGCTGCTTGTTGGACCATTCGAAGTCGAACAGCAGGCTGATCGCCTGGCGTACCCGGCGGTCCTGGAACACCGGGCGGCGGATATTGAAGGCGAAGCCCTGCATCCCCACCGGGTTGTGGTTGTGGATGCTGGCCTTGATGAAGCGCCCGTCGCGCAATGCCGGCGACTCGTAGCCGGTGGCCCAGTCCTTCGCCGAATATTCGAGGTTGACGTCGTACTGGCCGGCCTTGAAGGCTTCCAGGGCGACCGACATGTCGCGATAGGAGTCGATGGTGATGGTGTCGAAGTTATAGAGTCCGCGGGAGACCGGAAGGTCCTTGGCCCACCAGTCCTTGACTCGCTCGTAGCTGATGGAGCGTCCCGGATCGACCTTGGCGATGCGGTAGGGACCGCTGCCTACCGGGATTTCCATGCCGGTCTTGGAAAAGTCGCGGTCGGCCCACCAGTGTTTCGGCAGGATCGCGATCTGCCCGAGGATCAGCGGCAGTTCGCGGTTGCCGGCGTGCTTGAAGTCGAAGCGCACGCGAAGCTTGTCCTCGGCGACCACCTTGTCGACGTCCGCATAGTAGTTGCGGTACATCGGGTCGCCCTTGCTCACCAGCGTCTCGAAGGTGAACACCACGTCTTCGGCGGTGACCGGCGTGCCATCGCTGAAACGGGCCTGGGGACGCAGGTAGAAGCGCACGTAGCTGTTGTCCGGTGCCTTCTCGATCTTCTCCGCGAGCAGGCCGTATTCGGTGAACGGCTCGTCCTGCGACTGGAAGGCCAGGGTGTCGTAGATCAGGCCCAGCGAAGGGGCCGAGACGCCCTTGCCGATGAACGGGTTGAGGCTGTCGAAGCCGCCGAAGTCGGCTTGGCGGAGGATGCCGCCTTTCGGCGCATCCGGATTCACGTAGTCGAAATGCTTGAAATCGGCGGGATACTTCGGAGGCTCATCGTAGAGCGTCAGTGCATGTTTCGGGGCGGCGAGGAGCGGGCCGCAGCAGCCGAGCAGCAGGGCTGCCAGCAGAGGGGTGAAGCGGGGACGGATCATCGGGACGTCTCCAGGTTTTTCTGCCACCACGCGCGCAGGCCCAGGGTGTAGGGCGGGGTGGCGACGAAGGCGAAGCGGTTGCGGTACGCCAGACGGTGCGAATTGAGGTACCAGTTGGGAATGCTGTAGTACTGCCAGAGCAAGGTCCGGTCCAGGGCGCGCGCGGCGGCGACCTGTTCGTCGCGGCTGTGGGCGCCGAGCAGGCGGTTGAGCATGGCGTCGACCACCGGGTTGGCGATGCCCGCGTAATTCTTGCTGCCCTTGACCTTCACCTGGCTGGAGTGGAAGTACTGCCACTGTTCCAGGCCGGGACTGAGGGTCTGCGGCAGGGTCATGAGGATCATGTCGTAGTCGAACTGGTCCAGGCGCTGCTTGTATTGGGCGCGGTCGACGGTGCGCAGGCGCGCGTCGATGCCGATGCTGGCGAGGTTTTCGCGATAGGGCTGGAGAATACGCTCCAGGCTCGGATTGACCAGCAGGATTTCGAAGCGCAGCGGTTCGCCCTTTTTATTCAGCAGTCGGTCGCCGGACAGCTTCCAGCCGGCATCGGCCAGTAGACCGAGTGCATGCCTGAGGGTTTCACGGGGAATGCCGCGCCCCTCGGTGGTCGGCAGGCTGAACGGCTGTTTGAACAACTGCGCCGGCAATTGCTTGCGGTACGGCGACAGGTACAGCCATTCCTGGCCCTCCGGGACGCCGCTGGCGGCGAATTCGCTGTTCGGGTAGTAGCTGCGCGAGCGCAGGTAGGAATTGCTGAAGAGGGCGCGATTGGTCCATTCGAAGTCGAACATCTCGCCCAGCGCCTGGCGTAGCGCGCGCTCCTTGAACACGGCGCGACGGGTGTTCATGAACAACGCCTGGGTCTGGCTGGGGATCTGGTGCGGGATTTCCGTGCGGATCACATCGCCGCGCAGAACCGCGGGGAAGCGATAGTTGTTCAGCCAGTTCTTCGCCTGGTGCTCGATGTAGAAGTCGAACTCGCCGGCCTTGAAGGCTTCGAAGGCGACGCCGTTGTCCCGGTAGAAGTCCACCACGACCCGGTCGAAATTGTATTTGCCGCGGTTCACCGGCAGTTTTTCGCCCCACCAGCCCTTCACGCGTTCGAACACCAGGCGGCGCCCGGGATCGACCTCGACGATGCGATAGGGACCGCTGCCCAGCGGCGCGGTGAAGGTGGTGGCGCGGAAGTCGCGATCCTTCCAGTAATGCTGCGGCAGCACCGGAAGCTCGCCCAGGCGCAGGATCAGCAGCGGGTTGCCGGAGCGCCGCAGGACGAAGCGCACCCGGTGGGGGGTGAGGATATCGACCCGCTTCACCTCCTGCAGGTAGGTGCGGTACATCGGGTGCCCCTGCTTGACCAGGGTGCGATAGGAAAAGGCCACGTCGCTGGCGGTGATCGGCCTGCCGTCGTGGAAGCGTGCTTCCGGCCGCAGGTTGAATACCACCCAGCTGCGGTTTTCCGCGTATTCCACGCTCTTCGCGATCAGGCCATAGCTGGAGGCTGGTTCGTCGCCGGACGGGTCGTACAGGCCGGTGCCCACCATCAACGGTTCGTTCAGCTCGTTGACGCCGTACTGGAGGAAATCGCCGGTGCCGATCGGGCTGGTGCCTTTCAGGGTGTAGGGGTTGAGCGTGTCGAAGCTGCCCGAGGCCATCAGGCGCAAGGTGCCGCCTTTGGGGGCGTCGGGATTGGTCCAGTCGAAGTGCTGGAAATTGGCCGGATACTTGAGCGTGCCGAATTGGGCATAACCATGGCTCTGGGTAATCGCGGCGAAGCTGGGCAGGCTCACGGCCAGGCCGAGGATCAGGAAGGAGAGGCGACGCATCAGGCGTGTGTCCGGGTCCTTGGCTATTTTTGACAACGAATCGTCAGGCAACAGTAACACCTTGCCCGCACAGGAAAAAAGAGGGAGCGCGGGCCTGTCCGGCCCAGGGTCCGGGGTTCTGGCCGCGCTTGCGAAAACGCCACGCCGGCAGGAGCGGGCGTGGCGTTTCGGGACGGCCTGCAATGGGCTGTCAGCGGCTCGCGGTGTCCAGGTACAGGGTCAGGGTCTGGCCGGGCTTGAGCGCCTGCTTGCTGCGCGGGTTCCAGCGCTGCAGGTGCTTCATTTCGACATTGAAGCGCTTGGCGATCAGGTACATCGAGTCGCCTTGCTTGACCTTGTAGTAGGTGGCGCTGTCGCGCTTGCCGGCGGCGTTTCCCTTGCGGGCCGCCAGGGCCTGGGTGCCGCCTTGCAGCTTGAGGGTCTGGCCGACCTTCAGGGCGTGCTTGTCCAGGCCGTTCCAGCGCTTCAGGTCGTTGACGTCGACGCCGTTGTTGCGGGCGATCTGCCATAGGCTGTCGCCGTTCTTGACCTTATAGGAGCGGGTCCTGGCCGGGGTGGAAGCCTGTCGGGCGAGTTGCTGGTAGACCGGCTTGACGGCGCCGCCGGCGATCTGCCCGGGGATGCTCAGTTGCTGGCCCTTGCGCAGGTGGTTGCTGGACAGGCGGTTGGCGCTCTTGAGCTCCGCTACGGTGATCCGATAGCGGTTGGCGATGCTGTGCAGGCTGTCGCCGCTACGCACCCGGTATTGCTGCCAGGCGGTGACTTCCTTCGGCTTGAGGGTGTCCAGCGAGGCGGTCAGGAACGCCGCTTTCTCCATCGGCACCAACAGTTGCTGGGGGCCGTCCATGGTCACGCGGCGCTTGTAGGCCGGGTTCAGCTGGTACAGCTCGTCCTCGTCCAGGTTCGCCAGCGCGGCGACGCTGGACAGGTCGATCCCGCGCTTGACCCGGACGGCCTGGAAGTAGGGCTCGTTGTTGATCGGGTTCAGGCTGATGCCGTAGGAATCCGGCGCCATGACGATCTGTGAGAGGGCGAGCAGCTTGGGTACGTAGTCCTGGGTTTCCTGCGGCAGCGGTAGGTTCCAGTAGTCGGTCGGCAGGCCCAGTTTCTCGTTGCGTTCGATGGCGCGGCTGACAGTGCCTTCGCCGGCGTTGTAGGCCGCCAGGGCGAGCATCCAGTCGCCGTTGAACATGTCGTGCAGGCGCTCGAGATAGGTCAGGGCGGCATTGGTCGAGGCGGTGATGTCGCGGCGACCGTCGTAGAAATTGGTCTGACGCAGGTTGAAATGCTGGCCGGTGGCGGGAATGAACTGCCAGAGGCCGGCGGCGTTGCTGCGCGACAGGGCGAAGGGGTTGTAGGCGCTTTCGATGACCGGCAGCAGCGCCAGTTCGAGCGGCATGTTGCGTTCTTCCAGGCGCTCGACCACGTAGTGCATGTAGAGGCTGCCGCGCGCGCTCGATTGTTCGAGGAATGACTGGTTGCTGAGGAACCAGAGGCGCTGACGTTCGATGCGCGGGTTGGTGCTGATCGCATCCTGGAGCTGGAAACCGTCGCGCATGCGGTCCCAGATGTCGTTGTAGGCGGCGTTCTGGCCGGGCTGGGTATGCAGCCAGGAGGGGTTGAACTGGACGTCGACGGCTCGGGCGCCGGGACGTGCTGCTTTGGCCTGGGCCTCCCCCTTGATCTGGCCGCTGCCCTGGCAGCCGGCGAGCGCACCGGCGATGAGCAGGATGGACACCCGAACGGCGCGAGCCAGGGCGTCTAGATCGGGGGTTTTACGTGTCTGTGGCGGCATCGGCTGAGTGCTGTTCCGGGCAAAAATTCAGCCGATTCTAGAAATGACCTCAAGAGTGGTCAAGATTTCGCCAACCTTCAGAACTGGTCCTTCCAGGCCCTCAGGACGGCGAAAACCTCCTCCGGGGTGCGGTTTTGCTGGCCGCTCCGCTGGTCGGCTTTTTTCTTAACAGAATTTTCCGAAACGCGAAGAAATGGATTGGTCGACAATTCCAGCGAGATTTCCGACGGCAGGGTGATGCGGTCCCGTTCGCGCAGCCGGGTCGCTTCCTCGAAGCGTTCCCGCAGCGCCGCGTTGTCGGGCTCCACCGCCAGCGCGAAGCGCAGGTTGCTCAGCGTGTACTCGTGGGTGCAGTAGACCCGGGTGTTGGCCGGCAACGCGGCCAGTCGCGCCAGGGAATGGTGCATCTGCGCCGGGGTGCCTTCGAAGAGACGGCCGCAGCCGGCGGCGAACAGGGTGTCGCCGCAGAACAGCAGCGGCGTCTCCGCCGGGTGGTAGTAGGCGATATGGCCGAGGGTATGGCCGGGCACGTGGAAGATCTCGAAGACCAGGCCGAGCACCTCGACCCGTTCGCCGTCTTCCAGCGCCAGGTCGCGGGCCGGGATCTTCTCGTTGGCCGGGCCGAGAACCCGCGCGCCGGTCAGTTCCTTCAGGGCCGCGACGCCGCCGACGTGGTCGTGATGGTGGTGGGTCACCAGGATATCGCTCAACCGCCAGTCGGGATGGGCGGCCAGCCAGGCTTCCACCGGCTTGGCGTCGCCGGGGTCGACCACCGCGCAGCGACGGCTTGTCGCATCTTGCAACAGCCAGATGTAGTTGTCGTTGAAGGCGGACAGGGCGTCGATCTGTATCATGGGTCGATGTCGCTAAGCAGAAGTCATTGGCGCATAGTATTGCTTATTTTCCCGTCGTGCCGGCGTCCGTCGCCGCGAAGGGGAAGACGCTGGAGGTACGCATGAACGAACCGCAAGCCTTCGCCCAGACCGATGCCGAGTGGCTGGCATCGATCAACCGGGCGCGCGACTGGTTCCAGGGCCCGCTGGGCAGCCTGATGCTGGCCGAGGAGCGACGCCTGTTGTGCGACGAGCTGACCCGTTACTTCGGTGGCTACCTGGTGCACTACGGACCGCATGCCGAACTGCCGCCGAGCACCGGGCAGATTCAGCGCGGCGTGCGCCTGGGGCCGCCGCTGCCGGGCGTGGACATCGCCTGCGAAGAGGGCGCCTGGCCGCTCAGCGAACATGCCGCGGACGTGGTCCTGCTGCAACACGGCCTGGATTTCTGCCTGTCGCCTCACCGTCTCCTGCGCGAAGCCGCGCGTACCGTTCGTCCGGGCGGCCACCTGCTGCTGATCGGCATCAACCCATGGAGCCTGTGGGGCATCCGTCATTATTTCGCCGGGGATGCCTTGCGCCAGGCCCGCTGCATTCCTCCGTCGCGGGCCTGCGACTGGCTCAACCTGCTGGGCTTCGCGCTGGAGAAACGGCGCTTCGGGTGCTATCGTCCGCCGCTTGCGTCGGCAGCCTGGCAATCGCGCCTGGCTCGCCTGGAGCGCTGGGGCGACGCCTGGCAGTCTTCGGGCGCCGGTTTCTATCTATTGGTGGCACGCAAGCTGGTCGTGGGGTTGCGCCCGTTGCGCCAGAGCAAGCGCGAACCGCGCGGTCAGCTGGTGCCCATGCCGGTGGCGAAAGTCAGCCGGCGAGATTCCGAAATTTAGGCATGACAGATAAAGAACAGGTAGTGATCTATACCGACGGCGCCTGCAAGGGCAACCCTGGGCGCGGCGGCTGGGGGGCGTTGCTCCTCTACAAGGGCGCCGAGCGAGAGCTTTGGGGCGGCGAGCCGGACACCACCAACAACCGCATGGAGCTGATGGCGGCGATCCAGGCGCTGGCGGCACTCAAGCGTTCCTGTCCGATCCGTCTGATCACCGACTCGGAATACGTGATGCGCGGCATCACCGAATGGTTGCCGAACTGGAAGAAGCGCGGCTGGAAGACCGCCAGCAAGCAGCCGGTCAAGAATGCCGACCTCTGGCAGGCCCTGGATGAGCAGGTCGCCCGGCACCAGGTGGAGTGGCAGTGGGTCCGCGGGCATACCGGCGATCCCGGCAACGAGCGGGCCGACCAGTTGGCCAACCGTGGCGTCGCCGAATTGCCGCGCTGAGCGGCCACACCGAAACAAGCGTTCAGCAGCCGCGGCTGCAGCGAAACAGAGAAAGGCTCTATAGATGCGTAGCGTCGTACTGGATACCGAAACCACCGGCATGCCGGTGACCGATGGTCACCGGATCATCGAGATCGGCTGTGTCGAGCTGGAGGGGCGCCGCCTGACCGGTCGCCACTTCCACGTCTACCTGCAACCCGATCGCGAGGTCGACGAAGGGGCGATCGCCGTCCACGGCATCACCAACGAATACCTGAAGGACAAGCCGCGCTTCCGCGAGGTCGCCAACGATTTCTTCGAATTCATCCGCGGCGCCCAGCTGATCATCCACAACGCGGCGTTCGATATCGGCTTCATCAACAACGAGTTCGCCCTGCTGGGCCAGCAGGACCGCTCGGACGTGACCGAGTACTGCTCGGTGCTGGATACCCTGCTGATGGCCCGCGAGCGCCATCCGGGCCAGCGCAACAACCTCGATGCGTTGTGCAAGCGCTACGGCGTGGACAACTCCGGTCGCGACCTGCACGGCGCGTTGCTCGACGCCGAGATCCTCGCCGACGTCTACCTGGCGATGACCGGCGGCCAGACCAGCCTGTCGCTGGCCGGCAGCGGCGCGGAAGGCGACGGCAGCGGCCGGCCGATGGTCAGCCCGATCCGTCGGCTCGATCCGGCGCGGGTAGCCACCCCGGTGCTGCGCGCCAACGCCGAAGAGCTGGCTGCGCATGCGGCGCGGCTGGCGGTGATCGAGAAGTCGGCAGGTGGTCCGTCACTCTGGGCGCAACTGGAGGCGCCGGTCGGCGAATAGCCTGCCCATGCACCACGGGCGCCGCGTTCAGCGTGTCGCCCGGTCCACCAGCAAGGTGTCGCAGAACTGCTCGAAACGGCGGATCCTGCCGTTCTCTACCGTCCATACGTGTGCCACACGCGCTTCGAACGACTTGCCGCTGCGACGGTGGGTCGCTGCATATCGACCGACGGCGACCACGCTGTCGCCGCCGTCGATCAGGCGCTCGATCTCGACCCTGAAGCCCTCCCAGTCCCGCTGCAAGGCCTGGAACACACCGGCGCCGATGGCGGCCGCGCCGACATAGGTGCCGGCCAGCGGGAAACCGGCCATTTCCGTCCATTCGGTGCGTTCGTCCATGTCCGCCAGCATTCCGGCGAGGTCCCCGCGGCTAGAGGCCGCATAGTGATCGCTGACGATCCGATAAGCGCTGCGCATCGTTGTCGCTCCGTAGCAGGGCAGAGAGGTCCATGCTCCTCGCTGGCGGGAGAGGAGGCAAGCGCGGCGCGCCGACTTGTGTTGCCGCGACCTTTTCTTACAAGGGCAAGCCGCCGGGGGTTACGCGCGTGCCGGCAAGTCTCTACCCTGAGCCGACCGGCGGGGTTCGCCCGCCTGCTGCTCGGGATCAACAATGTATAAAGACCTCAAATTTCCCGTCCTCATCGTCCATCGCGACATCAAGGCCGACACCGTTGCCGGCGAACGCGTGCGGGGCATCGCCCACGAACTGGAGCAGGACGGCTTCAGCATTCTCTCCACCGCCAGCTCCGCCGAGGGGCGCATCGTCGCTTCCACCCACCACGGCCTGGCCTGCATTCTGGTCGCCGCCGAAGGTGCCGGGGAAAACCAGCGGCTGCTGCAGGATGTGGTCGAACTGATCCGCGTGGCCCGCGTGCGGGCGCCGCAATTGCCGATCTTCGCCCTCGGCGAGCAGGTGACCATCGAGAACGCGCCGGCCGAGTCCATGGCCGACCTGCACCAGTTGCGCGGCATCCTCTACCTGTTCGAAGACACCGTGCCGTTCCTCGCCCGCCAGGTCGCCCGGGCGGCGCGCAACTACCTGGCCGGGCTGCTGCCGCCATTCTTCCGTGCGCTGGTCGAGCACACCGCGCAGTCCAACTATTCCTGGCATACGCCGGGCCACGGCGGCGGTGTCGCCTATCGCAAGAGTCCGGTGGGACAGGCGTTCCACCAGTTCTTCGGGGAGAACACGCTGCGTTCCGACCTGTCGGTCTCGGTCCCCGAGCTGGGATCGCTGCTCGACCATACCGGCCCCCTGGCCGAGGCCGAGGACCGTGCCGCGCGCAATTTCGGCGCCGACCATACCTTCTTCGTGATCAATGGCACTTCCACCGCGAACAAGATCGTCTGGCACTCCATGGTCGGTCGCGAAGACCTGGTGCTGGTGGACCGCAACTGCCACAAGTCGATCCTCCACTCGATCATCATGACCGGGGCGATACCGCTCTACCTGACTCCGGAACGCAACGAACTGGGGATCATCGGGCCGATCCCGCTGAGCGAATTCAGCAAGGAGTCGATCGCCGCGAAGATCGCCGCCAGCCCGCTGGCGCGCGGCCGCGAGCCGAAGGTGAAGCTGGCGGTGGTGACTAACTCCACCTACGACGGCCTGTGCTACAACGCCGAGCTGATCAAGCAGACCCTCGGCGACAGCGTCGAGGTGTTGCACTTCGACGAGGCTTGGTACGCCTATGCCGCGTTCCACGAGTTCTACGACGGACGCTATGGCATGGGCACCTCGCGCAGCGAGGAGGGACCCCTGGTGTTCGCCACCCACTCCACGCACAAGATGCTCGCCGCCTTCAGCCAGGCCTCGATGATCCACGTGCAGGATGGCGGGACCCGGAAGCTGGACGTGGCGCGCTTCAACGAAGCCTTCATGATGCACATCTCGACCTCGCCGCAGTACGGCATCATCGCTTCGCTGGACGTGGCTTCGGCGATGATGGAAGGGCCCGCCGGGCGTTCGCTGATCCAGGAGACCTTCGACGAGGCCCTCAGCTTCCGCCGGGCCCTGGCCAACGTACGGCAGAACCTGGACCGGAACGACTGGTGGTTCGGCGTCTGGCAGCCGGAGCAGGTGGAGGGCACCGATCAGGTCGGCACCCATGATTGGGTGCTGGAGCCGAGCGCCGACTGGCACGGCTTCGGCGATATCGCCGAAGACTACGTGCTGCTCGATCCGATCAAGGTCACCCTGACCACCCCGGGCTTGAGCGCCGGCGGCAAGCTCAGCGAGCAGGGGATTCCGGCTGCCATCGTCAGCCGCTTCCTCTGGGAGCGCGGGCTGGTGGTGGAGAAAACCGGTCTCTACTCCTTCCTGGTGCTGTTCTCGATGGGCATCACCAAGGGCAAGTGGAGCACCCTGGTCACCGAACTGCTCGAATTCAAGCGCTGTTACGACGCCAACCTGCCGCTGCTCGACGTCTTGCCCTCCGTGGCCCAGGCCGGCGGCAAGCGCTACAACGGCGTGGGCCTGCGCGACCTCAGCGACGCCATGCACGCCAGCTACCGCGACAACGCCACGGCGAAGGCCATGAAGCGCATGTACACGGTGCTGCCGGAGGTCGCGATGCGGCCGTCCGAGGCCTACGACAAGCTGGTGCGCGGCGAGGTCGAGGCGGTACCGATCGCTCGGTTGGAAGGGCGCATCGCGGCCGTCATGCTGGTACCCTATCCGCCGGGTATCCCGCTGATCATGCCGGGTGAGCGCTTCACCGAGGCGACCCGCTCGATCCTCGACTATCTCGAGTTCGCGCGGACCTTCGAGCGCGCCTTCCCTGGTTTCGACTCCGATGTGCATGGCCTGCAGCATCAGGACGGACCGTCCGGGCGCTGCTATACCGTTGAATGCATAAAGGAATGAAGCCGACAGGCTAAGGGGTGTCGATGGCGGGGGGAGAGAAGGCCGGCAAGCGCGGCATGGGGTTCTGGACCTGCAGCGCGCTGGTGATCGGCAACATGGTCGGTTCGGGAGTCTTCCTGCTTCCCTCCAGCCTGGCGGCGTTCGGCGGGCTCAGCCTGTTCGGCTGGCTGGTGTCGAGCACCGGCGCGGTGCTGCTGGCGCTGACCTTCGCCCGCCTGGCGCGGGTCAACCCCGGCGCCGGCGGCCCCTACGCCTATACCCGCGACGGTTTCGGCAGCTTCGCCGGCTACCTGTGCGCCTGGACCTACTGGAAAGCCGCCTGGATCGGCAACGCGGCGATCGCCGTGACCCTGGTCGGCTACCTGCGGGTATTCATCCCGGCGCTGGCGGATCCGCTGCTGATGGTCAGCGTGGCCATCGCCGCGATCTGGCTGTGCACCCTGATCAACCTGCGAGGCATCGGCACCTTCAGCGTGGTGCAGAACCTGCTGACCATCCTCAAGCTGCTGCCGTTGTTGCTGGTCGGTATCCTCGGCTGGTTCCACTTCAATCCCGAGCACCTGGCGATCCCGGCGCGCAGCGAGCTGCCGAACATGGGCTATGCCCAGGCGATCGCCACCACCGCGGCGCTGACCCTGTGGTCGTTCATCGGCCTGGAGTCGGCCACCGTGCCGGCCGACGACGTCGAGGACCCGCGCCGCACCATTCCCCGCGCGACCCTGTTCGGCACGCTGGCCGCGGCGGCCCTCTACATCCTCTCTATCACTGCGGTGCAGGGCCTGATGCCGCCGGAGGTGCTGGCCCGCTCCACCTCGCCGTTCGCCGACGCGGCACGGATCCTGATGGGCGACTGGGGCTACTACCTGGTGGCTGCCGGGGCGGTGATCGCCTGCCTGGGCGCGCTCAATGGCTGGGTCCTGTTGCAGGGCCAGATCCCGGTGGCTCCGGCGCGCGACGGGCTGTTCCCTGAGTCGCTCGGCCAGCTCAACAAGAACGGCGCGCCGGCCCACGGCCTGCTGGCCTCGGGGCTGCTGGTGACGGCGCTGGTGATGGTCGACGGGCATGGCGACCTGGTCGATGTGTTCAACGTGATCATCCTGCTCGGCACCATGACCGGGGTGGTCCCCTACGCGTTCTGCACCGCCGCGCTGTTGCAACTGCTGGCGGTGCGACCGGACGAGTTCTCGCCGCGTTCACGCCGGCAATTGCTGGTGATCGGCTCGCTGGGCTTCGCCTACTCGCTATGGGCGCTGTATGGCACCGGCCAGCAGGCGATCTTCTGGGGCTTCCTGGTGCTGATGGCCGGTATCCCGATGTACACCTGGCGGCAATGGCGCAACCAGGTCAACGGAGTGCCGACGCTCAAAGC
The DNA here is from genome assembly GCF_050433085.1 of Pseudomonas sp. RC10-4-2. Classification (NCBI taxonomy): domain Bacteria; kingdom Pseudomonadati; phylum Pseudomonadota; class Gammaproteobacteria; order Pseudomonadales; family Pseudomonadaceae; genus Pseudomonas; species Pseudomonas sp. RC10-4-2. Next base: position 423,835 of record NZ_JBNPXX010000005.1, read on the forward strand.
CAATGACTGACCGCCCACCAGCCCAGGCCGCCCATCACCAGGGTGTAGGGTAGCGCCATCCAGACCATGCGGCCGTACGACAGGCGCACCAGCGGGGCGATGGAGGAGGTCAGCAGGAAGAGGAACGCCGCCTGGCCGTTGGGCGTCGCTACGCTGGGCAGGTTGGTGCCGGTATTGATCGCCACCGCCAGGGTATCGAAATGCTCGCGGCTCATGTGGCCGGCATCCAGCGCCTGTTTCACCTCGGTGATGTAGATGGTGGCGACGAATACGTTGTCGCTGATCGCCGAGAGCAGGCCGTTGGCGATGAACAGCATGCCCGGCTGGCGTTCCGCCGGCAGCGCCAGCACCGCCTGGATGATCGGGGTGAACAGGTGCTGCTGGTGGATCACCGCGACCACCGCGAAGAACACCACCAGCAGCGCAGTGAACGGCAGGGCCTCCTGGAAGGCGCGGCCGATCTGGTGTTCGTCGGTGACGCCGGTGAAGGCAGTGATCAGCACGATCACCAACAGGCCGATCAGGCCGACCTCGGCGACATGCAGGGCCAGCCCGACGATCAGTACCAGCGCCGCCAGGGCCTGCACCAGCAGCGCGGCCTTCTGCTGCGCTCCGCGTTTGCGGCTTTCGCTGGCGGCGTACTCGGCGAGCACCTGGCGCACCGCCGCCGGCAACTGGGCGCCATAGCCGAAGCGGCGGCTCTTCTCCAGCAGCACGCAGGTCAGCAGGCCGGCCGCCAGTACCGGCATGGATACCGGCGCGACCTGGCGGAAGAACTCGACGAAATGCCAGCCGGCCTCGTGGCCGATCAGCAGGTTCTGCGGCTCTCCCACCAGGGTGCAGACGCCGCCCAGCGCGGTGCCGACCGCCGCGTGCATGAGCAGGCTGCGGAGGAAGGCGCGGAATTCCTCGAGATGGGCCCGGTGCAGCTCGGGGACCTGGCGGTCGGTGGCGGGATCGTAGTCCTCGCTGGCGCGCTGCCCCGAAGCGACCCGGTGATACACGGCGAAGAATGCCACCGCCACGCTGATCACCACGGCGGTCACGGTGAGGGCGTCGAGGAAGGCCGAGAGGAGGGCGGCCAGCAGGCAGAACAGGAGCGATAGCAGGGTCTTCGAGCGCACGCCGAGCAGCAGGCGGGAAAACAGCAGGAGCAGCAGGTCCTTCATGAAGTAGATGCCGGCGACCATGAACATCAGCAGCAGGAGCACCGGGAAGTTGTGCTGCAATTCCGCATAGAGCGCCTCGGGGGTAGCCAGGCCAAGCAGCAGCGCCTCCAGCACCAACAGGCCACCCGGCTGTAGCGGATAGCATTTCAGCGCCATGGCCAGGGTGAAGATGAACTCGCCGACCAGCACCCAGGCGCTTGTCACCGGCCCGGCCAGCCATAGCAGCAGGGGGTTGAGCAAGAGGAAGGCGAGCACCGTCAGCTTGTACCAGCGCGGCGAATGCCCGAGGAAGTTCTGTGCGAAAGCCTGGCTCAGGGGACTGCTCACGATGGACTCCACGGCAAGGAAAAGACTGAAAATGCCAGCAGGACTTTCGTTGGATCAAGCGTTTAGCGCAATCATCGAAGAGATTGCGGTATCAATGGGCGTGCCGTGCATCACATAGTGCAGCATCGACATTTGGCTCGCCCTTGTTATAGTTGCGGGATTTTCCGCACAACAAAAATCTCTGCGTTCTGACAGCGCAGTTGCTCTGCCGAGGACTATCGCCGTGACCGAGTACAACGCATTCCGTGTGGAGCTGGCAGACAAGATCGCCCACGTCCAGATCAACCGTCCGGACAAGATCAATGCCATGAACCAGGACTTCTGGCGCGAGATCATCGAGATCTTCCGCTGGGTCGACGATACCGACGAAGTGCGGGTGGTCGTGCTGTCCGGGGCGGGCAAGCATTTTTCCTCGGGGATCGACCTGATGCTGCTGGCCCAGGTCGGCAGCCAACTGGGCAAGGACGTCGGCCGCAACGCCGACGCCCTGCGTCGCAAGATTCTCGAGCTGCAGGCCTCGTTCAACGCGGTCGACAACTGCCGCAAGCCGGTGCTCGCGGCGATCCAGGGCTACTGCCTGGGCGGCGCCATCGACCTGGTCTCGGCCTGCGACATGCGCTACTCGACCGCCGACGCGCAGTTCTCGATCAAGGAGATCGACATCGGCATGGCCGCCGACGTCGGCACCCTGCAGCGCCTGCCGCGGATCATCGGCGATGGCATGATGCGCGAGCTGGCCTACACCGGGCGCATGGTCGACGGCGAAGAGGCACGGAGCATCGGCCTGGTCAATCGTACCTACGCGGACCAGGCCGCATTGATGGATGGGGTCTTCGAACTGGCGCGGCAGATCGCCGCGAAGTCGCCGATCGCCATCCGTGGTACCAAGGAAATGATCCGCTATATGCGCGACCACCGGGTCGACGACGGCCTCGAGTACGTCGCTACCTGGAACGCCGCCATGCTCCAGTCCGCCGACCTGCGGGTGGCGATGGCCGCGCATATGGCCAAGCAGAAGCCGGAATTCGCTGATTGATGCCGTTGTATATTCTTGCGCGGGAGGCGCACTAGACCGATGGTCACAGGAGCCACGTCCCTCAGTCTGGTGCGCGACGAGTTGTTCGCCACCATGGAACAGGCCGAACAGGGTCTTGAGCAGTTCATTGCCGAGCGGCAGAACGGCAGCCTGCTGCAGCACGCCGTCGAATGCCTGCAACAGATCCGCGGCACCCTCAACCTGATCGAGCTGGCCGGCGCCGAGCTGCTGGCCCAGGAAGCCCTGCAGCTGGCGACCGACATTCCCACCGGCGTCAGCGAGGAGCGCGACGGCCAGCTGGCAGCCCTGGGCAACGCCCTGTACGTGCTGCGCCGCTACCTGGAGAACGTCGAGGCCAATCGCCAGGAGATCCCCGAGCTGCTCTTGCCGGCGATCAACGAAGTGCGCTGTGCCGCAGGGCAGCCGGCGCTGCCGGAAAGCTTCTTCTTCAGCGCCCGCCTGGATATCCCGCGGCCGCCGAGCACTGCCATCGACCACCTGCCTTCCGAAGCCGAACTGGGCGAGGAAAGCCGGCGGATGCGCCACATGTACCAGATCGGCCTGCTCGGCCTGATCCGCGAACAGAACCTCTATCCCAGCCTCAAGCTGATGGGCCGCGCGCTGGCGCGCCTCGACAGCCTGCACGGCGGGGTGGCCCGTTCGCGGCTGTGCTGGATCGGCGCCGCGGCGATCGAGTCGATCGTCGATGGCCAACTGTTGCCGCGCAAGTCGCGCAAGCAACTGTTCTCGCGCATCGACCGCGAGCTCAAGCAATTGCTGATCGGCCCGGCCTACGAGGCGCCGCGCCATCTGCTCAAGGAACTGCTTTACCTGGTGGCGCTGTCCGACGGCCAGGGCCCGCGTTCGCGCGAGGTCCGCGAACTGCATGGGCTGGCGCCGCTGCCGTTCACCGACCACCTGCTGGAAGAGGAATCGCAGCGCCTGTCCGGCCCCGGCCAGTCGGTGATGCGTTCGCTGTCCACGGCGATCCGCGAGGAACTCGCCGGGGTCAAGGACATGCTCGACCTGATCGAGCGCGGCGTGGCCCAGCCGGATAGCCTGACCAACCTGCATGCGCAACTGGGCAAGCTGAGCAAGACCCTCGGCATGGTCGGCCTGAACTCGGCCGGCACCGCCCTGCAGACCCAGCTACCCACCGTGGCCGCCTGGGCTGCCAGCGGCGTCGCCGATTCGCCGCCGGCGTTGCTGCGCCTGGCCGATGCGGTGCTCTACGTGGAAAGCATGGTCGGCAACCTCGAGCGCGGCGAGCGCCGCATCATCCGGCCGACTCCGGCGGAGCCCGGGCAGGAAGCCGATGCGTTCGCCGTGCACCAGTTGGCCGAGGCGCGCATCGTGGTGATCGAGGAGGCCAAGGCCGGCCTGGCCCTGGCCAAGCGTGCGATCACCGCGTACCTGGAATCCAATGGCGACAAGCTCAACCTGGCCAACGTCCCGGCCAGCCTGCAGGCGGTCCGGGGCGGTCTCTGGTTCCTCGGTCAGGAGCGCGCCGCGCTGCTGGTCGGCGGCTGCGCCGACTACATCCAGCAGCGCATGATCGAGACCGCGCAGATGCCTTCGGAGCAGATGCTGGAAACCCTCGCCGACGCCCTGACCAGTCTCGAATACTATCTCGAGGGCGGTGCCGTGCTGCGTCCGCAGGGCCAGCCGGACGTCCTCGACCTGGCCAGCGCCAGCGTCAAGGCGCTCGGACTGCCGGTGGCCGCCTGATGGCCGGCGAGTTCCGCTGGCAGGCAGGTCGGCCGGCTACCGCCCAGGTCGGCGGCTGGGTGCTCGCGCACTGTCAGCAGCGCTTCCTCCAGGACGACAACGGCCTGCTGTTCCCCCGCGAATGGCTGAAGCGCCAGGAACTCCCGCTGCTCGCCGAACATGGGGTCGGCCATTGGCAGGGCGAGCCGGTCTACGTGCTGGAACTGGACGAGCCGATCGAGCTGCCGGGCATGGCCTGGGCGCCGTTGCGGCAGTTCATGCTGCACGGCGATTTCGATCAGTTCTGCATGCTCGGCTATGCCAGCCAGATCGGCATCTGGGCACGTCACAACCGGTTCTGCGGCAATTGCGGCACACGCATGCAGGCGCAGGACCACGAGCGGGTGATGCAGTGTCCGCAGTGCGGGCTGCACCAGTACCCGCGCCTGTCGCCGAGCATGATCGTCCTGGTGACCCGGGGCGACGAGGTGTTGCTGGCGCGTTCGCCGCGCTTCGTGCCGGGGGTCTACAGTACCCTGGCCGGCTTCGTCGAGGCCGGCGAGTCGGTGGAGCAGTGCGTGGTCCGCGAGGTGCGCGAAGAGGTCGGGGTGGAGGTCGCCAATCTCGAATACATCGGCAGCCAGAACTGGCCGTTCCCGCATTCGCTGATGCTCGGTTTCCACGCCGAGTACGTGTCCGGCGAGATCGTCCCGCAGGAAGACGAGATCGAGGACGCCCAGTGGTTCTCCCTCGATGCCTTGCCGCCGCTACCGGCGCAGCGCTCGATCGCCCGGCACCTGATCGACCTGTACCTGGCGCGCCGCTCAGGCGCCGCTGAACCAGTGCTGCCAGGCTAGCCGCGCGGTCAGCGCCAGGACCACCAGGATGAACACCGGGCGAATGAACTTCGCCCCGCCGCCGATGGCGGTGCGCGCGCCGAAATAGGCGCCGACCATCAGCGACGCACCCATGCACAGGCCGAGCAACCAGATCACCTGGCCGGAGGCGATGAACACCGCCAGCGCCACTATGTTGCTGACGAAGTTCATGCTCCGCGCCACACCGCTGGCGCGGACCAGGTCCAGCGGGTACATGAGCAGCGAGCTGACGGTCCAGAACGCTCCGGTGCCCGGTCCCGCCACGCCGTCGTAGAAGCCCAGGGCGAGGCCCTGCGGCCACTGGCGCTTGCGTCCGAGCGGCGCATCGGCGTCCAGCGGCGCCTTCGGCGTGCCGCCGAAGAGCATGTAGAGGCCGCAGGTGAATACCACCACCGGGAGCATCCGGTTCAGCCACTCGGCGGGCAGCAGGTGAGCCGCCCAGGCGCCTATGGCGGCGCCGATCGCGGTGGCGAGCAGACCGTTGCGCCATTTCCCGGGATGGAACAGCTTGCGCCGGTAGAAGGTGTAGCTGGCGGTCGCCGCACCGAAGGTCGAGCTCAGCTTGTTGGTACCCAGCGCCAGGTGCGGCGGGACCCCGGCGGTGAGCAGCGCAGGGATGGTCAACAGGCCGCCGCCGCCGGCGATGGCGTCGATGAAGCCGGCGAGAAAGGCCACCACGGCCAGGATGATCAGGGTGCTGGGGTCTATCGCGAGTTCGAAGGGCATGAAAAACCGGACCTGCTTCCAATCGGGAAACGGCCTCGCTGGCCGTCGGGAGGAGGGGTGCGCATAATGCCCGCAATTTCACGCAGAAGGAATCGCTTGCATGCAGTACGACGGTCTGGCCTGGGCATTCGCGTTACTGGCCTTGCTGGCCGCCCTGGTCGCGGTGCGCATCCTCTTCGAACGCACCTGGTTCCTCGGCTGGCTGCGCGGCACCTGCGGCTTGGCCTTCGTCGCCGTGGCGGCGCTGCTGCTGGTGCTCGCCTGGGACCTGCGCAGCTATTCGCTGCTCAAGCCCGAGCAGCCGATGGCCACCCTGAGCTTCCAGGCCGAAGGGCCGCAGCGCTACCGGGTGCTGATCCAGGAGGGCGCCAACGAGCGCAGCGTGGTGCTGGACGGCGAACTCTGGCAACTGGACGCGCGGATTTTCCGCTGGAAGGGGCTGGCCGCGTTGATCGGTCTGGCGCCGGGCTATCGCCTCGACGCGCTCAGCGGCCGCTTCCTGGCTCTCGAGCAGCAGTCCCGGGGCCGCCGCCTGGGCTTGTCGCAGAGTCCGCTGGGGGTCGATCTCTGGCGCTGGCTGCGGGCCGGCGAGCACGACCTGTTCCTGTTCGAGCCGCTGGCGGGGCGGGTGACTTTCCTGCCGATGGCGGACAAGGCGGTGTTCGCGGTGAACTACGGCGTCGCCGGGCTGCTTGCCGAGCCGATGAACCTGGCGGCCGAGGAGGCGCTCAGGGACTGGCGCTAGGCCATGCGAAAAGCCGGGGCGGCGGCGATCGCCTGGGCGGTTTCGCGAAAGCGTTCGATGAGTTCCGACGGCGTGCGGTAGGCCAGCGCCAGCCGATAGGGAATTCGCGCCCGCCGCCCTTGCAGGGGACGAAAGGTGACCCCCGGCGGGCGCAACGGTTGTAGCAGCGAAGGCACTAGCGCGACGCCGATGCCGCCGGCCACCAGCCCGGCGATGGTCTGCATCTGCCGCGCCTCCTGCACCACCTCCGGGACGAAGCCGGCTGCCGCGCAGGCGGCGACGATCAGGTCGTGCATGCCCGGCCCATAGTGCCGTGGAAACAGCAGCCAGGGTTCTCCGGCCAGTTGTTCCAGGCGCAGGCGCGCATGGCGTGCCAGCCGATGCCCTTCGGGCAATGCCACGCGCATGTCGCCGTCCACCAGTAGATGTGTGTACAGGCCGGGCTGGCGGTCGACCGGCAGGACGATCAGGCCGGCATCGATGCGGTCTTCGCGCAACGCCTCCAGTTGCCCCGCGGTGGTGTCTTCCTGGAGCTGGAAGTCCAGCGCGCCATGCTGGTGGCGGAACGCCTGGAGTATGCGCGGTAGCAGAATATTGATGGTGCTGTCGACGAACGCCAGGCGCAACGTTCTGCGTCCGCTGGCGGCGCTGCGCGCGGCCGCCAGGGTGCGTTCGGCCTGGGCCAGGGTGCGCCGGGCTTCGTCGAGGAACGCGCGGCCTGCCGGCGTCAGGCGGTGGATACGGTTGTCACGCTCCAGCAGGCTGGCGCCGACTTCTTCTTCCAGCCGCCGGATCGCAGTGGTCAGCGGTGGCTGGGCCATGTGCAGGCGCTCAGCGGCGCGGCGGAAGCTCAGCTCCTCGGCAACCGCGACGAACTGGCGGAACTGGCGTAAGTCGGCCATTGCGATATCTCCCGGATATGGTGAGTTAAGAAAGACAGTATTGGATATATCGCGGCGGATCCGTCGAAAATCCATCCGTACGCTCGCTCTGGCCAGACGAGGCGTTCCATCCATTACAGAGGAAGCCCGTCATGCACACTCATTCTCCAATCCCCCGTACCGCCCTGGTCACCGGCGGCTCGTCGGGCATCGGCCTGGCCATCGCCCGGCGCCTTCGGCAACAGGGTTATCGGATCGCCCTGGTGGCCCGTGATTCCCAGCGCCTGCAACGCGCTGCCGCCGAGTTGGGCGGTGTGCCCTGGATGGCCGCCGATCTTTCTCGCCGCGAAGCTGTCGAGGCGGTGGCCGCCTGGGTTGGCGACACCTTCCAGGGGCTCGACGTGCTGGTGAACAACGCCGGGTTCACCCGAAAGATCGCCGCCACCACTCCGCTGGCTGAGGCCGAGCGGGAATGGGATGCGCTGCTGGACGGCAACCTGAAAAGCGCGTTCCTCATGTCGCTGGCGGTGTTGCCGCATTTCACGGAAGAGGGCGGGCGGATCATCCATATCGGATCGATCGCTGCGCAGACCGGTAGCGGCAGTCCTGGTGCGCTGGGCTATGCGGCAGCCAAGGCCGGCCTGCATGGCTTCGGCGTGGCCCTGGCGCGGGAACTCGGTTCGCGCGGGATCACGGTGAACAGCGTGGCGCCGGGTTACATCGCCGACACCCGGTTCTTTCCCGGCGGCCTCGATCCGCAACGGGTCGCCGCCATCGTCGGCGAGACCCCGCTGGGCAGGACCGGCCGGGTCGAGGACATCGCCGCGGCGGTGGCCTGGCTGGCCTCGCCCGAGGCGGGGTTCGTCACCGGAACGGTGGTGTCGGTGAACGGTGGCTGGCGGGTCGGCAACTGAAGTGGAAGCGGCGGGTAACGCCTATGGGGGTACTCGTCCGGCTACCCGAGAACGCAGGTGAATAGCCGTGGGGCGCCTGTCCCGCGCTGGTGCGAGGCATTGGCAATCCTGAAATGAAAAGAGGGAGCCCTGGCTCCCTCTTCGCGCGTTCGCCGTTCCGTCAGGAAAGGAAGCCGCCGTCGACGTTCAGCGCCACGCCGGTGGTGTAGCTGGACGCTTCGCTAGCCAGGTAGAGTACGGCGCCTGCCATTTCGCTCGGCTCGGCCACGCGCTTGAGCGGGATGCGCTGCAGGGCGAGGTTGCGGATCGCGTCGTTCTTCACCAGCGCCGAAGCGAACTTGGTGTCGGTCAACCCTGGCAGGAGGGCGTTGCAGCGGATGCCGAACTGCGCGCATTCCTTGGCGAAGACCTTGGTCATGCTGATCACGGCGGCCTTGGTCACCGAGTAGATGCCCTGGAACTCGCCGGGCGATACGCCGTTGATCGAGGCCACGTTGATGATGCTGCCGCCGCCGTGTTCCTTCATCAGCTTGCCGCCCTCGATGGACATGAAGTAGTAGCCGCGGATGTTGACGTCGACGGTCTTCTGGAAGGCGCCGAGGTCGGTTTCCAGTACGTTGCAGAACTGCGGGTTGGTGGCGGCGTTGTTGACCAGGATGTCGAGGCGGCCGAACTGCTCGCGGATCTGTGCGAAGACGTTCTGGATCTGCTCCATCTCGCCGATGTGGCAGGCGATCGCGGTGGCCTTGCCGCCCTCCGCGGTGATCGCGTCGGCGACCGCCTGGCAGCCATCGATCTTGCGGCTCGAGACGATCACGTGGGCGCCTTGCTGGGCCAGCAGCTTGGCTATCGCCTCGCCGATGCCGCGGCTGGCGCCGGAAACGAAGGCGATCTTGCCGTCGAGGTCGAACAGGTGGGTCTTGGACATGGGCTATCCCCTTGTAGTGGTCGGTTACAGGCGGGAGCGCTCGATGGCCTGCAGGCTCATCTGCTCCAGCAGCTTGTTCATCTGCACGAACTGGGCGAAACGCTTGTCCTGGGTCTGCCCGTGGTAGTAGCGGTAGTAGATCTGCTGGACGATACCGGCAAGACGGAACAGGCCATAGGTGTAGTAGAAGTCCAGGTTGTCGATCGGTGGGATCCCGGCCCGCTCGGCGTAGTAGTCGGCGAACTCCCGGCGGGTCAGCATGCCCGGCAGGTGGCTGGGCTGGCGGCGGGTCAGCTGCACCGGAGCCGGGTCGCCGGCTTCCACCCAGTAGGCGAGGGTATTGCCGAGGTCCATCAGCGGATCGCCGAGGGTGGCCAGTTCCCAGTCCAGCACGCCGATGATCTGCATCGGGTTTTCCGGGTCGAGGATCACGTTGTCGAAGCGGTAGTCGTTGTGCACGATGCCCGGCTTGTGGTGATCGGCCGGCTGCTTGTCCTTGAGCCAGGCCTTGACCGGTTCCCAGAGCGGCGCGTCGGGGGTCAGGGCCTTCTCGTAGCGGTCGGTCCAGCCGGCGATCTGGCGCTGCACGTAGCCGTCCGGGCGGCCCAGGTCGGCCAGTCCGCAGGCGGCGTAGTCGACGTTGTGCAGTTCGACGAACTTGTCGATGAAGCTCTTGCACAGGCTGCGGGTCTGTTGTTCGTCGAGATTCAGCTCTGGCGGCAGTTCGGCGCGCAGGATGATGCCCTTGACCCGTTCCATGACGTAGAACTCGGCGCCGATCACCGACTCGTCGGTGCAGTAGAGGTAGGCTTTCGGGCAGTAGGGGAAGCCTGCGTTCAACTGGTTCAGGATGCGGTATTCGCGGCCCATGTCGTGGGCCGACTTGGCCTTGTGGCCGAATGGCGGGCGACGCAGGACGAACTCCTGGCGCGGATACTCGATCAGGTAGGTCAGGTTGGACGCGCCACCGGGGAACTGGCTGATCTTCGGGGTGCCTTCGAGGCCGGGGATATGGGCTTTCAGGTACGGGTCGATGACGGCGGCGTCGAGTTCTTCGCCGGCGCGGATGCGAGTGGATTGGTCGGTCAGCGACATGGGGTTCCCTTCTCGTGGTGCCACGGCGGAGCCGCGGGAGCCGGTGCGCGCATCAGGCTGCGCAATGATGGTGACCGGCGATAATTGGCTAATCTAATGCCCTGTCCCGGCCCTCACAAGCCGCCGCCGGGCGTTATGGGCAAGCGTGTTGCCGCTCCATCACGGTCCCTGATCGTCGGCCTGGAGGAATGCCGGACGAAAAAAAACCGGAGCCGCGAGGGACTCCGGTTTTCCTTCTGGCATGGCGCCGGAAACGGTCAGACCGGGAACAGTTCGCCCAGCTTCATCGCCAGCATCATGTCGCCTTCGGCGCGCAGCTTGCCGGCCATGAAGGCCTGCATGCCGTCGGTCTCGCCGCTGGTGATGCCCTTCAGGGTTTCGCTGTCCATGATCAGGGTGACGTTGGGGTTCTCGGCGTCGCCCTGTACCACTTCGCAGGTACCGTCCTTGACGACCAGGTAGTGGTTGTCGCCGTCTTCGATGTTGAACTGGAACACCAGATCCAGGCCGGCGGCCGCGCTGGCGTTGAACTTGCTTTTCATGGTGGAGACGATGTCAGCAACGGTGGTCATGGGTTCTATTCCTTTCTTCTAGGGTTTTTTCGGCGACCGGAACGGTCGCGGTAGGCCGGCTCATCGATAGGTGATGAGTTCCGGCGCCTTCAACAGTTCCAGGTGCACGTGACTGTTGAAGGAAGCCAGGGACACTTCCTCGCCGCGGAATTTCAGGCGAGTCAGCGAGGTATTGACGATCTGCCAGTTCAGCTCGAAGGCCTTGAGCGGCGGAACGCCGACGATCAGTTGGAGCAGGGCGGTAATGGTACCGCCGGAGGTGAACACGGCGACCCTGTCCTTGCCGCTGGCCTGCGCCAGCAGACGACGAAGACCGTCATGGACCTTATCGAGGAATTCCTGCCAGCTTTCCAGCCCATCTTTCTCATGGTTGCCGGAAACCCAGCGCGCGATGATGGTGGAGAACAGGCGCTGGAACTCGGCCCGATGCTCGGCCGCATGGCGAAGGATGTGCAAGGCTTCCGGCTGCTCATCGAGCAGGTCCGGCAGGTGCGTGCGGATCACCGCGTCGGCTTCGAATTCGTTGAACGCCGGATCGACTTCCAGCTCCGGCGTGGCCAGCCCGGAGGACTCCAGGCGTTCGAGGGCGGCGCGGGCGGTGTGCTGCTGGCGGCGCAAGCCGCCGCTGAGGACGCGGTCGAAACGGACGCCGAGGTTCAGCAGGTGGTCGCCGAGGATTTCCGCCTGGCGGATGCCGGTCGGCGACAGCACGTCGTAGTCGTCGGCACCGAACGACGCCTGGCCATGTCGAATCAGGTAGATGCTGCCCACGGGCGGACCTCGGCGGGTGAAAGTTCCGCGAGGGTATGAGGATCACCCAGGGCTGTCAACGAAAAAACATACGCTTGTTTGAATGTCATTCGCTGCCTTTATCGGCTGCTCCGGGCGCGCCCTGCAAAGGCTTTCCAGGCAGTGGCATCGCTGGCCGCCCGTCGGTGGCCTGGGTATGCTTGCGCAATCGTGTCGCCCGTAGACGGGTGCGTCAACAGTAGAGAGGGGGTTGTGTGGAGTTCATTGCCGAATATGCGGGCTTTCTGGCCAGGACCGTGACCGTGCTGGCGGCGATCATCGTGGTGCTGGTGGTGATCGTCGCCCTGCGCGGCCGCGGCCGGCGCGGCGCAGGCGGGCACCTCGACGTGCAGAAGCTCAACGATTTCTACAAGGACCTGCGCGAGCGGGTCCGCCACAGCGTCCTCGACAAGGCCAGCCTCAAGGCCTTGCGCAAGGAGGAGAGCAAGGCGGCGAAGCAGGCGAAGAAACATCCTGAACAGAAGTCGCGGGTCTACGTGCTCGATTTCGACGGCGACATCAAGGCCTCGGCTACCGAGCAACTGCGCCACGAAGTGACTGCGGTGCTGAGCATGGCGGGCAAGGACGACGAGGTGGTGCTGCGCCTGGAAAGCGGCGGTGGCATGGTCCATGGCTACGGCCTGGCGGCCTCGCAACTGGCGCGCATCCGCCAGGCCGGCGTGCCGCTGACCGTGTGCGTCGACAAGGTGGCGGCCAGCGGCGGCTACATGATGGCCTGCATCGGCGATCGGATCCTTTCCGCGCCCTTCGCCATCCTCGGCTCGATCGGCGTGGTGGCGCAGTTGCCCAACGTCCACCGGCTGTTGAAGAAGCACGATATTGACTTCGAGGTGCTTACCGCCGGCGAATACAAGCGTACGCTGACGGTATTCGGCGAGAACACCGAGAAGGGCCGGGAAAAGTTCCAGGAGGACCTGGAGGTGACCCACGAACTGTTCAAGAACTTCGTGGCCCACTACCGGCCGCAACTGAACATGGACGAGATCGCCACCGGCGAGGTCTGGCTGGGCCAGGCCGCACTGGGCAAGCTGCTGGTGGACGAACTCAAGACCAGCGACGAGTACCTGGCCGAGCAGGCCAGGGAGCGCGATGTCTACCAGGTGCAATTCGTCGAGCGCAAGAGCCTGCAGGAACGCGTCGGCCTGGCCGCCAGCGTGGTTATCGACCGCGTGCTGGTGACCTGGTGGGGGCGGCTCAACCAGCAGAAGTTCTGGCAATAGGCCGGCGCCGACAGGGACGAACACGCTGTCTTCAGGGTTTTCACGAGAGGAGGTCGAAATGGCTGTATTCAAGGCGTTGTGGGTGACGGAAGCGCCCCACGGCGTTTACGAAACGCAGGTGGTCGAGCGCGATACCGGCGACCTGCCGGCGGGCGACGTACTGATCCGCGTGCAGTATTCCTCGCTGAACTACAAGGATGCGCTGTCCGCCAGCGGCAACCGCGGGGTGACCCGCAAGTACCCGCATACCCCCGGCATCGATGCCGCCGGTGTGGTCGCCGAGTCCTCGGTGGCCGAGTTCGCGGCCGGCGACGAGGTGATCGTCACCGGCTACGACCTGGGCATGAACACCGCCGGTGGTTTCGGCCAGTACATCCGCGTGCCCGCGGCCTGGGTGATCAAGCGCCCGCAAGGCCTGAGCCTGCGCGAGGCGATGATCCTCGGCACCGCCGGCCTGACCGCGGCGCTCTGCGTCGAAAAGCTGGAGCGCAGCGGCCTGCGCCCCGACCATGGCTCGGTGCTGGTCACCGGCGCCAGCGGCGGGGTCGGCAGTATCGCCGTGGAACTGCTGGCCAAGCTCGGCTACACCGTGGCGGCCGCCACCGGCAAGCTGGAGCAGGCCGAGTTCCTCAACCGCCTGGGGGCCAAGCAGATCCTCGATCGCGCCACCGTGGCCGATGGCGTCGACAAGCCGTTGCTCAAGGAACAGTGGGCCGGCGCGGTGGACACCGTCGGCGGCGACATCCTCTTCAACGTGGTCAAGTCGTTGCAGTACGGCGGCAGCGTCGCCTGCTGCGGCCTGACCGCCGGCGCCGGCTTCAAGGCCTCGGTGCTGCCGTTCATCCTGCGCGGGGTCAACCTGCTCGGGGTGGACTCGGTGGAGCTGCCGCTGGTGGTCAAGGCATCCATGTGGGACAAGCTGTCGCTGCAATGGAAGCTCGACAACCTCGAAGAGGTGGCGCGCGAGATCGCCCTCGAAGAGCTGCCGGGGGCGATCAACCAGATCCTCGCCGGCAAGCTGGTCGGCCGGGTGCTGGTCAACCTCGGCTGAGGGCGTTGCCGGAGCCCAGCTCCGGCAACAGGTAGCCCGCCCATAGCGATTCGGCGAACTGCGGCCGGAAGAAGCCGAAATGGCCGATGTGGCGGGCGCCGATTTCCTCGGGAGCGATGCGCCAGGCGGTTTTCGGCGCTTCGCGGTAGAAGCCCAGCAGCGACTCGATGCTGCGTCGGGACATCATTTCATCGTCGGTGAACGACAGCGACACGATGGGCGTGCGTACGGCGGAGAAGGCGCGGCGGATGGCCTCGCCATCCGCGAGGGCGTACTGCGGATGCAGGCACCAGCGTCGCCATTGTTCGATCACCCCGCGCGGCAGGTCGCCGACCATGCCCAGGCGGCGCCCGGGAAAATAGCCGAGCAGCGGCGTCAGCAGGGGCGCGACGAGGTACCAGAACAACCAGACCTTGTTGCGCAACCGCGGGCTGTTTTCCTTCCAGTAGCCACTGCCGCTGGCGATGCTGAAGACCCTATCGATACGCTCGCGCCCTTCGACGAAGGGCAGGATCTGGCCGCCCAGGCTATGGCCGATCCAGTACAGGGGCTTGCTCCCGCTCTCGGCGAGCGCGGCGGCGAGCATGGCGCTGCAGTCATGACGGGCCCAGCCCAGCACATCGACCTCGAGACCGCGCAGCGAGCCGTTGCGCGATTGCCCCATGCCCAGGTAGTCGAAGGTGATGGCCAGGTAGCCGCGCTCTGCCAGCCAGGCGGCGAAGGGCGCGTAGAAGCGCTGTTCCACTCCCATCGCCGGGACGATCAGGAGATAGCCGCGCGGCTCCCCGGCAGGCCGGTACCAATGGCTGGCCAGCGGATGGCCGTTGCCGTTATCGATGAGGCGTGGTTGCGGAGGGTTCATGCCGGTCTCCGTGGTCTGCTCATGGCTTCGAGAATAGAGCTGGCCGCCAGGGCGCCTCCAGCCGGCCGAAAGCACGGCCGGGGCGCCTTGGCGGTCAGGCCTGGCTGACGTACATGGTGATCTCGGCGCGGAATACCGGCTTGTCGTCGACATAGGCGACCACCGGCACCACCAGGTTGCCGGTGGCTTGCCAGTCGATCTGGCTGCCGTCGGCCACCGCGCGCACGTCGCCAGTGGCCTTGGCCAGGTACTCGACGGTCATGCCGCGCGGAATCCAGCGATGGCCGGCGGGAATCGAGGCGTCGGTCATGGTCCCGGCGGCCAGTTCGGCGGCATTGCACAGGGCGATGGCATGCACCGTGCCGATATGGTTCAGCACCTCGCGGCGCTTGGGGAAGGTGACTTCGGCATAGCCGGGACGCAGTTCGACGAACTGCGGGGCGATGCTGGCGAAATAGGGTGCGAACTGGCCGATCATGGCGCTGAACTGGGCCGGGCCGACCTGCTGGTACATCTGCATCATCTGACTCATGGAAAACTCCGGGCGTTTCAGGATTGAAGATGTGTGCGCACCGGGGCAGTATACGAAGGTTAGAAATTTATTCTAGAAAAATATTCTAATCAGCGTTTCGACGATTAACGACAAGGACCGACATGGGCCGTTCTTCCCGCAAAGACGAGATTCTCCAGGCCGCCCTGGCCTGCTTCAGCGAGCATGGCGTAGACGCCACCACCATCGAGATGATCCGCGACCGTTCCGGAGCGAGCATCGGTAGCCTCTACCACCATTTCGGCAACAAGGAACGCATCCATGGCGAACTGTACCTGGCCGGGATCGGCCAGTACGCGGCGTTGCTCGAAGCCGGCTTCGCCAGGGCGCGCAGCGCCGAGGAAACGGTCAGGTTGCTGGTCACCAGCTACATCGACTGGGTCGTGGCGAATCCTGACTGGGCACGCTTCATCCTGCACAGCCGCGGGCGGGTAGAGGCGGGGGAGTTGGGCGAGCGCCTGCGGGCCGACAACCAGGCCCACTTCGCGCGGATCCATGCGGCGCTGGCGGGATATCGGGCCGAGGGCCTGTTCCGCGAGATGCCGGACGACTGCTTTGCTTCGGTGGTGATCGGCCCGGCCCACGACCTTGCCCGCCAGTGGCTGGCCGGGCGAACCCGGGTGGCGTTGGCCGACTGTCGCGAACTGCTGGCGCAGGTGGCCTGGGACAGCGTGCGCGCGGCCTGAGGCGTCCGTGACCTCGGGAACGAAAAAGCCCCGCGGCTGCGGGGCTTTTTCGTCAGGGCCGGGTTCAGCCGCGGCGGCGGAACAGCGGCAGCGGCTGCTCCACCGAGGTCTGGTAGACCTCGCTGAAGTCGTCCAGGCTGGCCAGGGCGTCTTCCGGGCTGCGGTCGGCACGGATGGCGTAGGCGTCGAAGCCGCAGCGGCGCATGAAGAACAGCTGGTCGCGCAGCACGTCGCCGATCGCGCGGATCTCGCCCTTGTAGCCGTAGCGCTCGCGCAGCAGGCGCGCGCTGCTGAAGCCGCGGCCATCGGTAAAGGCGGGGAAGTTCACCGCGATCACCTGGAACCTGTCGAGGTCACCGGCGATGCTTTCCGGCTCCTCGTCCGCGTCCAGCCAGACCCCCAGGCCGCCGTCGCGGCCGCGCAGGGCCGGGCCGTGCTCGAGCCACAGGGCCAGCGGGATGATCACGTCGTCGCTGTTGGGCACGCTTTCCAGGGTCGCGTCCTTGGGCAGCAAGTGCCAGCGGTCGTCGACCACCTGGCGGTCCTTAATGATTCGCTGCATATACGCGCTCCTTGAACGGGTCGATACCGATACGGCGGAAGGTGTCGATGAAGGGTTCTTCCTCGGTCCGGCGTTCCACGTAGACCTGGATGATCTTGTCGATCACGTCGGCCATCTGCTCCTGGGCGAAGGACGGGCCGAGGATCTGCCCGAGGCTGGCGTCGCGCGCCGAGCTGCCGCCGAGGGAGACCTGGTAGAACTCCGCGCCTTTCTTGTCGACCCCGAGGATGCCGATGTGGCCGACATGGTGATGGCCGCAGGCGTTCATGCAACCGGAGATATTCAGGTCGATGTCGCCGATGTCGAACAGGTAGTCGAGATTGTCGAAGCGGCGCTGGATGGCTTCGGCGATCGGGATCGACTTGGCGTTGGCCAGGGAGCAGAAGTCGCCGCCGGGGCAGCAGATGATGTCGGTCAGCAGGCCGACGTTGGGGGTGGCGAAGCCCAGTTCGCGGAGTTCGCCCCAGAGGGCGAAGAGTTCGCCCTGCTCGACGTCGGCGAGGATGATGTTCTGGTTATGGCTGTTGCGTACCTCGCCGAAGCTGTAGCGGTCGGCGAGATCGGCGATGGCGTCCAGTTGCTTGTCGGTGACGTCTCCCGGCGCGGTGCCGGTGGGCTTCAGCGAGAGCGTCACGGCGACGTAGCCGGGCTTCTTGTGGGCGAAGGTGTTGCGTGCGCGCCAGCGGGCGAAGCCGGGGTGCTCCGCGTCGAGCCGGGCGAGGGATTCATCGAGGTCGTCGAGGGCCTTGTAGGCCGGATCGACGAAATGCGCGGCGACGCGCTGGACTTCCGCCTCGGTGAGGGTGCTCGGTCCGTCCTTGAGGTTGGCCCATTCGGCCTCGACGCGCTCGGCGAAGACTTCCGGGGTCAGCGCCTTGACCAGGATCTTGATCCGCGCCTTGTACTTGTTGTCGCGCCGGCCATAGCGGTTGTAGACGCGCAGGATGGCATCCAGGTAGCCGAGCAGGTGCTGCCAGGGCAGGAATTCATTGATGAAGCTGCCGACGATCGGGGTCCGGCCCAGGCCGCCGCCGACCGAGACGCGGAAGCCGAGCTGGCCGGCCTCGTTCTTCACCGCCTCCAGGCCGATGTCGTGCACCTCGATGGCGGCACGGTCGCTCACCGCGCCGTTCACCGCGATCTTGAACTTGCGCGGCAGGTGGGCGAACTCGGGGTGGAAGGTCGACCATTGGCGGATGATCTCGCACCAGGGGCGCGGGTCCACCAGTTCGTCGCGGGCGACGCCGGCGAACTGGTCGGTGGTGGTGTTGCGGATGCAGTTGCCGCTGGTCTGGATCGCGTGCATCTGCACGGTGGCCAGTTCGGCGAGGATTTCCGGCACGTCTTCCAGCTCCGGCCAGTTGAACTGCACGTTCTGCCGGGTGCTGATGTGGGCGTAGCCCTTGTCGTAGTCGCGGGCGATCTGCGCCAGCTTGCGCAGTTGGCGCGAGGAGAGCAGGCCATAGGGAACGGCGATGCGCAGCATCGGGGCATAGCGCTGGATGTAGAGACCGTTCTGCAGGCGCAGCGGGCGGAACTCCTCACCGGTCAATTCACCCGCCAGGTAACGGCGGGTCTGGTCGCGGAACTGCTTGACGCGGTCCTCGACGATCCGTTGGTCGTACTCGTCGTATACGTACATGAATATTCCTGCTGTCAGGCTATGCGGCTTACTGCGTTAACCAGCGCGCACGGCTACGCGCTCCACGCGGAGTGGGCGCACGATACCAGTTCATATTTATGCGTAAAAGTGATGTTTGAGTATATGGTAAGAACCAAAAAGACTAAGTCGCCAGGCAAGCATAACCGCTTCGCAACGGCGCCTTTCTTGAGCGATGGGCGGCGCTGGTCTTAACTGGAGAGTGCCTTTCGATGTCTTCGTCCCGATACCCACAAGAAACAGGGGGAGTCATGAGCGAGCCGAGCAAAACCCAGGAAAACCGCGACAGCGTGGTCGACGCCCGCGCGGCCTTCGTCCTGATCCTGCTGGTGGTGGCTACCGCGGTGTTCTGGGTCAGCCACCAGTGAAAGCCCGCCTCGGCGGCGCAGAGGTCACAGGCCGCTGAGGCTCAGCACCAGTTTCACTATCCCGGCCAGCAACAGCACGAACACCAGGGTGAAGAGCAGGCCCAGCATGATGAAGTGCACGGGCTTGCCGTGGCTGAAGTCGCGGGCGCGGTTTCGCCCGCTCTGTACGCCGAAGGCGGCAGCCATCACGCTATGCAGCATCTGCCAGAAGGTCGGCGGCTTCTGGTTCGGTTCTTCCGTCTCGATACCCATCGGTGGTCCTCCCTTTTCCATACCTGCCCTGAGAGTCTAGACCCTTGGCGGGAGGAGGGTGGCTTCAGGCCTGGCGGGCGGGGATGCGCCGTTCCACCGTGCCCTGCGTGGCCCTGGCGCGCAGTTGCCCGCAGCCGCCGTCGATGTCCTGGCCGGCCGAGTTGCGCACCTTGGTCAGCACGCCGCGGCTGTGCAGGTAGCGCACCAGCTCGACGATCCGCTCCCCGCTCGGGCGCCGGTAGGCGTCGCCGTCCATGCTGTTGTAGGGGATCAGGTTCATCACCGCGAAGCGGCCCTTGAGCAGGCGCAGGATGCCGTCCATTTCCTCCAGGCTGTCGTTGATCCCTTCGAGCAGGGTCCATTGGTACTGGATCGGATAGTCGACCCGGCGGGCGTAGGCCTCGCCGGCTTCCACCAGTTCTTCCGGGCTCAGCGGCGGCGCCTTGGGCAACAGTTGCCGGCGCAGTTCGGCGCGGGTGCTGTGCAGGGACAGGGCGAGGGCGGGCTTCACCCGTTGCCGGGGCAGGCGCTCGAACACGCGGGGATCGCCGACGGTGGAGAACACCAGGTTCTTGTGGCCGATGCCGCCATCGGTGCCGAGCAGGTCGATGGCTTCGAGGACGTTGTCGAGGTTGTGCGCCGGCTCGCCCATGCCCATGAACACCACTTTCTTCACCGCTCGCCGACGGCGCGCCAGGACCACCTGGGCGACCATCTCCAGGCTGCCGACCTGGCGCAGCAGGCCGCTGCGGCCGGTCATGCAGAACACGCAGCCGACCGCGCAGCCGACCTGGGTCGAGACGCACAGCCCACCGCGCGGCAGCAGCACGCTTTCCACCATCTGCCGGTCGGCCAGTTCCACCAGCAGGCGCGACGAGCCGTCGCTCGCCGGATGCTCGCTGTGCAGGCGGGCGATGCCTTCCAGTTCCGCTGCTACCTGGGGCAGACCATGGCGTACGCCCAGCGGCAGGAAGTCCTCGGCCCGCTGGCGGGCGGTGCAGGCATCGAGGGCGCGGCCCTGCAGCCAGGCGCGGACGATCCTCCCGCAATGCAGGGGCTTGGCGCCGAGATCGGCGAGGCGCTGGTGGAGGTCTTGGCTACGCATGGGGCGCGCATCCTACCATTGCCCGTCATGAGGCGGTATGGCCGGCGCCGACGTGCTATCGTTGCGCTCCGCTCCACCGCAGCAACGGAACCGTTCCATGAAATTCGTCCACCAGCGCGAACACCTCAACGAAGACGACATCGTGGTCATCGAGTGCTCGCAGCAATGCAATATCCGCCTGATGAACGACGCCAATTTCCGCAGTTTCAAGAATGGCGGGCGGCATAGCTACCATGGCGGCGCCTTCGACCGCTTCCCGGCGAAGATCAAGGTGCCCAGCACCGGGTTCTGGAACATCACCATCGATACCGTGACCCGGCGCCCGATCAGCGTGACGCGCAAGCCGAACTTCAAGTGGTCGATCAAGTTCGTGCGCCGTTCCGGTTCGCAGTTCACCTGAGGGCGCGCGTCCCATGAGTGCGAAAATGGACGAGCAGGCGCTTCTGGCGTTGCTCCGCGAGCTGGCCATCGACAGCCAGCGGGTCGAGCATCCCGCGATCGCCTCCATCGAGGAATATTACGCGCAGGGCATCGAATTGCCCGACCAGGGCATCAAGAACCTGTTCCTGCGCAACCGCAAGGGTACTCGCCACTACCTGGTGCTGCTCGACGAGCGCAAGGAGGCCGACCTGCCGGGCATCGCCGAACAGATCGGCGAAAGCCGCCTGTCGTTCGCCTCGGTCGAGCGCCTGCGCGAATACCTCGGCGTTGAACTGGGCTGCGTGACGCCTTTCGCGCTGGTCAACGATCCGCAGCACAGGGTCGAGGTGTTGCTCGACGATGCCATCCGCCAGGACCAGTTGCTCGGTTTCCACCCGTTGGTGAATACCGCCACCGAGTGCATCCGCTACGCAGACCTGCTGGCTTTCCTCGCCCACACGGGGCATGAACCGCGCCTGATCCGGGTGTAGGTCGCAGCTTCGCGCCTGCCGGCGCCAGGCCAGGTCATGCCGGCGCCGGTTTCACTCGAAGAAGTTGTGCCAGCAGTCGCTCAACGGGCCGACCTCGAAGGTCTTGCACCAGGGTTGGGCTTCCAGCCACAGGCGGGCGCTTTCCCGGTCCGCCTCGTCCAGGCTGCCGACCCGCGCCAGGCACAGGTAGCCGCTGATCTCCGCCTGTTCCGGCGAGCCGCCACCGCCGAACACCCAGCCCTGGGCCTCGACGAAGTCGATCAGATGGTCCAGCGCATCGTCGTGGGAGAGGGCGTTGCGGTCGTAGGTCAGTTCGAAGCTGAAGCCGAACTCCTGGAACTCGCCCAGGCGCAGTTTCTTGCGCAGGCGGCGCTTGCGCGGCTTTTCCATCTGCTCGGGAGTGAGGAATTTCATCGTCGCCTTCCTGGTCAGTCATCGTAGCCAAGGTTCGGCGCCAGCCAGCGCTCGCTGACGCTGGCTTCCTGGCCCTTGCGCTGGCTGTAGCGTTCCACCTGGTCCTTGTCGATCTTGCCGACCGCGAAGTACTGCGCCTGCGGGTGGGCGAAATACCAACCGCTGACCGCCGCGGCCGGGAACATCGCGTAGTGCTCGGTCAGGCTGACGCCGGACAGGCCCTGCGGATCGAGCAGTTCGAACAGAGTGCCTTTCTCGGTATGGTCGGGGCAGGCCGGGTAGCCCGGTGCCGGGCGGATGCCGACGTATTGCTCCTTGATCAAGGCCTCGTTGTCGAGGTGTTCGTCGCGGGCGTAGCCCCAGTACTCCTTGCGCACCCGCTCGTGCAGCCACTCGGCGCAGGCTTCGGCGAGGCGGTCGGCGAGCGCCTTGACCATGATGCTGTTGTAGTCGTCGCCCTTGGCTTCGTACGCCTTGGCCACTCCCTCGGCGCCGATCCCGGCGGTGGTGATGAAGCCGCCGATGTAGTCGCGCACGCCGCTTTCCTTCGGCGCGACGAAATCGGCCAGCGACAGGTTCGGCTTGCCGTCCGGCTTGATCGTCTGCTGCCGCAGGTGGTGCAGGGTGGCGAGGGTCTCGCCATCGGCGCCGTAGACCTCCAAGTCGTCGTGCTCGACCTGGTTGGCCGGCCAGAAGCCGAACACCGCACGGGCCTTGATCAGCTTCTCGTCGATCAGCTTCTTCAGCATCGCCTGGGCGTCGTTGAACAACGAGGTGGCGGCCTCGCCGACCACCTCGTCGGTGAGGATGCGCGGGTACTTGCCGGCCAGGTCCCAGGAAATGAAGAACGGCGTCCAGTCGATGTACTCGGCGAGCACCGCGAGGTCGATCTCGTCGAGCACCCTGACGCCGGTGAAGGAAGGCGTCGGCGCCTGGTAGCCGGCCCAGTCGAACGCCGGCTTGTTGGCGATCGCCTGTTCGTAGCTCAGCCGCTCGGTGCGGGCGCTGCGGTTGGCCGTGCGTTCGCGGACCACCGCGTAGTCGGCGCGGGTGCGGGCCACGTAGTCGGCCTTCAGCTCCTTGGACAGCAGGCTGGTAGCCACGCCTACCGCGCGCGAGGCGTCGGTGACGTAGACCACCGCGTCGTTGCTGTACTGCGGATCGATCTTCACCGCGGTATGCGCCTTCGAGGTAGTGGCGCCGCCGATCATCAGCGGCAACTGGAAATTCTGCCGCTGCATTTCCTTGGCGACATGGACCATCTCGTCCAGCGACGGCGTGATCAGGCCAGACAGGCCGATGATGTCGCATTTCTCGGCGATGGCGGTCTGCAGGATCTTCTCCGCCGGCACCATCACGCCGAGGTCGACCACGTCATAGCCGTTGCAGCCGAGCACCACGCCGACGATGTTCTTGCCGATGTCGTGCACGTCGCCCTTCACCGTGGCCATCAGGATCTTGCCCTTGGCTTCCGGCTTGTCGCCTTTCTCCGCCTCGATGAAGGGAATCAGGTGGGCCACCGCCTGTTTCATCACTCGCGCGGACTTGACCACCTGCGGGAGGAACATCTTGCCGGCGCCGAACAGGTCGCCGACCACGTTCATCCCGGACATCAGCGGACCTTCGATGACCTCGATGGGACGCGCACACTGCTGGCGGCATTCCTCGGTGTCCTCGACGATCCAGGTGGTGATGCCCTTGACCAGCGCATGCTCGAGGCGCTTCTCGACACTGTAGCTGCGCCATTCCTCGTCCTCGGCCTCCTTGACCGCGCCGCCGCCCTTGTAGTCGTCGGCGATCGCCAGCAGGGCCTCGGTGGCCTCGGGCGTGCGGTTGAGCACCACGTCCTCGACCCGGTCGCGCAGCGCTTTCGGAATCTCGTCGTAGATTTCCAGCTGGCCGGCGTTGACGATGCCCATGGTCAGGCCGTTGCGGATCGCGTAGTAGAGGAACACCGAGTGGATCGCCTCGCGTACCGGGTTGTTGCCGCGGAACGAGAAGGACACGTTGGACACCCCGCCCGAGCTCAGGGCGTAGGGCAGGTGGTCGCGGATGTAGGCGCAGGCGTTGATGAAATCGACCGCGTAGTTGTTGTGTTCCTCGATGCCGGTGGCGATGGCGAAGATGTTCGCATCGAAGATGATGTCTTCCGGTGGGAAGCCGACTTCGTCGACCAGGATGTCGTAGGAGCGCTTGCAGATTTCTTCCTTGCGCGCCTGGGTGTCGGCCTGGCCGTCCTCGTCGAAGGCCATCACCACCACCGCGGCGCCGTAGCGCTTGCACAGGCGGGCATGGTGCTTGAAGGCCTCGACGCCTTCCTTCATCGAGATCGAGTTGACGATGCCCTTGCCCTGGATGCACTTCAGGCCGGCCTCGATCACTTCCCACTTGGAGGAGTCGATCATGATCGGCACGCGCGAGATGTCGGGCTCGGAGGCGATCAGGTTGAGGAAGGTGACCATGGCCGCCTTCGAGTCCAGCATGCCTTCGTCCATGTTGATGTCGATCACCTGGGCGCCGGCTTCCACCTGCTGCTGGGCGACCTCGAGAGCTTCCGCGTAGTTTTCCTCGCGGATCAGCCGGGCGAACTTGGCCGAACCGGTGATGTTGGTGCGCTCGCCGACGTTGACGAACAGCGAGCTGCGGTCGATGGTGAACGGCTCCAGGCCGGACAGGCGACAGGCCCGGGGAATCTCCGGGATGGCCCGCGGCGGGTACTTGGCCACTGCCTTGGCGATCGCCTCGATGTGCGCCGGGGTGGTGCCGCAGCAGCCGCCGACGATATTGAGGAAGCCGGCGGCGGCGAATTCCTCGACCACCACGGCCATTTCCGCCGGCGATTCGTCGTATTCGCCGAAGGCGTTCGGCAGGCCGGCGTTGGGGTGGGCCGAGACATGAGTGTCGGCCTTGGTCGACAGTTCCTCGATGTACGGCCGCAATTCCTTGGCGCCGAGGGCGCAGTTCAGGCCTACCGAGATCGGCCGGGCATGCCGCACCGAGTTCCAGAAGGCCTCGGTGGTCTGGCCCGACAGGGTGCGGCCGGAGGCGTCGGTGATGGTTCCGGAGATCATGATCGGCAGCTCCACGCCGAGTTCCTCGAACACGCCCTGGACGGCGAAGATCGCCGCCTTGGCGTTGAGGGTGTCGAAGATGGTCTCGATCAGGATCAGGTCGGCGCCGCCTTCGATCAGGCCGCGGGTCGCCTCGACGTAGTTCTCCACCAGTTCGTCGAAGGTGACGTTGCGGTAGCCGGGGTTGTTCACGTCCGGGGAAATCGAGCAGGTGCGGCTGGTCGGGCCGAGCACGCCGGCGACGAAGCGCGGCTTGTCCGGGGTCTCGGCGGTCTTCGCGTCCGCCACCTGGCGGGCCAGGCGCGCCCCTTCGACGTTGAGTTCGTAGGCCAGCGACTGCATGCCGTAGTCGGCCTGGGACACCTGGGTGGCGTTGAAGGTGTTGGTCTCGAGGATGTCGGCGCCGGCGTCGAGGTAGGCCTTCTCGATGGCCTGGATCACGTCCGGGCGGCTCAGCAGCAAGAGGTCGTTGTTGCCTTTCACGTCGCTCGGCCAGTCGGCGAAGCGCTCGCCGCGGTAGTCGGCCTCTTCCAGCTTGTAGCTCTGGATCATGGTGCCCATGCCGCCATCGAGGATCAGGATACGTTCCCTGAGGGCGTGCTGGAGGGCTTGCAGGCGGGCGCTGCGATCGGTGAGCGGGCTGGACATGGATGGACCTGGCGTCAGTGGGCGGAAAGGTGAAAAGCATAACAAAGGCAGGGGCTTTCCGGCCGGGGGTGGTCGGACCATGAATTTCATTCAAGTTGAAGGATGTTCATTCGCGGGCCGGAAAAATCCCTGGCGCCGTTTTGTCGCAGCATACGGGCGGAATGCGGAGGTCGGAGTGCGCAGGCGGGCGGCGAAGGGACGGGCGAGTGGAGTCGGGATGCTCGTGGGGAATCGTGCTGCGAATGAGTCTGGCTCATTCGCAGCACGGCCTGAATCAACTGGCCCTGGGCAGGCTGCAACTGGCCAGGGAGTAGACGTAGTAGTTGAGGCGGTCGCGGTCGGTGCGATTCCACACCTGGCCGACCGACTTCAGGCCCTGGCTCTGGCCGACCGCGCCGGCGATGCTGCCGCACCAGCACATCGGGTACTTCTGCCGATACAGCGGACCGCTGATGACCACCGCGACGTGCCCGTAGGTGCGGCCCTTCAGGCCGGCGATCACCAGGAAGCCCTGGGCCGCCTTCTGCGCGGCCTCGGCGCCGGAGGCGAGCTTGGTCCAGCTCTGCTCCAGGCCGTCGACCATGGCGTTGGCGTTGCCGCGGGGCATCGGTACGCCCAGCTCGGCGGCCACCGACTGGACGAAGCCGGAACAGTTGTCCTTGTTCGGGGTGCCGGCCAGGTAGCTCTTGTCCCAGCTGTTCTTGCAGGCGTTGACGATGCATTGATCGAGACTGTCCATGTATCACCTATGCGTGTCGATAAGGGGCGCTCCGGCCCGGATCATTTCTTTGCGGTCTGGCAGAACGGCGCGAGCGAACGCTTCACGATCTTCGCGCAGCTGTCGACGGATTCGCCCGAGCATTTCTGACCCAGGCGCAGCCCGTCCTTGTCCACCGCCCAGCGCTGGCCGGAGATGTCCTCGCGGTGCACCACCTTGCAGGTGGCGCTGTCGTAGGACACCAGCTCGGCGCTGGAGCCGCTGAATTCATGCATCAGCACGCGCCGGCCGTCCTGGCTCAGGAACACGCCGCCGCGCGACCAGATGCCGCCGTCCTCTATGCGGCAATCGTTGCCGCTGTCGCGGTCGGCCAGGTAGACCGGCGGTTCGGGAAAGGCATCGGGGTTGTCGTCGTTGGGATCCTCGTTGCTGAACATCACGCGGACGTGCTCGTCCTCGCCGCCGAACATGTTCGGCGAGCCGAACTGGGGCACGATTTCCAGCTGGGTGAAAGTACAGTCCGCCGCCTGGGCCGAAAGGCTCAGGAAGAGAGCGGCGAAGCTGCCGGCGAGCAGTTTCATGGGGCGGGTTCTCCGTTGGGCCGCCAGGGCGGCGAAAGGATGGACCAGGCCGCGCCGGGCGCGAACGGAAGCGCCGCCTGACGACAGCAGGCGGAAAGCGGCGAAGAGGGGACGTGGGGCGCACGCGAACCGGCGCGGATGGGGCGCGGCGAGTCGAAACATATCCCTGTTTCCTCGAAGTCATCGTCCTTGATCGCCAGGGCGGGCCTGGGAGCCCGGCTAGCATACGTGGCGGCCGAAGCCGGTGGAATGCTGGCGAAATGGCGGCTCATATCCGGGGCGCGTTCGCCCGCCGTTGTGAAAGTGCGGCGCAGAGAGGCGGGTTTGCTAGAATCGCCCGTCGCCGAGTGAGGAGTGGTTCATGTTGCCAAGACCGTTGGTTGGGTTGGCCTTCGTTTTGTCGTCTTTTATCCAGTCTGTTTCCGCTGCTGAAATTTCCTATAGCCGTGACGTCCAGCCGATCTTTACCGCCAAGTGCGTCGCCTGCCACGCCTGCTACGATTCGCCCTGCCAGCTCAACCTGAGCAGCGCCGAGGGCGCGCAGCGCGGCGCCAACCAACTGCCGGTCTACGACGGCACTCGGACCAAGGCGCAGGAAACCACCCGCCTGTACCTCGATGCGCACGGTGCCGACGCCTGGCGGCGCAAGGACTTCTGGTCGGTGCTCGAATCGCAGGACGGCCAGGCCGCACTGATGGCGCGGATGCTCGAGCTTGGCCACAGCCAGCCGTTGCAGCCGAATGCGAAGATCCCCGAAGGCCTGGACATTTCGATCAACCGCGCCAACCAGTGCCCGACGCCGGCCAGCATCGATGCGTTCATCCGCAAGAACCCAGGTTCCGGCATGCCTTTCGCGGTGGCCGGGCTGAGCGACGACGAATACGCCACCTTGCAGAAGTGGCTGGCCGCGGGCGCCCCGGTCGACCAGCAGCCGTTGCGGCCGACCGCCGCCGAGGCGCGCCAGGTGGCCAGCTGGGAGCGTTTCCTCAACCAGCCTGGGGCCAAGCAGAGCCTGGTCTCGCGCTGGCTCTACGAGCACCTGTTCCTGGCGCACCTGTATTTCCCGGAGCAGGGCGCGCCCGGCCACTTCTTCCAGCTGGTGCGTTCGCGCACGCCCAGCGGCCAGCCGATCGACCCGATCCCGACCCGGCGTCCCAACGACGATCCGGGCAACAGCTTCTATTACCGCCTCTGGCCGATCCAGGGCGTGATCGTACACAAGACGCACATCACCTATCCGCTGACGGCGAAGAAGCTGGAACGCGTCCAGGAGCTGTTCTTCGGCACCCAGTGGAACACCGACAAGGTTCCCGGCTACGGCGTGCAGAGCCGCGCCAACCCGTTCGCCACCTTTGCCGCGATCCCGCCACGGGCGCGCTACCAGTTCATGCTGGACAACGCCGAATACTTCACCCGTACCTTCATCCGCGGGCCGGTGTGCCGTGGACAGATCGCTACCGACGTGATCCGCGACAACTTCTGGGTGGTATTCCAGGACCCCGAGCAGGACCTGTTCGTCACCGACGCCAACTTCCGCGCGCAGAGCGAGCCGCTGCTGGCCTTGCCGGGGCAGATCGACGAGCTGAAGAACCTGCTCGGCCTGTGGAGCGCCTACCGGGACAAGCGCAACGAGTACGAAGACCTGCGCCAGGACGTCTACGCCGACGCGCCGCCGCCGACCTGGAACACGCTCTGGCACGGCAACGACAACGCCCTGCTGAGCATCTTCCGCCAGTTCGACAGCGCCTCGGTGCGCAAGGGCCTGCTTGGCGAGGTACCGCAGACCCTGTGGCTGATGGACTACCCGCTGTTCGAGCGAACCTACTACGGGCTGGTGGTGAACTTCGATGTCTTCGGCAACGTCTCGCACCAGGCGCAGACGCGGCTGTACTTCGACCTGATCCGCAACGGCGCCGAGCAGAACTTCCTCCGCCTGATGCCGGTCGACGCGCGCCAGCCGTTGCTCGACGACTGGTACCAGAACAGCGGCAAGCTGAAGATGTGGATGGACTACCAGGCCTTCGACGACGACACGCCGAGCGCGCTGGGATTGCCGGAGAAACAGCCGAAGAAGGCCTTCGCCGAAGAACTGCTGCGTCGCTACGGCGACCTCAATGCGCGTCCCGACCCGATCAACCGCTGCCTGGACGGCAACTGCTATCGACCGGGCATCGACCGCGAACTGCAGGACGCCGAGCAGGCCTTCAGTCGCCTGGTGAGCCGGCCGGCGGCCGGCCTCAAGGTCATCGAGCGCTTCCCCGAGGCGACCATGCTGCGGATACGTACGTCCAGCGGCAAGCGCGAGGTCTATACCGTGCTGCGCAACCGCGCGCACAGCAATGTCGCCTTCATGCTCGGCGAGTCGCTGCGCTACCAGCCGGGCCTGGACACCCTGACGATCTACCCGGGCGTGCTGTCCAGCTACCCGAACTTCATGTTCGATCTGCCGGCGACGGATGCCGAGTCCTTCGTCGGCGCCCTGGAGGCGGCGAAGAGCGGCGAGGACTTCGACAAGGTGGTCGTACGCTGGGGCGTGCGCCGCAGCAATCCGCAGTTCTGGAGCTACTTCCACGATCTCGAGGCGTACATCCGCGAAACCGAGCCGGTCGAGGCGGGCGCACTGGACATGAACCGCTACGAGAACCTCTGAGTCTCGCGACCCGCTCCACAAGGGGCGGGTCGGTTATCGCGAATTATTCCTACTAATTTACTAGGGCTTTATCCGCAAGTACCGATTGGCGTAAACTGTCGGCATATTTGCGAG
Source organism: Pseudomonas sp. RC10-4-2 (assembly GCF_050433085.1). NCBI lineage: Bacteria > Pseudomonadati > Pseudomonadota > Gammaproteobacteria > Pseudomonadales > Pseudomonadaceae > Pseudomonas > Pseudomonas sp. RC10-4-2. The sequence continues at coordinate 453,046 of NZ_JBNPXX010000005.1, forward strand.
GAGTTGCCATGAGCGCCATCACCATTACCGAAGCTGCCCAAGCGTATCTGGCCGAGTTGCTGGAGAAGCAGAGCACCCCGGGTATCGGCATTCGTATCTTCATCACCCAGCCGGGTACCCAGTACGCGGAAACCTGCATCGCCTACTGCAAGCCGGGCGAGGAAAAGGTCGAGGACACCGCCATCGCCCTGAAGGACTTCACTGCCTGGATCGATGCGGTCAGCGAGCCCTTCCTCGAAGATGCGGTGGTGGACTACGCCACCGACCGCATGGGCGGCCAGCTGACCATCAAGGCGCCGAACGCCAAGGTGCCGATGGTCAACGAGGACAGCCCGATCACCGAACGCATCAACTACTACCTGCAGACCGAGATCAATCCCGGGCTGGCCAGCCACGGCGGACAGGTGAGCCTGGTCGACGTGGTCGAGGACAACATCGCCGTGTTGCGTTTCGGCGGCGGTTGCCAGGGCTGCGGGATGGTCGACATGACCCTCAAGGATGGCGTCGAGAAGACCCTGATCGAGCGTATTCCCGAACTGAAGGGCGTGCGTGACGTGACCGACCACAGCAACAAGGAGAACGCCTACTACTGAGGCGTTTCCGTAAAGCAGAAGAGGCGACCGCAAGGTCGCCTTTTTCGTTGCCGGCGTTTCAGCGCGACAGCGTCCGCGTTCGTCGTACCGGCCAGAGCAGTGCCAGCGCCACCAGCAGCGCCGGCCAGACCAGCAGGTTCACCGCGTTCCAGCCAAGGCTGGTGATCAGGGCGCCGGAGCCGAACGACATCAGCGCCGCCACCAGGCTGTTGCCTTGCTCCATCAATCCTTGCGCGGCGCCGCGCTCGCTTTCGGCGTGGCCCTCGCTGAGCAGGGTGGTGCCGGCGATGAGCATCAGGTTCCAGCCGCTGCCCAGGGCCAGCGAACTGAGCAGGAAATGCGTGACCGACTGCCCGTCCAGGGCGATGCCGGCACTTGCGGCGAGCAGGAACGCGCCGAGCAGGGCGACGCGACGGTTGCCGATGCGGTCGACCAGCGGTCCGGCGAAGAACGCCGGAAGGAACATTCCCAGCACGTGCCACTGGATGACCCGACTCGACTGTTCCAGCGGCAGGCCGCAGAAGCTCATGGCCAGCGGCGTGGCGTTCATGATCAGGATCATCAACCCGTGTCCGGTCGCGGTGCAGGCGATGGCCGCGCGGACCACCGGCCGCCGCAACAGGCCGCCTATGTCGCGCCAGGCGAGTCGTGCCGGGCGTGGCGCCTGGCCTTCGCGGAGCAGGGCCATCAGCAGCAGGCCGGCGAGGGCCAGCACGGCGATCAGCAGATAGGCGCCGACGAAGGGCTGGGCCAGCGCGTTGCGCGACCACAGCGCCAGGCTCGGCGCCAGCAGCGCGGCGAGTACTCCGCCGGCGAGCACGTAGGCGCTGGCGCGGCCTTTCCGCCCGGCATCCACCGCCTCCAGCGCGGCGAACCGGTAGTACATGGCCGAGGCCTGGTAGACCCCGATGCCCAGCGCGCCGAGACAGAACCAGAGGAAATCGCCAGTCCAGACACCGGCGGCGCAGACCAGGCCGCCGAGCACGCCGCCGCCGGCGCCGAGCATCAGCCCGGGACGTCGGCCGTGGCGCTGCATGAAGTGCGACAACGGCTGCACCGCCAGCAGGTTGCCCAGCACCAGCAGGGCCAGGGGCAGGGTAGCCAGGCTGTTCAACGGCGCCAGCTGGACGCCGACCAGGGCGGTCAGGGTTATGCCGATCAGCGAGCAGGACCAGTACAGGGCCTGGCCGCAGAACAGCAGGAGCAGGGTCGGGTTGCGTAGCAGCATGGCGTCACTCCGGACAACCGCCGGGCCTGACGACGCGTCGGCTGGAGGCGGGGTGACGGGCTAGCGCATCCCGCGGACGCCTTGGCCGGGCCAGCAGTTCGCCGCCGCAGTTCGGGCACTGGCCGCCCAGGCGGACCGTCGCGCAGTCGCGGCAGAAGGTGCACTCGAAGGTGCAGATCAGCGCGTCGCCGCTGTCGCCGGGCAGGTCGCGGTCGCAGCACTCGCAGTTGGGGCGCAGTTCCAGCATGGGAAGGTCCTCGGTGGGAGCGTCAGGCCAGCATGCCGAAGCGTTCGGCGTATTCCTGGGGGCTGACCGAAAGATGCTTGTGGAACGTCCGCCGGAGGTTTTCCGGATGGCCGAAGCCGCACAGCCGGGACACCGTGGCGATCGACGCCTGGGCGTCCTGCAGCAGGGCGCGCGCGGCCTCCAGGCGAACCCGCTCGACGTAGCGACCGGGCGCCACGCCCAGTTCCTGGAGAAATACCCGGGACAGCGTACGCGGGCTCATGCAGGCCTGGTCGGCGAGGGCTTCCAGGGACAGGTCGCCGGCGAGGTTGGCGGGAATCCACTCCAGCAGCGCGGCCAGGCGCGGGGTGCGGCTCGGTTCCGGGGTCAGCCAGGCGCTGAACTGGGCCTGGCCGCCAGGACGCTTGAGGAACATCACCAGGCGTCGCGCGACGCTGAGCGCCAGGCTGCGGCCGAGGTCGGCCTCGACCAGCGCCAGGGCCAGGTCGATTCCCGCCGTGACGCCGGCCGAGGTGAAGATGTGGGCGTCGCCGTCGCGGCACCGCGGGTCGTAGGTGTGCAGGCGGTCGCCTTGCACATGGACGCCGGGAAACCCCTGGCGCAGCGTCGCCACGTCGGCCCAGTGGGTGGTCGCCGGGCGCCCGTCGAGAACCCCGGCGGCGGCCAGGATCAGCGCTCCCGAACACACCGAGCCGAGCCGCCGTATGCACGGTTCGGCGGCTTTCAGCCAGGCGAGCAGGTCGGCGTTGCGGGTCTGCGCCTCGACACCGAGGCCGCCGGGCACCAACAGGGTGTCCAGGCTTTCCGGCGGACAGTCGCGCCAGGCGAGGTCGGCGCAGATGCGGATGCCCGCGGAACTGGGCACCGCTTCGCTACGCTCGCCGAGCACCTGTATCCGGTAGAAAGGCGGCAGGCCCTGGCGCTGGCGTTCGACGTTGGCCGAGGCGAATACCTGCAGCGGTCCGGTCACGTCCAGGCTCATCACGTCGGGATAGATCAGGCAGGCAATCAGGCGCGGTTCGGGCATGGCACAACCTCATGGCGATGGCGGCAGTCTGGCGTCCTTCGGGCCTGGCCGCAATGCCAGTCGGCCCACGGATCTTGCCATTCGCTCGCCGGGGCGTCCCGCTGCGCCGATGGTTGGTATCGCCTCGGCACGCCGCATGCCCTATTGTCTGGTAACGGGTGATGGCTTTTTGACTCATCGCTGCAGAGGCGCCAGGGTATTGTCGTCCAGGCCTGTTTCAGCGTTCGGTCCGAGGTAGGGGAGTCAGCATGCTTGCACGCGACAGCCTGGTACAGGCTGGTCTGCCGGATAATCCGTATGCGCGCCAGTTGCGCAACGGCTTTCGTTGGTTGCGGTTCGAAAAGGAGCTGGAAAACGAGTTTCGCGAGTTTCTCAGCTGGAACTCGCTGATGCAGCGGCGCGCTGCCATCGGGGTGGCGTTCCTGATCTGGGCGCTGTTCATCGTGGCCGACTGGATGATGGTGGACATCCGCCTGCACCCCAGCCTGTTCGAGCAACTGCTGGGCGTGCGCCTGGGAATGATCGGCCTGCTGCTGGTGGTCTGGCCGGCGGCCTTCCTGCCCAGCCTGCGCAAGGTCGGCGATGCCATCGCGCCCTACTGCCTGCTGCTGATCAACCTGGCGGTGCTGGCCTGCGACGTGCTGTTCGAGTGGCATGGGGTGCCGCGCTTCACCCAACTGGGCGCGACCCTGGGTATCCTCGCGGTGTTCTTCCCGCTCGGCCTGGCGTTCTGGGCCTGCGTGCGCCTGGCGTTGCTGTGCCTGGCCCTGAACCTGGCGGTATTCCTGCTTTTCGGCGGCGAAGAGAACCTGCGTACCAACCTGCTGAATACGCTCTACAACGGCCTGGTGGTGCTGATCTGTTCGTTCGCCCTGTACCTGCAGGACTACGCCCAGCGCGAGCAGTTCCTCGGCCGGCGGCTGCTGGGCATGATGGCCGAACAGGACAGCCTCACCGGCCTGGTCAACCGACGCTACTACGAGCTGCTCGCCCAGCGGGCCCTGGAGCAGGGCGCCCGCGAAGAAAAGGGAGTGGCGCTGATCCTGGTGGATGTCGACGACTTCAAGGCCTACAACGACCACTACGGGCATCCGGCCGGCGATGCCGCCCTGCGCCAGCTTGGCGTCGTGCTCCGGCAGGGCGCGCGGCGGCCGCTGGATATCGCCGCGCGCCTGGGCGGGGAGGAGTTCGCCGTGTTGCTCTACGACAGCGAGGAGGGCAACACCCTGGCCATCGCCGAGCGCCTGCGGCAGGCGGTGGAGGCGCTGGGCATCGAGCACCTGGGCTCCAGCGCCGGCCCCTGCCTGACCATCAGCCTGGGGGTGGCCTATTCGACCTCCGGCATGGGCCTGGACGCGCTCTATCGCGAGGCCGACCGCGCGCTCTACGAGGCCAAGGATGCAGGGCGCAACGCGGTGCGCGTGGCGTTCCGGCAGCACGACCGCCTCGAATAGAGGAAACGAAAAAAGGCGCCCGTGGGCGCCTTTCGTCGTATGGAACGGCTCAGCCTTGGCTGGGCATACTCCAGTCCTGCAGGTTGTAGCCGTTGTGGCTGAGTTCTTCGCGTGCCTGTTGCAGCAGGCCGGCAAGCTGCTCCGGATCGGAGTAGGCGGAGCTCGGAATGCGTGCACGGCCCAGCAGGCGGGTGCCAGTGCGATCGACTACGGACAGGCTCAGGCCGCCGTCACTGCCTAGCTCGGACCAGGCAACGCACTGGTATGGCTGGAAGGCGCGCCCGGTGATCAGCAAAGCCTCGTTGAAACGGAGCGTAGCGTTCATGGGAGTCGGTCTCTCTCGTTCATGTCTGTGTGGAACATGGGTGGCGCTTCCCGGCTCCACCGTGTTCGGTCACGCTAACTGATGCTTTCGAAAGCGAAAAAGTCACGGCATGGCGCGTTTGTGCAACAGGTTGTCGCTTTTTCGAAGGGTTTTAGCGTGCCGAAGCGGCTAGGCGCGGTGTTTTGTCGCAGAACTCCAGGAGGGCGGCCAGGCCGCCTTGCGCTCGCCGCCCGCGCCTGCACAGCCTAGAATGGCGGCCCACCTGTGGCAGCGGACCGCTTCGCATGGATATCGACCTCGCCCGTACCTTCCTGGAGATCGCCCGCAGCGGTAGCTTCGTCGCTGCCGCGGAACGCCTGCACCTGACCCAGACCGCCGTCACCGCGCGCATCCAGAACCTCGAAGGGCAACTCGGCTGCCGGCTGTTCGTGCGCAACCGCGCGGGCGCGCGCCTGACCGCCGACGGCGAGCACTTCCTCGGCTACGCCAGCCAACTGGTGCAGACCTGGGATGCGGCGCGACGCGACCTGCCGCTGCCGGACGGCTTCCGCAACCTGCTCAACCTCGGCGGCGAGGTCAGCCTGTGCAATCCGCTGCTGCTTAACTGGATGCGGCGCCTGCGCGAGGCGATTCCCGGCCACGCCGTGCGGGTCGAGATCGGCCAGGGTGCCGACCTGCTCAAGCAACTGGAGCAGGGCGCGCTGGACGCCGCGCTGGTCTACCAGCCGGAATACTGGCCGGGGCTGCAGGTCGAGCAGTTGCTGGAGGAAAAGCTGGTGATGGTGCGTTCCGTGCTATCCGCGGAGCCTTATCTGTATGTCGACTGGGGCCCGGATTTCCGCAGCCAGCACGATGCCGCGCTGCCGGACCGGGCCAAGGCCGCGCTAGCCTGCAACCTCGGTCCGCTGGCCCTGCAGTACATCATGCAGAACGGCGGCAGCGGTTATTTCCGTACCCGGGTGGTGAGCAGCTACCTGGATGGCGGCACCCTGCAACGGGTCGAGCAGGCGCCGGAGTTCGCCTACCCGACCTACCTGGTGTACTCCCGCGAGCGCCTGTCGCCGACCCTGCGCCATGCGTTCCAGTTGCTGCGCGAAGTGGTCCGCGAGGACAGCGACTGGTCGCAGCGCTGGGACTACGTGATCTGATCGGCCTGGCCCAGGTGCTGCAGCCAGTTGCGGTAGAGCGCGGCGATCAGGTCGGTCTGGCTGACGATGCCGACCAGGTAGCCGGCCTCGTTGAGCACCGGCAGGCAGTGCAGGCCTTCGTCGGATAGCAGCGAGACCAGTTCGACGGCGTGGGTGTCGGCCTGTACGCAGACCACCGGGGTGGTCATGATCGTCTTCAGCTTGGTCCCGCGCAGGAAGCGCAGGCGCTTGAACGGGCTGCCGTCGGGGCGGAAGTGCTTGAGCAGGTCGCTCTGGGTGACGATGCCGGCCAGCCGCCGATGCTCGTCGAGCACCGGCAGGGCCTTCAGACGGTGTTCCTGCAACTGCTTCCAGGCGTCGTCGATGAAGGTCTCGGTGCTGGCGGTCTGCACGTCGCGGGACATGATCCGTGCCGCGGTCAGCTCGCCCATGCGCCGGCGCAAGGCGTAGCGCTCGGTATGGTGGATCAGTCGCTCGAGGTCGTCGCGGGTGATGTCGACGTATTCGCCGAAGTCCTGCAGCGCCTGGTCCAGGTCCCGGGCGGAGAAGTCCGTACGCGCGCTCGGCGCCAGGTCGCGGGTGCCATGGAGATTGGCCCGCGGCGACTGGTAGGGGCGCGGGTAGGGAGAGCGCATCAGGTTGTTGTAGAGCAGCGCGCAGCCGATCAGCACCAGGGTGGAGAGCAGGATCGGCCAGACCACGTCGATGCCGAGTTCGCTCAGGGACGGGTTGAGGGCCACGCTCAGGGCCAGCGCGCAGCTCGGCGGATGCAGGCAGCGCAGGGCGAACATCAGCAGCATGCCGAGGGCCATGCCGACCAGGGCCGGGGCCAGATCGTGTCCGAACCAATAGGCGCTGAGGCCGCCGGCCAGGGCGGCGACCAGGTTGCCGCCGAGCATCGACCAGGGTTGCGCCAGGGGGCTGGAGGCGAGGGCGAACAGTAGTACGGCGGATGCGCCGAGCGGCGCTGCCAGGCGCAGCGCCAGCTCGCTGCCGAACAACGCCTGGCAGGCGAATACCGCGGCGAGCGCGCCGATGCAGGCGCCGAGTCCGGCGCGCAGGCAGTCGCGTGGTCGGGCGTTCAGGGTCAGGGGGCGGAAGCCTTTCAGCCAGGTGCGTACGGCGGTGCTGGGGGAGTCGTTCATGGAACTCTTCGAAGCGAAAGAAAGGGGCCGTTGCCGGCCCCGTAAGGCACTTTCGTGCTGGAGGCATCCATCCCTGGATGATGGAGTCGGTTCAGGCGAGGAACGGCGGGCCGGCGGCCTCGCGGGATTCCTCGAGGGGGCGGACCACCTGCCGGCAGATCTTGCCGGTATCCCGGGCGACCCGGCGGGCGGCCTCGGGATCGTCGGCGAACGGCAGCAGGGCGGCCTGTTCGCGTTCCTCGCGGGTACTGCCGGCGAGGCTGAGGGCGAGGCCGAGCGCCAGGGTGGAGAGGCACAGCAGGGACAACAGCATGTTCAGGCCCCCTGGCCGGCCGCCAGGACCGGCTGCCGCTGGTCCTGCGCGCTGCGCAGGGTCCGCCAGGTGTTGTAGGCCATCAGCAGCATGCCGCTGGCGAAGGTGGCGCCGCCGAGCAGGCGCACCACGTAGCCCGGATGGCTGGCCACCAGCGCCTCGACGAACGAGTAGGTGAGCGTGCCGTCCTCGTTGACCGCCCGCCACATCAGGCCCTGGGTGATGCCGTTGACCCACATCGAGGCGATGTACAGCACGGTGCCGATGGTGGCCAGCCAGAAGTGCGCGTTGATCAGGCCGACGCTGTGCATCCGCTCGCGGCCCCAGAGTTTCGGGATCATGTGGTAGAGCGTGCCGATGGAGATCATCGCCACCCAGCCGAGGGCGCCGGCGTGGACATGGCCGATGGTCCAGTCGGTGTAGTGGGACAGCGAGTTGACCGTCTTGATCGCCATCATCGGGCCTTCGAAGGTGGACATGCCGTAGAACGCCAGGGACACCACCAGGAAGCGCAGGATCGGGTCGTCGCGCAACTTATGCCAGGCCCCGGAGAGGGTCATCATGCCGTTGATCATGCCGCCCCAGCTCGGCGCCAGGAGGATCAGCGACATCACCATGCCGAGCGACTGCGCCCAGTCCGGTAGCGCGGTGTAGTGCAGGTGGTGCGGGCCGGCCCAGATGTAGATCGAGATGATCGCCCAGAAATGCACGATGGACAGGCGATAGGAGTAGATCGGTCGCCCGGCCTGCTTGGGCACGAAGTAGTACATCATGCCGAGGAAGCCGACCGAGAGGATGAAGCCGACCACGCTGTGCCCGTACCACCACTGGATCATCGCGTCGGTGGCGCCGGAATAGGCCGAGTAGGACTTGCCCAGGCTCACCGGCAGCAATGCGTGGTTCACCATATGGACCATCGCGGTGACGATGATGAAGGCGCCGTAGAACCAGTTGCCGACGTAGATGTGCTTCACCTTGCGACGGGCGATGGTGCCGAAGAACAGGTAGGCATAGACCACCCAGACGATCGCCATCCACAGCGCCAGCGGCCATTCCATCTCGGCGTATTCCTTGGAGGTGGTATAGCCCAGCGGGTAGCTGACGATCATCCCCACGATCGCCGCCTGCCAGCCCCAGAACACGAAGCGCGCCAGGGCATCGGAGATCAGCCGCACGCCGCTGGTGCGCTGCACCACGTAGAAGGAGGTGGCGAACAACGCGCTGCCGCCGAAGGCGAAGATCACCAGGCTGGTGTGGATCGGGCGGATGCGGCCGAAGCTGGTCCAGGGCAGGTCGAGGTTGAGCGCCGGCCAGACCAGTTGGGCGGCGATGAACACCCCGAGGCCCATGCCGAGGATGCCCCAGACCAGGGTCATCAGGGTGAACTGGCGGACGACGTCGTAGTTGTAGCCGTCCGGATCTTTTCTGCTATCCGTATCGTTCATGGTCGCTGGCACGCCGGGCCCCGGGGTCCGGCCGGCTGGCGAGCAGGCGCGACCCTCGGGTCCTCGTTGGGTTATCGGTATTTTTCTGGGTATCCCGTTGCCGGGTCGATGGAGTGCGGAGGTCGGATCTTCGTCTGGAAGGCTCGGAACAGACGGCTCATGGCACTGGTGGCCATTCTAGGAGGGGAGCTTTATTCGTCTCCAACGAATAATGTTGCTATTACAGTGCAAAATTATTGAATTGAAACGGAGGAGGACTTCCGGGGCAGGGCGCACAACCGCTTCGTGGGATGTGCGCCAGGGCGGCTATCCGCCCTCCGCGATGGCGCTGCCGGCGATGGCAGGCTCAGCCAGTCTTTTTCTTCTTCGGCAGCAGGCGCTTGACCAGCAGCACCCCCGCCAGGACCACCGCGCCGGCGACGATGCCGAACAGGAAGTTCAGCAGGGTCGGGGTGATCGCCGCCAGCAGCGGGCCCAGCGTGGCGATGCCGGCGACGCTCTGCGCGGCCTGTTCGATGGCGTGGTGGACCACCGGGATACCGTGGGTGAGGATGCCGCCGCCGACCATGAACATCGCCGCCATGCCGACCACCGACAGGCCTTTCATCAGGTATGGCGCGGTGCGCAGGATGGCGCCGCCGAGCCCTTGGGCAAAGCCGCTGTCGCGCCTGGACAGGTAGAGGCCGGCGTCGTCCAGCTTGACGATGCCGGCGACCAGGCCGTAGACGCCGATGGTCATCACCAGGGCGATGCCGACCAGCACCAGTACCTGGGTGGTGAAGCTGGACTCGGCGACGGTACCCAGGGTGATGGCGATGATTTCCGCGGAGAGGATGAAGTCGGTACGGATCGCGCCGCCGATCTTCTGCTTTTCCAGGGCGGCCACGTCGACATTGGCCGCCAGCGCTGCCTCGTCGGCGTGCTCGTCGTCATGGGGCAGGTACTTGTGGGCGATCTTCTCGAAGCCCTCGAAGCACAGGTAGGCGCCGCCGAGCATCAGCAGCGGGATCACCGCCCAGGGCGCGAAGGCGCTGATCAGCAGGGCGGCGGGAACGAGGATCGCCTTGTTCCGCAGCGAGCCCTTGGCCACCGCCCAGACCACCGGCAGTTCGCGGTCGGCGTTGACCCCGGTGACCTGCTGGGCGTTCAGCGCCAGGTCGTCGCCGAGAACGCCGGCGGTCTTCTTCGCGGCGACCTTGGTCATCAGCGAGACGTCGTCGAGCACCGCGGCAATATCGTCGAGGAGGGTGAGGAGGCTGGCTCCGGCCATCTTGGGTTTCCTTACTGGGTGGTGGGCACCGCCATCTTGGCGGGGTGTGTATTTGACACCGGATCGCGGCGGCGGAACAGTGCCTCGCGTTGGAGCGCGGGAGCCGCCGCACAGTTCATTGCGCAGGCGTTCGAGCGAGGTTTGCCAGGGCCAGGCGGGCGATGGCCAGCTCGGCTTCGGTCTCCTCGCGGCTGCCGTCCTCGTCGAACCAGGCCGCCGAGAGTCCGGTCCAGGCCAGGATCCATTGCAGCAGGCGGCGGCGCTGCAGGCCGCTGGCGGCGATTACGATCTCCAGCTGGCGCTCGAAACGGCCGGGCGCCTGGGCGGTCTTCGCGTCGGGATTGGTGAACAGGTTGGCGTAGTCGTAGCCGCGCTCGCCGTAGAGCCGCTTGGGGTCGATGACTTGCCAGCCGCGCTCGCCGAAGTCGAGCACATTGCCGTGGTGGATGTCGCCATGCAGCGGGCGCTGTTCGCGAGCGGTCTCCAGCAGGTAGCGGGCGGCATTCGCGCAGTCGACGTAGAGCCCGCCGTAGCGGCGCTCGGCGGCATACAGCGAGTCGAACCAGCGCTCCAGCGGGGTCAGCTCCGGCAACGGACCCGGGCGCGGGGCATGGATGCGTTCGATGGCCTGGCAGAGGATACGCGTAGCCTCGTCGTCGTCGCCGCGCCTGACCATTTCCAGCAGCGAGCGCCCGCCGGTGGCACGCTCCATCAGCAGCGCCTGGTGGTCGTAGGCCAGCACCCTGGCCGCGCCCTGGCCGTCCCACCAGTTGAGCAGTACGTGGCCGAAACGCTCTTCTTCGGCACTGGATATCTTCAGCATCGCCGCTGCGCCGCGATGGCGCACCGGCAGCAGGCGGCTGCTGTGGGTGGCGAAGGGCTCGCCGTCGGGTTGCAACGCCCAGCGCTCGAGGTAGGGCGAGAAATCGAGGGGTTCGTTCACGGTCGGTCTCAGGCGCCCAGGCGCTGCTGGATGAAGTCGAGGAAGCACTGGATGCGCAGCGCCAGTTGCGAGTTGCGATAGTAGACGGCGTGGATCGGTTGCCGGTATTCGCTCATCTGTTCGGCGAACAGCGGCACCAGGCGCCCGTCCTGGATATCGCGGTCGGTCATGAAGCTGGCCAGGCAGGCAATGCCCTGGTGGCTCAGGGCCAGTTGGCGGAGCGTCTCGCCGCTGGAGGCAGAGATATCCGGCTGGATCTCCAGGCGATCGCCGTCGGCGTGCACCACCGGCCAGCGGTTGAGATGCTCGGGCTGGGTGAAGCCGAGCAGGGTGTGCCCTCGCAGCCCCTCGATGCTCGCCGGCGTGCCGTGGCGGGCCAGGTACTCCGGGCTGGCGAGGATGTGCAGGCGGCTGGCGCCCAGCGGCCGCGCGTGCAGGGTGGAGTCGCTGAGCGCACCGATGCGGATCGCCACGTCGGTGCGTTGCTCCAACAGGTCGATGATCAGGTCGTTGGTGTTGAGTTCGAGCTGGATGTCCGGGTACAGCCGGCGGAACTCGCCGATGTGCGGCACCACCGCGTGCAGCATGAAGGGCGAGGCGGCGTTGATCCGCAGGCGCCCGGCGGGGCTCTGCCGGCGCAGGGCCAGGCGTTCCTCGAGCGCCTCCATCTGCTGCAGGATCTGCCGTGCCTGGTCGAGGAAGTAGCGGCCTTCCTCGGTCAGCTCCATGCGCCGGGTGGTGCGGTTGAGCAGGGTGGTGCCGAGCTTGTGCTCGAGGCGCGAGAGGGTCCGGCTGACGGCCGAGGCGGTCAGTCCCATCTGTTCCGCGGCGGCGCTGATGGAACCGCTGTCGACTACACTGACGAAGCTTTGCAGTTCATCGGAGTTGGCTTTCATTCGTGACTCCAGGGCAATCATTGCCGAAGCATAGCGATGTTTTCGGCAAGGACTGAAGAGGCACGCGTGCCCGCAGGAGGTTTTCATGCCCGGCCACCGCATTACCCTCACCGGAGAAAAGCAGACGCTCCTGATCACCCTCTACGCCAAGGCGCTGGATAGCCGCCTGGACGATTCCATCCTCCATGACCGTTTCGCCGAGGCGGCGGTGCGGCAGATCGACTTCGACTTCTCCAGGGTCGCCCTCGGCAAGGGCAACGAACGGGCCCTGGCCATGCGCTCGCATTACTTCGACCAGGCCTGCCGCGAGTTCCTCGACCACCATCCCGAGGGGCAGGTGCTCAACCTCGGTTGCGGCCTGGACAGCCGTATCTACCGGGTCGACCCGCCGGCCGAGCTGCCCTGGTTCGACCTCGACTATCCGGAAGTCATGGACCTGCGCGATCGGCTCTACCCGCCGCGCGCCGGCGCCTATCGGGCGCTGCGCCACTCGGTGGACGACGACGGCTGGCTGCAAGGGGTGCCGCGCGAGCGGCCCGCCCTGGTCCTGGCCGAGGGGCTGATGCCTTATCTGCGGGAGTCCCAGGTGCGACGCCTGGTGGAACGCCTGGTCGACCACCTGGGTAGCGGCGAGCTGCTGTTCGACGGCTACGGCCGCCTCGGCATCATGCTGCTGCGCCTGTATCCGCCGCTGCGCGAGACCGGGGCGCAGGTGCATTGGAGCATCGACGACCCGCGCGAACTCGAGCGGTGGCATCCGGCCCTGCGTTTCATCGAGGAGGTCACCGACTATGACCCGCAGGACGTCGCCAAGCTGCCGCAGTCGTCGCGGCTGATGCTGCCGATCTACAACGGCTTCGCCTTCCTGCGGCGGATGGGCCGGCTGATCCGCTACCGTTGGCCCAGGGTCTAGGCGCCGCAGGCGAGGCCGGGGTCAGGCGAGCACCGCCACCGACTTGATCTGCGCCCACAACAGCTGGCCGGGTCGTAGTTGCAACTGGTCCCGCGAGTAACGGGTGATCCGCGCCAGCAGCGGATTGCCGCCGGCATCCAGGCGCACCAGGACGTGGGCCGCGGTGTCGGTATCGACCAATTCCAGGACCCGTACCGGCAGGCGGTTGAGGATGCTGCTCTGGGCGTCGTCGCGCAGGTTCAGGCTGACGTCGCGCGCCTGTACCTTGAAGCGCAGGCGCTTGCCGGGGGCCAGCGGGGCGTGGGCGACGCGCATTTGCAGCGCGCTGCCGGGCAGGACCAGGGTCAGCAGGCCGTAGGCCGGGTCGTGGTCGCTGACCGTGCCCTCGATCACCACCCCGGCGTCGTCGTCCAGCGCCAGCGGCAGGTCGACTCGCGCCAGGGTTTCGCCGATCGGCCCGCTGGCGCGGACCTTGCCGTTCTCCAGCAGCACCAGGTGATCGGCCAGGCGCGCCACTTCGTCTGGCGAGTGGCTGACATAGAGCACCGGGATGTCCAGTTCCTCGTGCAGGCGCTCGAGATAGGGCAGGATCTCGCCCTTGCGCTTCAGGTCGAGGGATGCCAGAGGCTCGTCCATCAGCAGCAGGCGCGGGCTGGTGAGGAGGGCCCGGGCGATGCCGACGCGTTGCTGCTCGCCGCCGGAGAGGCGTTCCGGCATGCGTTCCAGCAGGTGCTCGATGCCCAGCAGGGCGCAGGCCTGTTCCAGCTCGACGCGGCGTTCGGCGGCGGCGATGCGCTTGAGACCGAAGGCCAGGTTGCGCCGCACCGTCAGGTGGCGGAACAGGTTGGCATCCTGGAACACGTAGCCGAGGGCACGCCGGTGGGGCGCGACGAAGAGGTTGCGGCGGCTGTCCTGCCAGGTCTCGCCGTTGATCGTCACCTCGCCCTCGGCGGCCTTTTCCAGGCCGGCGATACAGCGCAGGCAAGTGCTCTTGCCGGAGCCTGAATGGCCGAACAGAGCGGTCACGCCACGACCGGGAAGAGCCAGGTCGATGTCCAGTTCGAAGCCGGGGTAGGCGCGGCGGAAGCGCAGGCGCAGGCCGTCCATCTCAGGCCCAGCCCGGCCGGCGGCGCCGGCCCGAATAGAGGGCGAGGAGGACGACGAAGGAGAACGCCACCATGCCGCCGGCCAGCCAGTGGGCCTGGGCGTATTCCATGGCTTCGACGTGATCGAATATCTGCACCGAGACCACGCGGGTTTTCTCCGGGATGTTGCCGCCGATCATCAGCACCACGCCGAACTCGCCGACGGTATGGGCGAAGCCGAGGATCGCGGCGGTGACGAAACCCGGCCGGGCCAGCGGCAGGACCACGCTGAAGAAACGGTCGACGGGGCTCGCGCGCAGGGTCGCGGCAGCCTCCAGCGGTTTCTCGCCGATCGCCTCGAAGGCGTTCTGCAACGGTTGCACGACGAAGGGCAGCGAGTAGAACACCGAGCCGACCACCAGACCGGCGAAGGTGAAGGGCAGGGTGCCGAGACCGAGGCTCTGGGTGAGCTGGCCGATGAAACCGTTGGGACCCATGCTGACCAGCAGGTAGAAGCCGATCACCGTCGGCGGCAGCACCAGCGGCAGGGCCACCACCGCGCCGATCGGCCCCTTCAGCCAGGAGCGGGTGCGCGCCAGCCACCAGGCGATGGGCGTGCCGATCAGCAGCAGGAGGAGGGTGGTGAGCGAAGCCAGCTCGGTGGTCAGCCAGATGGCCGCCAGGTCCGTACTGTCGAGTGGCAACGCCATGCAGGTCCCGCCTTAGAGTTCGTAGCCGTAGGACTTGATCAGCGCGGCGGCCTTGGCGCCCTTCAGGTAGTCGACCAGGGCCTTGGCGGCGGCGTTGTCCTTGCCCTTGTTGAGGATGACCGCGTCCTGGCGGATCGGGTCGTGCAGCTCGGCGGGAACGATCCAGGCCGAGCCGGTTGCGACTTTACCATCCTTGTAGATCTGCGACAGGGCGACGAAGCCCAGTTCGGCGTTGCCGCTGGAAACGAACTGGTAGGCCTGGCTGATGTTCTGGCCTTCCACCAGCTTCGGCCCGAGCGTGGCGGCGAGGCCGAGCTTGTCCATCGCCTGGGTGGCGGCGAGGCCGTAGGGCGCGGTCTTCGGGTTGGCGATGGACAGGTGCCTGAAGCTGCCACTCTTCAGCACCTCACCCTTGGCGTCGACGTAGCCGGCCTTGGGCGACCAGAGTGCCAGGGTGCCGATGGCATAGGTGAAGCGCGAGCCGGGCACGATCTCGCCTTCCTGCTCCAGTTTCGCCGGAGTGCTGTCGTCGGCGGAGAGGAAAACCTGGAACGGCGCGCCGTTCTTGATCTGCGTATAGAACTGGCCGGTGGCGCCGTAGGCGGCAACCAGCCTGTGCCCGGTGTCTTTCTCGAATTCCTTGGCGATGGCCTGGATCGGCGCGGTGAAGTTGGCCGCGACGGCGACCTGCACCTCGTCGGCGCTGGCGGCCAGGGATACGGCGCTGGCGAGGAGGGCGAGCAATAGCTGGGGCAGGCGGGTGGTCATGGAGTGCTCCTGTGGGGGCGAACGAAGTTGGCGGACGGGGCTGGCGCAAGCTTAGGGGTTCGCTATGGCTTTTGGAATATAGCGCTACGCGGAAATTGATCCGGCGCAAGTCGCTCAGCCGGCCAGCGCGCGGAAACGCCGACGCGGCGCGGCCTCGCCGGGGAGTGCCAGGCAGCCGGCGCAGACCAGGCGGACGATGTTTTCCGCCGCCTGCCGGTAGTCGCTCGCGTCCAGCCCGGCCTGGCCGGTGAGGCGCGCCAGTTGCCAGCCGCCAAGGGCATAGGACTCGGTCATCGCCCACAGGTTGAGCAGCAGGTGGTACGGATCCAGCGGCGCCAGCAGGCCTTCGTCGATCCACTGGCGGATGCGCTCGGCGTTGCGTTCCGCCTGGGCGTCGAGGCGTTCCAGCAGCGGCGCCGGCATGCGCGGCGCGCCGCGCATGATCTCGCAGGAGAAGACCCTGGCCGCGTGCGGCCGCTCGGCGCCGATGCGCATCTTGTTGTCGACGTAGGCGCGTAGCGCCTCGGCGGGCGGCTGGTCGCCGGCGAATGGCCGGGAGGCTTCCAGCAGGGGCTCGACGATGCTGTCCAGCACCGCCTCGTAGAGTTGCGCCTTGGAGCGGTAGTAATAGAGCACGTTGGCCTTCGCCACGCCGGCGCGCTCGGCGACGTCGCTGAGCCGGGCGGCGCTGAAGCCGCAGTCGGCGAAGACTTCGCAGGCGGCGTCGAGGATCAGTTGCAGGTTGCGTTGGCGGATCTTCTTCATCGGGACCGATACGGGGCAGGTTTCGTTGTTAATATTTTTATATAACGAACGCCTTGTGCCTGGATAGTCGTCGTCAGGCCGGCGACGCTTGATCGGATGCGCATTGCCAAGCCGTGGGGGCGCTGGTATCTGTATGCATGAACAGTACCAGGCTCCGCTTCCCGTGAATTCCCCAGCGCTTCCCGAACCCTTCTACTACCTGCACAACTTCCGCGCGGTGCTCGCCTGGATCGGCGAACGCTATGCCGATCTGCTCGACGATCAGGAACGTGCCTTCATCGCCGCGTTCGCCGAGCTGCCCGAGGCCAGCCAGGCCCTGCTGGTGCGCATGGTGATGCGCAAGGGCACGCTGTTCCGCGAAGGCAAGCTGGCCTATGCCGAGATCGGCGACACGCGCGCCGCCGTGCAACCGCTGTTGGCATTGGGCTGGGTGGACGCGCAGCCGACCCTGGAACTGGCGCAACTGTTCGGCTTGCTGAGGAAGGACGAATTGTCGCAGCTGTTCAGGGACCATCTCGGGCGCGCGAACCTGCGCAAGGATGCGCTGCTGGAACGGCTCCAGCCGTTGTTCCCCGAGGCGCGGCGGCTCGCCGAGTGGCAGGCCGACTTCGCCGAACCGGTCTACGAGTTGCGCTGCATGGCGCTCTGCGACCGGTTGCGGTTGATGTATTTCGGCAACCTGTGGCAGGACTGGTCGGAGTTTGTCCTTGCCGACCTGGGTATCTATCGTTACGAAAGCGTCGAGTTTTCCGCCGACTCCCGCGGCTTTCGCCTGCGCGCCGACGTCGACGCCTATCTCCACCTGTTCGACTGCCGACAGCGCTTCGACCTCGGCGAGCCGCTGGAGGAACTGCTCGCCGGCCTGCCGGGCGAACCCTACGCCAATCCCTGGCTGGAAGGGCGGCGGGTCAAGCTGCTGTTCCAGTTCGCCCAGCACTGCGAAAAGCAGCGGGATTTCGACCTGGCCCAGCGGCTCTATCGCCAATCCAGCCACCCCGGCGCGCGCCTGCGGGCGATTCGCAGCCTGGAACGCGGCGAGCGCTTCGCCGAAGCCCATGCATTGGCGCGGGAGGCCAGCTGTGCGCCGGAAAGCGACGCCGAACGCCAGGGCCTGGCCCGATTGCTGCCGCGCCTGCAAGGCAAGCTCGGCCTGCCGCGACAGGCGCGGGCGGCGGCTCCGGAAATCGACCGCCTGGACCTGTGCCTGGCGTACCCGAGCGAACCCTGTAGCGTCGAGTGGGCGGTCCGCGAGCACCTGGAAGAGCCCGATTGCGCGGTGCACTACGTCGAGAACGGCCTGATCAATTCGCTGTTCGGACTGCTCTGCTGGGAGGCGATCTTCGCCGCCATTCCCGGGGCGTTCTTCCATCCCTTCCACAGCGCGCCGGCGGACCTGCACAGCGCCGACTTCCGCCAGCGCCGCGCCGCCCTGTTCGAGGCCTGCCTGGGACGGCTGGAGGACGGCAGCTACCGCGACGCGATCCGCTGTCGCTACCGCGACAAGTTCGGCCTGCAGTCGCCCTTCGTCTACTGGGAACTGCTTGGCGAGGAACTGCTCGAACAGGCGCTCGATTGCCTACCGGCGGCCCACCTGCGCGCCTGGTTCGAACGCCTGCTGGAGGATATCCCGGGCAACCGCGCCGGCCTGCCGGACCTGATCCAGTTCTGGCCGGCGCAGCGGCGCTACCGGATGGTCGAGGTCAAGGGACCGGGCGACCGCCTGCAGGACAACCAGTTGCGCTGGCTGCAATTCTGCCGCGAGCGGGAGATGCCGGTGGCGGTCTGCTACGTGCGCTGGCATTTCGATGACTGAGCAGGGCGGCGAGGCGCTGTACCAGGTGGCGGTGCGCGCGCTTTGCGAGTTCAGCGCCAAGCGCGGCGACCTCGACCTGCGCTTCACCCCGTCGCCCAGCGCCCTGGAAGGCATCGCCGGACATACCCTGGTGACCTCCCGGCGCCCCGCTCACTACCAGCGCGAAGTGGCGCTGGACGGACGCTACCGTCACTTGCAGGTGCGCGGCCGGGCGGATGGGTACGATCCGCAGGCGAACTGCCTGGAGGAAATCAAGACCCACCGCGGCGACCTCGCCCTGCAACCGGCCAACCACCGGCACCTGCACTGGGCCCAGGCCAGGGTCTACGGCTGGCTGCTCTGCGCCGAACGGAAGCTGGAGGAAGTCGAACTGGCGCTGGTCTACCTGGAGGTCGGCAGCCAGAAGGAGACCCGCTTCGTCGAGCGGGTGCGGGCCGACGAGCTGCGGCTGTTCTTCGAGAGCCAGTGCCAGGCGTTTCTCGCCTGGGCCGAGCAGGAACTGGCGCACCGCCAGCGGCGCGACCGCGAACTGGCCGCGTTACGCTTTCCCCACGCCGAATTCCGCCACGGCCAGCGGCAACTGGCGGAGGCGGTGTACAAGGCCGCCTCCGCCGGTTGTTGCCTGATGGCCCAGGCGCCGACCGGGATCGGCAAGACCATCGGCACGCTGTTCCCGCAACTCAAGGCGATGCCCGGGCAGCGCCTGGACCGGCTGTTCTTCCTGGCCGCCAAGACCCCGGGCCGGGCCCTCGCGCTGCATGCCCTGCGTAGCCTGGAAGGGGAGACCGGCGGACTGCCGGTGCGGGTGCTGGAACTGGTGGCGCGGGACAAGGCCTGCGAGCACCCGGACAAGGCCTGCCACGGCGAGTCCTGTCCCCTGGCCCAGGGCTTCTACGAACGCCTGCCGGCGGCCCGCGCCGCCGCCGTGGAGGCGCGCTGGCTGGACCAGGCGCGGTTGCGCGAGGTGGCGCTGGCGCACCGGGTCTGTCCCTACTACCTGGGCCAGGAACTGGCGCGCTGGTGCGACCTGGCGGTGGGCGACTACAACTACTACTTCGATCTCGGCGCCATGCTCCATGGCCTGGCCCAGGTCAACCAGTGGCGGGTGGCGGTACTGGTGGACGAGGCGCACAACCTGGTGGAGCGCGGCCGGCGGATGTATTCCGCCGAACTCGACCAGGGCGATTTCCTCGGTGTGCGCAAAACCGCCCCGGAGGCCCTGAGGAAACCGCTGGAGCGCATCCAGCGTGCCTGGAACGAACTGGCCAAGACCCAGGCGGACGACTACCAGGCCTACGACGAGCCTCCGCAGAAGCTGCTCCTGGCCTTGCAGAACGCGGTGGCGGCGATCAACGACCTGCTCGCCGAGCAACCGCAGGCGCTGGAGCCGGCGTTGCAGGAGTTCTACTTCGCGATCCTGCAGTTCGGCCGTCTCGCCGAGCTGTTCGGCGAGCATTCGCTGTTCGACATCGAGAAGCGCCCAGGCCGCAACGGCCGCAGCCTGGCCCGGCTGTGCCTGCGCAACGTGGTGCCGGCGGCGTTTCTCGGCGAGCGCTTCGCCGCCAGCCGCTCCACCGTGCTGTTCTCCGCTACCCTCGGGCCGCGCGACTATTACGCCGACCTGCTCGGCCTGCCGGCGGGCACGCCCTGGCTGGAAGTGGACTCGCCATTCAGCGCCGAGCAACTGGAGGTGCACATACAGCGTCGGGTTTCCACGCGCTATGCGCAGCGCCAGGCATCCCTGGCGCCCATCGCAGCGATTCTCGGCGAGCAGTTTCGCCAGCGGCCGGGCAACTACCTGGCCTTCTTCAGCAGCTTCGATTACTTGCAGCAGGCGCTGGACGTCTTCCGCCAGGCATACCCGTGGGTGCCGTGCTGGAGCCAGACGCCACGGATGGACGAGGCGGAGCGCCGGGTCTTCCTCGAGCGCTTCGTCGCGGGCGGCGAGGGCATCGGCTTCGCCGTGCTCGGCGGTGCCTTCGGCGAAGGCATCGACCTGCCTGGCGAGCGCCTGATCGGCGCCTTCATCGCCACCCTCGGGTTGCCCCAGGTGAATCCGGTGAACGAGCAGATCCGCCTGCGCATGCAGCGCCTGTTCGGTGACGGCTACGACTACACCTACCTGTATCCGGGACTGCAGAAGGTGGTCCAGGCCGCCGGGAGGGTGATCCGCAGCCGCAGCGATCGCGGCGTGGTGCACCTGATCGACGACCGTTTCGCCCAGGCCAAGGTGCGCCGGTTGCTGCCGGGCTGGTGGCAACTGCGTTGACCCGTGGCGATACGCCGGCAGGTGCTGCCGGACAGCCGGACAGCCATGTATAATCGCGTCCCCACGATTTCCCCCGATCCGGATACGCCATGGCTTCCGCTCCCGACGCTCTTCCCCAGGCCCTTTCCTCCGACGACGCTCCGGCCCAGGCCGCGCCGAGCGACGCCAGCGCGTTGCTGAAGGCCGCCCTGGCGAAGAAGAACCAGGCCCAGCTCTATCCGCAGCGGAAGATCCACGACAAGGGCCAGCGTCCCGGCATGGCGCCGCGCGGTACCCGTCGTTCGATGGGCAAGCGCTGAGGCCTTTCCCGCGCCTGGCGTTTTGTGGGCCAGTTCCCGCCACGAAGGATCAAAGCGGGCAGCCTTAACAGTTTTGCCCTTTCGCGGCCGTAGGCCGCAGCCCCATCCCTTATGCTCGCCGCCCCTGGGCGAGCCGCGTCGATGCAGCGCGCCCGTTTGCCGGAATCCGCCTGCTGCATGTCGCGTCACCTTCCATCGTCTTTCGTTTCCCTGCGCAGCCTGGCCGGGCATGCGCCCGCTGTGCTTTGCGTGCTGCTGCTGGCGTTGCTCAGCGCCAGCCTGGCCAGCCAGACGCGCTCGCTGCGCCGCGAGCTGGCGGAATTGCCCGCCGCAGCGGCCCCGGCGCCGCCAGCCAACCCTTCAGCGGCCCCGCGCGCGGCGTTAGCCGGCTTGTTCGGTGGCGCTCCGTCGCCGCGCGGCGCGACGGCGGGCGAGCGTCTGCAATTGCGCCTGCTGGCCTGCTTCCTGGCGCGTCGCGAGGACCGCTCGGCGGCGCTGATCGCGGTGGCCGGGCGCTCGCAGCGCTTCCTGCCGGGCGCCGAAGTGCGCCCCGGCACCGTGCTGCTGGCGGTTCATCGCGACCATGTGGTGCTGCGCGACCAGGGTTATGAAGAACGTCTGTATTTCCCCAAAGCCGAAGGGGCAGAAACCACCCATGCCACGTTGTAGTACCCGTTCCGCCCAGCGCCTGTCTCCGCTGTTCCTGGTCCTGTCGCTGGCCGTCCTCGGCCTGGCGCCGCCGGTCCATCCGGCACCTGCCGAGACTGCCGCCGCGCAAGAGGAAGAGCAGTGGACGATCAACATGAAGGATGCCGAGATCGGCGACTTCATCGAGCAGGTATCGAGCATCAGCGGCCAGACCTTCGTCGTCGATCCGCGGGTGAAGGGGCGGGTCACGGTGGTATCCCAGGCGCGGCTCAGCCTGGCGGAGGTCTACCAGCTGTTCCTTTCGGTGCTCGCCACCCATGGCTACGCAGTGCTGCCGCAGGGCGACCAGGCGCGTATCGTGCCGAACATGGAGGCACGCCAGGACGCCGCGCAGAAGACCGTCCGCGATGGGCCGGGCAGCCTGGAGACGCGGGTGGTCCAGGCGCAGCAGACCTCGGTGGCGGAACTGATCCCGATGATCCGGCCGCTGGTCCCGGCCCATGGCCATCTGGCCGCCGTACCGTCGGCCAACGCGCTGATCGTCAGCGACCGCCGCTCCAACATCGAGCGCATCGAGGCGATCGTGCGCAGCCTCGACCGGGCCGGCGAACATGACTACAGCATCTACGACATGCGCCATGCCTGGGTCGCGGAAATCGCCGAGGTGCTCGATCGCAGCGTCACCCCGGCCGCCGGGAAGAGCGCCGCCACCGTCCAGGTCCTCGCCGACAGCCGCAGCAACCGCCTGGTCCTGCTCGGTCCGCCGCAGGCGCGAGCGCGCTTGCTGCGGCTGGCGCAGTCGCTCGACGTCCCCTCGTCGCGGTCGGCGAACAGCCGGGTGATCCGCCTGCGCCATGGCGACGCCAAGACCCTTGCCGCCACCCTCGGGGAGATCGGCGAATCGCTGCACGGCGAGCGGGGCCAGGATGGCCGGGGAAGCGGCAAGCGCGGCCTGCTGGTGCGCGCCGACGAATCGCTGAATGCCCTGGTGATCCTCGCCGACCCGGAGGATGTCGGCCTGCTCGAGGACATCGTCCGCCAGCTCGACGTGCCGCGCGCGCAACTGCTGGTGGAGGCGGCGATCGTCGAGCTGTCCGGCGAGATCGGCGACGCCCTCGGGGTGCAATGGGCGCTGCGTAGCGGGCATGTCGCCGGCGGCGCTGGCTTCGCCGACAGCGGGTTGTCCATCGGCACCCTGCTGGGCGCGTTGCAGGCCGGCAAGCCGCCGGCAGAGCTGCCCGACGGTGCGATAGTCGGCCTCGGCAGTCGCGATTTCGGCGCACTGGTCACCGCGCTGAGCCGCAATAGCCGCAGCAACCTGCTGTCGACGCCGAGCCTGCTGACCCTGGACAACCAGAAGGCGGAAATCCTGGTCGGCCAGAACGTGCCGTTCCAGACCGGCAGCTACACCACCAGCGCCAGCGGTTCGAGCAATCCGTTCACCACTGTCGAGCGCAAGGATATCGGGGTGACCCTCAAGGTCACGCCGCACATCGGCGAGGACCGCATGCTGCGCCTGGAGATCGAGCAGGAAATATCCTCCATCGCGCCAACCGCCACCCTGGCGGCGAAGGCGGTGGACCTGGTGACCAACAAGCGCTCGATCAAGAGCACCGTACTGGCTGACGACGGCCAGGTCATCGTCCTCGGTGGATTGATCCAGGACGACTTGCAGCGCAGCGATTCGCGGGTACCGCTGCTGGGCGACATCCCCGGCGTCGGCCGGCTGTTCCGCTCGTCCCGCGAGACCCGGGTGAAGCGCAACCTGATGGTCTTCCTGCGACCGAGCATCGTCCGCGATGCCGCCGGCCTGGAGCGCATCAGCCATGGCCGTTACCGTTCCATCCAGTTGCTGCGCGGTGCCGCCGGCGAACCGGCGCACCCGCTGTTCGAGGATGCCGGCGCCATCGACCTGCGTCCCGCCGCCCAGGTCGCACCGGCACCTATTGGCTCGCCGCGCAGCTATCCGGCTCCAGCCCCGGTGCTGATGGAGAAGCCGCGCCTGGCGGACCCGGCGTCCCTGGGCGACGGTCGCGGCGGCGAGGTGCTGGAGGTTCGCCAGGGCACGCACGCGCCGCAGCCGCCGTCACCCCAGCGCTACGCCGTGCGATTGGTCGAGGGCAGCAGCGAAGCCTTCATGCGCGCGCTGATCGAGCGGCATCCGGGCCTGTCGTTGCGTTTGCGCCGCGAACTGCGCGATGGCCAGGAGCTGTTCGCGGTGGAGCGGGGCGACTACCTCGACCCGGAGCAGGCACGCCGGGCCCTGGCGGAACTGCCCGAAAGCCTGCCGCGAGGGAAGGCGCGGGTGATTGCGCATACGCCGGGAAGCGCCCTGTGACGGACTTCGAATCCTCGCGTCGCGCTCCGTCCACCGGATTGTCCGGCGCGCTGCGGCGGCCGCGCTCCAGCGCAGCGCCACTGCCAGATCTGGCAGTTGTCGCTGGCGGGGACGGAGGCTTTAGTAGCCGCACTTTTTTCCAGGGCCGGGCAGTGGGACCGCAATGCATGGACGACATCGAGACCAGAGTGAGGAAACTGGTAGCCGCCCGGTTCGGCGTGGAGGAATGCGACATCCGGCTGGACAGCGACTTCCGTAACGACTTCGGTGCCGAGTCGCTCGAGGTAGTCGAACTGGTCATGGCCCTGGAAGCGGAGTTCGGCGTCGAGATCGCCGATGACGATGCGGAACGGATCGAGACCGTGCGCCAGGCCATCGACTATCTCGAGGAAGCCGTGCCGACCTGACTCCCCCTGGACCACCGGCCGATGCCGTGGTCATTCCCTGCGAAACGCTGTGCGCCACCTCCCGCCCGTGCCGGCGGCAAGGTGCGCGACGTCCCGCGCTTCGATTACGCCGGATCGTCCAGCCCGCCCCGGGCCGATCCGGCTTTTTTTTGCCCGCCGCCGCGATTGCGAGGCGGCCGCCGTCGGTTGGATTTCCTGAATCTTCCCGCGCCTCGCCGGTCGACCGAACAAGGGCAGCGTGCCATTCCCGGCGCGTGCCCGCCATTCGTAACGGAGGTCGTCATGGCTACACGACGGAAAACAACACCCCAGGAAATCGATGATATCCAGGACCGCATGGGTTCGATGCGCGAGCTCGATTTCGACGAGCGCCGCCAGGCGCGTAAGGCGCGGATCGGCGACGAGCGGCCCGAGGCCGAGGTGGAGGCCGAATTTTCCTCGCGGCGGGTACGCGAGGCGGGCCACGCTGGCGGGCAGCCGGACGAGGACGATGGTTACCAGGATAACGTCGGCATGGACGATCTGGCGCCGGAAACCCTGATCGACGAAAGCGGCGCCCGCTCGCCGGCCGAGCGCGGCGGCGAATCGCCCGCGGACAAGCGCCTGAGGGTCGTGCATGGCAACGAGATCGGAGCCGGCCACGGCCTCGACGAGGCCGAGCTGGCGCGTCGTGATCCGCTCGACGGTTCCTCCGACGAGGAACGCTGAGCGCGCAGACTGTATCGAAGTATTTCCGACGCCTGGCGTTCTGTGATCGATTCGGCTCGGTTGGAGTGCGCTGCCGCACGCTTTACAGCCGGACGGAGCGGGGCACCGGATCTACTGCAAAAGCTGATAGTTGTCTTCCCGGGTGACGGCGTTGCACGGTCCTGCGGCGTGCAACCCGGCCTGGGCGAAATACCGGCGGAGCGGACCAGGCTATCCCGTCGGAGGCGATGTCGCCGGGCTGCTGGCTTTCAAGGTTTCCCTTCGATGACCAGGAGCTACCCATGCAGCACAAAAGATCCCGCGCGATGGCGAGTCCGCGCTCGCCGTTCCTCTTCGTCTTGCTGGCGCTCGCCGTGGGCGGTACGGCCAATGCCCATGACGATGGCCTGCCGGCCTTCCGCTATTCGGCGGAGCTACTCGGCCAGTTGCAACTGCCCAGCGTGGCCCTACCGCTGAATGACGACCTGTTCCTCTACGGTCGCGACGCCGAGGCGTTCGACCTCGAGGCCTACCTGGCGGTGAATGCGCCGGCGCTGCGCGACAAGAGCGAATACCTGGAGCACTGGAGCGGCTACTACAGCATCAACCCGAAAGTGTTGCTGACCCTGATGGTCATGCAATCCGGGCCGTTGGGGGCGCCGGACGAGCGCGCCTTGGCGGCGCCGCTGGGACGGCTGTCGGCGAAACGCGGCTTCGATGCCCAGGTCCGCGACGTGTTGCAGCAGTTGTCGCGGCGCTACTACGGTTTCGAGGAATACCAGTTGCGCCAGGCGGCTGCGCGCAAGGCCGTCGGCGAGGACGGCCTGAACGCGGCATCGGCCGCGCTGCTCGGTCTGTTGCGAGAGGGGGCGAAGGCCTCCGCCGTGCAAGGCGGCAATCCGCTCGGCGCCTACGCGCAGACCTTCCAGCGCCTGTTCGGCACCCCGGCCGCGGAACTCCTGCAGCCGCGCAACCGCGTGGCCCGGCAACTCCAGGCGAAGGCCGCGCTGGCGCCGCCATCCAACCTGATGCAATTGCCCTGGCGCCAGGGCTATTCCTGGCAGCCCAACGGAGCGCATTCGAACACCGGCTCGGGCTATCCGTACTCGTCCTTCGATGCGTCCTACGACTGGCCGCGCTGGGGCAGTGCGACCTACAGCGTGGTCGCCGCCCACGCCGGTACGGTACGGGTGCTGTCGCGCTGCCAGGTACGGGTGACCCACCCCAGCGGCTGGGCCACCAACTACTACCATATGGACCAGATCCAGGTGAGCAACGGCCAGCAGGTCAGCGCCGACACCAAGCTCGGCGTCTATGCCGGCAACATCAACACCGCGCTCTGCGAGGGTGGCAGCTCCACCGGACCGCACCTGCATTTCTCGCTGCTCTACAACGGCGCCTTCGTTTCCCTGCAGGGCGCCAGCTTCGGTCCGTACCGGATCAACGTCGGCACCAGCAACTACGACAACGACTGTCGCCGCTACTATTTCTACAACCAGAGCGCCGGCACCACCCATTGCGCTTTCCGTCCGTTGTACAACCCCGGCCTGGCGCTCTGAGTCGGCGCGGGGCCCGGCTCCAGCCGGGCTCCGCCGCGAGCGAAACGGCGCTGAACAGCTGGCGCGTCGCTGCCGCCGCGCCCGGCGCCAGGCTGACCGCGTGGGCCGGCATGCTCAGCCGCGCCGGGGCAGCAGGGCGTAGGCGTCGCGAACCACATCCTTGCCGTAGTGGCGTTCCAGGCGGCGGACGATGAAGTGACCGCGCGCCATGGCCTGGAAATGGTTCATGAACACCGTGTTGATCGCCGCGCCGCCGAGGGCACCGACGATGGGCACGATCTGCGCCGCAAGCTTTTCCGAATACTGCACGCCCAGGCGCTCGGCGACCTTGCGCACCAGGGCCAGGAGCATCGGCGCGGCCTTCTTGCTGCCGGCGTCCTTGCCGAGGAAGTCGGCGGCCGCCTTGACCTGCTGGGCCAGCGCCGTACGCACCGCGTAGTAGCCGGACTCCGACGCGTCGTCCGAGGCGGATTTGCCGCCGAGGGCGAAGACTTCGATACAGGCCATCAGGGTGTCCATGTCCCTGATCGACTCGCCCTCGCTGCGCGCGATGTCGGCGATGGAACGGAAGATGATGCCGGTGGTGACCGGCACCTCGACCAGCATCGCCAGCGGCCCGAAGAAGCCGCCGACGCCACCGGAAACGGCGGCGCCGAGGGTATGCAGGCGGTTCGCCGGTTGACCGCTGGCGTTTTCCTGGAGAGTGGCGGTGGCCGAGCGGGCGACTTTCAGCAGCGCTCCCTCGATCACCGAACCGAGCTTCTCGTTGACCTTCCGCGGCAGCTTCTTCAGGCCGTATTCGATCGGCGTGCCCAGCAGGCTGGTGAGTTGCGCGGTGAGTCCAGGGTTCTCCAGCAGGTTCTTGGCGGCCTGGAGTTGCTTGAGATCGGCGGGGGAAAGGCTCATGGAAGGTCCGGCTGACGGTGGTCGGTCAACCTAACCACTGTCCACCGGCGTTGTCCACGCTCAATAGTCGCCGCGCTTGCGGAAGGCCCAGCGGCCGGCGAGGAAGGTGAAGCTGGCGACCAGCACGAGCATGATCCAGAAGCCTTCAGGATCGTCGGCGAAGGGAATCCCGCCGACGTTCATGCCGAAGAAGCCGGCGACGATGTTGATCGGCAGGGCCAGCACCGTGACCATGGTCAGGGTGAAGAGGATGCGGTTGTTCTGTTCGTTGAGCTTGGCCGCGATCTCTTCCTGCAGCAGCTTGATCCGTTCGCCCAGGGCGGTCAGGTCGCTGATCACCAGGGAGAACTCCTCGGTGGCTTCGCGCAGCTCCCGCAGGTCGGCATCCTGTAGCCATTCCGGGGGTCGGTTGAGCAGGCGCAGCAGCGAACCGGGCTCCAGCGCCAGCAGGCGTTGCAGGCGTACCAGCACGCGCCGCATGGCGCCGAGGTCGGCGCGGTTGGCGGAGAGGCGCAGGGCCAGTAGCTGGTCCTCGATGCGGTCCACTGCGACGCTGGTTTCGCGGACGATCTGGGTCAGCACGTCGCCCTGGTCGCGCAACAGGTGGATCAGCAACTGCAGGGGCGAACGGAAAGGTTCGCCGTGCTTCACCGAAGAGCGCAGCTTGTCCACCGAGCGCAGCGGTTGTGCTCGTGCACTGACCAGCAGCCGGCCGCGGGCGCAGACCCACAGGGTGGCCACGTCCGAGGAGACCAGGCCGAAGTTGAAGACCACGTCGTTGACCACTGCCAGCAGCGCCGAGTCGACGTGTTCGATGCGCGTCGAGCGCGAGCCTTCGCGCAGGCTTTCGAAGAAATACTCCGGCAGTTCCAGATGCTTCTTCATCCAGCGCTCGCAGGCGGCATGGGCGAGGTTCAGGTGCAGCCAGAGGAACTCGTCCGGCGCCTCCTCGCGAGCCTGCCGCAGGCAGGCGAGGGCGGTAGCCGAGTCGATTTCCCGCCCCGCTTCGCCGGGGCGGAAACGGAAACCGTAGATCAGGCCGAACAGGTCGGCGTCCTGGGGCGGGGAGATACCGTGATGCATGGTCGCTCGCGGGAGAGGATCGGTTGGATAACTTGGCATCGTGACGATGACGCTTTGATTGCAGGACGATGAAGGCCGCTTCGCGGGATGCCCGGCGATGCTTTCCGTTGGAACTGTCGGGGTCGTCTTGCCGTCGCCTCGCGCCGACGAACTACGAGGTGCCGGGAAGTGCTATTTCATTTCTCCCGGTTTTTTATGAAATACGCATCGTAGAGTTCTGATATTTGCCCGCTGGGTTATTTAGTCGATTTGCCGTGCCAGGTGATGGGGGTTGTTTATAAAGTATTATAACTTTTTGATTATATATTGTTTATCAATTAGATAGGCGTGTGATGGCTAAATGGCTGCATGTTTTCCAGGGGTTATCTAAATTGAATTTTTCATGGGGGTTTTCTTAGTCGTTATATATAAAGTCAGACTCGCCTTTTATTTAAAAGCTGCTATTTCTGGATTACATGGTGCGGCCGTTCGGTCGCTGCTTGACAAGAGGAATGTCGGAAATGTCGATCCAGGCGAAAGTTACCCCTATCGATCAGAGTATTTCTTCTGCGGCTGCCGTCGAGGTTCCGGAAAACGGGATACTCAAACTCTCCCAGAGCAGTAATGTCGCGCTCGATGTCGCACCGGAGTCGGTGGCGGGATACTCGAAGAGCGGTTCGGACCTGATCGTCCAGCTGAAGACCGGGGAAAGCGTACGCATCGCCAACTTCTATGCGGAAGGCCAGCCTTCCAGCCAGCTGTTCCTGGCCGACAAGGACAAGCTGGTGGCGGTAGACCTGCCGCCGGTCGCCGCCGACGGGCCGCTGATGGCCGGCTACATCCCGCAGGAAAGCCTGGCCGGTTTCGAGTCGCTGACCGGCGCCGGTGTGCTCGGTGGCATGAGCGCAGGGACTGCGCTGCTGGTCGGTGCGGCGGCCATCGGCGCCGGGGTGGCGATTTCCAACAGCAGCGGTGGCGGTGGCGGCGGCGGTTCTTCGGTGCCCCCGGACACCACTCCGCCGAAGGCGGCCAGCGGCCTGAAGATAGCGCCTGACGGCAGCAGCATCAGCGGCCAGGCCGAGGCCGGCGCGAGCGTCGGCATCGATACCAATGGCGACGGCAAGCCGGACCTCACCGTGATCGCCGATGCCAACGGCAATTTCACCGCTCCGCTGAACCCGCCGCTGACCAATGGCCAGACGGTCACCGTGGTGGTCACTGACCCGGCTGGCAACGCCAGCCCGCCGGCCCAGGTCACCGCTCCGGACACTACCGCCCCGGCGCCGGCTACCGACGTGCAGGTGGCGCCGGACGGCAGCAGCGTCACCGGCAAGGCCGAACCCGGCTCGACGGTGGGCGTCGATACCGACGGCGACGGCCAGCCGGACACCACCGTGGTGGTCGGCCCCGGCGGCAGCTTCGAGGTTCCGCTGAACCCGCCGCTGACCAATGGCGAGACGGTGACGGTGATCGTTACCGACCCGGCCGGCAACAACAGCACCCCGGTGACCGTCGAGGCGCCGGACACCACAGCCCCGGCGCCGGCCACCGACGTGCAGGTGGCGCCGGACGGCAGCAGCGTCACCGGCAACGCAGAGCCGGGCGCCACCGTCGGTGTCGACACCGATGGCGACGGCCAGCCGGACACCACCGTGGTGGTCGGCCCCGGCGGCAGCTTCGAGGTCCCGCTGAACCCGCCGCTGACCAATGGCGAGACGGTGACGGTGATCGTTACCGACCCGGCCGGCAACAGCAGCACCCCGGTCACCGCCGAAGCTCCCGACTTCCCCGACGCGCCCCAGGTCAATGCCAGCAACGGCAGCGTCCTCAGCGGTACGGCGGAAGCGGGCGTGACCATCGTGATCACCGACGGCAACGGCAATCCGATCGGCCAGACCAGCGCCGATGCCAACGGCAACTGGAGCTTCACCCCCGGTAGCCAACTGCCGGATGGCACCGTGGTCAATGTGGTGGCCAGGGACGCCGCCGGCAACAGCAGCCCGGCGACCTCCATCACCGTCGACGGCGTGGCGCCGAACGCGCCGGTGGTCGAGCCGAGCAACGGCAGCGAACTCAGCGGGACTGCCGAACCGGGCAGCAGCGTGACCCTGACCGACGGCAATGGCAATCCGATCGGCCAGACCACCGCCGATG
Source organism: Pseudomonas sp. RC10-4-2 (assembly GCF_050433085.1). NCBI lineage: Bacteria > Pseudomonadati > Pseudomonadota > Gammaproteobacteria > Pseudomonadales > Pseudomonadaceae > Pseudomonas > Pseudomonas sp. RC10-4-2. The sequence continues at coordinate 483,463 of NZ_JBNPXX010000005.1, forward strand.
CCAACGGCAACTGGTCTTTCACGCCGTCCACCCCGCTGCCGGACGGTACCGTGGTCAACGTGGTGGCCAGGGATGCCGCCGGCAACAGCAGTCCGCCGGCCAGTGTTACCGTGGATGCCGTCGCGCCGGCCACGCCCACCGTCGATCCGAGCAACGGTACGACCCTCAGCGGCACCGCCGAGCCGGGCGCTACCGTGACCCTGACCGACGGCAACGGCAACCCGATTGGCCAGGTCACCGCCGACGGCAGCGGCAACTGGACCTTCACCCCGAGCACGCCGTTGCCCAACGGCACGGTGGTCAACGCCACGGCTACCGACCCGTCCGGCAACGCCAGTTCGCCGGCCAGCGTCACCGTGGACGCCGTGGCACCGGCCACGCCAGTGGTCAACCCGAGCAACGGCACCACGCTCAGCGGCACCGCCGAGCCGGGCGCCACCGTGACCCTGACCGATGGCAACGGCAATCCCATCGGGCAGGTCACCGCCGATGGCAGCGGCAACTGGAGCTTCACTCCGACCACGCCGTTGCCCAACGGCACCGTGGTCAACGCCACGGCCACCGACGCCTCCGGCAACACCAGTGCGGGCAGCAGTGTCACCGTGGACTCGGTAGCCCCGGCCACGCCAGTGATCAACCCCAGCAACGGCACCACGCTCAGCGGCACCGCCGAGCCGGGCAGCAGCGTGACCCTGACCGATGGCAACGGCAACCCGATCGGGCAGGTCACCGCCGACGGCAGCGGCAACTGGAGCTTCACCCCGTCCACGCCGCTGGCGGATGGAACCGTGGTCAACGCCACGGCCACCGATCCGGCGGGCAACACCAGCGGCCAGGGCAGCACCACCGTCGATGGCGTGGCGCCGACCACGCCGACCGTCAACCTGAGCAACGGCAGCAGCCTCAGCGGCACTGCGGAACCGGGTAGCACGGTGATCCTCACCGACGGCAACGGCAATCCGATCGCCGAGGTCACCGCCGACGGCAGCGGCAACTGGACCTACACCCCGTCCACGCCGATCGCCAACGGCACCGTGGTCAACGTGGTGGCCCAGGACGCCGCCGGCAATAGCAGCCCGGGCGCCAGCGTCACCGTGGACTCGCAAGCCCCGGCGGCGCCGGTGCTCAACCCGAGCAACGGCACCACGCTCAGCGGCACCGCCGAGCCGGGCGCCACCGTGAGCCTGACCGACGGCAACGGCAACCCGATAGGCCAGGTCACCGCCGACGGCAGTGGCAACTGGAGCTTCACGCCGGGCACGCCGCTGGCTAACGGCACCGTGGTCAACGCCACGGCCAGCGACCCGACCGGCAATACCAGCGCTCCGGCCAGCACCACCGTGGACTCGGTGGCGCCGGCCGCGCCGGTGGTCAATCCGAGCAACGGCGCGGAGATCAGCGGCACCGCCGAACCGGGCGCCACCGTGACCCTGACCGATGGCAGCGGCAATCCGATCGGGCAGGTCACCGCCGACGGCAGCGGCAACTGGAGCTTCACCCCGTCCACGCCGCTGGCGGATGGAACCGTGGTCAACGCCACCGCTACCGACCCGGCCGGCAATACCGGCGGCCAGGGCAGCACTACCGTGGACGCCATCGCGCCGGCCACGCCGACCGTCAACCTGAGCAATGGCAGCAGCCTCAGCGGCACTGCGGAACCGGGCAGCACGGTGATCCTCACCGACGGCAACGGCAATCCGATCGCCGAGGTCACCGCCGACGGCAGCGGCAACTGGACCTACACCCCGTCCACGCCGATCGCCAACGGTACTGTGGTCAACGTGGTGGCCGAGGACGCCGCCGGTAACAGCAGCCCGCCGGCGACGGTGACCGTCGATTCCAGCGCGCCGCCGGCGCCGGTGATCAACCCGAGCAACGGCGTCGTCATCAGCGGCACCGCCGAGGCCGGTGCCACCGTGACCCTCACCGATGCCGGCGGCAACCCGATAGGGCAGGTCACCGCCGACGGCAGCGGCAACTGGAGCTTCACGCCGGGCACGCCGCTGGCCAACGGCACGGTGATCGTCGCCACGGCCACCGACCCGACCGGCAATACCGGCCCGCAGGCCGCCACCACGGTGGACGCGGTGGCGCCGCCGGCGCCGGTGATCGATCCGAGCAACGGCACGACCATCAGCGGCACCGCGGAGGCCGGGGCCAAGGTGATCCTCACCGACGGCAACGGCAACCCGATCGGCGAAACCACCGCCGACGGCAGCGGCAACTGGACCTTCACGCCCGCCACGCCGCTGGCCAACGGCACGGTGGTCAACGCCGTGGCCCAGGACCCTGCGGGCAACACCGGCCCGCAGGGCAGCACTACCGTGGACGCGGTGGCGCCGAACACGCCTGTGGTCAATCCGAGCAACGGCAACCTGCTCAACGGTACCGCCGAGCCGGGCAGCACCGTGACCTTGACCGACGGCAACGGCAACCCGATCGGCCAGACCACCGCCGATGGCAGCGGCAACTGGAGCTTCACGCCCGGCTCGCAACTACCCAACGGCACCGTGGTCAACGTGACCGCGAGCGACGCCGCCGGCAATACCAGCGCTCCCGCTACCACGACGGTGGATTCCTCGCTGCCGTCGATCCCGCAGGTGGATCCGAGCAACGGTTCGGTGATCAGCGGCACCGCGGACGCCGGCAACACCATCATCATCACCGATGGCAACGGCAACCCGATTGGCCAGGTCACCGCCGACGGCAGCGGCAACTGGTCCTTCACTCCAGGCATCCCGCTGCCGGATGGCACGGTGGTCAACGTGGTGGCGCGCAGCCCAAGCAATGTCGACAGTGCGCCGGCGGTGATCACGGTGGATGGCGTGGCCCCGGCGGCGCCGGTGATCGATCCGAGCAACGGCACCGAGATAAGCGGTACCGCGGAGGCTGGCGCGACGGTGATCCTCACCGATGGCGGAGGCAACCCGATTGGCCAGGCTACCGCCGACGGCAGCGGCAACTGGACGTTCACCCCGGGCACCCCGCTGGCCAACGGCACCGTGATCAACGCCGTGGCCCAGGACCCGGCCGGCAACACCAGCGGTCCGGCCAGCGTCACCGTCGATGCCATCGCCCCGCCGGCGCCGGTGATCGATCCGAGCAACGGAGTCGTCATCAGCGGTACGGCGGAAGCCGGGGCCACGGTGATCCTCACCGACGGCAACGGCAACCCGATCGGCCAGGTCACCGCCGACGGCAGCGGCAACTGGGCCTTCACGCCCGCTACGCCGTTGGCCAATGGCACGGTGATCAATGCGCTAGCCCAGGACGCCGCCGGCAACAACAGCAGTCCCACCAGCGCCACCGTCGACTCGCTGGCGCCAGCAGCCCCGGTGATCGATCCGAGCAACGGTAGCGTGATCGCCGGTACCGCCGAGGCTGGTGCCACGGTGATCCTCACCGACGGCAACGGCAACCCGATCGGCCAGGTCACCGCCGATGGCAGCGGCAACTGGAGCTTCACGCCCGGCACGCCGCTGGCCAATGGCACGGTGGTCAATGCGGTGGCCCAGGACGCTGCCGGCAACACCAGCGGCCCGGCCAGCACCACGGTGGACTCGGTGGCGCCGGCCGCGCCGGTGATCGACCCGAGCAACGGCAGCGTGATCGCCGGTACCGCGGAAGCCGGTGCGGCGGTGATCCTCACCGATGGCGGCGGCAACCCGATCGGCCAGGCCACCGCCGACGGCAGCGGCAACTGGACGTTCACCCCGAGCACCCCGCTGGCCAACGGCACGGTGATCAACGCCGTGGCCCAGGACCCGGCCGGCAATACCAGCGGTCCGGCCAGCGTCACCGTCGATGCCATCGCCCCGCCGGCGCCGGTGATCGATCCGAGCAATGGAGTCGTCATCAGCGGTACGGCGGAAGCCGGGGCCACGGTGATCCTCACCGACGGCAACGGCAACCCGATCGGCCAGGTCACCGCCGACGGCAGCGGCAACTGGAGCTTCACGCCCGGCACGCCGCTGGCCAACGGCTCGGTGATCAATGCGCTGGCCCAGGACGCCGCCGGCAACGCCAGCGGCCCGGCCAGCACCACGGTGGACTCGGTAGCCCCGGCCACCCCGGTGCTCGATCCGAGCAACGGTACGGTGATCAGCGGTACCGCCGAAGCCGGGGCCACGGTGATCCTCACCGACGGCGGCGGCAACCCGATAGGGCAGGCCACCGCCGATGGCAGCGGCAACTGGAGCTTCACTCCGGGCACACCGCTGACCAACGGCACGGTGATCAATGCGGTGGCCCAGGACGCCGCCGGCAACACCAGCGGTCCGGTCAGCACCACGGTGGACGCGGTGGCCCCGGCCACCCCGGTGATCGACCCGAGCAATGGTGTCGAACTCAGCGGCACCGCCGAACCCGGCGTCCGGGTGATCCTCACCGATGGCAATGGCAACCCGATCGGCCAGACCCTCGCCGACGGTAGCGGCAACTGGACCTTCACACCGGGCACGCCGCTGGCCAACGGCACGGTGGTCAACGCCGTGGCCCAGGACCCGGCCGGCAATACCAGCGGTCCGGCCAGCACCACGGTGGATACGGTGGCGCCGGCCACGCCGGTGATCAATGCCAGCAACGGCAGCGTGATCACCGGCACCGCCGAGGTCGGCGCCAAAGTGATCCTCACCGACGGCAACGGCAACCCGATCGGCGAGACCACCGCCGACGGCAGTGGCAACTGGACCTTCACCCCCGGCACGCCGCTGGCCAACGGTACGGTGATCAACGCCGTCGCCGAAGACGCCGCGGGCAACGCCAGCGGTCCGGCCAGCACCACGGTGGACTCGGTGGCGCCGTCCGCTCCGCTGCTGAGCATCAGCGCCGACGGCGCGCTGCTGACCGGCACCGCCGAGCCGAACAGTCAGGTGCGTATCGTGGTCAACGGCGACACCGCCAACCCGATCACGGTCACCGTCGACGGCGCCGGCAACTTCAGCCTGCCGTTCGCGCCGCCGCTGATCACCGGCGAACTGATCGCCGGGGTTGCCGTGGACGCCGCCGGCAACGTCAGCGGGCCGGCCACCATCAACGCGCCGGACCTGGCGCCGCCGACCATCAGCGTGCCGGAAGCCGCCGATACCTGGATCAACGCCGCGGAGATCGGCGACGGCATCCAGGTCGATGTGACGGTCCGTCCGACCATGCAGGTCGGCCAGGTGGTCACGGTCAAGTTCGCCGGGCAGAACGGCTACGAGGCCGAGGTCAGCCATACCCTCACCGCCGGCGACATCGCCGCCGGCAACCTGACCCTGACCCTGACGCCTCCCGGCGGCATGGGCCCGTTCCCGGAGGGCGCCTCGACCGTCACCGCCGACATCAACGGCGGCACCGCGTCGACCCCGGTGCCGTTCACCATCGACACCATTCCGCCGGCGACCCCGGTGCTGTCCCTGGTCGGCAACATCCTGACCATCTCGGCGGAGCCAGGGACCGAGTTGACGGTGACCGTCGACGTCGGCGGGGTGACCGCCACCGCCACGGTGACCGCCGACAACAGCGGGCTGGCGTCGCTGAACCTGCTCACCGACCTGGACATCGACTTCAGTTGGGACCAGTTGCTCAATGCCCAGGTGTCGGTGGTCGGACGCGACCCGGCCGGCAACCCGAGCAACACGGCGAGCATCGGCGTCGGCACCAGCATCGAGCAACCGGTGACCATCGGCAACTTCGGCCTCGACGTCAGCCTCAACCCGCTGAACCCGCGTTTCGGTTTCAGCGGAACCACCGAGCCTGACTCCAGCGTGGTGATCCGGGTCATCACCCCGGCGTTGAACGTCGAATTGCTGCCGATCCAGGCGGATTCGTCCGGAAACTTCTCGCTGAACCTGCTGAGCCCGACCATCCTCACCCAGTTGGGGCTGAACATCACCGACATCCTCAACCTCGGCTCGCAGATCTCGTTCAACCTGGTGTCCACCGACTCCAATGGCAACGACAGCGCCGCCTACGGGATCACCCTGACCCCCAACGGACTGTCGCTCAATATCGGCCAGATCGATGTCAACGGTACTTCCGGCGACGACGTGCTGTCCGGCGCCAACGGCAGTTCGGAGCACATCAACGGTGGCGACGGCAGCGACCTGATCTTCAACGTGGGCACCGGCGATCACGTGGTGGCCGGCAACGGCAACGACACCATCCAGATCACCGCGACCGATTTCGTCAGCATCGATGGCGGCGCCGGGTTCGACACCCTGGTCCTGGCCAACGGCATCGACCTCGACTACAACGCCGTCGGCGTCGGCACGCTCAGCAACCTCGAGCGCATCGACCTCGGCAAGGGCGATTCGGGTAGCGTGCTGACCCTGACCGCGGCGGAGGTGGATGCCATCACCGATGCCAACAACACGTTGCAGATCACCGGCGAGAACAACGACACCCTGAACGTGGTGGGCGCGGTGAATACCGGTACCACGCAACTGATCAACGGCATTACCTACGACGTCTACACCTTCGGCAGTACCACCCTGCTGATCGAGGACAACACGGTACAGGTCGTGGTCTGATGCGCGGGCGCAGGCAGTACGCGCGCAAGGGACGGCGGCATGGGAAGGGAGCCATCTGGCTCCTTTCCCTGGGTCTGCCGATGTTCGCGTCGGCCATGCCCCTCGACCAGGCGGTCAGGGCAGGGCTGGCGATCCACCCGGAAGTACGATCCGCGATGGCCGAAGCGGACCGTGCAGGCACCGAGGTGGAGATGGCCAAAGGGGGGTACTACCCCTCCGTGACAATGTCCGGGGGGCCGCAGGAGTTCGACTTCGGCGAGATCGTCTACGATCTCACCGCGTCGCAGATGCTGTACGACTGGGGTCGGGTGACGAGCAAGGTCGACAGCGCCAGCGCGACCCAGCGCAAGCTGTCCGAGGCGGTGCTGGTGGCGCGCGACGATGCGGCGCTGGATATCGTCGAGACCTACCTCGACGTGCTTGCCTCGGAGCGCCGGGTGGAGGCGGTGCGCGAACACATCCAGCGCCTCGACGGCATCCGCGAGATGACCCAGGCGCGCGGCGGCGACGGCTACGCCGACCGCAGCGAGCTGGATCGCGCCAATCTGGAACTGTCGCGGGCCCAGGAGCAGTTGTCGCTGGAGAAGGGCAACCTGCAGGACGCGCGCAACCAGTACGCGATCCTGGTCGGCCAGGAGCCCGCCGACCTGGTGGAGCCCGAGCCGATGTCGCTGCAACGCTACCTGGCGGCCAGCGATATGGCGCGGGTGATCCGCGAATCGCCTTTGCAGCGCAAGGCCCTGGAGGACGCCAATGTCGCCGAGGCCGAGGTCCGCGAGGCCAAGGCGTCGCTGCTGCCGCAACTGAACCTGGAGGCCAGCGCGCTGCGCCGGGAGATCGGCGGGCATCCGGAAAGCGACTCGGTGGTATCCCTGCGCTTCCGCATGGACACCTTCCAGGGGCTTTCCAACTTCCGCCGGCCGACCGCCGCGCAGCAGCGCCTGGAGTCGGCGAAATGGAGCGCCGACGCGATGCAGCGCGACATCCGCCGGCAACTGCAGAACCTCTTCGACAACGGCGACACGCTGCGCTGGCGAGAACAGTCGCTGACCCAGCAGGTGACCGAGTCGGAGCAGGTCGGCGAGTTGTATCGCGAACAGTTCGAGGTTGGCCGGCGCGACGTGATCGACCTGCTCAACGTGCAGCGCGAGCGGTTCGAGGCAGAGCGGCAACTGATCAACCTGCGGATCGAACGCAAGCGCATCGAGTATCGGGCGGCCGCGCAAGTCGGCCTGTTGGGTCCGCTATTGGAGAACCGGCTGAATCATGGAAGCTGAGAAAACCCCGGATAACGTCGTGATCCTCAACCACGACCCCATCGTCGACCCGTTGCGCCAGGGCTTGTTGCTGCTCTGCCGGCAGCTTGGCCGACCGCTCGGCGACGCTGAACTGGTGGACGGCATGCCGCTGGAGCACGGTCGCCTGCCGTTGCACCTGGTGGCCCGCGCGTTGCGCCGCGCCGACATCACTGCCCAGGTCACCCGCCAGCCGTTGCGCCGGATCGATCGCTACCTGCTGCCGGCCCTGCTGCTGCTCGACGACGGCCGCGCCCTGGTGCTGGTGGGCAACGACGGCGAGCATGCCGAGGTGCTGGTACCGCAGAGCGACGGCGGAAGCCAGAGGATGCCGCTGGCCGAGCTGGAAGCGCTGTACAGCGGCACGGCGATCTTCGCCAAGTGCCGCTACCGCCCGGACGGGCGGGTCGGCGACTACGCCAGCGCCTTGCCCGAACACTGGTTCTTCGGCCCGCTCAAGCGGCTCTGGCGTTCCTACGCCGAGGTCGCCGCCGCAGCGTTGGTGGCCAACGTCCTGGCGGTCGCCTCGGCACTGTTCGCCATGCAGGTCTACGACCGCGTGGTGCCCAACGCGGCCTTCGACACCCTGTGGATCCTCGCCAGCGGCGTGGCCCTGGCGATCGTCCTCGACGGTGTCCTGCGGATCATGCGCGGCCACCTGCTCAACGTGCTCGGCAAGCGCCTCGACCTGCAACTCTCGACCCTGCTGTTCTCCCGCGTGCTGAGCACCCGGGTCGCCGCCAAGCCGGCGTCGATGGGCGCCTTCAGTACCCAGGTGCGGGAGTTCGAGTCGGTGCGCGAGTTCTTTACCTCGTCCAGCGCGGCGCTGATCAGCGACCTGCCGTTCGTGGCGATCTTCCTGCTGATCATCGCCGTGATCGGCGGCCATGTGGTCTGGGTGCCGCTGGTGGCCTGCGTGCTGATGATCCTGCCGGGGCTGCTGACCCAGCGCCTGCTCGGCCACCTGTCGCGGCAGAACCTGCGCGAAGGGGCGATGAAGAACGGCGTGCTGCTGGAAGCCTTCGAACACCTGGAGACGGTCAAGGCGACCCGCGCCGAAGGCCGCTGCCTGCACCAATGGGAAACCCTGACCGGCGAACTGGCCGGCACGGCGATGAAGACCCATACCCTGGCCTCGACCCTGAGCTACTCGGCGAGCATCGTCCAGCAGCTCTGCTACGTCGGCGTGGTGGTCTTCGGCGTCTATCGGATCAGCGAGGGCGCGATGACCGTCGGCGGCCTGGTGGCCTGCTCGATCCTCGCCTCGCGGGCCATCGCACCGCTGTCGCAGGCGGCCGGCATCCTCGGTCGCTGGCAGCACACCAAGGTGGCGATGGAAGGCCTCGACCAACTGATGAGCGCCGAGCAGGAGCGACCCCAGGGCAAGCGCTTCGTGCACAAGGAGCGCCTGCAGGGGCATTACCGCCTGGAGGGCGTGCGCCTGGCCCACGGCGACAGCCCGCCGGTGGTCGACGTGCAGGCCCTGAACATCCGCGCCGGCGAGCGGGTGGCGCTGCTCGGCGGCAACGGCGCCGGCAAGTCGACCCTGCTGCGCCTGCTCAGCGGCCTGCTCGACGCGCAGGCGGGACGCCTGCTGCTGGACGACGTCAGCCTGACCCAGATCGACCCGGCCGACCGCCAGCGCGGTATCGGCTACCTGCCGCAGGACGTGGCGCTGTTCCATGGCAGCCTGCGCGACAACCTCAACCTGGAGAACGCCGCGCTGGGCGACGAGGAACTGCTGGAGACCCTCGACGGGGTCGGCCTGGGCGCCTTCGTCCGCGGCCACCCGCTGGGGCTGGACATGCCGATCCAGGGCAACGCCAGCCTGTCCGGCGGCCAGCGCCAGGCCGTCGGGCTGGCCCGGGTGCTGCTACAGGACCCTCCGATCCTGCTGCTCGACGAGCCGACCGCGGCCTTCGACCAGGGCAGCGAGAAACAGGTCATCGACTACCTGCAGCAATGGTTGGGCAAGCGCACCCTGGTCATCACCACCCACAAGAAAAGCATGCTCGCCCTGGTCGAGCGTGCGGTGGTCCTGCGCCAGGGCAGGGTGATCATGGACGGCCCGCTGGAGCAGGTGGTGCAGGGCAACCAGGTACAGGCACCGCAGGCCGCCGAAGGAGGCAACCATGGACTCTGACCGCGACGCCGCCGCCCTGCGCCGGCAACTGGCCGACCCGTTGCTGGCGGCTACCCACCCGGTCTACCGGCCGCTGCTCTGGACCCTGCTCGGTTGCGTGCTGCTGTTCATCGGCTGGGCGGCCTGGGCGCAACTGGACGAGGTGACCCGCGGCGACGGTCGGGTCGTGCCGTTCAGCCGCATCCAGAAGATCCAGAGCCTGGAGGGCGGCATCCTCGACCGCCTGCTGGTGAAGGAGGGCGACCTGGTGGAAGTCGGCCAGCCGCTGGTGCGCCTCGACGAGACGCGCTTCCTCACCAACTTCCAGGAGTCGGCGAACCAGGCCAGCGTGCTGCGCGCGGCCATTGCCCGGCTCGACGCCGAGGTGCTAGGCAAGAAGAGCATCGAGTTCCCGCCGGACGTCGATCCCGAGGGGCCGCTGGCGCGTTCCGAACGCGAGCTGTTCAAGTCGCGCCGCGACAAACTGGTGGAGGGCACCCAGGCGATCCAGCGGCAGATTCACCTGGCGCAGAGCCAGCTCGACCTGGTTCGCCCGCTGGTGGCCAAGCGTGCGGTGAGCCAGATGGAGGCGCTCAAGCTGAGCCAGGACATCGCCACCCTCAGCGGCAAGCTGACCGAGCTGAAAAGCACCTATTTCCAGGATGCCTATACCGAGCGCGCCCAGCGCAAGGCCGATCTCAGCGCCCTGGAACCGATCGTCCAGCAGCGCCAGGACCAGTTGCGCCGCACCGAGATCCTGTCGCCAGTGCGCGGGCGGGTGAACACCGTGCTGATCAACACCCGCGGCGGGGTGATCCAGCCCGGCGAGCCGATCATGGAAGTGATCCCGGTAGAGGAGCGTCTGCTGGTGGAGGCGAAGATCAAGCCGCGCGACGTGGCCTTCCTGGTTCCCGGCATGCCGGCCAAGGTGAAGATCACCGCCTACGACTACACCATCTACGGCGACCTCAAGGGCACCCTGGAGCAGATCAGTGCCGACACCATCGAGGAGGACACCCCGCATGGCAAGGAGTCCTACTACCAGGTGCTGATCAAGACCGATGGCAGCCAGTTGAAGCGCGGCGAGGAGGTGTTGCCGATCATTCCGGGGATGGTCGCCGAGGTGGACATCCTCAGCGGCAAGCGCAGCGTGCTCAACTACCTGCTGCGGCCGCTGATCAAGGCGCGCCTTTACTGAGGCGTGCAGGACAGGCCCGGTCGGTGGAAACGTGCCAGCCGCTTCCCTGTAGCCATGGCGAGCTACGTAGGCGGTGGCGCTGGTAACGCTGCCCGGGCGGGCGCACGCTAGGCGTCGCGCCGAACTGCGAGGCGCTGTCGGGTCCTGGCGTCGAGTAGCTCGCGCAGGGTCTTGAACAGCGGTGCGCGGTCGGTATAGCGACGGCCGTAGTCGAGGTTGAAGGCATAGTCGAAGTCCGCCGGATTGTCGCCCTGGGTGTGCTGGAGCAGGGTTTCCAGCTTGTCCAGGGCCTTCACTGCCAGGGCTTCGGCGGACTCGCCGCGCTCGTATTCGTCCCACAGGGCGAGCAGGCGGTCGCGCAGCGGCGCGTCGAGGTGACGGGTCAGCTGCAACAGGTCGGCGCGTTCCTGTTCGCCTTTGTCCGGGTGCGCGGCCTGCTCGACGGCGGGGATGTCGCCGTGGATCGCTTCGCCGAGGTCGTGGACCACGCACATGCGCAGGACCTTGCCGAGGTCCAGGCCGGCCAGTTGGTCCTCGAAGGCCAGTGCCATCAGGCACAGCCGCCAGCTATGTTCGGCGGTGCTTTCCGGGCGGCCGGAGGAGGTGTGCGCGGAGCGCAGGACGTCTTTCAGGCGTTCGGCTTCGCGGAGGAATTCGAGGCGGTTGCTCAGCAGTTCGAGGGACATGGCGCGGGCTCCGCTACCGGTGAAACGAGCCTGCAAGCCTAGGCGCGGCGGTGCTGAAGGTCCATGGATAAAATATCCGCGGCGACGTTCAGAGGGTTTCCACCAGGCGCACCGCGCGTCCGTCCGAGAGGGTCATGCGGGTCCAGCGGCAACGGCTGCGCCGGATCGGCACGATGGCCGAGGCGTTCGCTCCGCTGGCGAACTCCAGCGCCGGCGGTGCCAGCAGTTCGCGCCAGCCGAGTTCCTCGAGGGTGGCTTCCTGGCGGAGGATTTCCTCGCTGCAATAGGGCCACAGCGAACGGTCGAGCAGTTCGCCGAGAGGCACGCCGAATTGCGCGGCGCGTGCCGGCGAACAGGCCAACAGGCGATGGGTGAGGTCGCAGATCAGGTGCACGGGTTGCGGGTTGGCCTCGACCAGGCGGGCCAGTGCCTGGTCGGCGGCGGCTTCCAGGCGGGCGCCGAGCAGACGCTCCAGGCGTGCCCGTTCCTCCACCAGCAGCGCCTGGGTACCGGACTCCCAGCGCGAGATGGTCGATTGCGCCACGCCGAGCAATTCGGCGGCATGCGTTTGCTTGACCCGGTGCAGCAGGCGCCAGCGACGCAGGGCGGGGCCCAGGGACGAAGAAGGGAGAGGCTCGGTCATGCTTGGCTACGCGGGCGAATGGACGCTGAAGTCTGCGCCCGACGCCGGGCGGAGGCAAATCGGCGCGACACCGGGGGGACCCGTATGGTCGGCGGCGATCCTCGGAGGGCCGCCCGCGCCGCGCCGGCAGCCGTGGAGCTGCCGGCGGGCGTCTCGCTCAGGCCTTGGCGAAGGAGGTGGGGAAGGGCAGGTTGTACAGGCGTTGCCCGGTGGCGGCGAAGATCGCATTGGCCAGCGCCGGGCCGATGGGCGCCACACCGGGTTCGCCGACCCCGGTGGGCGCTTCGCCGGAGGGCACGATGTGCACTTCGACCTTGGGCATCTCGGCGATCCGCAGCACCTGGTAGCCGTCGAAGTTGTTCTGCTCGACCTTGCCGTCCTTCAGGGTGATCGCGCTGTGCAGGATCGCGCCGAGGCCGAAGCCGATGCCGCCCTCCATCTGCGCGGCGATCACGTCCGGGTTGATCGGGATGCCACAGTCCACCGCACAGACCACCCGCTCGACCTTCAGCTTGCCGTCCTTGTCCACCGAGACCTCGACCACCTGGGCGACGAAGGTCTTGAATGCCTCGGTCACCGCGATCCCGCGCCCGCGCCCGGCGGGCAGCGGCCTGGACGGGTCCCAGCCGGCCTTTTCCGCAGCCAGTTCGAGCACGCCGCGCAGGCGCGGCTGCTCTGCCAGCAGGTCGCGGCGGAACAGGTAGGGGTCCTTGCCGGCGGCCTGCGCCGCCTCGTCGATGAACGCCTCCACCGCGTAGACCGTGTGCGAGCTGCCGACCACCCGCCACCACAGGACCGGCACGCCGACCTGGGTGGTGCTCAGCTCGACCGAGACATTGGGCACCGCATAGGGCAGGTTGGCGGCGCCTTCCACCGAGGTGGCGTCGACGCCGTCCTTGACCATCACCGCGGCGAACGGCGTGCCTTCCAGGATCGACTGGCCGACGATGCGATGTTGCCAGCCGACCAGCTTGCCGTCGGCGTCGAGCCCGGCTTCGAGCCGGTGGTAGTACATCGGCCGGTAGAAACCGCCGTGGATGTCGTCCTCGCGGGTCCATTGCAGCTTCACCGGCACGCCATTGGCGCCCAGCGCCTTGGCGATCGATACCGCCTCGACGATATAGTCCGACCAGGCGTTGGCGCGCCGGCCGAAGCTGCCGCCGGCGTAGAGCGTATTGATCTTCACCTGCTCCGGCTTCAGCCCGGCGGTGCGCGCCGCGTTGCCCTGGTCGACGGTCTGGAACTGGTCGCCGGCCCAGATCTCGCAGCTGTCGGCGGTCAGCCTGACCACCGCGTCCAGCGGCTCCATCGGCGCATGGGCGAGGAACGGGAACTCGTAGCTGGCGGCGATCCTGCGGGTCGCCCCGGCCACCGCCTTGGCGGCGTCGCCGTCCCTGCGCGCGGGCTTGCCGGGTTGCTCGGCGAGCTTGCGGTACTCCGCCATCAGCGCCTCGGAACCACGCTTCTCGGCCTTGCTCTCGTCCCACTCGACCTTGAGCGCGTCGCGGCCTTGCTTCGCCGCCCAGAAGCCCTTGGCGACCACCGCCACGCCGTGCGGCACCTGGACCACCTCGACCACCCCCGGAATCGCCCTGGTCGCCGTGGCGTCGAACGATTTCACCGTGGCGCCGAACAGCGGCGGGCGCTGGAGCAGGGCGACCAGCATGCCGGGCAGGCTGACGTCGAGGGTGAATTGCGCACTGCCGTCGGTCTTGCCGGGAACGTCGACGCGCGGCGCCTGGTGACCGATCAGGCGGAAGTCCTTGGGATCCTTCAATTGCACTTTTTCCGGCACCGGCAGTTCCGCCGCCGCAGCGGCCAGCGAACCGTAGCTGGCCTTGCGCTGGCTGGCCGGATGTTCGACGAAGCCGTCGCGGGTGCGCAGTTCGGTGGCCGGCACTCGCCACTGGCGGGCGGCGGCCTCGACCAGCATCGCGCGCGCCTTGGCCCCGGCCTCGCGCAATTGCATCCAGGAGTTGGCCATCGCCGAACTGCCGCCGGTGCCCTGCATGGTGCCGAAGGCCAGGTTGGCGTAGCGCTTGGCGTCGGCGGGCGCGCTTTCCACGCGGACCTTGCTCCAGTCCGCGTCGAGTTCCTCGGCGACGATGGTGGCGATACCGGTATAGGCGCCCTGGCCCATCTCCACGTGCTTGGCGATCACCGTGACACTGTCGTCCGGGGCGATCCGCAGGAAGGCGTTGGGCGCGAAGCCGGCGTCCGGCAGGGCCGCGGCGAGGGCACGCCGGGCTCCGCTCCACTGGAAGCCGATGGTCAGGCCGACCACCGCGGCGCCTTTGAGGAAGCCGCGGCGCGAGCCGGGCAGGGCGTTGCTCAGATCGATCTTGCTGTTCATGGCGTCAGGCCTTCAGGGTGTCGGCGGCTTCGTGGATGGCGGCGCGGATCCGCACATAGGCGGCGCAGCGGCAGATGTTGCCGTTCATCGCGGCATCGATGTCGGCGTCGCTGGGGCTGGCGTTCTGCTCCAGCAGCGCGGTGGCGGACATGATCTGGCCGGACTGGCAGTAGCCGCACTGCGGTACCTGGAGCTTGACCCAGGCGTCCTGCACGGCCTTGCCGGGCTTGCTCTGGATACCCTCGATGGTGGTGACGCGCTTGCCGGCGACCGCGGAGACCGGCAGCACGCAGGAACGTACCGCGGTGCCGTCCAGCTGCACGGTGCAGGCACCGCACTGGGCCATGCCGCAGCCGAACTTGGTGCCGTGCAGGCCGGCGCTTTCCCGGATGGCCCAGAGCAGGGGCATGTTGGGATCGACGTCGAGGGTGACGTTCTTGCCGTTCAGGACGAGCGAGGTGGGCATGCTGATTCTCCACGGAAAGGCCCGGGCAGGGCGTTATCTCTTATCAGGCAGGGATGCATCGGGCGAAGTGTGCGCGAAGGACGAAACGGACGCCTTGCACGATCCTGCGAAAGTCTAGATCAATCCTGCCGAGCGTCCCGGCGGGCACGGCGCGGAAACGCGGCGAAACAACTCCGTCGGCGCAGGCGTTCACCCGCCATCGGCAACGCGCTAGGATCGCTGCCGTCGGTGACTGACGCCCGCCCGGGCGGCACGCACTTTCAGTCGGAAGCGGGACGACCCGTTTTCCCTCTTTCATTGCGCGGGGACGACCCTGCAGAGAGGCTGAAAATGGCGTGGATCTATCTCTTGCTCGCCGGTGTCTTCGAAATCGTCTGGGCCACGGCCATGAAGGAGTCGGCCGGCTTCACCCGCCTGTGGCCAAGCCTGGTCACCCTGCTGTTCATGATCCTCAGCTTCGGCCTGCTGGCCGTTTCCATGAAAACCCTGCCCCTCGGCACGGCCTACACCATCTGGGTCGGCATCGGTGCGGTCGGCGCCTTCGCCCTGGGCATCCTGCTCTTCGGCGAAAGCCCGAGCCCGTTGCGGCTGCTGGCGGTGGGGCTGATCGTGGCCGGCATCGTCATTCTCAAGCTGGCGACCCGTCAGGGCTGAGGGGCGACCATCATGTACGCATCCTTCGCTCCCGCGACCTGGGCCTTGCTCGCCTACCTCTTCGGCGCGCTCGCCCTTTGCCTGCTCATGCTGGGGTTGGGCCGGGTGCTGGGCGGCCGATCGCATGGCCGGGCGAAGAACCTGCCGTTCGAGTCGGGGGTGGATTCCACCGGCTCGTCGCGCTTGCGCTTCTCGGTCAAGTACGCGTTGGTCGCCATGCTGTTCGTGATCTTCGGCATCGAGATGCCGTTCCTCTACCTCTGGGCGGTGTCGCTGCGGGAGAATGGCTGGGCGGGTTTCGTCGAGGCGACGCTGTTCGTCTCCCTGCTGCTGGTCGGACTGTTCTACCTGCACCGGGTCGGCGCCCTCGACTGGTCGCCGGAGCGCCGGCGGAAAAAGCCGCACGACTAGTCGTGGAGGATCACCAGCAGGTAGCGGCAGGCTTGCCCGGCGGTGGCGAAGGTCACCGCGCGGTCGACGCCGAAGTCCAGGCGGTCGCCGCGTTGCAGGTGGAACGACTGCTCGCCGTAATCCACCCGCAGCGCACCCTCGACCAGCCACAGGCGCTGCCGGTAGGGCCGGCCGCCCCAGCGGGGATAGTCGAGGCGGGCGTTCGCCGGGATCTCCACTTCCACCATCTCGCAGCCGCTGCGCGGATCGAGAGCGCCGACCTGGCGGCGGCGGTAGCCGCTGGCCGGGTCTTCCCACACTTCCTGCTGCGCGCGCCGGCAGAGCGGTTCGGCCGGCGCCTGCGCGTCGCCGAGCAGCTCGGAGAGGGCGACCCCCAGGCCGCCGGCGAGACGGCCGAGGACGCTGGCGGTGGGGCTGCTTTGGTTGCGCTCGATGCGCGAGATCATCGCCTTGCTCACCGCGCAGCGTTCGGCCAGTTGGGCGAGGGTCAGCTCGCGCTCCTTGCGCAGGGCGGCTAGGCGTCGGGCAATCAGTTCGTCGATATCCATGAGTGGCCCTGGCGGATTTTTCTCGTCCATGATAGTCACTGTCCAATATATTGGAAATTCGACCTTGCATTGGAGCTTGCCCGCGATGACCGAACCGACGATTCGCCGCCTGGCTGGCGAGGAGATCCTGGCGCGCCTGGACGAACTGGCCGAGGTACTGCTGGACTGCGTGGAAGGCGGGGCTTCGGTCAGCTTCATGTGGCCGTTGCCGCGGGAGCGGGCGCTGGCTTTCTGGCGCGGCGTCGGCGAGAGCGTGGCGGGCGATGAACGCCTGCTGCTGGTGGCGGAAGCGGAGGGGCGGATCGTCGGTACCGTGCAACTGCTCCTCGACCAACCGCCGAACCAGCCGCACCGCGCCGACGTGGCGAAGATGCTGGTGCACCGGCGTGCGCGTCGGCGCGGCATCGGCGAGGCGCTGATGGGCGAGCTGGACCGGCTCGCCCGGGCCTGCGGCAAGTCCCTGCTGGTGCTGGATACGGTCAGCGGCAGCGCCGCCGAACGGCTGTACCTGAAGACCGGCTGGACACGGGTCGGGGAAATCCCGGACTACGCCCTGATGCCGGACGGCACGCCCTGTCCCACCACCTATTTCTACAAGCGCCTGGCTGCTGCCGGCTGACCGAAGATGCCGGCGTTCCCAAGGCAGGCCGGGTAGAATCGGCGGATGCGAGAGATTCGGGGTCGATGGTGGAGTTACTGCAAGGGTTCGTCCTGACCCGGCACTGGCGCGATACGCCGGCCGGCACGGAAGTCGCGTTCTGGCTGGCGACCGAGCAGGGCCCGCGGCAGGTGCGGCTGCCGCCGCAGCCGTCGGTGGCGTTCGTCCTCGCCGAGCAGCGCGGGCGCGTCGAGTCCCTGCTCGCCGGGGAGACTGGCGCCGAGCTGCGGCCGCTGGCGCTGCGCGACTTCCAGCAGCGGCCGGTGCTCGGCCTGTACTGCCAGCAGCATCGCCAACTGATGAATCTGGAGAAACGCTTGCGCCAGGCCGGCGTCGAGGTGTTCGAGGCCGATATCCGGCCGCCGGAGCGCTACCTGATGGAGCGCTTCATCACCGCGCCGGTCAGCCTGGAGGCGAGTGTCGAGGCTGACGGCAGCCTGCTCGCCCGGCGCCTGAAGCCGGCTCCGGACTATCGCCCGCGCCTGCGCCTGGTGTCGCTGGACATCGAGACCAACGCCCGCGGCGATCTCTACTCCATCGCCCTGGAAGGCTGCGGCCAGCGCCAGGTATACATGCTCGGCCCGGCCAACGGCGATGCCGCGGCCGTGGATTTCCGCCTCGACTATTGCGACAGCCGTGCCGGGCTGCTGGAACGTCTCAACCAGTGGCTGGCCGAGCACGACCCCGACGCCATCATCGGCTGGAACCTGGTGCAGTTCGACCTGCGCGTCCTGCATGAGCATGCCCAGCGCCTGAAGGTGCCGCTGCGCCTGGGGCGTGGCGGCGACGAAATGGGCTGGCGCGAGCACGGCAGCCGCAACAACCACTTTTTCGCCGCGGCGGCCGGCCGCCTGATCATCGATGGCATCGAGGCGCTGCGCTCGGCGACCTGGAGCTTCCCCTCGTTCAGCCTGGAGAACGTCGCCCGGACCCTGCTCGGCGAAGGCAAGGCGATCGACAATCCGTACCAGCGGATGGACGAGATCGATCGCATGTTCGCCGAGGACAAGCCGGCCCTCGCGCACTACAACCTGAAGGACTGCGAATTGGTGACGCGGATCTTCGCCCGTACCGAACTGCTCGACTTCCTCCTCGAACGGGCCACCGTCACCGGCCTGCCGGCGGACCGCAGCGGCGGCTCGGTGGCGGCCTTCACCCACCTGTACATGCCGTTGATGCACCGCGCCGGCTTCGTCGCCCCGAACCTCGGCGAGAAGCGTCCGGAAGCCAGTCCCGGCGGCTTCGTCATGGACTCGCGGCCGGGCCTCTACGAATCGGTGCTGGTGCTCGACTACAAGAGCCTGTATCCGTCGATCATCCGTACCTTCCTGATCGACCCGGTCGGCCTGGTGGAAGGCCTGCGCCAGCCGGACGACGAGCACTCGGTGGAAGGCTTTCGCGGCGCCCGCTTCTCGCGTACCCGGCATTGCCTGCCGGCCATCGTCGCACGGGTCTGGGAGGGCCGCGAGGCGGCCAAGCGCGAACGCAACCAGCCGCTCTCGCAGGCGTTGAAGATCATCATGAACGCCTTCTACGGGGTGCTGGGTTCCAGCGGCTGCCGCTTCTTCGACCCGCGCCTGGCCTCGTCCATCACCCTGCGCGGGCATCGGATCATGCGCCGTACCCGCGAGCTGATCGAGGCCGAGGGCTATACGGTGATCTATGGCGATACCGACTCCACCTTCGTCTGGCTCGGCAGCCCCCGCGCCGAGGAGGAGGCCGCGGCCATCGGCCGGGCGCTGGTGGCGCGGGTCAACGACTGGTGGCGCGAGCACCTGAAAGAAGAATTCGGCCTCGACAGCGCCCTCGAGCTGCAATTCGAGACCCATTACCGGCGTTTTCTCATGCCCACCGTGCGCGGCGCCGAGGAGGGCAGCAAGAAACGCTACGCCGGCCTGGTGCGCCGCGCCGACGGTGGCGAGGAGATGGTCTTCAAGGGCCTGGAGACCGTGCGCACCGACTGGTCGCCGCTGGCCCAGCGCTTCCAGCAGGAACTCTACCTGCGCATCTTCAATCGCCAGCCCTACCAGGACTACGTGCGCGATTACGTACGACGGACCCTGGCCGGCGAGCTGGACGACCTGCTGGTCTACCGCAAGCGCCTGCGCCGGCGCCTCGACGATTACCAGCGCAACGTGCCGCCGCATGTGCGCGCGGCGCGCATCGCCGACGACTACAACCTCGAGCGCGGGCGCCCGCGGCAGTACCAGAGCGGCGGCTGGATCAGCTACGTGATCAGCGTCGCCGGTCCCGAGCCGCTCGAGGCGCGGCGTTCGGCCATCGACTACGAGCACTACGTGGGCAAGCAGTTGCAGCCGGTGGCCGACGCCATCCTGCCGTTCGTCGGCGATGATTTCGCCACTTTGGTCGACCGGCAGATGGCACTATTCTGAGGCTCATTGGCGGATGAGCCGCTGGTCCAGCTGGCGCAGCCGTTCCCGGTCGAGGTTGCGCGGCAGGACGAGAGTGTCCGAGCCGTTGGTCAACGGCGATTCCACGGGCCTGTTGAGTGGGATGACGATACGCTCGGCGTCGTAACGGATTTCCTTGGCGTCGGTCAGGCCCTGCTTCTGTAGCTGATGGATGGCTTCGAGGCGGGCGTCGGCGTCGGCTGCGCTGGGCGCCGATTGCATGACCTTCAGGTAGATGTCCAGTGCCTCCCGGCCATTGAACGGACCTTGCCCCAGGTGCTTCACGAATACCCGGTAGACGCCTCCCACCGCGCGGCACAGGCGGCTGTTGCCGTTCTGTGCGGCGATGTCGGCCTGCAGCCTGGCGTCGCACTGCTGCTTGCTCATGTTGCGGGCTTCGGACTTTTCGCTTTGCGCGCAGTAGGCGCTGCCGTAGAGGTCGCCGTCCTTGTCGCAGCGGCCGTAGCAGATATCGTGCAGGCGGCAGGCCTCGCTGAGCGAGCAGCCCGCGACGTCGTCCGGAACCAGATACTGGGTGAAGCCGGAGCCGCAATAGGTGGCCTTGTCTTCGGCGGCGCTGGCGGCGGGCGCCATCCGCGGGGCGAGCAGAAGGACGGCGAAGCCGATCAGGAGCAGGCTAGAGAGGGTTTTCATAGAGGACGTCCTGTTCGCTGCGGGTGCCGGGTTCCGAGAGTTGCCGTTGCAGCCGCCGGTGCATGGCCGTGGCTTTGAGGTAGTGGAAGTCGAAGCACTTGCCGAACGAGAAGTTCTTCCGCACCGGGTCGTGGCACTCCCGGTAGTAGGAGGCGCCAGCCGTACGTTCGTAGATGGCCTTGCTGACGGCGGTGGCCATGAAGGCGATCACCTGGTCGTTGAAGATATCGTTGTGGTCGGCGATGAAGGACTGCGAGGTGTAGATGAAGTTGACCGGCTCGTTGCTGTAGCAGGGCATGCGCGGCAGCGCCGGATCGGCGTTGGCGCCGTCCGCGCTGCAGAAGCTCCTGAAGCGCCATTTGCCGATATCGGTGTCGTCGATCACCCGTGGTTCGGGCGGTCTTGGCGCGCAGTTGTCGCTGCCATCCGGCAGCGGGCACTCGCGGTCGATCAGCAGGGCGGTCCGATACAGGCTGTAGTTGCCGAGGGCGGTGGTATCCAGGTCTTCTTCCCGGAGGCGATAGCGGGTTCCGTTGTAGGTCCTGTCCAGGTCCACCTGGCTCCAGGTGAGGTTGACGCCGACCCATTGGCCGAGCGGGAAGGCGAAGTGGGTGGCGCTGTCGCCGTGCGAACTGATGACGTACAGCAGCGGCGGCGGCTGGGTTCCCAGGGCGCCGACCTTGAGGCTGTTCTCCTTGAGCAGCAGGCCCTGATTGGCCTCTATCGCCGGATTCAGCATGATTACCGCGTCGCCGAAGGCGCGTATCCGCTGACCGTCCTGGAGAGCCAGCAGGCGTTCGAGCAACGGGTCGTGAAGTGCGCCGAGGGTGATTGCGCCGCCGAAGCTGTGGCCGACGATCACCAGATAGTTCCTGTCCTTGCGATCGATCCGTTCCAACTGGGCGAGCAACTCGGCGACGCCACCCCGGCCGACTTCCTCGGCGACGGCCTTCCTGTCCCAGTAGGTCAGGTTCTCGCTATACAGGCCATGCATCGACTTGCCCCGCCAGCCAACATAGAGGCCGACCAGCCTGCGTTTGCCCAGCACCCCGGAGGAGGCGAGATTGGCGAGTGCCTTGTTGAAGCTGGCGACGTTGCCGTCGTCCCGTCCCGCGTTGTGCTTCCAACCGTGAATGAACACCACCATGGCGATGTCCTCCCGGGCGGAGTAGCGCTTTAGCTGGTCGATCAGGCGTTGCGTTCTGGCAGGCGCGAAGTCGTTGCCGCGCTCGCTGTATTCGACGAAGCCGATCTCGTAGTTCGGATGGCGTTCGTAGTAGCTGTCGCTGCAAGGCCGCATGTCGGCGCAGGTCGATTCGCTGTCATCGCGCAGCGGGGCGTTGGCGGCGCAGCCTGCCAGCAGGCAGGCTGCGAGAAGGGCGAGTATTTTCATGACGATTCCCGCGTGGAGATT
The DNA here is from genome assembly GCF_050433085.1 of Pseudomonas sp. RC10-4-2. Classification (NCBI taxonomy): domain Bacteria; kingdom Pseudomonadati; phylum Pseudomonadota; class Gammaproteobacteria; order Pseudomonadales; family Pseudomonadaceae; genus Pseudomonas; species Pseudomonas sp. RC10-4-2. Next base: position 505,488 of record NZ_JBNPXX010000005.1, read on the forward strand.
CTTTTCCGGCGCGCCAGAACTCGACCGGTCGCTACCCGTTACGCAGGCCGGTCGGTACGCTCTGGCGCTGTCGGTGCCCGTGTCGCCGGCCGGGTGCTGTCATGGGGGATGGGAGAGCGCAGGCGGAGAAGTCGTCCCGCGAAAGGCTGGGGAGGCGTGTGTCCGGGTCCCCTGGAAGCGGGCCTGGGATATCCCGGAAAGGCTCGTCGTGGGGCGAACTGTCGAAGACGTTGACATGCTGAACCACCACTTCCGTGTCTGTTCTGCAACTGTCTATAGACCGCCGGGGGATGGGTGTCAAAGTGCCACTTCGCAGCCTTCCGCATGGTGGATGGCTGCGAAGGAGAGTCGATCAGGCCAGTTGCGCCGGGTCGAGCATGTCGCTTTCGAAGGTCATCCAGCCGCCGTTCTCGCTGGCCGCGCCGTCGAGGATCGGGCCGTAGTAGGTGAGGCCGATGGTCAGGCTGAAGCAGATGTGGGTAGCGTTCTCCGGGGCGTCCAGTTGGCCTTCGAAGTGCAGCTTGAGCACGCCCGGCTCGACGCTTTCCAGGCCGATGGCGACGTTCGGGTTGTCCACGGCCTCGCTTTCGCGGCCGCGTTGCTCGGCGCTGACGGTGAGGGTCACGGTGTCTCGGTACATGTCTTGCTCCAGTTGGCGTGGGGCCGGCGTCGCCAGCGCGGCGGACAGACTACTGGCAGACGCGCCGGCTGGCCAGTGCTGGCTGCGGTAGGCGCCGCGCGGGGCCTGGGAATCATTCGCCGGCGGCGCAGTCCAACTGCGCATCACCAACCAACCCCCGAGGGGATGATGAAGCTACCCGTGCTCGCTGTATTAGGCGCCGCGCTGCTGTTGAGCGCCTGCGCGAAGAAGGAGGCCGAGGCCTGTGCCTCGCCGGACGTGAAAGACCAACTGATGCGGATCTTCCTCCAGGGCGCGATCACCGAGCGCTCGCCGGAGTTCAAGGACAGCGCGCTGCGCGACGTGGCGATCCTCGAGAAGGATCCCGACAGCGGCGTGCTGTCCTGCGTCGGCACCCTCAGCGTGCCGGCCGGCCAGCAGGTGGTCGAGGGCGTCCTGCAATACCGCATCGCCCCGGTGGCCAAGTCCGACTACGACTACCTGCTGCTGGATACCGCCGGCGCCAACACCACCGCCCTGGCGCAGCGCCTGAACAAGGCGCTCGGCCAGTGATCGCGCGCCTCGCTCAGGGTACGCCGTTGCGGCCGTGGGCGAGGAAGCCGGGACGGGCGCCGAGGCGCTCGTAATAGGCGCGCACCGCTGGCAGCGACGGATGCTCGAACGGCGTCTCGTACCAGCGGTTGACCGACAGGCCGATGGCGATGTCGGCCAGGCTGAAGGTCTCGCCGGCGACATAGGCGCCGGTGCGTAGCAGTTGTCCCTCGAGGATTTCCATGAAGCCCGTCCAGCCGCGCAACGAAGCCTCCACCTGGGCCGCGTCGCGGTGCGCCGGCGACTGCCGGACCAGGCTCATGAAGGCATAGCTCCACGAGCGGTTGAGGTCGGAGGCCTGCCAGTCCAGCCACTGGTCGACCCGCGCGCGCGGCGCCGCCTGCTGCGGATAGAGGCGTTCGCCGGCATAGCGGTTGGCCAGGTAGCGGATGATGCTGTTGGATTCCCAGAGCACCAGTTCGCCGTCGCGCAGCACCGGCACCATGGCGTTCGGGTTGAGGGCGAGGAATTCCGCCGCGTGGGTGTCGCGGAAGCCGCTGCCCCAGTCTTCGCGGCGGTAGGGCAGGTCCAGTTCGGCGCAGGTCCAGAGCACCTTGCGCACGTTGATCGAAGAGGCCTTTCCGAGAATCTCCAGCATGGCGATGGCGCGTCCTTGGGCGGATAGGAAGGCTCCGAGTATACGGGCCGATCCCGCCGACGGGGAACGGCTCGAGCGGGGGCGCCGGCTAGGCGCCGCTGGCTTGCCGGCGACCCGGGCGGCGGCGCGCCCAGAGGGCGAAGTAGAGCCAGCCGATGACGAACGATGGCGCCACGCTCGCCAATGGATGCGGCGTGCCCGAGAGCCAGTGCAGCGCGGCCATCGGCGCGGTCAGCAGGAGCACCACCAGCAGGGGCGCCTGGCGTTGCGCAAGGCCGTGGCGGCGGCCGAGACATTGCAACAGGTACAGGCCGAAGCGCGTCGCCAGGAGACTCGCGGCGCCCTGGAGCAGGGCGGCGACGCCCATCCCGGCCAGGCCGCCGTCCTGGTTGGCATAGGCCGCCCAGGCGCCGTAGAGCACCGCGGCCGGCAGCGCCGCCAGCCACGGGTCGTCGGAGCGCTGCGCGAGTCCGCTCACCGGATGATCCTCTGCTGCACGTAGGGTTCGGCACCGGGCGCGAGGCGGACCATGCAGAGGATCTGGTCGCTGCTGCCGACGTGGGCGACGAAGTGGTCGTTGGTCCTGGCGTGGCTGGACATCGCCATGCGCGGGAAGAAATCCGGGGCGACGCTGCGTTGCCCGCCGGGTATCAGGCCGGTTTCCGCATCCAGGCGCAGGTTGGCGGACAGCGTGCCGACCACGTCGAGGGCCAGGTCGACCATGTCCGGGCTCTGGCGCGGCGCTTCCAGGTCCGGGTACAGCGTCGCTCCCGGGATCCGCGCGCTGAGGGCGCGGAACATGTTGTAGACCACCGGGTTGTAGGTCTTCGCCACGATCAGTGGCGGCAGCCCGCCGTTGCGCTCGCTGACCTGGCGCAGGAAGAACTGGTTGATCCGCTTGAACAGGCTGGTGCGGTGGTAGCGGTCGACCACCATCGCCGTCCACAGGTAGAGGAAGCGCGTCGAGCCGCGGACGAAGTCCTTCGCGCCCAGGATGCCAATGATCCGTTCGCCCTCCGGGTCGGTCGCCAATACCAGGTGGTCGTAGGTCTCGAAGATATCCGGCTGGTTGCCGAAGTATTGCAGCACGTCGAACTGCGGCATTCCTTCTTGCAGGTCGGCGACTATCTTGCGCTTGAAGCCCTCGGGGAACTGCCGTTCGCGGCTGGAGTAGTCGAGGTCGAAGGCGTTTTTCTGCGGATCGCTGGTCATGGTCGTGGCTCGCCGGAGGAAGGGGCTGAAGGGCGCAGGACCAACTGGCGGTCCGTCGCGTCGGGGGCGTCGTCGGCGATACGGATGTACGCGCCGCGGGCCCAGAGTTCGTTGAGGTCGGTGGCGCCGTCGAACGGCAGGCCGGAATTGCGGGTGGACAGCGCGTAGCGCGAGTTGTCGAAGTCCGCCAGGTCGATGACCATCCGCAGGGTCGCGGCGATCCGTGTGTGGAACGGGTTGGCCGGGTCGCTGTAGTCGAAGCGCCCGACGTTGACGCTGAAGTTGTCGCCGCCCTTGTTGTTCTTCAGGTCGAACAGCGCGCGCAACGGGGTCTTGTGGAAGGGCACGTGCTCGGCGAGGGCGGCGTGCGCCTCGCCCCACTTCCAGCCGCTCGGCGCGCTTCCGTGGGCGGCTCGCAGTTCGTCGAGGGCGCGGCGCAGCGACTGGTTCAGCTTGAGGTCGCAGCCTTGTTCCTGGCCGCACCAGAAGCGCAGGTCGGCCTGGCCGTCGAGGATCAGCCGGAGGAATCCGTCGTAGTTGCGCTGGTTCCAGCCGCTGGCCAGCAACTGCGTGCCGATCCTCGGTTGCAGCAGCTCGCGGGTGAAGGCGCGTACCCAGTAGCCGGCGATCAGTGGCGCGGCCAGGTCGGCGGCGGCCTGGTGGTTCCAGCCCTGGAGCAGGGCGAAGGCCTCGCTGGCGCGCAGTTCGGGGTCGCTGACCTGCTCCAGCATCTTCGGCAACAGGCTCGCCATCACGCTGGAGAACTCGTCGTTCTGCAACTCCAGGCTGTCTTCCAGGGTGCGCTGGCCGGGGCCGCCGAGCCACTCGCGGATGCGTTCGTAGCGGTAGGGCAGGACCCAGTCGTGGCCGAAGTCGAAGGCATTGTCGGGCGGCACGATGCGCTGGTTCGCCGTGGCGATGAACCCTTCGCGGGGGTTGAGGCTGCGTGGCTTGGCGCTTTCCGGAACGTAGCCGACCCAGTCGTAGCGGCTCTCCCAGCCGGGCGAGGGGGCCAGGCCATGGAGGTCGTCGTCGGCGCCGCGGAGCGGTACGCGACCGGCGGAGACGTAGCCGATGTTGCCCTCGATGTCGGCATAGACCATGTTCTGCGGCGGTACGCCGAAGTCGGCGGCGGCGTCGAGGAACTGTTCCCAGCCTTCGGCCCGGTTGATCGCCAGCAGGCTCGGGAAGGTCTTGTCGTGACGGTCGAGGCCGGTCCAGGCGAGGGCGATCACCAGCCGGTCGCGCTGCGCCTGCGGCAGCCGCGCCGGTTCGTAGATGTCGCTGATCACCGGGCCGTGGCGGGTGCTGCGGACCTCCAGCGAGACCGTCTCGCCGTCGCGCACGGCGATGCGTTCCAGGCGCGTCTCGAAGGGCCGGTAGCCGTCCGGGGTCAGGTAGCGCCGCGGGTCCTGGGGATCGACGCGCTCCAGGTAGGCGTCCTGGATGTGCGAGCCGGTATTGGTGTAGCCCCAGGCGATGCGCTGGTTATGGCCGATGACGAACAGCGGGGCGCCGGCGAAGTTGGCGCCGGTGAGGCTCAGGCCGGGGATCTTCAGGCTGGCCAGGTAGAAGGCCGCCGGGTTGGTCAGGCGCAGGTGCGGATCGTTGGCCAGCAGCGGCTTGCCGGTGGCGCTGCGGCTGGCGGAGACCACCCAGTTGTTCGAACCGATGCCCTCGACGTTGGAACCGGGCAGTTGCCCCAGCAGCTTGCCGGCGTCCGGCGTGCCGTGCAGGGAGCGGTACAGGCTGGCGTAGTCGCGGGTGGCCGGCGGCCGCTCGCCCGGATAGGGGGCGAACACCTCGTTGATCCGCGCCAGGTCCAGGTGCTCGGCCAGCGCCAGGCGCTGCAACTGCATGCCCAGGTTGGCGCTCAGGGTCCAGGAATAGAGCAGGTGCAGGGACAGGCTGTCCACCGGCCCCCAGGGCCCCGGCCGTTCGTGGCGCACCAGGCTGAATTCCAGCGGCAGCGCCGCCGGGGCCAGCTCCAGATAGGCGTTGATCCCGTCGCTGTAGCGTTGCAGCAGGACGCGCGTGGGCGCGTCCAGGTTGGCGTAGATGCCCTCGGCGGTGCGTCGGAAGCCCAGGGTGCGGGCGAACCTGTCCATCGGCAGGGTCTTGACGCCGAACACTTCGGAGAGCGTCCCGCCGGCATAGCGGCGGGCGAACTCCATCTGCCACAGGCGATCCCTGGCGTGGCTGTAGCCGAGCAGGAAATAGCCGTCCTCCAGGCTCTGCGCGCGGATATGCGGGACGCCGGCGGCGTCCCAGGCGATCCGCCCCTCGTGTTCCAGGCCATGGCCGACCTGGATCTCGCCGTACTTGAAGCCCAGCGGGACGGCCAGCAGGTAGACCGCGCAGGCCAGTAGCCCCAGCAGCAGGCCGCCGAGGGACAGGCGCCAGGCGTAACGTGCGTTCTTCGACATCGCTTCGAGTCTCCACGCCGACGGGTCAATAGACCCGCCGGTTCCGGTCCGCATGGCGACTGACGAAGAACACCAGCGAGACGCGCTCGCCGGCGGTCACCTGCTGGACCTCGTGGGGATAGCTGCAGTCGCTGATGATCACCGAGCGCGGCTCCGGCTTGATGTCGTTGCGCAGGTTGCCGTCGCGGTCGTAGACCACGAACTGGCCGCCGGAGAAGTAGGTGCCGAGCTGCAGGACGATGGAGTACTGGTAGTCCGGGTTGCTGTCGGTATCCAGGTGCCGGCCGATGAATGAGCCGGCCTTCATCCGGTTCACCTGCATGCGCCGGACGTAGAAGGCGTCGTCGCCCATCAGCTTGCGGAACAGGCTCATCACGTTGTCGTTGCAGACGCGCGGGATGATCAGCTCCGACAGCGCATGGTTGACCACCGTGGGACGGTCGCGGTCGGTCATGAAACGGGCCACGTAGAGGTCGTTCTCCTCGTCGGCGTCGCCGATCAGGATCTTCTCCCACGGCAGGGTCGAGTTGGCCAGGACCTGGTTCATCAGTTCCCAGTCCTGCTCGTCGTAGAGCGCGTCGCTGGGGGTGATATAGGCGCAGCCGTTGGCTGCCAGGCTCTGGGTGATCTGGGCAATCTGAGTATTCATGGGGTTTCCTGTGTGATCAGGCGGTAGCCTGGGATGCGGGTTGGTTGGTGTGGGGCTGGTTGGCGGCATCGGTCTCCGGAGCGAGCCGGGCATGGTTCTCGCGGTACCAGTCGACGATTCCGAACGGGTCCGACTGGCCGCGGCAGAGGTGGTCGCGCAGGATCAGGAAGTTCTCCCACATGCCCCAGGTCTCGGTCATCGGGCCGAACTTCGAGGGGCGCGCCTCGTTGGCCGCGCGCTCCGGCGCGATGCGCCAGAAGTTCACTCCCGGCTTGCGATGGTGGAAGTCGTGGCTGGGCAGGTCCTGCATGAAGGAGAACACCCGCAGCGGGATGTCGATCAGCAGCACGCCCAGGCTCCAGCGAACGAACGCCAGGGCGAAGGCCAGGCCCTGCTTGTCGGCCGGGTAGGGGCGGCCGAGGAAGCGTCCCCAGCTCAGCGAGCCGTAGTGCAGGAAGCGCGGCAGGCCGTGCTCGTTGCGGGCGAACCAGAGGTGCTCGGAGACGTGCTGGATCCACGACGAGTACTGGGTGAGGATGAAGATCGGGAACAGGTAGAACAGCGCGAACGCCTCCAGGTAGCCGCTGGCGTACACCAGGCCGAGCAGCGCAGCCCAGTAGAGCGCCCGGCTGACGCGCTCGTGGCGCGGGGCGGAGACGAAGCTGACGTCGAAACGGAACTTCAGGTGCTCGAGGATCCGCGCCGGATGGAAGGGCGCGAGCACCAGGCGGGTCCAGAAGGCGCTCTCGGACATGCCCTTGTAGAAGCCGTGCTGTTTCATGAAGACCAGGTCGACGTCGTGCTCGGTATTGAAGGTGCGCACGCTGTGGTGTTCGTTCACGTGCAGCTTCACGTACTCGTCGCGCGGGGTGTGCAGGATCGGGATCGACAGGATCCACTTGCAGGTGAAGCGGGCCAGCGCCTTGTTCTCCAGGCTGGCGCCATGGGTGGTGTAGTGGAAGGTATGGAGGAAGCCACGCTGGCGGTTGACCACCAGGCACATGATCAGCGCGCCCAACAGGCACTTCAGCCACAGTGGCTGCTGCGAGGCGAGCAGTTGCTGGCCGTAGATCACCGCGAGGAAGAACACCGCGTAGCCCCAACTGATGTGCAGGTAGAGCTGCCAGGGCTTGAGCAGGGTGTCTTTCGGCCGTCGCGGCGGGCGGTCGTTCAGCGACTTGCCGGTGACCCAGGTCCAGAACGGCTGGCAGGGCAGGTCCTTGTAGGTACGGCGCACGTCGATGCCGTATCCGTACTTGGAGTATCGGGTCTTGAACAGTTCATCTTGCATGGCGCAGGCGCTCCCTCGTTACAGGTAGTCGGTTCGGATGTAGAGCGTCGGGACGGTCGCGAAGAACGAGTAGAACGGCTCCATCCGGTAGTGATCGACGGCCAGCACGACGAAGTTGTCGAAGCGCTCGCCGAAGAGTTTTCCCATCAATGCGTACTCGGCGGCCTGGGAGACGAAGCTGGCCCAGATCTGCTCGCGCGACTGGCTGGCGAACCATTTCTCGTAGAGCGGCAGGCGCGACAGGAAGATCGATTCCAGGGCCGGGTAGTCCAGCCCGGTCTGGCCGTAGTCGCCCTGTTCCAGGCGCTGGACGATCTCGCCGTGGGCCCGGTGCCAGCCGTCCTCGCCGCCGCACATCTCGAAGAACGAGCAGGTCGCGGCCGGGCAGGGCAGGGCCCCGGCGATCCGCTCGAGCTGGCGCTCGACCTTGCCGAGGAAACCCTCGCGGGTCTCGCCGGTGGCGGGGTTGCGGTTGAACGATAGGTACTCGAACTCGCCGCCGAGGATCGCGTGGCGGATTTCCACCTGGCGCGCCCTGGCCAGCTCCGCCACCGCCTGGCCGGCGCTGACCAGCTTGGCGCCGGCCAGGCCGGGCTGGTCGCCGACTCGCTCGAAGGTGTAGCGCGGCTTGCCCTCGGCATCGCTGGAGTGCGAGTAGTCCGGGCATACCGCGCTCACCAGGTGCAACGGACGGCCTTCGCCAGCGGCGCGCTCCAGCGCCTCAACCAGGCCGCGCAGGGCCCGCTCGCTGGGCGGCATGACGTTGCCGGCGGCCAGCCAGCGCTCGATGTCGCGAGCGTGGCGGTCGAGCTGCGGGATGTCCGGATGCTTGAGCTCCAGCTCGCTCTTGGCGTTGACCGCATCGGCCAGGAGCAGGGTGGTCAGGGACGGGATGCGTCCCTTGCTCTTGAATCGGTGGATGTTGGTGACCACCGAGTTGCCCTGGCGCAGCTTGAAGTCGAATTCCTGGTGGCGCGACTGGAGGATCAGGTAGAACAGGTAGTTGCTGAACGGCAGCTCGCGCGCGCCGTGGGAGATGCGCAGCTCCAGATACCTGCGTTTCAGTTCGCCGAGGCGCGTTTCCAGTTGCGCATAGGTATGGTCGGGGACCACTTCGGCGAGGGGGAGGCCATACGAGATGGATTTCAATATGTTCCGGCTGAGACGGGAATCGATGTCTGGAATCATGGCGTTCACCTGACGTCGGGCTTGACCAGGACGGGAGCGGGCTGGGTTTTTCCGGGGAGGCTGTGCACGTCGCGGAACAGCAGCATGTCGACGAACTGCTGCTCCTTGTCGCCGGCGAAGCCCTGCGGCTCGTCGATGCGGCGGGGGTTCTCGTAGGTGCCGAACAACATGTCCCAGATCGGGAAGTCGCTGTAGTTGCACTCGTGGCGGTCGCGCTGGTGGTGGATGCGGTGCATCTCCGGGCGCTGGAACAGGTAGCCGAGGACGTGCGGGGTGCGCAGGTTCGAGTGGTAGAACATCTCGCCGAGCGCGGCGAACATGATGTAGTAGGCGCCGGCCTCGATGCTGATGCCCATCACCACGTAGGCGACGAAGCTGCCCAGCAGCGAGTTGAAGACCATCTCGGTCGGATGCTTGTAGAAGGAGGTGAATACCTCGATGCGTTGCGGCGCGTGGTGCAACTGGTGGAACAGCCGCCAGAGCGTGTCGTTGGCGTGGCGCGCGCGATGCCACCAGTAGGTGACGAAGGTGTTGACGAAGTAGGCGGCGAAGCCGGCCAGCAGTGGTGGCAGGGCATCCGAGGTGTGCAGCAGGCTGTGCCCCATCATCCATTTGTTCCAGGTGATGCCGGCGAGCAGGGCGATCGACACCTGGACGATGTTGAGGAAGATCACCCGGGCCACCCAGGTGCTCACCTTGGGCAATTTCCAGCCGGGAACCAACTGTTCCAGCATGAAGATGAATAGCGCCACTCCGATCAAGTAATAAATCATATTTATCTCCTCTTCCTTAGGGGCGGACGCCATGCGGAACTTTCATCGATACGAAAGGCCAGCGTCCTGTTTATTGTCTGAAGCACTTCTCGGCAGGCTGCGGTTATCGCTTCGCTATATTCGGAAGGCGATCTCGGTCAGGCGTGGATAGCTTGTCCATGGTCGAATGGAGCGCTCTTTTTAATTGCCTCAGAATGCGCTTCGTGAAAATCGGCACGGACAATGAAATGCCTGGTCGAATTAAATTGTCACAGCCCGGCAGGGACAACCTGCCCTTCCGGGCAGGTATCTGCGGAGAGATAGGGGGGGAAGTATGTAGTTGCCATTTCTGGTCCCCGGGGAGCCTCGTCGACGAGGCCCGCCATGGGCCAAGGTTTGTTGTCGGGAGGCTCTCCCGACGACGATGGAGCGTGCGAGAAGAACAATGAGAAAGACCGCCGTGAGGCCCATCGGAGAGCCGTTCTACGGTTTCCGCAAAGATCCGGGGCGCCGTCCCCTCCAGCCCAGCGCAGTTCCTGCGCGGCGCCTCGTGTCCGTGCTCATCGAGAAGTTCTCTTCAGCCTCGTTTCGTCGTCGCCCGGCGGGCGGCGAATGGGCTAGACCTCGTCCGGAACACCCGCACAGGGCCGGTGGCGATATGTACTTCCAGGTCCGGCTTGATAAAGGGAATTGTCATGAGTGGATAAGACGGAAACAAAAAAGAATAAAAACGCTGAAGAACCGAATCCTGCCGGGATCGATTGTTGACTGGTGAAGCTGGCATGCATGATGAGAGAGAGGGATATCTCGAGATTTTGTCAAGAATAACAACCGAGGAAGAGTTCTTCTCCCTGGTTCTCGAGATATGCGGTAATTATGGATTCGAATTCTTTTCATTCGGTGCGCGGGCGCCTTTCCCGCTGACCGCGCCTAAATATCATTTCCTGTCCAATTACCCAGGGGAATGGAAAAGCAGATATATCTCCGAAGACTACACATCCATCGACCCGATCGTGCGCCATGGTCTTCTGGAATACACCCCGCTGATCTGGAATGGCGAAGACTTCCAGGAGAACCGTTTCTTCTGGGAGGAAGCGCTGCATCACGGCATCCGTCACGGCTGGTCGATCCCGGTCCGCGGCAAGTACGGGCTGATCAGCATGCTGTCCCTGGTGCGTTCCAGCGAGAGCATCGCCGCCACGGAAATCCTGGAGAAGGAATCCTTCCTGCTCTGGATCACCAGCATGCTGCAGGCTACCTTCGGCGACCTGCTGGCGCCGCGCATCGTCCCGGAAAGCAATGTGCGCCTGACCGCCAGGGAAACCGAGATGCTCAAGTGGACCGCGGTGGGCAAGACCTACGGCGAGATCGGCCTGATCCTGTCGATCGACCAGCGCACGGTGAAGTTCCATATCGTCAATGCGATGCGCAAGCTCAACTCCAGCAACAAGGCGGAGGCCACCATGAAGGCTTACGCCATCGGCCTGCTCAACTGAATCGACGCCTCGTCGCCTAGCGAGGCCGCCGCGCAAGCGTCCGGCCATTCACCGAATGGCCGGATAGCGTTTGCGCCGGTCGCCTGAGCGCAGCCTTCCCACCGGCAGCGTTTCCCCGCTGCCCCCTTCGCCATTGCGCCCGTCCTCCTGTTGTCCGGCACGCTAGTGCAACTTTCCGGGCGCTTGGCAAACCGGCCAAAGAATAGAACGGAATCGATGCCCCACACCTGTAATTTTTAAGGGGTTATGGCTATTGCAAAAAAGCGTTTATAAGTTTGTCCCCTGTCAAATCTGGTTACAACTGGGTTTCAGGCGAAACATTCGGTCATGGCAATTCGGCATTAGTTGAAACTTTGGAGACGCTCCGAAGCGGGCAACTTTTGCCCGGAAAAAGCTTCACGGCAATTTCTCCGGCCTGTCATCCCGATGTCTTCTTTCCGGTATGGATGCCAGTCGATTCGAACTGGCGGAGATTCGCACCATGCGAGAGTACCAACGGTTGAAAGGGTTTACCGACAACCTGGAATTGCGTCGGCGCAACCGTGCCACGGTCGAGCACTACATGCGCATGAAGGGGGCCGAACGGTTGCAGCGGCACAGCCTGTTCGTCGAGGACGGCTGCGCCGGCAACTGGACCACGGAAAGCGGCGAACCCCTGGTTTTCCGGGGCCATGAGAGCCTCAGGCGGCTCGCCGAGTGGCTCGAGCGCTGCTTCCCCGACTGGGAGTGGCACAACGT